>JAVKCM010000199.1:0-19590 GCA_040222735.1 Fuerstiella sp. | reverse complement strand
CAACGGACGCGGCTGCCCTCTGCTATTTCACAAGCTTGTCCAGAAACGGGAAGATGTCAGCTTCGTAAGTGAACGCCTCTTCTCCCGTTGTGGGGCGGTCTCCCGACCGCCCCACACATTCTGCTTGCAATGGACGCGGCTGCCCTCTGCTATTTCACCAGCTTGTCCAGAAACGGGAAGATGTCAGCTTCGTAAGTGAACGCCTCTTCTTCGCCAGGTTCCAGCAGGCTGTCATCAAAACGTTTGGCCAGACTGCCATCACGGCCATAAACAAACACGGCCGGGATGGAATTCAGATCCATTTCGTCGAAAAAATCGAGCGCGTCCACGGTGCACAGATAATTTCGAAAATCAGCCTTCCGCAACGTCAGAAACTTCTCCACGCGAGGTCGGTAATATGATGGTGGCTTGGATTTGATACCGGCGTAGTCAAGGTTGAAGCTGACTCGTACAACCTTGTCGCCGTATTTGTCCTTCAGCTTCACCAGGTTCGGAAATTCCGTCATACAGGGCAGGCAGGACGTGGACCAGAAGTCCACCACCACCACCACTTTGCCCTTCTGTTCGGCGATGTACCGGCGGGCATCGGCCCAGGTACCGTCCAGCAGAGTCACCGTGACCTCCGGCTTTTCAGACGGTTCGTCCGCACTCAATCGGTCCCCAGCACCGGCGAACAGGACCATCACCGCCAATAACGTCTGAATTCGTCTCATTCCTGTACCTCTTCCCTGTTTGAAATCACTGGTGGAATAAAAACCACAACGGAAGCCGCCATGGCTTTCGGCTGCACTGCTTCTGCTGCCAAAACCGCCCCCCTGTCGAGTTCTGCTGAATGAATATTCTTTTAAGTCCGCGCCATCACGGCAATGTTCCGGTCAGCACTCCGGCCAGTTCTCGGGCCTGATTCAACAAAACGTACCGCCACCTGCCGTCTGATGAGTGCCGGAGCGCAGCCTGTCAGTCTGCATCGTGACCGGCAGATCCGATCAACAGATTTTACCAGACAGGGTAACGTCGGGCGAGCCCCTGATCCAGGTGTCAGCGCTGACATTCACGCCGCAGTGCGGGTACTGCCTGATGTCGGCCAGGTGTCAGCAGACGCCGGGGCCGCATTCGGACGGGTGGGTAGTTCCCGGAAACCGGTTCGCTGGAAGTCAGCGGCGGTTCACAGCACAAACCGGCTCAGATCCTCGTCCCGGCGCACGTCTTCCAGTCGATGGTTGACGTAATCCGCATCCACCACGACCGACCTGGTCCCGCAGTCCGGTGCTTCGAAACTGACGTCTTCCAGCAGTCGTTCCATGATGGTCTGCAGTCGTCTGGCACCGATATTCTGAGTGGTCTGGTTCACATGAAACGCGATCTCTGCGATGGCTTTCAGACCATCTTCGGTATAGGTCACGGCCACGCCGTCCACGGCCAGCAGTTCGGTGTACTGCCGCGTGATTGAACTGGACGGTTCGGTCAGGATCCGCACCAGATCCTCACGCGTCAGGTCCTGCAGTTCAACGCGAATGGGAAAACGTCCCTGCAACTCCGGCATCAGGTCGGATGGTCTGGCCCGATGGAAGGCGCCGGCCGCGATGAACATGATCTTTTCGGTCGACACAGTCCCGTATCGCGTCTGCACCGTCGTACCTTCAACAATCGGCAGCAGGTCTCGCTGAACTCCCTGGCGACTGACATCGGCAGACCTGCCGCCTTCACCGGTGCTGCACA
The DNA here is from genome assembly GCA_040222735.1 of Fuerstiella sp. Classification (GTDB taxonomy): domain Bacteria; phylum Planctomycetota; class Planctomycetia; order Planctomycetales; family Planctomycetaceae; genus Fuerstiella. Next base: position 17,871 of record JAVKCM010000199.1, on the reverse strand, counting down.
CCTTGTCGATTTCGTCAATGAAGATCATGCCGGTATTTTCGGCCAGTCGGATGGCTTCCTCCTGCACGGTTTCCTTGTCCAGGAGCGCTTCGATCTCCTGTTCATGCAGCACCTTACGCGCCTCTTTCACAGACAGTCGCCGGGCCGTGTTCGGTTTGGGAATCATTTTGTCCAGCATGCCCTGCAGATCCATGTCCATCTGCTCCATGCCCATGTTGGTGAAGACCTGAACCGGCGAGGACCGTTGTTCGATCGAAAGTTCGACCATCCGGTCTTCCAGCCTGCCGTCGCGGAGCATGTCGCGAAACTTGGCAATGGTTCGTTCATGCTTCCCCTGCTGAGATTCTGATTCCTCGGCGGCTTCCGACGACGACGAAAACGACGGCGCCGGTTCCTGTGGTACCAGCAGTTCCAGCAGGTGATCTTCCACCCGCTGCATGGCCACTTCTTCCACTTCCCTGCGTTTGCTGCTTCGAATCATGCCGATGGCGGCTTCGACAAGGTCACGGACCATGCTTTCCACGTCGCGACCGTAGTAGCCGACTTCCGTATATTTCGTGGCCTCCACCTTGATGAACGGTGCTCCGGTCAGCGTGGCCAGACGACGCGTAATTTCTGTTTTTCCCACGCCGGTGGGTCCGATCATCAGAATGTTTCGCGGAGTCACTTCCTGACGCATCTCGTCAGACAGCTGCTGCCAGCGCCAGCGATTGCGAAGGGCAATCGCGACGGCACGTTTGGCGTCTTCCTGGCCGACAATATGCTGACTCAGTTTCTCCACAATCTGTCGCGGAGTCATTGTGTGTGGCTGTTCTGACATGTCGAATTCGGTGCTCTGCAGGTCTGTTTCTGTTGAAGTTCCACCGTGCCGGAACGCTGAAGAAAAAAGGACAGTGGATCCGGTGCCGCTGTGTGGTTGCCCGATTGCTCGCGGATTGTTCGGCACTGAACGCGACTACCGCAAACCGGCATCCGGCACGGGGATCACGACACCTGAGGCTGGTCCCGCCTCAGGAATTCTGAGACGGCAGTTCTTCCAGAATGATGTTGTTGTTGGTGTAGATGTCGATTTCGGCCGCCACCGCCAGAGATTCGCGGACAATCTCGCCGGCGGACAGCGATGAATGCCTGACGAGCGCTTTCGCCGCCGACGTGGCATATGGTCCGCCGGAACCGATTCCAACCACGCCGTCTGTCGGCTGCACCACGTCACCCTGTCCGGTCAGCAGCAGCGTGAGTTCCGTGTCGGCGACGATCATCATCGCTTCCAGCCTGCGCAGAGCCCGATCGGTCCTCCAGTCTCTGGCAAGCTCGGTCGCCGCCCGAGCCATGTTGCCGGGATAATCCTTTGCCTTTTCTTCAAAGCGTTCCATTAATGCAAACGCATCCGCCGTTGAACCGGCAAAGCCGACCAGAACACGGCCGTCCAGCATTCGTCTCAGCTTTTTGGTGTCGGATTTCATGATCGTATTGCCATACGTCACCTGTCCGTCCGCGCCCAGAACCAGCGTTCCTTTGTGCCGGACGGCCAGCACGGTGGTGGACCGCCACCGCGGCCTGTGCGAACCTGTTTCTGTCATGTCGAGTGTATTGTGTTGAAGAGAAAATAAAGGAAAGCTGACATCCCGCCTCTGAAGCCAGCCGCGGACTTCGGCCGGGTTTCGCCACACAGCAGGACGGGGTTGTAGCAACTGTGTGGCCGTTCTCAATCCCACCGCCCACATTCCCGGTCCGCGTTGCATTCCATTCAGCGGGATGCTGCCGCGTTTGCTCTCTGCTTTACTCCGGCGGCTGCCAGACCGCTGGTTCATCGTCGGCGACGTAATTATTGAGAATCTGATGGGGCTGGAAGCGATTCTTGTAATTCATCGACGGACAGTCGCGGATGTAGTACCCCATGTACAGCCAGCGGTGCCCCGTCTTCTGACCGACCTCCACTTCACGCAGAACCGACATGGTTCCCGGTGACTGATCTCGCAGAGACGGGTCGTGAATAAAATAGATACTGGACATCGCCTGGCCCGTCATGTCGACAATGCCCAGCGCGACCAGCCGGTCGTTCAGCCGGTACTGAAATTCGCGTGAGAACGAAAATTCTCCGTCGAGAAAGGATTCCTCATAATGGTCCCGAGTCATCTCGTGATAGGGCCAGTCGCGACGCCGACTCATGTCCCGATGATAGGCGTTGTACAAGGCAATATGCTCGTCGGTGACCGTGGGGGCCTGCACCGTCAACTGAAGTTCAGCGTTGCGATTACGTGCTCGCCGCTGACTCTTGCTCGGGCGGAAGGCAGCAATATCAATTCTCAGGCCCCGGCATTCTCTGCAGGTTCCGCAGATCGGTCGAAACAGGGTTCGACCAAATCGACGCCAGCCGCGTTCCAGCAGATGTTCATAGCGGCTGGCGGACAGGGAAAGAGCCAGACGGTAGTGCATCCGCGACCGCCGCCCTGCAAGATACGAACAGTCCGACTCGGAACCGAGGATCTCCAGTTCGTTGAATGTTGATTCCGCTGAAGCCACTGCCTGCGACCATGCCTGCTGATCAGAAAGAACCGGACTGATTCTTCAGAACCGCCCCGGACGACCGTGATTCTTTCGAGTTCGATGCTGTCAATCAAGCCACCGACGAAGGCGGCGGTCTGAAAGGTGACGGGTGAGCTGACCGTGTCTTTTTCCAGCTTAGCCCGGCAGACGGCTTGCGGAACCGGAAAACGCGGCGATACTTTGGATCAGTCCGATTCAACCAGAACGCAGCTTTTCCCGTCACGAAGCCCGATCGATGTCGCTATTGAAGATTGTTCATCACCCCCATCCCGCCCTTCGCTGGAAATCACAGGACGTGACGCGTATCGACGCCCAGCTGCAGAAGTGGGTGGAACAGATGTTCGAGCTGATGTACGAAGCACGCGGCATCGGACTGGCCGCCAATCAGGTGGCACTGCCGTATCGCGTGTTTGTCATCAACCCGTCCGGGGATCCTGAAGAACGAGAACTGGAACAGGTGTTCATCAATCCTCAGATCGTGAAACGCAACGGCAGTGAGGAAGCTGAAGAAGGGTGTCTGAGTCTGCCTGAGATCTACGGTCCGGTCACCCGGGCGGAACGCATCACCGTTGAGGCATTCGATCTGAGCGGGCAGGAATTCGCCATGGAACTGTCCGGCCTGCACGCTCGTGTGGTGCAGCACGAAAATGACCACCTGGATGGCATCCTGTTCACAGACCGGGTGGCCGACGCCGCTCTGCAGGAACTGAAGCCGCTGCTGGACGATCTGGAGGCGCAGATGCAGCGGCAGCAGAAGGAAGGTCTGCTTCCGCCGGACAGAGATCTTCTGCAGGAACTGGAACGCCTGTCCGCCGAACGCACCGGCTGATCGCAACACAGCGACCAGCCGGAAATCATGATTGCTTCGGGCTTTGGCTTACAGCAGAGATTCCAGCAGCAGCCGCAGCTTGCGAAGTTCCAGCAGCCGCTCTTCGCCCTGCATCGTGCGAGGCAGCAGGTCCACCGCCAGCGTGCGACTATAACCTTCGTGGCGTAGTGCGGCGATGATGCGGTTGTAGTCGATTTCACCCAGTCCGGCCGGTACCTGCAGTTCCTTCAGCGACGTGTCTCGTAACTGAACATGACTGACATGAGGAAAGACGACGTCAAAATTGACTTCGCCCCGCGGCGTACAGGTGAAGAACGTGGGGTCCAGCGTCACGCCCAGGCCCCTGACCGACTGACACAGTTCGATGGCGGTATGAGGATCTTCTGACAGCAGACCGGTTTTGGTAAGGATCGACAGCCGGATGCCTTCCTCAACACACAGGTGATTACGTTCCCGAAGCCGATCAATTTCTGAATTGAACGGCGTCCCCAGCGGCGATGCTTCAATGGTCAGCTGAGCCACGCGCAGCTGCTTGGCGAATTCAACGATCTGTTGAAAATCATCGATCGCCAGTTCATCCTCCAGAAAGATGGCCACCGGACTCAGTCGACTGGCATCCCGAAACTCAGCCAGCACCGAGTCTACATTCCCGATGATCCGGGACGATTTCATCTGGTCGTATTGGCTGTTGATCCAGATTTCCACCTTGTCGAACCCCAGATCCTGCAGCTGTCCACAAGCAGCAGAAAATGACAGGTCCCACAGACTTCGCGTTGAGGCCGCGATATGCACAGCACTACTCCCTCAGATTTCAGGACAACAGAAGGTGTTGTCATTTCAGCAGTTAGAACTCACGTAAGCACCACCGCGTCTTCCATAACAGCACTGGAATGTATTTGTGGCCTGAAGATTCCGCAAGACTTCTCAAACTTCCTGTTTCAACATCTGCACGAATTACACGGATTTTGCACGTTTCAACGACGGAATTGCCGATAACGATACCAACGCGCATCGTCCCTGAGCGGACAGTCTGACCGTTTACCCTTTTCAGGGCACTGGTGCAGACCGCGTTTCAGCAACGGGGCGTCAGGGAAAAGGGAGCCTGATAATGTCTAACCGAGTTACGATGATTCTGCTTTCGGGGGCGATTGGAATTTGCTTGTCCGGCTGTGCGGCAACGTCTCCGACGATGCGTGCCCAGAGTCCAAACACGTCGTTCGCCAGCTGGAATGGCGGACCATCCTGCCCGTCCGGTTCCTGCGACCCCGGGGTCGGGCCCGGCGGCATGGCGTATGACTGTCAGAGTGGAATGTGCCCGCCGGGCGGTACGTGTCAGAGCCAGGCGCCCTGCATGAACCTGCCGTTTCACCCGGTGCATCGGAATTTCCACACCTACGATGTGCCCGCCAATCTGTGTTACCCGCAGGAAAACCAGCAACCAGCTCAGTACCAGTATCCGTACTACACGCTCCGGGGACCGACGGATTTCTTCATGGAATAAGAAAGTCGCCGTCGCAGGGATGCCGTGCAGCAGCCCGGCCCCGGCAACAGACCGAATTTCTCTCAGAAACAGCGGCTGGCCATCACGCCAGCCGCTGTTTTTGTGCGCGCCCATGACACCCGCGTCCCCTGTATCTGACGCGTCGCAGGATTGCAATCGCTGATACCGAACGTCATTCTGTCTGTGGTGCCCGAACCTTTTTCCTGGTTGCGGGCCCGCCGTTTGCCTTACCGGTTCCTGCTTCTTTGTCAGATTGAGTTTTCCAGGTATGAAATCCAGAACCACCGCCGCACTGACCTGCCTGTTCGTCACCCTCGCCACCACCACTCGCGCCGACGACGGCTGGATTCAACTGTTTAACGGAAAAACACTCAACGGCTGGTCAATGGCCTCCCACGGCAAGGCGGAATACGTGGTCAGGGACGGCACCATCCACGGAACAACGGTGGATGGCAGTCCCAATAGCTTTCTGAAGTCAGACCAGGAATTCGGTGACTTCGAACTGCGGTTTGAAGTCCGGGTTCACGACAAGCTGAATTCCGGTGTCCAGATTCGCTCACGAGAGAAAACAGAAGCGGATGTTGCCGCCGAAGAAGCCAGAACCGGCAAGGCCCCGCGCGGCGGCAACGGGCTGGGACGCTTCCACGGTCCGCAGGTTGAAATCGAAGCCAGCCCCGGACAGTCCGGCTATGTCTACGGCGAGGCAACCGGTCGCGGATGGCTGTCGAAAGCACCGCAGGACAAGTCGCACGCTCACAGTCACATGAAGAACGGAGAATGGAATACGTTCCGGATCGTCGCCCGAGGACCCCGCATTCAGACATGGATCAACGGGGAATCGGTCGAAGACCTGACCGACGAAGAAATCTTCAAGACTCACCCTCGAGGCAGAATCGGCCTGCAGGTGCACGGCATCGGTAAGGCCGCCGGACCGTACGACGTCGCCTGGCGCAATATCCGCCTGAAGAAACTGTAGGCCCGGCAGTCCCTCGGCTGCCTGCAGAATGGTGGTGCTGCATAGATCAATGAATTCGTGAAGCCCCGCTGCAAAACAGAGTGACAAATTGAGACTGCTGCTGCGCGAGGACAATCCCGCTGAAGCCGCGAAGGTTTTTGGCCCCGTTTTCCGGCGGAAGCCGAAGCTCTTGGCGAGCTCCTCTACGGTATCTGGACAGGCTGCTGGCGGCCTGGTGCGGCCTCACGCGGAAAGCCAGCGCTCTGCCCACTTCCGCAGATCCGGCGCGTGACGCGATTGACGGCGGCAGCAATCAACACGCTGCCGGCGGCCGGTGCGGGTCTGATGATGGCACCTCTGGTACGCCGCCGCCGTGTTCCTGAATGGCGGTGGACTCAGGCCGTCGCGGAAACCGCCAAGGCCTCTCGGCCGCATTCACACGTCAGAAAACGTTCAGCGCATAAAGAAAGACCGGGACGCAGAGTCACCGGTCTTTCAGATTCAGCAAAGCCTGAATCGGCTGGATTACCAGCCACAGCCACAGGCGGATGCCGGAGCGTGACAGCAAGGTGCGGGGGCCGGGCAGCAGGGCTCGCAGCAGTTATTCTTCTTGCGGAAACGCTTGAACAGGCCGCCCAGTTTGCACTTGCGCGGCTTGCAGCAGGGATCACAGCACGGTGCAGGTTCGCAGCAAACAGGAGCCGGGCAACAAACAGGAGCCGGGCAGCAAACCGGAGCCGGAGCACAACAGGTCACGGGAGCACAGCACGGTGCGGGAGCTGGGCAGCAGGGCTCGCAGCAGTTGTTCTTCTTGAAACACCCGAACAGCCCGGCTTCTGCAGACTGAGGTGCCACGACAGCACTCAGTACGACAGCCGCCATCAGTGAGAGGATACTTTTCATTGTCAGATCTCCAAAACTCGATGTTAATTTAGAACGCACTCGCGTTCTGGACAGTTCCGGCAAGTATTGGTCGCTTTAGCGGCGAGTATTCAATTCGGGCTGTAATTCGAACATGCCCATGGTAATTCCGACCGATTGTATGGGTTTTCCGGACTCTCCGGCGGTTTACTCCCGGCATCATTCTTCAGCAACACCCCGTGGCGGCACACGTCGGAGGACCCTGACAGCCGTGACCGGCAAATCCGCCTCGCAGAAACACAACACCCAGTCACGCATAGCTACTCATCCACTCCATTATTCTTAACACTCCCAAACCCCCAATGAAAGCCAATGATTCTTGTTTGTCCTGTTTTCTTCAGGCAACGCCCGTCTCAGGCGCCTGCGGGCTGGCTTTCCTGCGTTCAGGAACACAAATGGTGTGCGTACTCCCGCTTTTGAGCGGCGGCAACACCTGAGGACCACGAGGGAGGAGCTGTGCTTTGTCCGTGTCGCACGCGTGCCGGAAGTGGCCGGGCCCCTCGGGAGCGGCTGTCGCCCCATTCGGGGCTGGCAGGTCGTTGTTGTCGGTTACCGTCGGCTCACCCCGACGGCAAGCAGGCCGTCCGGATACTTCTGTATGACGGGCTTCCAAGTCCGTCATCGGCGAAACCGACCATATTTCCAACGCGCCTCGCAGGCCGTCGTACGAAGAATTTCGGTATCCGGACAGGCTCCGAAGTGCTGCGGCCCCGTCGCGGCCAATCGCAAATTCAAAATTCGAATTCCGAACTTGCGACCTTTGCATCAGGCCAAACTCACCCCGGGCGCCCCCAAACAATCCGAATCGGATCGAACCGCGACTCAAGTTGTCTGGTCGGTATCTTCGAGAGCAGGAGCTGGTGAACCCCTGGCAATTGCGTCAGTAATTGCATCGACGTCCCCCGCGAACGGGGACCAGGATTGACCGGACACTCCTTAGGACCGAGCGGAAAATAAGTGGCGTAAGCTTCCAGCTTGCGATGCAGAAAAACGCAGCCTGGAAGCCTGCGCCACATTTCGACGCGACTGTAATTTTCCGTTTGATCCTGAACTGATCACGCTGCTGATTTCTGCCGCGGTTCGGTCAGCGGTGGTTGATACAGATACTCGCGCGTTGGCGGCACACCCGATACCCCGCGAGATCGGTGTTTGGTGGCAACGGTTTGAAACAGGCACGCCGATCCGTCACCCAGAGAAATGCTGACGCAACCAAGATAGGCCAGCCAGAGTCGGTAGCGTTCTTTACCCACCTGCCGGATACCCTCATCACAATTCTGCCACAGTCGCTCACACCAGTGCCGGCACGTCAGGGCATAGTGGTCGCGCCAGCCTTCGACATCGTGGACGCGAAACCCGTTTGATTCCATACATTCGACCGTGTGTCCGATGTGATCGAGCTCACCGCCGGGAAAGATGTATTTCGCCAGCAGGCGCTGTTCCGGCAGAATCCTTTTGAACTGTCGTCTGGATTTCTTGGCCGGACGGGTTATGCCATGGTTCAGAAACAGGCCCCGGTCCGGCAGCATCGAATTCACCTTCTGCAGATACATCGGGATATTGGCGATTCCGATATGTTCGATGATTCCGATCGCCGAGATCTTGTCGTAGGTGCCTTCGACCTGTGAAAAGTCCTTCAGCTCGACAGACGCAAGATTCTGCAGCCCGAGTTTCCGGATTCGCTGGTTAGCAAATTCCACCTGAGCCTGCGACAGAGTGACTCCATGGGCCCGGACGCCATAGTGCTGCGCCGCGTGAATCACCATGGCTCCCCAGCCGCATCCGATATCCAGCAACCTTTCACCTGGCTTCAGCTGCAGTTTACGACACACCATTTCAAGTTTGTCGTGCTGAGCCTGTTCCAGAGAATTGTTCCAGTCCGTGAAGTAGGCGCACGTGTACACCATGTTCTGATCAAGGAACAGCTTGTAGAAATCGTTGCCGATGTCGTAGTGAAACTGGATATAGTCCTTGTTGTCGGCCTGGATCCGCCCACGACCGGTTTCGTCGCCTGACCATTCATAGTCGGCCACTTTTTTTGCCGCTCGGTCCTAAGTCAGTAGGGCGAAGCATAGTCGTCCGGGAAAAATGCGTCAATATTTTACTGCGGCTGCGGTTGCGGCCGCGGGATCTTCACCGCGGTGACGCTGTCGCTGTCAGTCGACAGCTGAGCGGCGGGAAAGGTATGCAGCGCCCTGCTGCTGTTCGGCCGTTCATACGACGGGATGTAGATATTTTTCCGCGGCTTCCGCCTTTTCAGCGCTTCAAACTGCTCCGCGGTAAACGTGACGCTGAATGAACCGGTGGCGTCGGTGCGAACCATTCCGGCGTACGGAAATGAAACCCGGATCTCGGCCCCCGGCCACGGCAGCGGCTCCAGAACCGGTGGCGAACCGTCCTCGTACACAATCCTTCCGTGGTAACTGGTCGATCTGGCAACGGTTACCGGCTGCACGGTTTCCGGATCGAACGAAAAATGTTCGATCGACAGTCGCGGATGCTCGGGCGCTGGTTTCGCCAGAAAATTGCCGACGGTCATCGTGAGCCACTGTTCACCCTGCTTCAGCCGCCGGATCTCCTCCAGCGACAATGCGGCGGTGAATGCACCCGAGTTGCTGACCTTCCCCAGATTGAATCCGTGTTCGTGATCCTTTTCCCAGAGAGTGATTGTTGTTGACATGCCGTTTTCAAAGTCGACAGCGGGTTTGCCGTCCTGAAAATGGACTGCGGCGTGCAACAGCTTTCGGGCAGGCACACTGCCCATGCCGTTCAGTTCCGAACCGGGAACGTCGTTTTCCAGCGCAATATTATCCGGCCATGAAAACTGCTCCAGCGCTTCCTGCGTCCGAGCGTCGTCGACGTAGATGGTCAACACGGGTTCGTAAGTCTGTGGCTTCGGGTCCGTTTTCCGTGAGTGCCACAAGGCGATTCCTCCCAGCACATTCAGGCTGACGTTGAATCGAAATGCCTCGCCCTTAAACGACTTGACCACGGGTTCCCCGGACTTGAGTCGGACAACATGATCGCGCAGCCGAACTCGGGAAAAACTGTGGATCAGTTCACTCAGCTGTTCATCCTCGGTGGCAAAATAAAAGGTGTCGTTTCCGTTGACCCATAAAGAATAGACTCGTGACGGATGTCTCGGCAGTTCAACCAGTCCGTGAGCCCAGTCCGGTTGTGGTGAGGTTCGCGGATCCGGGCCGATTCGCTCTGAAGCCAGCCCGAACGCTGGTCGACTGAAACTCAACATCAACAGAAACAACAGAACGGCAGAAAAACGCGGAACCAACATCTGGCTGATCTCCGTGGCACGGGCTGAAAGCAGAAAGCGTACGGATACCGTGGTCGTCTGAAAGCCTCATACGACCGGGCGTTTCACGCGCCGATCCGGAACGCCGGTCGCTCCGGTTGTGTTAAAAATCTGTTTCAAATCGGTGCGACCTGCCGTCGGCGGTGGTCCCGCCGCACTCTGCGCCGTCCGCGCACTCCGCGCCGTCCGCAAAGCTGAGGGGCAGCGAGGAAGTTTCAGAAGGCAGAACGGATGAGCGTTGCGTGTGCGATTCGCGGAGGACAGGCTCTGCTCCGCCCGTCAGGATTCTTCGGACTCAGCCGCCGTTTCTTCAGGTCGCTGTTCCTGTTCCTGTTCCTGCTCCTTCAGTTCCGTGGGCAACACCGACTCGGCCGGCATTCTGCGAAGAACGGCGCCGCGATAATCGGCCCCGACTTTGGCTGCTGGCGGAGCTTCGGTCAGCAGCAGCAGGTCCTTTGACTGAATTTCCCAGACGAATTCCGTGAGTCGTTTATCCCGCGGGCTTTTGACCGCAAGTCGACTTCCGTCATGCCGGTAGACACCAGCCGAATTTGCGGGAACCTGAAGCTGATAGAGTCCGGTTCCGCGTAAAATAATCTGCGTTTCGTACTCAAAGCCGGCGGGCAACACCATCAGCCAGCGGCCGCTAAGATCGACATGACGGAACCGTCGATCCAGTCGCCAACGATCAGAATCAGGCCGTTGCTGCGACTCAACGAGGCCTGCAGTCGTTCCTGAGCGCTGCTGGTCATACCAAGGGCCGCGAACGTGGAAAAGTTTTTCGCCGGATCAAGAATCCGGATGCTCAGTTTTTCGCCGGTCTGAGTGGCCTGCGACGAAACCCTCAGACTAAGTCGGCGGTGATTCACCTCCACGCGAAAGCTGCCGTCCTGCGAACGTCGACGGTCGGCAATATTCAGGTCGCTCATCACCTTGAAGACATTGATGACCGAACCTCCCAGATCCGATGGCAACGTCGCCACGGTACTCAGAGCTCCATCAATGCGCTGACGAATGACCACCTGGTGGTCCTTCGCATTAATATGAAGATCCGTCGCTCGGTTCGTGACCGCATCATCGATCAACGCCAGCACCGTGCGATAACCGGGTGACGCCTGGGCGCCACGTGTCCGCGGTCCACTGCCGGCCGCGGATGCCTGAGATTTCGGAATCAGCCGGATGTGCGAACTGGCTGTTCCGATGATCTGACCTGACGGCAGTTCCATCGTCTCGGCGCGATCCGCCGAGTAGGTGGCCGCCGGCGTCCGGAACAGGTGCTTCCATTGAATCGGACCAGATGGCGCGGGCTGCTGCCTGTTACGCCATCGTTTGTAGTTCCAGAACGGCACCACACTCGCCGCCAGCAGCACGACCGCTGCGGGGACATAAGCCGGTATCAGCAGGGCCACCAGAATGCCACACAAGCCGATGCCAAATACCTGTGCTACCCGAGGCTCAGCCTCTAACTGTTCGTCATCAACATCCGGGGCACACACATGCAGTGCCCGCAGCCATATCACGACAGCAGCCACAAGCAGCAGCAGTTTGCTGAGGGAAAAAGGCAGGCCCATCTGCTTTTTGTCGGTCGGCAAAGTAAATGCGATGCCTGAGTCCGCAACAACCCGGTCGTCCAGGCGGGGAAAATCGACCGGCTGCCCGGCGGCGGCCACAGAGTTCCCGGCCACAGAGTTCCCAGCCTCGGACTCCACGGCCTGACCTGCCTTGCCGTCAACGTCAGCGGCATCAACAACAGCGGCTTCGCCCGGCACAGCGTCGGTGACCTGCCCTGCGACATCCGGGGCCGAGTCAGGCGGCGTTTCGTCGGTTCGTGCCACAGACGCCCACAATACCGGCACGGTGAGGCAGCCGACCATCCAGGGAGCCCAGCGTCCTGGAATCATGAACCGCTGTTGTCTGCCAGGATACAAAACTCGCCGGTAATTTGCCTCAGGGACCATCTGTAGAGTTTAGCCAAACCAACGCAGAAAATGCGAACGGATGCCTGTATTTTCAGCAAGTCATCGTTGTCGCAGCGAAGTCATCAGGTTGCTGTAGGAAAGAAGGGTTTCGGCATGGCACCCGGCGCGGGCCCCTTGTTGAAGTGGCTGAACGCCACTTCAACTGCGACCACTCCCTCGGTGCGGGAGGGTGGCTATATAACCAGTAGTTAGTTGGAGTATGAATAGCTAGGGGAACAAGGAGAACCCTCCCACGCCAGTGGGAAGGTCGAAATTATTTCGCCGTTCAGGCGAAATAATTGAGGGGGCCTCGGTGTCCGGTTTTCAGGCCTCCGCCGTTTCGCTACCACTCACACCGGTTGTCATCAACCCGGCGTGTTGTTTACCTTCCGCAGACCACGACCGTCGGCGACGACTCAGCAGACACCGTCACGATTCTTCGATGACCGCGCCCGCCGCCGTCAGGACGCCAGCACGGGTGGTCGCAAAGAATTTTTCGACTTCCGGTTTCAGATTCAGACGGCGGCTTACATGTCACAGACTCATTCTCGCCCCCGACTACTGCTGCTGCTCGTTCCGGCATCGCTTCTGACCGTCCTGTCAGCCGGACTGCGGCCGATAGAAGCGGCAGACTGGCCGCATTGGCGCGGACCCGCCCGAAACGACGTCTCAAGCGAATCGTCCGGATGGACGGGGACATCCTGGCCACTCGCAGAACAGTGGCGTGTGGCCGCCGGAGAAGGCAGTTCGTCTCCGATCGTGGTCGGCGATCGAATTTTTCTGACCGGCTGGACCGATGGGCATGACGTGGTGTCGTGCCGCGACGCATCGACCGGTCAGGAAATCTGGCGGCAACAGTACGCGTCCCCACGATATGGACGTTTCGCTCTCGGCGATCAGGGCCTGTATTCCGGTGCCTGCTCAACGCCGGAATATGATTCCGAATCCGGTCTGTTGTTCACTCTGGGCACGGATGGTGATCTGAACGCCTGGGATACCCGGGATAATGGCCGCCAGGTCTGGACTTTGAACCTGTACGATCGCTACCACGCAAAACAACGTCCGGAAGTGGCAGAACGCCGGAAGACACAGCGAGACTACGGTTACACCAGTTCTCCGCTCGTGATCGGTGATCAACTGATTGTGGAAGTCGGAGGTGCCCGAGGCAACCTGGTGTCGTTCCAGCGTCGCACCGGAAAGGAACTCTGGACATCACAGAATCAGGACGAGGCCGGACACACGGGCGGACCGGTCCCGGTGACCGTGGGCCGCCTTCCCTGTGTGGCGGTGCTGACGCTGCGAAACCTGGTGGTCACCAGCATTGCCGGCGATTCGCCGGGCCGGACGATCGCGACGTATCCATGGACCACAGATTTCGGCAACAATATTGCCACGCCGGCCGTGTTCCAGGATTCGGTCATCATCACCTCGTCGTACAACCAGGCGGCCATCTGCCGGCTCAGGATCAGCGAAGGCAAAGCGGACAAGGTCTGGCAGAATGACAAGCTGGCGTCCGGTGTATGCAGTCCGCTGATTCATGACGGGCACGTCTATTGGGCCTGGCGAGGCGTTCACTGCGTGGATTTCGAAACCGGACGGGAAGTGTGGTCGGGCGGCAAAATCGGTTCGCAGGGATCGTGTATTCTGACGGCGGACAACAGACTGGTGGTCTACGGCAACAACGGCGATCTTTCGCTGGTGGAAACGGCAGCCCGATCAACTGAGGGGTTTCAACAACTGGCGGCCAGATCGGTCCTGTCCGCAACGGACGCGTGGCCTCATGTGGTTCTGTCCGAACGACGTTTCTTCTGCCGTGATCGCAGCGGCACCGTGGTGTGTTTGTCTCTGCCGTCCCCCTGACGGCCTTCGTCAACGCTTTGCCGGTGCCGCCTGCTTCCGCCGGTTGTTCCGGATGACCATAGTTTCACTATCGTCCCACAGGCTCCTGAAGACATGACTGACTTACGATTCGCCATTCTCGGTACGGCAAAGATCGCGCGAACTGTCGGTCCGAAGATTCAGTCGGCGGACGGCGCGTCGGTTGTCGGTGTCGCCAGCCGCAATCTCAGCACCGCAAAAGCGTTCGCCGGTGACCTGGGGTTATCGAAATCCTGGGGTAGTTACCAGCAGGCAATCGACGATCCGGAAGTGGACGCGGTCTACATTCCGCTGCCGCCGTCTTTGCATCTGGAATGGACCAGCAAAGCGGCAGCCGCCGGCAAGCATGTGCTGTGCGAAAAACCGATGTCCTGCAGCGTTGAACATACCAGCCGCATGATCGATGTCTGCCGCCAGCACGGCGTCGTGCTCATGGATGGCGTGATGTGGTATCACACGCCCCGGGCAGCAGCCATTCGTCGGATTGTCGACGGTGCTCAGCTGGGAGAACTGCGGCAGCTGACGTCGGTCTTTACGTTTCGCTGGGACACGATGCCGATGGATAACGTGAGACTGAATCGTGACCTGGGCGGCGGATCCCTGCTGGACCTCGGCTGGTACTGCGTGGGCGTGTGCCTGCTGCTGTTTCAGCAACTACCGCAGAAGGTATTTGCCACCGCACAATGGTGCAATGACGTCGACACAAGAATGAATGCCTTGCTGTGGTTCGATCAGGACAGAATGGCCACCATTGAATGCGGCTTCGACACCGTCCGCCGCCGCTGGATGGAAGTCGCCGGGGCGACGGGCGCACTGGTCTGTGACGATTTCACGCGACCCTGGAAGCCTGAGAAGCCACGGTTCTGGACTCACGATACGGACGGAAATTCCACTGAGCACGTGGTTCCACACAAACCTCAGGAAGAATGTATGGTCGAGGCATTCTGCGAATTCGTCCGCCGGGGCGAGGTGTCTCACCCCTGGCTGCAGTTGTCCCGGCAGACACAGCTGGTCTGCGATGCCCTGGACCAGTCAGCGCGGACCGGAACCCCCGTCGAATTGTGACATGGCCGAATGCCGCCGCGACAAAGCAGCACAGTTCCGGTGTTCGGACCGGATAGCCGGATCCGAGAACCAATGTCCGGCTCGGCCGCTGTTCTACTCTCCCTGCCGATGACAACCTGACCCGGGCACAACCTGACCCGGCACAAGAAGATCGAATCGGACACACCAGCCTCAGATTCCGCGGCCCCCGATCCAGGCGGGACTACTGCGGCTCGGGCAACAGATCCAGTGCTGCTTTCAGCGACTGACGCACGGCCGACGCGTCGGGGGGCACTGCATCCGCCTGCATCGCATGCTTTTCTTCCGGGTCTGACGTCATGTCAAAGAACCTGCCGTCTCGATAGAGCTTGAAACGCTGAGTTCTGAGAAACTGCTGACCGTTGCGGCCTTCTGCATAGGCCCATGATCGATCCGAGTTTCCGGTTCCTCGAATCACGTCGGCAAAGCTATGACCATTCAGCGACACCCGGTGCGGCAGAGCCGCACCGGTCAGGTCGGCCAGTGTCGGCAGAAAGTCACTGAAATCGACCAGCTGTTCCGAGACCTGACCGGGCGCCACGTGTCCGGGCCAGCTGACGATCAGTGGCACGCGAGTTCCCCAATCCGTCAGTCGGCCCTTGCCGCCGGGCACGTCGCGACCGTTGAAGCGGGACACCACCTTCGGACGCACGAATTTTCCGTCTTCGTATTTCAGGTAACTGGCACCGGCGGTTCCGTTGTCAGTGGTGAAGATGACAATCGTATTGTTGCGAAGCTGCAGACGATCGAGCGACTGCAGCAGACGGCCGACCTGTCGATCCATGTCCGCCGCCATCTCTGCGTAGGTAAGCCAGTGGCCGTCCGGACCGTACGGCACCGGTTCACGAAGATCGTCAGTCACGTCATGGCACAATGCCATCGAGTAATACGCGAAGAAAGGTTGTGACTGATGCCGGCTCATGAAGTCGATCAGGAAGTCAACGTACAGATCCGGTCCGTATTGTCCCTTCGTGTCGGTCCGCAATGACCCGTTTTCGTAGATCAGCGGATCGTGATACCGCGGACCTTCGTGCCATCCGAACAGACTCCAGCGGTCAAATCCCATTCGCCCGGGCTGCAGCAGATCGTTTTTCATCAAAGACAGCTGCCACTTGCCGGCTACCGCGGTGGCATAGCCGGCCGCTTTCAGAACCGCCGCAAACGTATGACCTTCCTCTTCGGATGGAAAGGAACCCCATTTCGGATTCCGCAGCACGGCCGGATAGCGTCCAGTCATCAGACAGATCCTGGTCGGGTGGCAGACCGGCATACTGTAACAGTGCGTATACCGCTGACCTTCTGCGGCCAGTGTGTCCAGATTCGGAGTAGGGTACGATTCGCCGCCGTAACAGCCCAGTACTTCACGCCCGACATCGTCTGCCAGAATCAGCAGCACATTGGGACGATCGGGCAGAGTGACCTGTTGATAGGCCGCAAAGTAACGGTGCCCCAGTTCGCGACAGGACGCCGCATCAAAATGAACCTTGTCCCCCTTATGCTGCAGTCCGTCCGAGCTGGCGAAGCCGGTCAGCCGGATGTGTTCCGGCAGGCCGCGGTGAGCCGCATCCACCAGATGCCGGTGCTCATCCCACGGCCGTTCCGCAAACTGTCCCATCTGTCCGGCAATGAACGGCAGGTCCGGAGACTGCAGTTCTGACCGAAAACGTTCGATCAGCGTATGCAGACGTCGTTGATAGGCGGGCGCGGCTTTCGCGTTGGAATCAGATTCGCCCTGATGCCACAGAATTCCCTTCAGCACGCCCTGTTTCTGCGCCTCACGAATTCGCGGCAGGGCATCGTCCCACGGATGAGTTTCCGTGGACGAATGAAACCCGCCCGGCTGCCATGCGGTGATCGGTGAACCGCCAACCGCACACGGAATCAGTCCGATCACGACGTCCGGATGTTGACGAGCATAGTCTGCGGCAAACGTCCGCCCCGGCCCGACGCCCACGATGGACGGCTTGTCAAAATGCAGCGGATCCTGCGCCGGAACCCACTGCAGCTGTTTGTTCAACATCAGCACCCGTGGATGAATCTCTCGGTCCACGTCTTCGACCCGGCCACGGCCGGCCATATTAGACTGGCCGGCAAGCAAAAACAGATGAAAACGCGACGCATCAGTCGGCGGCTGCGGCTCATCACACCGCCCGATGCCGTTTACCCGGAGCAGAATTAACAGCGTCAGCAGAAAGACTCGGATCACGCCGTACATCGACAGATTCCTTCGGCTAATGGTCGGGAGACTTTGTCACGGATTCCGCCGATTCTACTGCGGTTTCCGGCGCACAAAAGGCAGTCCGGCGACTTCCACACGGCTGACAGCTGCCCCCGGCAATTCCTTATCGGTCGTCGCCGGTCGGCAGTGTCACAACTTCCGGCTGAGCACAACAGCCGCCCGCCGGTGTTGCCGCGGAGACATGGTCGGCACTGTCTGCCATCGCGTCCTGCGACTGCGACACAATAAACGGGGCCGCTGTCTCGGAATGATCATGCCCGTTGTAAACCCCGAAGTCGTTGAACAGAAACTTCTTGGCCAGACGGTAGTACAGATTGCGTTCCGGAATCTCGTGGCCCGGATGGTACTGCGATGTGCGAGGCACCATCGACTTCAGTTCCTGAAGCGCGGTGCCTCGAGCCGTGGAGTCTTTGGCGCCGTGCTTTTCCACCACCTGCTGCAGCAGTTCCGGACGTTCCAGCACGATGCAGCCGCGCGTCGTTTCCTGAGCCAGCTGCCGGAAGTCGGCAAGATAAGACGATTCGGTAAATTTGTCGAACAGCGACCGTTCATCCGTTTCGGACGAATGGATGCTTTCCTTCGAAAACTGAACGATGGGACACGGCTCGATATCGCCCCACGGATTGATATGGTGGCTGATGCCGTTGGCCGCG
>JAVKCM010000198.1:0-2803 GCA_040222735.1 Fuerstiella sp. | reverse complement strand
ATACCTTCCAGCAGCAGAGAAAGTTCCTGCCGCGTAATCTCGACCGAGGCCGCAGGCGGTGCAGAATCCTGAGCTGAACGGCCGGCAGTCTTCGGCTTCACGTCCGAAGGAAACTGCCATGTTCCCTTCTCAAGTCGTTTGTAAAAAATCCCGAGCCCGTCGCGATCCCACCACAGCACCTTCAGCCGATCACGATTGCGGTTCCGAAACAGGAACAGATGACCGCTGAGTGGATCCTGCTTCATGATGTCGCGAGCCATGCCGCACAGTCCGTCGAAGCTGCGCCGCATGTCAGTCGGCTGAGTACACACGAACACGCGCAATGAACCAGTCAGATTGATCATCGCTCCGCTCCGTGATTCAGCAGAGCGGCCACCACGTCGCCCACAGCATTCTCATCGCACACGCGAACAGTCGCCCCGCAGGGCAGATCAACTTCGACCAGTGTTCCGGCCGAGTCCGGACGCAATCGCAGCGCCACGAAATCGGACGGAGCGGAGGATGTCACGCCGGCACTATAATTCTCCGCCAGCTGACGTCGCCGCCAATAGAACGCATTCGCCGAAACACCGATCGAATCACAGAACGCGGCAATCGAAAGCCCCGACTTCTGCTGCTCCTGAATCCACTCCGCCCACTGCTCACTCGAATATCTGCGCATGGCTCGTCCTCCAAAGGAAAAGCCAACAGCCTACGAAGCCACGCAACATGCTGTTCCTCGTGCGCTTACCGCAAAACTCTACTTCTGACGTTCTGAACGTAAAACTCGTATGGAAAATTCCCGTTCATAACTAATTCCGCTTGTATCCGTAAAAACGTTTAATTGAATTTTGCCGTCAAATGAGGCACGTGCATCGAGTTTCCGAGACAGCCGGATCGGCGCTTCCAGCTCCACTAGCCCACGATGTTTGTACCAGGAGTAATCGCCGAGCTTTACAACTTTAGGTATAGATTTACATGTCATCGCACCGACCGTAAAATGGCCATCGGTCCTGACACGGACGCTTTCTGTGATTGCGTCCTTATTTCCCGGATAGACAAGTTCATAACCATCCTGAATGAATAATGATATTTGTAGCCTTCGATCCCCCTTGTCTTCGCGCTCGTGCCTAACGATCGATCCAGAGATGCATCGGACACTTTTCATTAATTCATAACGATGCGATGCAGTTTTTGCATCAATCTCGCGTTGAATGACGAGCGACGACATTAATATAAGTATTGTAAAAATGTTTGTGCAGAATATCATTGCCAGGCTCCAAAACATATTTGTCGTCGGTTTATTAGCAGTGCTCTATGCACGTTCTTTGGTTGGTCTGCCGTTGGGGCACACTTTTAGTCCTGTTGGAAGGCGCGTTCCGTCATTTGGCCCTGTTAACATCCTGAGTCTGATATCGCCGGTCTGTCCTCTCGGGGCGACAAGCTGCATGGAGTTCTCAGTCGAAACGCTCTTGCCGCAATTCCAGCAACATGCTTTAGCTGTTAATTCGTACATACCTCCGTGTTCTAAAAGCGGAAGACCGTCTTGTTGCATTCCATAGAACAAGCCAGGTTGAATGCACCGGTCGCATTGGAACTCGATGCTGAGTGCAACTGACCACCTCAGTTGATCGTATTGCTTTTGTTTTAGCTTCTCCTCAAAATTGGGATCCTTGGAGGTCGAACTGCTTGGTCCACCAGGCAGTTGCATTAGGACGGCACCCGCCAGCCCGTTGGCAGTCATGGGTACATTCCATCCGCTGTTCGTGGTACTCAACGTAACGTCTACTTGACACTGTCCTTTGCAGCAATTTGTCCTTATTGGCATTTGACAGTCATTTTCAACGCATGTTTTCAACTCATGAAAGGCTACTTCGTAGGGTGGGCACGCCCCAAACCCCTGATCTTTCTCACGTGTGAAATAGTTCGTAACGCATTGGCGGAGGAGCCCCTTGAGACCACTTGGGTCAACCCAGAGTATTGGCGAGTTGTCCACATATCGCGAGTGATTGATTCCTTCTACATGGCCGACAGGGTCGTTTGAAAACCACTTAATCGACTTAGTGTCGAACCATCGCGCACGAACGTAGAGCCGATCTACCGACTTGTCAAAGGAGTATCCCAAACGCGCGACGAATTGAAATGACATTTCCGTCGTGCCGGTCGATCTGATCACGTTTCCCCAAGCATCATACAGCCGTGTATCGGTGACGGTTTCAGAATCACTGGTCAGTTCCTTCGAGTCACCTCGCGCATCAAAGTGGTAGAAGTTGGTATTGTCGGTGAGGCTGCTTTTCTGGGACACGAGGTCGCCGAAGTGGGTGGGTTCGTTGGTGTAGGTCATGACGGACGTGCCATCGTCCTCCGACAGCAGGTTGTCGCTTTCCGTGTCCCACAGATAAGTCGTTGTCGTCATCAAGTTTCCTCCCGTGATACCCGGCGATTGTCGGAATTGTAAGTCATCGTGACATTGGTTCCGGTCGGCAACTGCACCGCTGTCAGTCGGTTTTCGAAGTCCCAGACGTTGGTTGTACGATTACCAGTGGGTGCTTCCACGATCTGCTGATTGCCGTCCGCATCGAAGGTATAAGTCGTGCGGCCGGCGGTGGCTTCGGAGTATTTGGTCTGGTTGGCGGCATCGAAGGTGCTTGTTGTGCGAGTGCCGTCGTTGTTGAGGACGAGGCGGTTGCCGACCGGATCGTAAACGAAGGTGTTGCGGTAGGCGTGGGCTCCGCTGCGATGTTCGGATGTGAGCTGGCTGGAGTCGTCGTAGGTCCAGGTGACTCGATCGCCGCTGGCTTCCCCCACTGCCGTGCGGTTGTTG
>JAVKCM010000197.1:0-14114 GCA_040222735.1 Fuerstiella sp. | reverse complement strand
TCCCAGAAACGGCCGGTGACTTCGTCTTCCTTGTTGGATCGTCGAGCAATGTTTTCCGCGACGAACCGCATGAACCAGGAAATGCTCGACAGGCGTTTGCGATACTCGGCCAGTTCTTCCGGGTCGCCTTTCAGCGCCTTGAGTTCCAGCTCGGTGGGTTCGGCGGCCGCCCCGTCTTCGTCGCGGCGGCCCGGGCACAGCTGCCACCAGCGCAGAGCCACGTCGTCGTCGGACCAGTCTTCGACTACGTCCGGGCGGTTTCTGAGCACCACATGAAAGTGGTTATGCAGAATGGCAAACCCGAGCACCTCGATGCCCATCACTCCTGCCAGGAACTCAAACCGGTGACGAATCCATTCGCGCCGATGTTCGTAGTTCTGTCCCGTGAAGGGATCGGTACCGCACAGGAAACCCCGTCGCACACAGCGATTAACGCAGTGCACCACGTTGATTTCATCATCCGGACAAGTCTCCGCCCGACTCACACGCCCCATGATGCTGCTCCCTGAAAGGAAGAAAATTTTACACCCGGCATCAGGATACCAAACTGGCCGCGAATGTCAACAACAAATGGGTGGCACCGATATGCCTCCGCACCGATATGCCTCCGCCGCGAATGTCAACAATAAATGGGTGGCACTGATATGCACCGATATGGCACCGCACTGATATGGCACCGATATGCTGGTCGATACTTCAAACCCGCCATGGACTGCGGCTGGAAGCCCCAGTTACGTTCAGTATCGCCCGGATTCAGCAGTATCGCCCGGATTGTGCCTGTTCCATTTCTATCATCTCAGCACCAGAGAGCGATCCGGTTACGCAGGGCTTGCGGCACGCGGTTGCGGATGGCGTGTTGAGCCTGGCTTTCGTGCGTCCGGGTACTGAGATGGCACAGGATGATCAGTTCGTTTTCGAAGCGGTCCGCGCGGTCCAGAATATCGTCCATGTGCATGTGCCCGAATTTGTGAATCTTTTCCTTCCGATGTTCCGGGCGAAAGAAGGTCATTTCGGTGATCAGGATCTGAGCCTTCAGGATATCCGGATGAGCGTCCAGGCCGGCGGGGGCGGTGTCGCCGGTGTAACAGACCATCGGAGTCAGAGTTTCGTGAGTGACCTCGGTGCCGTTGAACCGCAGATCTCGGATTTCGTTGCCGGGCAGTCCCTGAAATTCGGGTTTCAGCTTGCGGCGACAGTCGTAGACGATGTAGCCGACTGACGGGACGGTGTGTTTTGTCCTGAAGACCCGCACCTTGTGTTCTCGTGACAGTTCGATCAGGTCGCCGTCCCTGACCGGCACAATATCACACACCATGCGCCCTCGATCCAGACGCTGCCAGGCTCGGAGCATCTTCTGAACGTTTTCCACCACTTCTTCCGGAAGGTAAATGGTGGGTGGTTCCATCTTCATCATGCGACGGCGGGCCACATAGACGGGCATGGCTGCCAGATGATCAAGGTGCGCATGGGACACAAAAAAGGTGGGTGTGCCCATAAATGCCCATGGACTGCCTCCCAGATCGAATCCCAGCTTCAGTTCCGGCACTCGAAAGTAACTCTGCACTGCCGCCCGCGCGTATCCTTCAATCGTCAGGGCCTTGTGTTTGACGGACTGAAACGGAAGATTTTCTGGCATCGGACAGCTGAGCAATAATTCGAAGAAAGCGGATGAAGAATACTGAACAGACCATGATCGGCTCAGCTGGTTCACAGGGCACGGCACTGTAGACGCAAGCTGTCCGTCGCTCTACTGTTCAGCCGTATGGGACTGAGGAAAAAAACACGATGATCCGGAGCAGGCAGACCAATCATGGAATTACGCGAGTTCGCTGAGCAGATTCTGTTGTCAGAATCGCTGGCCGGAAAACTGCAGCGTCCGGAGGACCGGCTGACCGATCGGTCGCCGGGAGAACCTCGACGGATCGCCGTACCGGCCAGACCGCCCAATCTGCAGTTTGCCGCCCGGCGGACCGCACCGTCGATGCCCAGGGGGGCGGCCTTTACTGATCCCGCGAAACGAGCGGTTGCGCACCATATCATGGCCAACCACGAACTGCAGGCGCTGGAAGTAATGGCCATGGTTCTGCTGGCTTTTCCGGACGCTCCTCCGGAATTCCGCACCGGTCTGGTCGCCGTGATGTTTGACGAACAGCGTCATACGCGGCTGCATGCGACGCGGGCGGCGGAACTGGGTATCAGTTTCGGAGACCTGCCGGTGAACAGCTACATCTGGAACAAGGCCACCAGCTACCAAAGTGTGCTGGAATATATCGCCGGGCTGCCGCTGGTCTTTGAAGGAGCCAACCTGGATCACACCATCGAGTTTGAAGCGTATTTTCTGGAATGCGGCGACGATCGTGGTGCCGCGATCATGCGGGCCATTCACAAGGACGAAATTCGTCATGTGGAGTTCGGAATGCAGTGGCTGCGAAAACTGAAGGATCCGTCGCTGTCGGACTTTCAGGCGTGGCAGCAGGCCCTGCACTGGCCTATCCGACCCGCCCACGCAAGAGGTGATGTTTTTCAGCGGGAAGCTCGGCTGCAGGCGGGCATGGAAGACGATTTCGTGGATCAGGTCAGCGACTGGGTTGATCCGAATCCTCCGCCCCGATGACCGGCGACAGCAGGAATGGAATCCCATCGCCCGGCCAATCTGCTAAGCTGCCGCCTGACACGGACTCCGGCCCCCGTTGCGGGATGTCCGGTCAAAGGAGGAGCTCCAGACCTGCGTGAAACGGGCCGGCGTTCTGCTCAGATCCAGTCAGGCGAGAGATGCGTTGAAATCGGTCGTATGAAACGAACAGAAAGCAGGGATATGTCTGTTACCGCCTCTCACTGTCCTCAGCGGCTGGTCAAAACCCGAATTATTGCCACGGTGGGGCCCGCCTGCGAAGAAACAGAAACTCTGAAGAAACTGATCATTGCCGGGGTCGATATCTTTCGCCTGAATTTTGCTCATGGCAGCCACGACTGGCTGGAAATGATTCTGGCTCGGATTCGTCAGGTGTCCGCTGAACTGAAGATCCCGGTCGGCGTGCTGGGGGACCTGTCGGGCCCGAAAATTCGCCTCGGAGAAATCGCCGGCGGTGAACTCTGCTGCTTGGAGGGTGGGACTCTGCAGTTTGTTCGCACCGTGCAGGGCGATGATCCGCATCAGCTGACCTGCAGCTACGACCAGCTGATTGATGATGTTAATCTGGGTGACCGGATTCTGCTGGCCGACGGGACGGTCAGTCTGGTGGTGACCCACAAGGCAGCGGACAGCAGTGCAGTGACCTGTCTGGTGGCAGAAGCGGGTATAATCCGCAGTCGGCAGGGCATCAATCTTCCCGGCGTGGCGCTCAGCACCCCCAGTGTCACAGAAAAAGACAAGGCCGATCTGGAATGGGCTCTGAAACACAAACTCGATTTCATAGGACTCAGCTTTGTCCGCCGCGCCGAGGATATTCTTCACTTGAAGGAACTGATCGCCGGACATCAGCCCGAAGTGACTCCGGTGGTTGTAGCGAAAATCGAAAAGACGGAAGCCATTGATGATCTGGATAACATACTGGAAGCCACAGATGCCGTGATGGTCGCCCGCGGTGATCTGGGCGTGGAGGCTGAAATCAGCCGCGTGCCGATTCTGCAGAAGGAAATCATCCGCCGCAGCAACCGTGCCCGGATTCCTGTCATCACCGCCACTCAGATGCTGGACAGTATGACTCAGAATGATCTGCCGACCCGCGCCGAAGTCAGCGATGTGGCAAACGCCGTGATCGACGGCACCGATGCCGTCATGCTGTCGGGCGAAACTGCGATCGGGCAGCATCCGGTCTCATGCGTGCGAATGATGCAGAAGATCGTGGACGAGGCGGAGCCGTTTGTGACCCGCGGCGATTTTCGCGTTCGACAGTCTCAGGAATTTCGCCGTGCGAATCCGATCACCGAAGCCGTTTCGCTGGGAGCGACCGTGGTGGCGGACGATCTGAATGCGGATCTGATCGTGATCGCGACCGACAGCGGCCGAACCGCGCTGGCACTGTCGCGGCTCCGCGGACAGGTTCCGATTCTGGCCGTGTCACATCGCGAAGATACCGTCCGGCGACTGTGTCTGTACTGGGGCGTGACGTCCATCCAGAGCCGGCTGGTGCGACAGTCGGCCGATGCGCTGCTGCAGTTTGTCGTGCAGTGGGGAGTGGAAAACAACGTTCTTCGCTCAGGACACAAGATTATCGTGATCGGCCACACCAACTGGCTGGGATCGGGCCACGACCTGATGATGGTGCATGTCGTTCCGTGATGCCGGTTCAGGACGCGAGCTTCTTCTGATATGTTTGCCATTGTTCACCGCAAAGGCAGCACGCGGCAACGGCCGAATGAGCCACAAGGCAGGCACGGCAGAGGGCTGTGCGGGGCCGAGTCGGGCAGTGCTGGCTTTGGACGTCTGCCGCTGTTTCGTTATGCTCATGCGCTATGACTCAGATTTATGACATTCACAGATCGTGGCAGTGGAATCTGGAACATGCTCCGGAACCCGCTGCGTCGTGCATGGCGGCCCCTCTGCTGGCACCGCTGCCGGGCCGCTGGACGTGGTGCGGCATTCCGGTCGCCTCTCCACTGGGTATGCCGGCCGGACCGCTGCTCAATGGTCGCTGGGTGCTGCACTACGCTCGACTCGGATTTGACATTCTGGTGTACAAGACGGTCCGCAGTTCGGAGCGGCCATGTTACCCGCTGCCGAATCTGGTGCCGGTAAAAACAGACCCGCTGCAGGGGGCAGGTCGTACGGTACCTGCCGCCACAGAAATGGATGGCAGCTGGGCAGTGTCTTTCGGTATGCCGTCTCAGTCACCGGATGTCTGGCGCCGTGATGTTGAGCAGACCAGACAACAACTTTCTGAGGGTCAGGTGCTGGTGGTGTCGGTAGTGGGCACGCAGGACGAATCGCTGACGGATCCGGACGCTTCTCTGGAACAGCTGGCCGATGATTTTGCCACTTGTGCACGCTGGGCGATGGACAGCGGCGCTCACGGGGTGGAAGCCAACTTTTCCTGCCCCAATGTGGCCACGGCCGACGGCCAGTTGTTTCAGCATCCGCAGGCGGCTGCGAAAGTAGCTCGTCGCATCCGCGACGCCATTGGCCCGGCCCCTCTGGTGCTGAAGATCGGGAAAGTTTCGTCCGCTAAGGCGGTGGCTGAACTGCTGCAGCACGTCGGCCCGCTGGCAAACGGTCTGGCGATGACGAATTCCATTTCTGCCCGAGTTTCAGATACAGAAGGAAACCTGTTGTTTGACGGTCAGCCTCGAGGAATCTGCGGAGCGGCGACGCGGGCAACCAGTGTGGCTCAAACCCGTCTGTTCCGACAGGCTCTGCAGGCGACCGGTCTGTCTCTGGATCTGATCGGAGTGGGCGGGATTTCGACGACCGCCCACGTCCGGGAATATCTGGAAGCAGGAGCGACGTCGGTAGCGGTCGCCAGCGCCGCCATGCGAGACCCGGAACTCGCTCAACGCATTCGCCACGATTTCACGCGGACAATGGCTAATCGCAGTAGCTCAGGGCCATCAGGCAGTAGGCCGTGACCAGATTCGGATCTCCTTCATACCAGCGGTCGGCGGGATTGGTCCAGCTGCCGTTGGAATGCTGCAGCGAGGCCAGACGAGCAAGCAGTTCCGCCTTCCAGTCATGGCTGACTCCTGCGGCATCAACAAACTGGTCCTGCCCGAGTACGTCCATCGTTCTGGCGAACGTATGGAAGTAATAGAACAGTCCCTGCTGACCGACTCCGGGGTTTTCCGACAGCGTATAGTTCTTTCGAATCCAGTCCGTCGCTGCCTGCACGCGAACGTCTGAGCGATCGAGACCAGCGTAGATCAGACTCTTGAGTCCGGCGTAGGTCATGCTGCCGTAGGAACGCAGACCTCCGTTATCAGTTACCCCGGCTTTCGATTCACCTCCGGCGGCCGGCGTGTAATAAAATCCGCCGTCGTTGATTCGGGAGGCGAAGGGGGTGTCATTGTGTGTTGTTTCCAGATTCTGACTGCGCGACAGAAACACCAGAATCTTCTGCATGGCGGGGTCCTCTTTTTTGACGCCCGAGGCCTTCAGGGCCTCCATCAGAAACTGGGTGTTTGACATATCGGGACGTTCGTGACTGCCGTAGCCGCCGCCGCCCCAGGCTGGATCAGACGATTCGATTCCTTCACCCTGATCCCACTGCAGCCCTTTCAGAAATTTTTCCGCGGCTTTGATCTGAGTGCCGTAGCGGCCGTCTTTGTTGGCTTCTGACAGGGCCAGAATGGCGATGCAGGTTTCGTAATTTCGGTGCAGGCTGTTCGTTTCGTAGATGCCGCCGTCCAGCTTGACGTGTGACAACAGATTCAGCAGCCCCGCCTCCACCAGAGGATCTTCCGGCGACAGTCCTGAACGCAGCAGCGACGTCGTAACCAGCCCGGTGACGCCGACCAGCTGACTTCTGGTCCAGGATCCGTCGTCATTCTGAGTGATTCGCAGAAAACGGATCGCACTGTTTCGCATATCCGCCGACGACGGCTGGTCAGCTTTGGGACTTTCCTGAGTCGCACAGAGCAGAACTGCAGTGATCAGAATTTTTCGCATCAGAATTCTTCTTCAGTTATCTTGTGGAAATTGTCACCGTCATCGACGGAGACGAGGCCGGTTTGTAGACCTGGCGGCACGCCTGTGACTATTCTACCTGAGCGTGGCGGTGATCAATGGAAATCGCCGGCCATTCTTTCTTCGCAGAACAGAATATCGATGAACCATCAGAATCCCTTACCCCTGATTTCAGAAGGCGACGGTCAAAACGTCCCGGTTTACAGCTGTCACGTGATTCTAAGTCGACCGGACAACACCGGTCGACTGAGCGGCCGGACAGCCAACCTGGCGGGAATCTCAGCCGAGGGCACTTCAGAACGGGATGTTCTGACCTCGATCATGAAACAGTTCAAAGCGGCGGTACAGCGGTACGCACAGAGCAATCAGAGCATACCGTTTCTCGATCCGCCGGAAGCTCCCGGTCCGGGTGACGTCGAGCGTTTCATCCCTGTGCATCTGTAAATAACGCAGACCAGTCGTCACAGCGCGATCGAAGCCGTCACACCAAACGCTGACGCGGCACGTGGTGAGCCGCGACGCGGCAGCGGCTTGTTGTTTGACGGAAACACGCACAGGTTGTGGCCGGCTCTCCCGACCCAGCCACAAGATCGACCGAAGGTCTCCCGGTCTGCGTGCCAATGCGTGGGGCGGTCGGGGGGGGGGGCGTCGATTCAATTACTGATGCAATTGCCAGGGTCTCTCTGGCTGCGTGTCCCCCCGAAAATTCCGACCGGACAGTTTTGCCGCCTGCGGTCCCAGGCTCCGCCTGGGACCGCAGGACTTTCGGGCAGAGGCCGAACTGTGCGCAGGGTTGGCGTTGGAATTCTGGGGTCGGGTGGTTCGTGGCAGCGGGTTGTATGAAGTGGCGGGGGTGTTACAACCACGGTCGCGGCTTTGCCGCGAAGTGCCGCCCGGCAGGCGGCACCTACAGTAGGTCCTGCCTGCCGGGCTGGACCTTCGGGCGCAGCCCGAACCGCTGGTACTCTTTCCCGAGGGAGAAACGACCGAGTCACTCCGAATGCTTGCCAGGGATTGTCGTCACATCCCGGAGACCGCCCCACAACAGTGGGACGCCATTCCACAACGGTGGGGCGGGAGACCGCCCCGCAACGAGTTGCATACGCGGAACCGCCGCCGAAGGCCCGGCCGCTGACGCGTCGCGGCTCACGGGATCCGGCTCACGCGTCGTGGCTACGTGGCGCGTGGCTACGTGTGGTTTGATGGCACTCGGTTAGCGTGTGCCGATCGTTGTCTGCTGGTCCTGGCGAGTTGATTCGAACCGTCCGCGCTGATTGACCACGATGGCTTCAAATTCAGGATTCTTCAGTTCCCCGGTCTCCGTCATGCCGGTGTACGCCAGGCGACAGGTGACAATGGGTTCGACCCACACCGCCTTACGCTCGGTGTCGATTTCCGGCTCTTTCTGAACGGCCGGATATAGTCGGACGGCAATGATCCGGAATTCGTCCGGCGGCAGATCCTTTGTCAGGATGCGGGCCACGTGCTGATCGCTGCCGCGTGTGTTGGCGGCGAACAGAAAGGCCTTCGGAACATTGCGGCGATCGGTTTCGACACCGTAGACAAAGCAGTTCAGTGTATTCTTTTCGATGTCAGCCAGGGCCGCATCGACGTCCAGACCCTCCAGATCCTGAAGCTGTTCATCCATCTGCCCCAGCTCGGCAAGAGCTTCTTTCATCGTCTTCGGGCCGCCGGCCCCCTGTTCAGCGCCGGCCTGCGACTGCAGGTCGGCCAGCGCCTCGGCGACACTGGCCGGGTCCTCGTCGGCTACCTGAGCCCGCGCCGCGTCTGCCACGGCGCCGATGACCTTCATGGGCTTGATTGTCTCTTTCGGTTCCGTGCGAAACGGGGCGGAATAATCGATGCCGCCGATAATGGTCACGGCTGTGAGCGCGGCGAAGCATCCCCACGTCATTCCAAGAACGCGTTTACAGGTGCCCGGCAGCTCCGCAATGGTCGGCTGCCAGATATTGAACCATGACAGCAGTATGTCGTTGAAGTTCAGCCGGCGGTCGTTCTTCAGGGCAGACCGTGACGCCACCCCATGAGCAACCAGCATGGTGACGGCACCGATGATCAGCTGAATCAGGGCAATCGTTCCCCGCGGACCATCGTCTTCCGGGTAGGTCAGGCGGACAGTCGCGCTGCCGACGGTCAGTGCCAGGACACCGGCCAGCATCCCCCAGAACCACATCGGAATGGATTCCAGAGCACTGCGATCATCTTCGACTTCCTCCTCCTGCACCGGCGGCAGATGATCGCTCCACGAACTCCCTTCCCCGGCTGCACCGTCAACGACGGGATAGTAGCCACAGTTCGGGCACCAGGAATTCTCACCCCACGATTCCGTGGTACGGCATCGTCGGCAGGTTTCCACCGAACCGGGAGAGGAATTCCGGAGCATGGTTTCGGACGACGAAGATGCGGCAATACTCATGAACGAACCTGTCAGGGGGCTTATGGTCCTGTCTAAACTCAATCCGCGGACACCCTCAGGCGATCGCAGCTCGCCTCAGAAACATAGGTTGTGACGCCGACCGATGCCGGCAGATGTTATGTTTTGTTCGAAACCCGTCGGCCTCCTGATCCACAGAATCGTCAATTCCGAACGACCCGGCTGACCTGTGCTTTCCCACAGGCGACCGCGTGGTACGCTGACGATTCTGCGTCCTGCGTCGTCCTGATTCGCATTCAGAGGACCTTTGCATGAGATCATGTTCCGTTGCCGCCATGGTGCTGGCGATTCTGTGGTCAGACAGCCTGTCTGCCGCCGACAGATCGAATATTCTGTTCATTGCCGTGGACGACCTGAATCACTGGGTCGGACATCTGAAACGGAACGAATGGACCAATCTGGCGACCGGGGCGGAGTTCGCAGAAGTGAAGAAACAGCTGGCCGCCGGCTTTCCGTCGGTCAATGTGCCGGAAGTTTCAGGCGGCCGACAACAGGGCGGAAGCCCTTGAGATGTCCTGGTTCAGTGCGTTGAATCGAAGAACGAACCGACTCATGCACACCCGAAGCGGCGAGCAAATCGGCGTGCCCGGTGTTGAGCGTACCAGGTTCGTTTGGCAGGATTGCTGTCGAATCGTCGTTTTCGTTTTCCGTCTGGCATTGTTCCGCTCCCGTGTTGTTGAAGTGCCGGTCTGATAACCGAAGCGGAATTCGAAACCGTGTGTTACCTGTCGCTTGGCCAGAGTCGGCGGCTTATTCGGAAAACGACTTCGGAACAGCCTTCTTCTTTCTTTTTCCGCGTTTTCACGCGGATCTTCACCCCAGCAATGGCCGGAATACACGGGACGGCGACTCCGGAACGGAACACAGCGGCGAACCTGGCCTGTGAGGTGACGCAGCAGGAAAAGGAACGGCCCGGCCGATTCGCAGCCTGATCGGCAAGTCGCGGTTGTGCCGACGACCACACCATTCAGCAAACCGCGCAGCAAACAGCCTCCGGTTCTTCGAAAAAACCGGAGGCTGAGCAGGGTACCTGAACGTCGCCCGATGACACCGACCACACGCTGCGGTCAGCAGGCAATCAGGTTGTCGATCCCTTCCACAAACAGAATGTCCAGCAGATCGTACTTGATAGTATCGACTTCACCGTCAATGGCATAAAAGGTGTCCGCTCCGGCACCGCCTTGCATCAGGTCTTCTCCGGCTCCGCCGGTCAGTTCGTCGTCACCGTCACCGCCGAACAGCCGGTCGTTGCCATCTCCGCCGTTGATGATGTCATTACCGGCACCACCATGAATGATGTCATCGCCAGCACCGCCATAAAGAATATCATTTCCGGGTCCGCCAAAGATGACATCGTTGCCGGCCCCGCCGTGGACTCTGTCGTTACCACGACCGGCGTAGATCAGGTCGTTGCCACCACCGCCACGGATCGTGTCGTTGCCGCTGTGCACCAGCGACACACGATGCAGGTAACGGCGGATACTGACATCCGTTTCAAACGGCAGCAGGCGAGGAACCGTATTGGGTCCGTCACCCAGAATCAGGTCATTGCCATGGCCGCCGGAAACAGCGTCATCCCCGGCGCCTCCGACAAGGATGTCATGGCCGGCCCGCCCGAGAATTCGGTCATTGCCGGCTCCGCCGAAGACCAGGTCGTTGCCGCTTCCGCTGTAGATCCGGTCGGCGTCCGGACCACCGTTGATGTCATCATGTCCGAAGCTCAGACTGCCGAGTCGACTTAAGTACTCCGACACGGATACGTCATCTCCCGGTATGGGGACCGGCCATGTATTCGGTCCGTCGCCCAGCAGAATATCTTCGCCCGCTCCCCCGCGAATCAAATCGTTGCCATCGCCGCCCGCAATTCCGTCGTTGCCGGCGCCACCGTAGATCGCATCATTACCGGCTCCACCGAGCAGAATGTCGTGACCATCGCCGCCGCCGATCTTATCGTCGTGCAGACCCGTCACAATCAGATCGTTGCCGCCGTCACCGGAAACGCGAGCCGGGCCACCCAGCACATAGGCCGTGTCATTGCCGTGCCCCAGCGTCACCGAGGTGGGATGCTGGACAGAAGCCGCCACTCCCAACAGGTCGTCGCCACATTTCGCATCAATCTCCAGTCGGGTGACCTGCGAATCAGACACGGCAAACATGACGTCGTTCACGTGAACGGTCAGTAGTCCGCCGGACGTCACATAGGCAGCGATGACGTCGTTGCCATGAGTCCCGCCAACCCGCACCACACCAGAACCATCGACAGAGAACGTGGGCTCCGGAGCGTACTCGCAGACGTCAGCCGCTTCGACATCCGTCCTGGCCACGGCGTCCATCGTCAGACCGGCCGAAGCCAGCAGGGTACGGTTCTCAAGGGATTCCATGGCCTGACACATGAACAATGCCGGACGGTGGCAGCCATGTTGACGGCGAAGTTCACGGTGAGTCCGACGGAACCGCGACCAGACACCGACAGATTTCGGAAAGCGACGGGACATGCGACTTGTTCTCCTCAGCAATTGGTCAGATGGGAAGCCACCTGTCGACCACAGTCAGTGGACGGGTCGACGACATGGCGGCGAATGGAACGAGTTTCGCCGTAGCAGGGGCAGTGCCAGTCTCCGAGCGCCATCTGAGGAATTGCCATAACATGCTATCGAATCAAAACTTACAGCAGTCACGACCGCACCGTCACGGGCCTTGTCCGATTTGGAAGCGCCCTGAGTCAGAACAATTCGTTGTCTGGCGCGCACTAAACGAGTACGCTGCTGAAGGCGCTCTGATTCGTGTCGCAGCGTCACCCCGTGTGGGAGCAGTACAGTGAAATACGGCCTGATTCTGCTGAATGGTTCGTCCCCCGGAGCCGGACTGACAATCGATCCGTCTCTTGAGGAGGTGACTCTGGGACGCGACGCCTGCCGCGATCTGCCGCTGGACGACAATCACTGCTCCCGGCTGCACGCGCGTATCTGGTTTGATGCACAGCAATGGCAGATTGAAGACTGCGACAGCAGCAACGGTACGTTTGTCAATTCGCAGCGTATTGAACGTGCGATGCTGCGACCGGGGGACGTCATTCGGGTCGGTGAATCTCTGATAGTGTTCGCCCGCGAGCACGATGCCGATGCCCCGCTCTGGCAGGCCCGTCGGCTGGCCTCCAGCACCATCATGATGAAAGTCACCGAACCGGACAGCGCCGCGCCGTTTACCAGTGCACTGCTTGAGGAAGGAACCGGTCTGGTGCGTGCGGCAGCAGTGCTGTGCCAGCTGGCTCAGACGCTGCACCGCCAGGATCGCCGAGATGATATCGTCCGGATTGTCAGCGATGCGATCGTCGAGGCCACCGGTGCCGATATGGTCACCATCTGGCTGGCCGGGCCGGACGGACGGCTGGCGGCCGTGGGCGGACGCAACGCCGCACAGTCGGAAGAATGCGTTCCTGTTTTTGCCAGTCTGGCCGTTGAAAACAATGAAGCCATGCTGGTCCAGAACGGCAACCGCAGCACAGGTTCCCGCAATGGCCGGGACACCCACACACCTCACTTTACCGACACGGTGATCAGCGTACCGATTCCCGGACGGACGGAACGTTATGGAGCCATTGAATGCGGCCGGAGTTCCAGCCACGGCGTCCTGACAAAGGACGATCTGGACGTGGTGATTGCCATCGCTCACCAGAGCGGTCTGGCACTCGAGAATTTCAATCACCGGGAACGCCTGGAGCTGGCGAATCAGCAGCTGCGGTCCACCGTTCACGGCGAACACCGCATTGTCGGAACCAGCCCGGCCGTGCGGCAGCTGTTTGACACGATCGCCCGGGTCGCACCGGTCGACAGTACGGTGCTGATCCGCGGAGAAAGCGGTACCGGCAAGGAACTGGTAGCCCGTATGATTCATGAAGCCAACCCGCGACATGCCGGTCCGTATGTGCCGATCAACTGTGCGGCGTTCAGTGAGTCATTGCTGGAAAGCGAGTTGTTCGGGCACGAGAAAGGAGCCTTCACCGGAGCTGATCAGCGCAGGATCGGGCAGTTCGAACGCGCTCACACCGGCACCCTGTTCCTTGACGAGATCGGCGAGATGAGCGCCGCGTGCCAGGCTCGTCTGCTGCGCATTCTGGAGAAACATCCGTTCGAACGCGTCGGCGGAACAGAACCCATTCAGGTAAATGTCCGAGTGCTGGCGGCCACCCATCAGGATCTGCCGGAACTGGTAGCCGCCGGACGATTCCGCGAAGACCTGTATTTTCGTCTGCGCGTGATTGAGCTGCGGATTCCGCCACTGCGGGATCGCGGAGACGATGTCTTTCTGCTGGCCGAACACTTTCTGCATCATTTTCTTCGTCAGGTCGGTCGG
This sequence comes from Fuerstiella sp., assembly GCA_040222735.1. Lineage (GTDB taxonomy): Bacteria > Planctomycetota > Planctomycetia > Planctomycetales > Planctomycetaceae > Fuerstiella. The sequence goes on along the minus strand of JAVKCM010000197.1, from coordinate 687 downwards.
GGACCGCGACGTTTCACGTCGGAAGCCATGCAGCTGCTCAGGGAACATGCATGGCCGGGAAACGTCCGGGAACTCAAGAACGCCGTGGAACGAGCCGTGGTGCTGGCCCGCGGTGCAGAAATCGAACCCGCCGATCTGGGTATCTCAGGCGACGACAATACACTGACGACCAATGACGCACTGATCACGCTGGCTGAGGCTGAACGCCTGCATATTCTGTCAGTGCTGGAACGTGTCGGCGGCAACAAGACGCATGCGTGCAGAATTCTGGGAATCGGCCGAGGCACTCTGTACAAGAAGCTGGAAGAATACGGCGCCGACGTCAACTCGTCAGGCTGAGTCGGCCCCGGAACATTCGGCCACGACAGTCCAGCACGTCAACACACCACAGATCAGACGGAAAATCATCACGTGGCTCCCGGAACGTTTCAAAGAAAAGATTCGGCTCAAACACGATCGTACCCGCCGCCGTCAGATTTCGCCATGAGTCTGTGACTTCGAGCGACCGCAGCGACCGCAGCGACTTCAGCGACTTCAGCAACTCAGCGACTTCAGCAACTCAGCAACTCAGCAACTCAGCAACTCAGCAACTCAGCAACTCAGCAACTCAGCAACTCAGCAACTCAGCAACTCAGCAACTCAGCAACTCAGCAACTCAGCAACTCAGCAACTCAGCAACTCAGCAAC
>JAVKCM010000196.1:0-11045 GCA_040222735.1 Fuerstiella sp. | reverse complement strand
TCCGTTTGATCCTGAATGCTGACTGCCGAGTGTGACTGTTGGATGACCGCCGCACGAATCAAGAGACTTGTTTTATGGCACATCTGTTGACAACAATCGGAGCCCGGCTGAAGCACGCGGCGAAGGTGGCGGTAGTTCTGGCAGTGGTGGGCGGTATCATCTATTGGGTGAAGTTTGCACCGACTCCCGTTGTCACCCACCAGATCCAGCGCGGTTCGATCAGTGCTGAAGTGATGGGCACCGGAACGCTTGAAGCGCGGATCGAAGCGACAATCAGTTCCCGGATTTCCGGCCGGATTGAACAACTTCTGACCGATCAGGGACAACGGGTATCGGCCGGAGACCCGCTGGTTCGCCTGGACGATGAGGAACTCAGACAGCAGGTAGCGATTGCGGAGGCCAACGTAGAGGCTGCAAAGGCGGCCATCGACCGACTGAGGACAGACCGGGACCGGGCCACAGCCGTTTACTCGCAGGCTGAAAAGAGTCAGGAACGTACGGAATCACTGGTGAAACAGAATGCCGTCAGTCGGGATGAAGCCGACAAGGCGAGTGAAATGCTGGCCGTGGCCGTGGCGGGCGTGGCGCGGGCCGAGGCTGCCATTACTGAAGGACAGAAGCAGCTGATTTCAGCCGAAAAGACGCTGCAATACCACCAGGCACGCCTGAAGGACACCCTGATTCACGCCCCCTTTGATGGCCTGATCGTGAAACGAAACCGGGAAGCGGGCGATGTGGTGGTACCCGGAAGTTCCATTCTGACACTGATTTCGACCGATCAGCTGTGGATTCGTGCCTGGGTGGATGAAACAGAGATGGCCCGACTGCAGGACAACCAACAGGCTCGAGTCGTCTTCCGATCTGAGCCGGACCGATCCTATCCTGGTACTGTTGTTCGGCTGGGCCGGGAAGCGGACCGCGAGACTCGTGAATTCATCGTTGATGTGGAGGTACTGGAACTGCCCGAAAACTGGGCGGTGGGACAGCGGGCCGAAGCCTATGTTCTGGTGGATCAGAAAAACGACGTATGCACTCTTCCGGCAAGGCTGCTGGTCAGCCGGAACGACGATACGGGTGTCTTTGTGAATGTTGATGGAACGGCCGTCTGGCGGCCCGTGACCACAGGGCTGCGCAGCCGGGATGCTGTCGAAGTGCTGGATGGTCTGCAGCAGGGCGACCTGGCAGTCAGGCCGGTCAGCCCGCGGGCTTCACTGCAGAACGGCACGCGAGTGGTGACGCCATGAATCTGGCCACGCGGGACATTCGCCACAATCTCGGGCGGTTTGCACTCACCACGGTCGGAATCGGCATGCTGCTGATGATCGTGATGGGGATGGGCGGCATCTATCGAGGTATCGTGGAAGATGCCACGCTGTTGATTGACCGAATCGGAGCAGATCTCTGGATCGTCCAGAAGAACACGCGGGGGCCGTTTGCCGAAGTGTCGCGGGTGCCGCCGAACCTGGTGCATCGGGCGCTGGCCGTCCCCGGAGTCGAGGAGGCCCGCGAATTCGTCTACCACACGATTCAGCGGGAGCGACACGGCAGCCCTCTGAGAATCGCTGTGCTGGGGCTCAGCTGGCCCGCTGACAAAGGGCAGTGGGTGCCTCTGACGGCCGGCCGGTCACTGGGGCAGGCGCACTTCGAAATGATTGCCGACGAGTCGCTGGGGCTGTCTGTCGGCGAACAGATAAAGCTGGGCAGAGAAACCTTCACAATTGTCGGTACCACCAGCAGCATGATCAGCTCAAGTGGCGACGGACTTGCCTTCGTGACCGTCACTGATGCGCAGTCGATTCAGTTTGATGTTCCGGGAGAAGCGGTGCGGCTGGAACGAGGATCCCGGGAAGCCCGGGGACGATTATTCGAACCGGCCATCCGGCAGCCGGGCCTGCTTGATAACGCCTGGCAGCCATCCGCCCGGCTTCCGGCCATCGCACGTCCGCAGATGAGTGCGGTGATGGTCACAATATCCCCGACAGCGGACGCGCAGCAGGTCGCCCGCATCGTCTCGGGCTGGGGCGATGTGTCCGTCTTTACCGCGAATGGGCAGCGAGAACTGCTGCTGAAAGGCTCGGTCGAAAAAATCCGTCGCCAGATCGGATTGTTCCGGGTACTGCTGACCGTGATTGCCGCCATCATTATGGCGCTGATTCTGTACACGCTGACGCTCGATAAAATACATTCGATTGCTCTGCTGAAGCTCATCGGGGCACCGAACCGTGTGATTCTGGGACTGATCATGCAGCAGGCGCTGATGCTGGGAATCCTTGGATTCGGCATCGCTTATGTTCTCGGGCAGCGGGTGTTTCCGATGTTCCCGCGGCGCGTGATTCTTACCGAATCGGATCTGCTTCAGCTGGCAGGCATCGTGCTGCTGATCTCTGTCGGCTCCAGCCTGCTGGGCATCTGGAAGGCCCTGCAGGTTTCTCCCAACGAGGCGCTGTCATGACCGAATCTGCTGAGTCCGGCTGTGCCATCGAAGCATCCCAGCTGACGAAAATCTACGGCAGCGGCAACACTGAGGTCGTGGCGATGCGAGATGCCGACATGACCGTAAAAAGCGGCGAGGTGGTTGCTTTGCTGGGGCCGAGTGGTTCAGGCAAGTCCACATTTCTGACCGCCGTCGGACTCATCAACCCGCCGACGTCCGGACGCATCACCATCCGCGGTCAACTGGTACTGGACGGCGACCAGCCCAGGGTCAGCCTGCGGTCGTTTCGTCGTCGTCATATCGGTTTTATCTTTCAGAAGTCGAATCTGATTCCGTTTCTGTCGGCCGTCGAAAATGTACAGATCGCAATGGAACTTAACGGTCAGGCGGCCCGACCGGCTCGTCGTCGAGCCCTGGAACTGATGGATTACCTGGGCGTCGGTGAGAGAGCGGACAATCTGCCGTCGATGCTCTCAGGAGGACAGCAGCAGCGCGTCGCGGTGGCTCGTGCGCTGGCGAATCGACCGAGTGTGATTCTGGCCGATGAACCAACGGCGGCGCTGGACAGCCACCGGGGTCGGCAGGTAATGGAGTTGTTTCGGCAGGTCGCACACGAACAGGGCGCAGGTGTCATCGTGGTGACTCATGATCATCGGGCGCTGGACGTGTTTGACACGATCTATGAAATGGAAGATGGCCGGATGCAGAAGCAGGTGCCGGTTGTTTCCGGGACATCAGATCAACGAACCACCGCCTGACAAAAGATGACGCAGCTGAATTCTATCACCCTGAGCTGTCCCGGCCGTGACGTCTCGCGGCTGCGTGACCATCAGCATGGTACGGCTCGGACGCGTGTTGACCAGAGACCGAAACTCTGGCGAGTTCCGCTACCACCCTTTTCGTAGCGGAAGCCGCCCAGGCTTTCGGAGGCGGTCAGGAGTGAAGATAGCCGGTCTGGCGGCGGCTTAGCCCGTGCGGTCTGGCCGCCGGCTACACGTTTCGCACCAGCATGTTGCCGGGCAGACGACGGATGAAGCGTTTCATCTCAAGAATCGTGAGTGTCGACAGCACGCGGGACATATCCAGCTGAGTGGTTCTGAGAACCTCATCCACGTGTACGGGCGTGGTGCTGATCAGGTTCAGAACCTCCTTCTCCTGTACGTTCAGACTCATTTCCCGAGGATGGTGGACGGTCGTCGATTCCTGTGACGTAGCCGGGCCGGACAGCGGACCGAGTTCAGTCAGCACGTCATCCACATTGCGGATCAGGGTAACACCTTCCCGAATCAGTTCGTGGCAGCCGGCACTGGCCAGGCTGTCAACCGGACCGGGTACAGCAAAGACCTCACGCCCCTGTTCCATGGCGTGCCGCGCCGTATACAAGGCACCGGAATTACGCGCCGCTTCCGCAATAATCACTCCCAGACTCAACCCGCTGATGATTCTGTTGCGTTGAGGAAAAAGTCCGGGCAGCGGCTTCTGATCCAGCGGAAATTCGCTGACAAGAGCTCCGTTCTTCACAATTTCAAGCGCAAGGTCGGCATGTTCCGGAGGATAGATCTGCCTAACGCCGGTCGCCAGCACCGCAATCGTGCGTCCTCCGGCGTTCAGAGCGCCCCGGTGAGCGGCCGCATCAATGCCCCGGGCAAGTCCGCTGACGATCGTGAAACCCGCCCGCACCAGAGCGCCGCTCAGGCGTTCTGCCTGGCGCCGACCGTAATGAGTACAGCGGCGGGAACCGACAATCGCCACGGCCAGTTCGTCCTGCGGTTTCCATGTGCCGCGGACGTACAACACGGACGGAGCATCGTGCACTGCCTGCAGTCCGCGAGGATAGCGGGGCTGACGACGGAAGAACAGATCCACGTTCAGTTCAGCACAGCGACTCAGCATCTCACGAGCCGCGTTCAGCGTCTCGGGAGCCGTGATCCGTGCCGCCGTCTCAGCACCAATGCCGGGGACATTCTGCAGTTCTTCAGCAGACCGGGCCAGCACGCACTGCGCCGTACCAAAGTGTTCCAGCAGCACGGAGTGCGTTCGCGGACCGATGCCGGAAATCATCGACAACGCCAGCGCAGCCAGCAGATCTTCATTTTCCGTGTCACTGAATGCAGCCTGTGTCATGGTTCGGCGAATTGCGTGACACGCTGGTTATCGGTGCCGCAATCCCTCTGAGATATACCCGGTCAGTTCCGGGTGGAACCTGCCCCCACTACGTAGTTCCTGCCAATCATTCACATTCAGCTCAAGAATGGCAACAGTGGCGGGCATGAATGCCAGAGATTCTCTGGACCATCGATTGACAAGGCTGGCAATACCTGGGTTGTGCCCAACCACCATCACCGCCTGATGTCCCGCGGCACCGAGCTCGACGGCCGCATCCAGATACGCCGCCGACGAAGCGAGATACAGATTCTGCTGAGCAGACATCGCGGGCGGCGACGGGCACTGTGCAGCGATCAACTGTGCGGTTTCTGTGGTTCGCGTCGCCGTTGAGTAAACGATGCAGTCCGGCGGACATTCGGCCAGAAGCTTTCCTGTTGCCGTGGCCAGCTGCCGACCGTGATCCGTCAGCGGGCGTTCGTGGTCGGACCATGCGGGATTATTTGAAGCGGCATGAGCGTGCCGCATCAGCATCAGAGTCTTCATCATCAGTGCAGGGCCTCAGCGGCGTCGGTTGATGGAACGTGACAGAAAATTCTGGTCGTGCGTCAGAATCTTATCCAGACTCAGACACAGTCGCCGGGGCAGATCGTTGTCAGTGGAAACGATTCGTCGCAGGCACAGCTGCCCGGTCTGCAACAGCTGCAACAGCATCTTCAGCTGAGCCTGCATGACGTGCCGGAACTGCCGGCATTCGTCGGTGCTCAGGTCGTACCTCAGCAATGTGGTCTGCTGTGTCGATCGTTCGCGGTGCAGCCGGGCCAGCGTGTCAGTCTGACTGCGGTACAGAAACCCGTCGACGAAGGCGCGGCGCAGGCGGCCTTCCACATCAAACTGATAAAACGGATCCTGTTCCAGATAGACGGTCAGACTGCCATCCCGTCGAAAACCGGCCGTGATTGTCTGCCAGGGAAACGCGTCCTCGGCCTGGTCGTTCAAAGTGAATTCGATTCGATCGGCCAAAGCGGTCGCTTCGACCATCAGGTCTTCCTTATCGGATTCGTGGCGTGCCATGGATGCGGGCCGTAGAGACAGGGGCTGGTCGAGGGCAGGGCTGGCAACGGGTGAACGGGGGAACTGGGAAAAGCGTCGAAACAGTGTCTGCCAGCACAGGTGTCACGAATTCTGGCAGGCCAGCGGCCGTAAATCAGGCATGCACGCCCGGATCGACGGAAAAAACCGGTGTAAATCGGGAATTCCGGGCCACATCTCAGCAGACCCGGCGTTACCATTGCTCATGAGTCAGATGCTCGGACCCCTTCAATGGCATTCCGGTCGACGGTCCTGAGCTGACAGAAAGCGAGCCTGAGGCACAGCGTCATGATTGGCAGACCACAGCACGAGAAGCGACTGCTGATTCAGGACAAAGCTCGTCAGCAGGACGTGGAAGTCAAGCACGAGCGTGTTCGAGGCCTGTTGAAGGCGCTGGACGCGGATGGACTGTTGCTGCAGGATCCTGCCAGCATTGCGTGGTTCACGGCGGGCGCCGACCTGAACCGGTGTGCGTCGGAAGACTGCAACACCAGCATTTTTGTTACACCGGAAGCCCGCCTGTTCGCCACCAATGCGGTCGACTCGGCTCAGATCTTCGAACGTGAAGCCTTTGCCCTGGGCTTTCAGCTGAAGCAGCGGGAGTGGTTTCAGCCGCATCGCCAGCTGGTCTCGGATCTGTGTCGCGGACGGCAGGTCATCAGCGACCGCGGCGTACCCGATACGCGGTGTGCCCGGCGGTCCGTCCGCCAGCTGCGACTGCCGCTGACAGCTCTCGAAGCCGAACGACTGCGCATGCTGAGCCATGTTGCTGTCCATGCCGTGGAAGCAACCGGACATCATCTGCGGAAGGGAATGACCGAAGCCGAGGTGGCCGGAGAAGTCAGTCACCGTCTGCTGAAGCGGACAGTCGCGGCCACCCGAATCCACGTCTGCGCCGATGGCCGCAACGAACGATACCGCCACTGGACGTTCGGAGAAAAGCCGATCGAACGGTTCGCGGTGATTTCCTGCGTGGCCCGCCGCTGGGGCCTGCACGTCGGCGTCACGCGTACCATCTGCCTTGATGAAGTACCGGATGCGCTGCTGCAGGCATATCAGAAGGCGGTCATGGTTCATGCCACAGGACTGTTCTTTTCCAGAGCCGGTCAGACACTGGGCGACATCTGGAAGAAGGTCCACCGCATCTACGAAAAATTCGGTATGGCGGATGAGTGGCGTCTGGCAGATCAGGCCAGTGTGGTGGGATTCAGCGCCAGCGAATGTCCGCTGACACCGGAATCGGGTTATGAAATCGCAGCCCCGTCGCCGATTTTCTGGCATCCGTCCGTCGGTCCGGCCATGGTCGGCGACACGCTGCTGTGCCTGGAATCTTCGAACGAGCAGCTGACGCTTTCTGCATCGTGGCCGCAGATTTCGGTTCGCGTCAAAGGACGGGAAGTGACCTGCCCGGGCATTCTGCTGATTCCGGCCGAATCATCGCCGCGAACACCAGAATCCGGGTCCGCTGATGTTCACCGAGTTCAATCCCTTGAATGCCCGAACCATCCTGCCGAAGACACACCGTCGCCGGTGGAATCTGCGTGGGAAATGCGAGTTCCATCGCAGGCCATCGACTGGCAGCACGAACATTCCCGCCCGTCGCAGGATTCCGTCTGGGATTAGTCTATATTTCTCACCCGTTATCCCGGCAGAGGAGACGGGCTCTGACCGGAAGTGGAGTATCCATTCGACATCAGGCAGGTCATTTAGTTGTCTTGTTTCAGCGTGCCAGGTCCGCAACGGAAGTGCTGCCGGGAAAAGTTGTTGGTCATGCGGGCTGACAGGCAACCACACATCTGACAGACTACGGCTTTGTTGCCGTGAGACCGGAAAAAATTCGCAACCGGTCCAGGTCGAAACACCATGGAGCCATGACTGATGATGGTCGTTGAGGCCCCCGTGCTGATCTGAACCCTACAAGTAGTACCCGAATGGCTGAGAACCCGCCTCCGAAGCAGATTGTCTCAAGTGATCTTTCAGACCGCACGCTTGGTGACTTCCGACTGCTGCGCCGCCTGGGTGTCGGCGGCATGGCTGAAGTTTATCTGGCCGAGCAGACATCACTGAAGCGATCGGTGGCCGTCAAGATTCTGCAGGAAGACGCGGTCAGCGGCAAAACTTCCCTGTTGAAGCGGTTTGAACAGGAAGCTCGGGCCGCGGGCGGCCTGAGCCACCCCAACATCGTTCAGGTATACATGATCGGCCGGGAAGGCGACCTGCACTATATCGTGCAGGAATACGTCCAGGGCCAGAATCTGAGCCAGTGGTTCAAACGCCACGGGCCTCCGGATTTTCTGACCGGCGTAAAATGGATGAAGCAGGTCGCGGCCGCCTTAAGAGCGGCCTCGGATGCAGGTATTGTGCATCGCGACATTAAACCTGAAAACATCATGCTGACCCGGGACAATGACGCCAAGGTCACCGACTTCGGTCTGGCTCAGTTGAATGAAACGACTGAGAAAATGAACCTGACGCAGGCGGGCACGACCCTGGGCACGCCTTGGTACATGAGTCCCGAACAGATTCAGGGCGAAAAACTGGATCATCGCAGCGACCAGTATTCATTTGGCGTGACCTGCTACCACATGTTCGCCGGACAGCCGCCGTTTCCGGGCAAGAATTCAGTCAGCGTGGCGGTGCAGCATCTGAAGGAAGAACCGAAGCCACTGTCGCATTATCGGCGAGATCTGCCGGAAGTGTTGTGTCAGGTCATTCACCGGATGATGGCGAAGAATCCGGAGGCCCGGTTTGCTTCCGCAGAAGAACTGCTGCAGGTGATCGAGAAACTGGAGCACGCTCCGCTGCGTCCGGAGCTGAACGACGTATCCACGTTTTCCAGCTGGGTCAGGTCGTCGATGCCACCGTTGAAAACGCTGGCGGGCGGCCTGCTGATGTGCCTGGTCATCGGATTTCTGGTCGGCCGGCAGCTGTTTGAACCGGTCCGGCTGTCGGCGGGACAAACCGCCTTCCCGCGTGAAGAAACGGCCGCCCGGCAATACGCCCGGGCCCTGCTGCTGCCGGGGAACGAGGCCGCGTGGAGAGCCGTCTATCAGTACTATCCCAAGTCGAGCGAAGCATTGTGGGCACGCCTGCAGCTGGGTGTCTATCACCTGACAAAATCAACGCCGGATCCGGCGGCGGCCCGTAGCGCCTTCAGTGAGCTGTACGAACAGACGTCACTGAACCCCAGCGAACTGCGAGATCTGCGTTTTCTGGCGCTGCTCGGACAGGCCCGCGCCGCTGAAATGCAGGGACGAACGGCCGAACGCAACGAAATTGTCGAAACGCGTCTGGCCACAGACTTTCAAGATCTGCTGGAAGCCGAATTCTTCAGCGCGCCGGACGTGCTGCAGGAATTCCGCAGCTCGCTGCTCAGCAACTGATCGGGTTCCGGTCAGGCAAACTGGTTCGCCCGCTGAAGCTGGATCAGTCGCGCAAGTGATCGGGCTCGGGCTGCCGTTGACGCGATCAGGGGATCAGTCTGGACCAAACTTCGGCAGTCTCTGCCATCCTCCCGTTTTGCAGCCTGTTCCGCAGACGATCAATGATTCTGCAGCGGCGTGGAATCTCCCCTCTTACTCAGCGAAGCCCGCACGGATTACGTTACTGTTCAGGGACGTCAGGTCACCGAAATCAGTACACCCTTCGCGTGAAGGCTCTGTCTTTGGGATTTAGACAGGATTTCACAAAAACTTTTCCGCGACGCCGCACCTCAGATAGCAAACTCTTCCCGGGATGGAGTCCGGTGACAGCAGGAACCAGCAAGGAGTTGTTTCGTCCGGTTCCCACGTCTCGAATCCCAGCCCGTCTGGCACGTTGTCCCGTCACCTTCCCCGACGTGACCAGACCTTTCCCAAGAGGTTATCCCTACATGCTGAAAGTCAGTCCCCGGAATTCGCCAGGTCGACGAAACTTCGTCGCAGCGTGTGTCACTGTGTTGAGTGTCGGAATTCTGCATTGCAGTTTTGACTCGCTGCCCGCCGGCGAAGACGTTTCGATTTCCCACTCCAGCAGCAGCCTGACCGCGTTCGCCACCGACACCATTGTCCCCATGCCTCCTGAGGCCGCCGACCTTGTCGCTCGGAACTTCAAGGACATGGAAAACGAACCGCCGGATTCCAGAGCGCTTGCCGAGCCGCAAAGAATGACGGAAGGCGGCATGCTGGACAGCATGGAAACGATGAAGTTCTGCACGCTGATGCTGCAGGACGGTGCTCGCTTCATGGAAAACGTCAGCGACTATACAGTCGTCTTTCAAAAGGAAGAACGCATCAACGGCGACCTGCAGGAACCGCAGATCATCGACATGAAGGTACAGCATTCGCCGCACTTTGCCGTGTACATGAAGTGGAAGAACGGCGAACGCGGACGGCAGGTACTGTACAGCGACGAATACGAAGACGGCTGCATGACCGTCAAGTTCGGCGGTATCAAACGAATTCTGCCGGCTCTGCGAATCGATCCGAACTGTGCCAATGCCAGAGCAGAATCCCGCTACCCCGTGACTCAGGCCGGCGTGGTCGGAATGATCAAACAGATTCTGGTACACCGCGAAGCCGACCTGAAGCGAGGCCACGGCGTCAGCTGTGTGCGACTGCCGGACCAGGAATTCGATCAACGCAAGTGTTACGTCTTCCTGGTAACCTACGAAAGCCCGGAATTCTGTGAGATATACCGGAAGACCGTGATGATGATGGACGCCGAATACCACATCCCGGTCATGGTGCGAAACTTCACCTGGGCAACGGATGCCGACGGTCTGACCGAAGAAGAACTGGATAAGGCCACCCTGATCGAAAACTACTCGTTCTCAGATCTGAACCTGTCCAGCAAACTGGTCGCCATCGATTTCAGTCGCGAAAATCCAAGGTATCGAATGTAAACCGGCTGCCCCGAATTCAACGATCACCCGCAATGGCTCGGTATCATATTCAGGATACCGAGCCTGCTTATGCGCCGCGGTACACCCGATCGCTTGTATGATGGACCGTGACGCGTTGAAAAAGCGGATGTTTGAGCGCAAGGTGTGGAGTCGCCCACTGGCTGGTGTGCTGTTGACGGCTGCTTTGTCACTCCTGCCTGCAAACCTTGTCGATCTCCAGGCTGGAGTTGTGGGACGGTCTCCCGACCGTCCCACACCGTTGACCGCAGGTCTCCATGAACGTGCTCAGCCCGAATCCACCGTGACATGCGTGTGCCGCGGCAAAAGAATCCGAGTTACCCACCCAACGCTGACGCAAGTTGTGGGACGGTCTCCCGACCGTCCCACACCATTGACCGCAGGTCTCCATGACCGTGCTCACACCGAATCCACCGAGACATTTGTCTGCCGCGGCAAAAGAATCCGAGTTGCCCACCCAACGCTGACGAGAGTTGTGGGGGGGGGGGCCCACCAGCCCACACCCAAGAAACGACA
>JAVKCM010000195.1:0-6651 GCA_040222735.1 Fuerstiella sp. | reverse complement strand
CAGGCGTGGTTGCCACACTTGACGGTGCGCGGATCGCACTGTTCTTCAGTGGCCGTCGACATGCGGGAGAAAATCTTTCGACGGTGCTGCAGCATCGGGCGGCGCAGCTCGAAGCGCCCGTGCAGATGTGCGACGGGCTCGGGCGGAATCTGCCCAAAGAACTGCACACGATCGTGGCCAACTGTCTGGCACACGGCCGTCGCAACTTCGTGGAGATCCATGACCGGTTTTCCGCCGAATGTCGTCACGTGATCGAAGCCTTCAAAGTGATTTATCACAACGACAAGATCGCGCGTGAACAGAACATGTCTGCGGAAGCACGGCTCGGCTGGCATCAGACGCACAGCCAGCCGGTGATGGACGATCTGCAGACGTGGCTGTGCGGGCAGCTTGACGACAAACAGGTCGAACAAAATTCAGCCCTTGGCCAGGCCATCAACTACCTGCTGAAACGCTGGGACCGGCTGACGCTGTTCCTGAGGAAAGCGGGGGCTCCGCTGGACAACAATGTGTGCCAGCATCTCCATCAACCAGATGAACGGCGGCCGAGTTCAGGATCAGCTTCTGGACCTGTGTGAACGTCTGGAGCATGCGGCACAAACCGGCGACGGAATGCTGGAAACGCTGTGATCCGGACGCGGAAAATTCCCGACCGCTCTCGCAGGACTGAGCCCCGCACGCACCGCCAAATCACCCCTCCGGAGCCGGATAACGAAAAATCCGGCGATTGCACGCTTACCGGAAGGACACCATGCTTCTGAAATGATCCTTCGCTTGTCACACTACGGTTTTCTCAAGGCCGGCCGACAGCGGTGATTAAGGTCCCCAAGGGACCAAAATGGTGTGCCGGCGCGAAGGCAACCGTGCGGCGATGCGGCAGAGTTCAGACGTGTGTCTCGGATCCTGAGACGCTTCTGAAGTGATTCTTCGCTTGTCTACGGTTTCTCAGGGCCGGCCGACAGACTGCGTGGAATTCGCGAACTGCTGTTTCTTACGTCAGGATGTTTTCGATCAGATTTCCGTGCACGTCGGTCAGGCGGAAGTCGCGGCCGGCGTGGCGGTAGGTCAGACGCATATGATCGATGCCCATCAGATGCAGAATAGTCGCGTGCAGGTCGTGTACATCGACCTTGTCGCGAACAATCTCACGACCGATGTCGTCGGTTTCCCCGTGCACGATGCCTCCTCTGATGCCGGCACCGGCCAGCCAGACGGAAAAGCAGTTGCCATGATGACCACGACCGTTCTTGCCTTCGCGGGTGGGCGTGCGGCCGAATTCCGTTGCCCAGACAATCAGTGTTTCTTCAAACAGTCCGCGTTCCTTCAGATCGCGGATCAGGGCGGCCAGCGGCTGATCAGATGCTTTGGCCAGCGGAATATGTTCTTTCATTTCTCCATGCGAATCCCAGTTGGGACGTGAACCGCTGTCGACCAGTTCGATAAACCGGACACCACGTTCGGCCAGCCGCCGGGCTGTAATACACTGCCACGCAAAACTTTTTGTGTCGCCTCGCTTCAGACCGTACAGTTCCAGCGTCCGGTCATCTTCACTGTTGACGTCAAAAGCCTCAGGCCCGGCCGTCTGCATCTGAAAGGCCGTTTCGAAGGCCTTGATCCGCGCTGCCAGCTGAGTATCTTCCCGCCGCGACTGCAGGTGCCGCCGGTTGAACGCGTCCGCCAGTCCCAGTTCCAGCTGCTGCAGTCTGACATCCGACGTCCGCGGCACCAGGTTGTCGATCGGGTGCTCGCCGGGAATCACTCGCGTACCCTGATGATAGGCCGGCAGAAAATCGCTTGCATACACCTGCGTTCCACCATACGGCAGGTGGGGCGCGATCACGATAAAGGAGGGCAGATCCTGATTGATCGTGCCCAGCCCGTAGCTGAGCCATGATCCCATACTGGGTCGAGCAAACGTGGGCGAACCGGTGTGCATGCCAACCGCCGCTTCGGTGTGATCGAAGTGCGCGGATTTCATGGACCGAATCACGCAGATATCGTCCATGGCTTCCCGCAGATGAGGAAACAGGTCCGACACTTCGGTTCCGCACCGCTTGTTGGCACTGTACGGAAACACGCTGCCCATCAGTTTGTCTTTACCGCTGCCATCCCGGCCATTGGCGGATGACTTCGGATCAAACGTATCGATGTGAGATACGCCTCCCGTGGCGAAGATCATGATCACCCGTTTCGCCCGGGCGGGGTAATGAGACGGTTTGGGGGCGAGCGGTCCGGACGGCAGCGGACTGCTGGCCGATGGCTGGCCACCAGCATCGGCGGCCAGCAATTCTGACAGAATGCCGGGCAGCAGGACGGACCCACCGACCAGCGATCGAATCATTCCACGGCGATGGAAACTGAATTGGTTCATAACGATGACTCTGACGAACTTCTGATTCTACCGGAATTTTGCGAAGCTGAGGTGATCAGCCGTTTCGGATCATTGTGCAGACGCGAAATTTTCCACCAACCACCAACCGTCACGGCGGTCAGTCTACGTACAGGAATTCATTCAGACGAAACAGGACTCGGGCAAAACTGGTCCACGCCGCGATCTCGCGTTGATCCCCGGCCGTCCCGGAATCGGCCAGCTGCTGCTGCAGTTCTGCAAACCAGGCCAGCGCTGAACTCTGTTCGTCAGCGGTCGGGGGTCGGCTGAGCGTCAATTCAAACGCCCTCACCAGCCGGGCCTTTTCGTCACTGCGTTCTGACAGCAGCCGAGCCGCAAATTTTTCAGCACGAGCGTGGACAAATTCATCGTTCAGAAAATACAGCGACTGCACCGTGGTTACCGAACTGTCACGCACAGCCGTGCTGGCATTGCGATCGGCCCCGTCAAACGTGGTGAAAAACGGTCGAGCATTCAGACGCGCGGTCATCAGATACACGCTGCGATGGTTGGTCTCATAGGAATCCCGAAACGGGTGATGCTGGGTGTACTGCCATTTGTCTGCCGGCGGAAACGGGTGAGGTTCACGGGGCATTGTTTCGTTCAGCTCACCACTCAGCAGCAGCAGCGTGTCCCGCAGCGATTCTGCGTCCAGGCGGCGACGGCTGAAACGTGCTCGCAGTTCGTTGTTCGGATCCACAGTCGCAACTCGGCCGACAGCGGTCGTGGATTCTTCCGCAACATCCTTTGAATCCAGCTGGTAAACGCGCGACAGCAGCATTCTTCGATGCAGCTGCTTGATCGACCAGCCATCCGCGACGAAGCACCGGGCCAGCCAGTCCAGCAGTTCGGGATGCGTCGGAGCCTGCCCGCGTCTGCCGAAATCACTGGGCGTCCGGACCAGCCCGCTGCCGAAGTGATACTGCCAGAGGCGGTTGACCATCACGCGCGGGGTCAAGGGATTGTCGGCCGCCGTCAGCCATTCGGCCAGCTGCAGCCGTCCGCTTTGTCCGACGGCCTCGTCCGGCAGCAGCTGCCCGCCCAGCACTTCCAGAAAGCGACGCGGCACCACATCGCCCGGTTTGGACGGTTCGCCACGGAGCTGCAGCGGGGCATCCGCGGCCGTGCCCTCGGCCACCGCATAGGCCAGCTGATCAGACGGTTTCCCGTTCTTCACCAGCGGCACAAAATCACGCGGCTTCTTATCCAGTTCGATCCCGGGAAACGGATAACGCGTGCTGTTGAAGATTCCGTATAGCGCGTAGTAATCGTCCTGCGAAACCGGGTCAAACTTGTGATTGTGGCAGCGGGCGCAGCTGATTGTCAGACCCAGTACCGTACGTCCGAGATTATCGATGGTGTCTTCTATGGTCAGATGCTGAGGGTAATCCTGAATCACTGAACCGAACCGTCGCGAAATGGCCAGATAGCCGGTTGCGATCAGTTGTTCATTGCGCTGAGCTTCGTTTTCGGCAGGCAGCAGGTCGCCGGCGATCTGTTCGCACAGAAACTGATCGTACGGCTTGTCGGCATTGAACGAATCGATGATGTAGTTGCGGTACAGATAGGCCTGCGGCACCGGATAATCTGAATTGTCTCCGGCTGTGTCCGCATAACGCACCAGATCCATCCAATGCCGCCCCCAGTACTCGCCGTAACGAGGTGATTCGAGAAGCTGATTGACGATTCGTTCGAACGCTTCGGGCGATTCATCTGCCAGAAAGGCCTCAACCTGATCGGGCGAAGGTGGCAGGCCGGTCAGGTCGAAGGATACCCGGCGAATCAGAGTTCGCTTGTCGGCCAGCCCGACAGGATCCAGCTGCTGCTGTTCCAGACGGGCCATGATGAACCGGTCAATATCGCTGAATGGCCATGACGTATCACGAACGGCAGGCACAACAGGCTCTGTCAGAGGTCGCAGTGACCAGAATTTTCGAGCTTCTTCGACGTCGATGGTCCGGCGAACAAAGCGGGCGGCCGTATGACGAGGATCCGGTGCTCCGATGCTGACCCAGCGTTCCAGATCAGCAATCTCGGCCGCCGCCAGTTTGCCGTCCGGTGGCATCTGCATATCTTCGTTTTCGTACCGCACGGCTTCAATCAGCAGGCTGTGTTCCACGTCCCCGGGAACCACGGCCGGCCCCGTCACACCTCCGCGACGCAGCATGGGCTGTGAATCCACCAGCAGTGCTGCCTGCAGTTCGTCCGCTTCAGCGCTGTGGCATTCGTAGCAGTGTTTCACCAGCAGCGGTCGGATGCGGCTTTCGAAGAAGGCCAGATCCTCCGGCTTCAGCGGCTCTGCATAAACACCATCATGCCTGCCGCGCCAGATTTCGACACCGGAGAAGTTTGCGGTTCCTCCGCTGCTGGCGATCACGATCTGCGATGTCGTGGCATCCACGTACCACGGCCCCAGACGGTCCCAGTGTCCGGTCACTCCGCTGTTGTATCGCGACTGAACTTCGCGATCGTTGACAGAAATCGAATATGTCTCCGCATTATTGTCTTCCCAGACATACAGAAACACAGTGTACGAATCGTTTGGGATATTCTTCAGTTCCACTCGGTTGCCACCCCAGCGACTGCTGCGAATCATTTCCGCTCTGGCAGCATCGGTGGAGGGCAGCAGCGGGACATTCTGATTGTCGAAGGCTTTGTCGCGGCAGGTGTAGTTTTCGGAATCGCGGCCTTCCCACAGATGACCGTCAATGGTCACCGGCGGACCGTTCAGATTCAGCCCCCTGAAAAACGTCGGCGCATCTTCGGCGCACAATAATCCGCCGGTCGCCAGGAACATCCATCCGGCCACCGTCAGGCAACGAACTCGGCTTCTAACGCCGACGGGGCGACAACAGTAACTGCCTGCCATAATGAAGATGCTCCGAAATCGCAGCGGCCGCCCGGTCGGCATCACCATCGATCACTGCGTCGGCAATCGCGGTGTGCTCGTGGCAGCTGCCCGTAAGTCGATCTGCGTCCTGTTCGAACACTCGTTTAATAACCCGGTGAACACGCTCGCGCTGCTGGGCCATCACGCGGATGATTTCCTGATTGCCCAGGAATTCGCAGAACATCGCGTGAAAGTCAGCATCCAGCCGGACGGCTGCGGCAATGTCGTTTGCTGCGGCAGCCCGTTGCTGCTGCTTCAGATTTTCCCTGACCTGATTCGCTTCGTCGTCTGTCAGTCTGCCCGCGACAGACCGCAGCACAAAACTTTCCAGAGCTTGTCGGATCTGGAACAGATCGACGATTTCATGCACCGACAATTCGCGAACGACGATGCCCTGCTGAGGCGAAACACTGATAAATCCTTCTGCTTCCAGCCGTTCCAGAGCAGCTTTCACCGGTGTCTTGCTCATCCCCAGCCGGCTGGCCAGCTGGCGTTCTGACAAGAACGCCCCGGGCTGGAATGTGGAATCCTGAATGCACTGTTTCAGTTCGCTGTAAGCGCGTTCTTTCAACAGCGACTTTGTTGCGGCCGCGGGCGATGGCGATGGCGATGGCTTTTTGGCAGATCCGTTTCTGGTCGCCGCGGTCACTGCACCCATAAAGATCTCCTGCCTGTCCCCGGCAATGCTGTCCTGCCGGCAAGTATTCTGGCAGGACGTGGGATTAAACATCAACAGGTCGTCCGGAAGCGCCGACCACCGAAGCATGCGAAATCTTACTGAGATCTCAGTTGAAGAAAAGGGATCGGCATTCCATTTTGCCTCACGCGGCAGACATTTGTGACCAGCGGTGATCAAGACTGAATCGCGACCGCTTTGCCGTTTGCCACTTTTGAGCCGAACCGTTCTGACCGGCGATGTCTCTTAGCCCTTACTTCCGGTCGGCCCTGCTGTCGTGCTGACCCTGCTTTGCGTTCCCTGAATATTGAACAGCCCGTGCTCGAAAGCCTGTACGCCGTTTTCTTCAATTAAGACGGCACCTGAATAGAGCCGCCTGGCCCGTCGCACCGGTCAGGCGGCTTTTTCGTTTGGCGCTTCGCAAAACGCCGTGTTTCCGGCCGCAGACGCAGGTAGAGCTTCCGCACCACCAAAACCACCCGTAGCTGGGGCTTCCAGCCTTGTCGTTACCCACAAATTCGGGGTCGACACCGGTCGTTATCAGAGAACTCAAGAGTGAGCCGAGTGCCGTAAGGCCAATACCGCTAAATCGAGGTATGAAAAAATCGCATTTCCCTGCATGATTATGGTGCTTAAACCGAATCCCGCAAAGGAAATGCGATCATGTGCGATGGAACGTGCGTAACGATTGACGAT
>JAVKCM010000194.1:0-9417 GCA_040222735.1 Fuerstiella sp. | reverse complement strand
CTGCATTTGCTGTGGCTGTGATCCGAGTGAAGCCACAGGGATGACTGCAGAGATTACTGCGAGTGAGCCAAGTACGTATCCAGTTGTCCTCATGCCGGTTCCTGAGTGCAATCCCTACAAGCCCAGTAACTGCTGCACGTCCGATTTCACGTACCTGGACCCCGAGAATTTGAGCGAAGAGGAAGCTCAGGCGGCGTGCTGTGAGAATCCGGCGTGTTGTGAAGTTTGTGGTCTTGAGTCCTGTCAGGGGGCTTCAGATTCAGGGGCATCCTGCAGTTCTGGTCGATGCGCGAGAAGTTCCAGTGAATGGCCTATCCGCTACGCAACTGGTGAAATCCAATTGAGAGTAACCGATGTCCAGTCTTCTGGCATGGGATTCACTCTGGCGCATTCAAGATCGTTTGCCAATCGTCTGACAGTACCGGAAACACGAGGAAACGGATTTAACTGGTTGATAAAGCAATGGCCTCAGCTGGTCAGCACATCGCTTCCGGGTGAGACAAATCCTTTCATTGCGGTCATGAACGATGCGACCCAGCCGTTGTGGTTTGAGGAAACCGCGGAGGACACATTTGCTCCGACATTCGGTCAGAAGAATTCGCTGGTACTCGACAGACCCGGCAAAACATTCACCTTAGCGACACAGGATGGAACTGAGATTCTGTTTGATTCCATCACAGGGCGAGCAACACAGGTGAATACAGGAAGTGGCCACACCATCCTTATTGAAGAGGGTAACGGCAATGGAACACTTGTTTCTTCAATCAGTCAAACTGCGGATGTCGACGGAACAACAGTATCGGAACGACTCAATTACGAGTGGTCGAACCCGTATGACATTCGCCTTGAGTCTGTAACCCTGCAGCGGAAGGAGGGGACAGGGAGTTGGCAGAATATTGAACGGGCAGCATATACCTACTACGGGCTGTTTGATGAGTACGGTGCGAGTGAAGATCTGAAGACAGTTGTTAAGGAGCATTGGAACGGCACCGCGTGGATCTCGGGAGGCACAACCTATTACCGATACTACAAAGAACCGAGCGGATCCAGCTCCGGCAGCGGTTCGGGAGGCAGCGGTTCCTCTTCGTCTTCGGGAAGCTCTAATCCACCGCCGGAACCGGAGTACGTTCATCTGTTGAAATATGTGGTGAATCCGGATTCATTCAAGCGGCTCAGCGATGACCCGTCTGTCTCCGACCCATTCGAAGCCAGCGATGCCATCGTGGCTCAGTATGCGGATTATTATTTTGAATATGATGACGAACTGAGAGTCACGGAGGAATCAATCGAGGGCGGTTCTCGAAGTTACTCATTCAGCTACTCAGAAAGTGAGTTCAGCGATGGCCCTAATTCATGGAAATGGAAGACTGTCGAAACTCTGCCGGACAGTTCTCAAAACATCGTGTACACAAACTGTGCCGGTCGCACGATGCTGCAGGTACACAAATCGGGCACTGATGAGTGGTGTCACTTCCGAGAATACGATGAGAATTATCAGACCATCCTGATTGCCAGTCCGGCAGCGATCAGCGGCTACGACGAATCAAAGGCCGATCTGTTGAATAAGACCGGCGGCAGCTACCAGTATCTGAGAGACTCTGCCGGGTTGATCACAACGTATGATCGCCACGCTGCATCCGGATTTCTCAGTAGGATGAGCGTGCAGGAAGGTGAGCAGGGAACACCGGAAAAAATTCGAGAATGGGAATACGTGCTGGGTGGCGGTGGTGGAAACAGTAGCAGCAGCTCCAGTTCAGGGTCGTCCGGCCCTGCTGCTCACGAGGCCTGGTTCTTCTCAAAGGTAACAATTTACAAGGATGCATCCACACCCCTGGAAACCACTCTGAGCTACTCGTGGTATGAAGACACGGCTCAGATCAAGGAGAAAACATTCACCTGGCCGACGGTTTCGACAGATCAGAATGGCCCGGGAACATCCACCAGCAGCAAACAATACTACGACGCGTACGGGAACCTCACGTGGGAAATGAATCCACGAGGTTTTATCACCCGCACGAAATATGACATTCCCTCAGGCGCTGTCACCCAGCGGATTCAGGATGTCGATACTTCCATCGAAACCGATGGGCCGGCCGGCTGGACGACGCCTTCAGGAGGTGGCCTGAATCTTGTCACCGATTTCGAGCACGATGATCGAGGGCGGCCGACACAGGTTCTTGGTCCTTCCCACACCATCGACATCAGTGGCACTGCGACACCGATCCGCCGCGCTGCGTGGATGATCTATTCCAGCGACACATCCGGCAGTGAAGTCCGTGTTGGTAACGGGTATGCAACAGGCTCGGCAGGAAGCTACAGCTATATGCTTGTAAATCCCGTCCACATCGCCAAGGCAGATCTTGCCAGTAAACCAACGGAACGGATTCAGGCGACACGCGCATCGACGGCAGGAAAGCTGGTGCCGACGGACACCTTCGCCCAAAGCAGCTACACGCGCTGGACGACGTTTCAGTACACCGATTGTTGCCACGAAAGCAGCCAGCGTGTTTATCACACGATCCCCACGACCGGAGCCGGAACGTCGGGCACGAACTACGACGAGACGAAGTACGGTTACGATTCCATGAAGCGGCGGAATCGCACGGAGTCTCCGGGAGGCACAATCGCGTTTAACGTGTTTGATGTACAAAGTCAGATCGTTGAGTCGTGGATCGGTACAGATGATACGGGCGCCACCGCCAATGATCCGTCCGGCGGCGGAGCAGCCGGCAACAATATGGTTCAGATCACCGGCATGGAGTACGACAATGGCAATGCTGGAGGCAACGGGAACCTGACGGAATTGACCCGGCACGTTGACGCATCAACGACTCGTGTCACTGCCTACGAGTACGACTATCGGGACCGGCGAACGGACACCGATGGAGAAGAAGATTTCTACGAGAAGGTCACGTATGATAATCTGAATCGGGTCATCAAACAGGAGCGATATGATACAGCTGACACGGGCAACCTGATCGCGCGTACCGAAACAAAGTTCGACAACCGTGGGCGCATCTACCAGTCCATCCGCTACGCAGTGGATCCATCAAGCGGCACGGTGGGCAACAGCCTGACGGACAACAATTGGTACGACGCGGACGGGAACTCCATCAAACAGCTGCCCGCTGGTTCTGACTTGTTTGCCAAAACGTCGTATGACAGTCTCGGAAGGGTAACGACTCGTTACTCCGGATACGACACAGACGAAACTTCGTATGCTGACGCCAGCTCGGTAAGCGACGATGTCATCATCGAACAGGCTGAAACCGACTACGATGATGCGAACAACAGGATTGAGGTGCGCCAGCGACTGAGATACCACAATGCTCCGTCGTCTCAGACAGGAGAGCTGAAATCTCCCTCTACCACACCAAATGCACGGGTCGATAATTCGGCCATGTATCCCGACGCACTGGGACGCACAGTCGCTACAGCCCGTTATGGCACGAATGGCGGATCTGCCCTTAGCCGCTCTTCGACAATCCCTTCCCGGTCCGACACCATTCTGGTGACATCGACGGATTTCGATGCCGCGGGTAATCGCGAGAGCATGACCGATGCGGACAGCCTGACCACTGAATATGAATACGATGACGTCGGACGAGAGACAAAACGCGTGATGAATCCCACGGGGTCATCGTCCTCATCTTCAAGTGCAGGATCTGTTGACCAGAATATCACAGTCCACACCGCCTATAACGCCGATGGAAATGTTGAGTCTCTCACCGCCGACAATGCGTCAACCGGCAATCAGGTGACGCAGTATGTTTATGGCACGACGCTTTCGGACTCAGAGGTCGCTTCATCACTGCTGAAACGAAAAGAGATCTATCCCGATTCCGTGGACAGCTCCGACGTGATCCTGTTTGAATACAATCGGCTTCAGGAAACGACGAAGGTCACGGATCAGGGTGGGACCGTCCATGAGTTTGATTACGACAAGCTGGGACGACAGACGCACGATCGCGTCACCACGCTCGGCTCCGGTGTGGACGGCAGCGTGAGGCGAATATCCACAGAATACGAAGTGCGTGGCATGAAGGAGAAAGTGACGTCATGGGATGATGCCAGCGTCACGTCGGGCAACGTCGTTAACCAGGTGCAGTTCACATACAACAACTTCAGCCAGCTGACCCATGACTATCAGGCTCATGCTGGCACCGTGAACGTCATGAGCACGCCAAACGTGCAGTACGATTATGCCAGTGGAGCTGACAACACGATTCGGCCGACGTCGATCACGTATCCTGACGGCCGGGAGATCTCGTATGACTACGATTCATCCGGATCGATGCCGGATGCACTGTCGCGAATCGCATCGATCGTCGATGACGACGGCTCCTCGACGCATCTGGCCGACTACAGTTACCTGGGATTGCGGACATTTGTTGAGACCGATTACACAGAACCTGACGTGAAGTACACGCTGGTCGGTACTGCCGGGGGTAATGACTCAGACACGGGTGACATCTACCACGGAATCGATCGATTTGGGCGCATTGACGACAGCTACTGGTATGACTACGACTCGTCGGCTGATGTTGACCGGATCAAATACGGGTATGGTCGATCAGGAAACCGTCAGTGGCGCGAAAACGTTGTGGCTCTCGCTCAAAGCAAATACTTTGACGAGAAGTACGTCTACGACGCGATTCAGCGACTTCAGGACATGGAACGTGGAGAACTGAACGGCAGCCATACGTCGATCAGCAATCTCCAGTTTGCGGAGGAGTGGGCGCTCGATGAAACCGGCAATTGGTCTGGATTCAAGCAGGACAGTGACGGTGACAGCACGTGGGACCTGGAGCAGTCACGCACGTCAAACGACGTCAATGAGATCACCGACATCACTGAGTCAACAGGTCCATCGTGGGTGACTCCAGTGTACAGTGCCGCTGGAAACATGACGACAATGCCGCAGCCTGCTTCGCCGACCAACAGCTATACGGCAACGTACGATGCGTGGAATCGGTTGGTGAAGGTCGTGGACGGTTCCGACACAGTATCGGAATACGAATACGATGGAGCCAAACGACGGGCCGTGCAGAAAGAGTATGTGTCCGGGAGTCTCGATCAGACGAGGCACCTGTACTACACGCAGCCAAGTCAGTGGCAGGTGGTGGAAGAGAGAATTGACTCGTCTTCGGATCCGGAGCGACAGTTTGTGTGGGGACTGCGGTATATCGACGACCTCATTTTGCGGGATCGCGACACCACTGCTAACGGAACACTGGATGAGCGGCTTTACGCCCTGCAGGATGCCAACTGGAATGTGACCTCGGTTGTCGATACCGCAGGAACGGTGCAGCAGCGGTTCAACTATGACGCTTATGGGATGCCCGAGTTCCTGACCGCAGCATTTGCAGCGTCAACAAACACCAAAGATCTCGAAGTTCTCTACGCCGGATATCGATTTGAAAATGCCACGACACTGTTTCATGTCAGGAATCGCGTGCTGAATGTGGCACTTGGATCCTGGATGCAGAGAGATCCGATTGGGTATGCGGATTCGCTTAGTCTCTATGTCTATTGCCGCGCGATACCCACGCTATTCAGCGATCCAAGTGGTCGTCAGATTCCACTTTGTGAGCTACTCCTGAGTAAGGATTGGGGGAACTTTATTGGTTGCGTATGTGGCTTGATTTCTATGGCCGACGCGACTATTTTTGGCAACGCCACAGGCCCACTTGCATTCTTTGTCAACATAGCAGACTGCGTTTGTGATGTCGCTGACGTCGTCACAGTCTCGTGCAACTGTAACCAGCAGGACGGAATCGCCCAATGGCTGCAGCTAATCTACACTGCCGGTGGAGGGGCAGTAAGCTGTGCTCTCGATATGATCTCGATAAGAAAACAGCTTAGCAAGCTGCAAAGAGCAATCGAATTGCTGATAGAAGTGGTGGAAATGCTGATCGTTGATTGGGGGTCAATGGTTGGCGGCGGAGTACCCCCTTGGCATCTACAGTGTATCGTCCTTCTGGGGTAAGCTGAACGTGGGGTCATCTAGCAGACTGTCGGCATGGTGCCGTGTCTTTGCGGCGAGTCAGATTGTCGTCGCCGCAATCGCATTCTATTTGCTTCCTGATACTGTTCATAATTGCATCAGGAACATCCAGGCGCTTTCATGGCAAGACATGTACCTGTTGTTCTTACTGAATGGTTTCCCGCTTTCACTGTTAACCCTCTTTACCGGTTCATTTGCGCTAAAGTGTCAGGTAAATGGAGACCCCAGTCGTCGCGTCGAAGCCGCAATACTTGTTGTGGGTGTAGTCCTTCCAAACGTGCTGACACCATCGTTGCCCTTTGCTCTGGTGTTTCTGCATTCGTGGGCGTGGGGTAAAGACAATCATCCGAAATGAACGTATTGAGGGTGCATTCAAAGAAGTTTGGGATCGGTGGCCTCGCCGCAGTCTTGCTGTGCGTTATCGCATGGACCATGCTTCGATGTCCTGTTTCAATTCAGTCCACTCCCTTCGACCGTGAGCAATGGATATCTGGGGGAACGGGCAGCGCGGGCCAGGCGGCCGTCCGCTTCAGGATGATCGGAGATTTAGTCGAACATTATCTTGTGAGAGAGGACAGATATGTACTCGTCGATCTGCTTGGAGCATCATTGACACGCGAGCAGATGCAGCCAGTTGTCGCCATAGCAGATACAGATAGGCCCTGGCTCTACTCGAAATACGACTGGGATTTGTTGTATTGGGTTGGCCCCGAACCAGCGAGGCTCGTAAACGAATGACTTAAAGTACTGGAGCCGAACCAACAATACTTAGTTATTCGGTTTGATGAAGCGGGCTTGTTCGAGAGTTGGTATCTCTGTGGGTCGCATTGTGGCGTGAGCGAACTTAGTGAACGCGCTCGACGGACGTTTCGGGAACGAAGATAGGCGTCACGCTTGTTCGCTTCCGATGTGGACAGAATCAGGTACGGGTACAGCCGATCCGGAAACCGGCTCTGGCGTGAGAACGTGGTGGCTCGGTCGCAGGGAAATTTCTTTGACGAGAAATATGTGTACGATGCGATTCAGCGTTTGCAGTAAATGGAACGGGGAGAACTGGATGTTCTGCACGTCCATCAGCAACATGACGTTTGCTCAGGACTGGAAGCTGGATGAAACCGGTAACCGGGAAGACTTCAATCAGGACAACAACGGCAACGGAACATGGGATCTGGAACAGTCGCGGACATCGAATAATGTCAATGAGATTACCAGCATCACTGAGACAACCGGTCCGTCGTGGGTGACTCCGGCCTACAGTGCCGCCGGAAACATGACAACGATGCCGCAGCCTGCTTCGCCGGCCAGCAGTTTTACGGCAACGTACGATGCGTGGAACTGGCTGGTGAAGATCGCGAATGGTTCAAATACCGTTTTTGAGTACGCTTACGACGGAGCGAAGCGAAGAGTCCTCCAGAAGAGTTATGTGTCCGGAACGCTGGATGAAACTCGGCATCTGTACCGGCCCAACGTAACCTGAAGAATCTTCAGCCAGGAGAAGTCCCGAATCACTATTTCCCATTAGGGAACTCGGGATTTCCTACGTTCACTCACCTCACACATCGAGGCTCCTTATCCTCAATATTTGTCATCGACAAAAGAGATTATCGATGGCAAAGTGTGGCATGGTGGCCGGCGGTTCCTGAGTCGCCGCGTGTGTAAATTTGCGGCTCGGTATGGCGAGCGAATGTTCAGCTGAACAAGCAGGGAGTCGCATGGACGAGAAAATGATGCAGGGGCCGGAGAGCGGTTCGGCAGTTGGGTCGGATGTCTGGCGGGGCAAGCCGTTGCTGCCCATACCGAGCGAGACGCACCGGGAGCTGATCTGTTCTCGGCTGATTCAGAATTCGGGGCAGGCGGCGGGATTCGCGGTAGATGAGTTCTTCCATGCGGACATTCGTAATCCGCATACGCGACGAGCCTATCGGCAGGCGGTGACGCGGTTCCTGAGCTTTGTGCAACCGGATGTGCAGACGCTGGCGATGATTACTCCGGCGCATGTGGGACGATACTTTGATCAGCTGTCAGTATCGGCCACAACGAAGAAGCTGCACCTGTCGGCGCTGCGGCATTTTTTTGACCGGATGGTGAATCGTCACGTCATGGTGCTGAATCCCGCATTGTCGGTGCGAGGTGAACGAACATCAGCGACGGAAGGCAAGACGAGCGAGATTCCACCAGCGGAGGTTCGACAGTTGCTGAACTCGATCGACACGTCGCATGTCGTTGGCTTACGAGATCGGCTGGCGATCTCGCTGCTGGCATTTACGGCCGCACGCGTCGGGGCCATCGTGAAGGTGAAGATCGCCGATGTCAGGATCACGACCACCAGTGCTGTTCTGCACCTGGAAGAGAAACGCGGGAAATTCCGCAGCATTCCGATTCGGCATGAGTTGGTCGAATTCATCAACGCATATCTGATCGCTCTGCCGTACCGTGCGCCGAATCAGCCGCTGCTGCGCTCCGCCATTGGTCGTACGAAGCAGCTGACGTCGTCCGCCATGACTGCAGCGGACGTACGCTGCATGCTGAAACGGCGGCTGAAGGATGCCGGGATACCTGCCCACTATTCTCCTCATGCATTTCGGGTCATGTGCGTGACTGATTTGTTGAATCAAGGAGTCTCGCTGGAATCCGTGCAATACCTGGCCGGGCACAGTGACCCTCGCACCACGCGGCTTTACGACAGACGCCAGCAAAGGGTGACGCGCAATCTGGTCGAACGGATTGTGAGTGGCGGCGAAAGAGGGGACCACTTGCAGGGAGCCACGAATACCAATCCGAGAATTGCAGAACGCGGCCAGTGGTTCCGTTTACGAATGGATCTCCAAAGTTCGTCTGAATAATCGTCAGCTACTCTTGACTTGACGTTGACCGGACGAAAAATGGTGAGCGGCCTATTACACTTTGTGCACAGCTTCGTCAGGACGAGAAGGAATGCGGTTGCCAGCCGGCAACGCCAATATGGCAGTACTCTGCCAAATCCTCACTGACGCCTAGGTAGTACAAGTGTCCATGCCCCACACTACTCGCCTTGACTCCTGATTCGATCTTGGTATGTGTTGTGGCAATAACGTTTCGGCGTAATGGGCCTCGCCAGTATTCAGTTTTTCGCGAGCTTGAGATCAACCGATGAGTTGCGCTCGCGAACGGGTTCCAGAAAAGGGATGGGTAGTGATACCATATTGCTTAATGGCAATGTGGTCACTCCCCTCCCGAACTTCAGGGCAAACAGCGAATCGCAAACGTGTGACTGAGTCAACACACCAAGTGTCCAGACCGATTCGCCCGGAACCACTCATCCCCTCAGTCAGCACACTACGTCACAGGACACAATTCTGTCTCACCACGCAACCAAGCGGCTGGCTCCCTTTCGGCCGCCAAACTGGTCCCCTCCCAGCCCGCGATCGACA
>JAVKCM010000193.1:0-14011 GCA_040222735.1 Fuerstiella sp. | reverse complement strand
CCATCGCCACCGGGTTTCCGGACAGGGTTCCGGCCTGATAGACCGCGCCAACGGGGGACACGGCGTCCATGATATCGGCACGACCACCGTATGCTCCGACCGGCATCCCGCCGCCGATGATTTTGCCCAGCGTGGTCAGGTCCGGCGTCACACCCAGCCGACTCTGCGCACACTTCAGTGCCACGCGGAAACCGCTCATCACTTCGTCGAAGATCAGCACCGTTCCATGCTCGGTACAGAGTCCTCTGAGTGCCTCCAGAAACTGCGGCGTGGGGATGACACAACCCATGTTTCCGCATACCGGTTCCAGAATGACGGCGGCCAGTGAGCTGCTGTTTTCCGCAAAGGCCTGCTGCACGGCCTCGACATTATTGTAGGGCAGGACCAGTGTGTCGGCGGTGCAGCCCGCGGGAACACCCGGGCTGGAAGGAGTGCCCAGCGTCAGAGCTCCGCTGCCGGCCTGCACCAGCAGGCTGTCGACGTGTCCGTGATAGCAGCCGGCGAACTTGATGATCCGGTCCCGACCGGTGAATCCGCGGGCCAGCCGAATGGCCGACATCGTCGCTTCGGTGCCCGAGTTGACCATTCGGACCTTTTCGACGGACGGCACCAGGCGGATCACCAGTTCCGCCAGCTCAGACTCTGCAATGGTCGGTGCCCCGAAGCTGGTGCCGATTTCCAGAGCCTGGCGGATTGCTTCGATTACGGCCGGATGCCGGTGGCCCAGAATGTGGGGGCCCCACGAGCCGATGTAATCGATGTACTGGTTTCCGTCGATGTCCGTCAGCCACGGGCCGTCGCCCCTGCTGATGAAAGGGGGCGTGCCACCCACAGCTCCAAAGGCGCGGGCCGGGCTGTTCACGCCTCCGGGGATTGATCGAGTGGCTCGAAGAAATTCCTGTTCGCTGCGTGGACGCTGTGACGTGTCTGTCATGGGGCTTTACTAAGCAGGGGATGTGGGGCGAGACAACCGGCGTTAAGAAAAAAGGGGGCGGTTTCTTTTTCCGGCCTGCGGTCGAATTCTGGTTTCGGGGACCGAAAAAACGAAACCCGACCCCTTTGGGGGTTCGGTTAGTTTTCGAACTCGACGACCTTCAGCCCTTCCTTTTCGGCCAGTTCGTCGATGACGTCGAAGCCGATGTTCGTGTTGGCGACGTTCAGTTCGGCCAGCTCAGGGAGTGCGGCCAGCTGTCGGAAGCCGTCGTCTGAGATCTGTGTCCCGGCCAGATTCAGATGGCGCAGTTTTGTCATCTTCAGCATTGTCGGCACGGATTCGTCCGTGACGTTGGTTGCCTTCAGGTCCAGTTCTTCCACCAGCACCAGATCACCGAATTCTGAGAAGGCTTCGTCGTTCAGTTTGGTTTCCCAGAAGCCCAGATGCTTCAGTTTCTTCAGTTTGCCAATCAGCTTCATGCCCTCCGGAGTGGCGATCCGGCATTCGCTGATGTCCAGATAGTTCACCTCGGGCAGCTGCGAGATTGTTTTCAGCCCGTCGTCATCCAGCGATGTGTCGCGCAGTTCAAGACGCTGCAGATTTTTCAGTCCGGCAATATGTGCGAGTCCGGCACCGGTTACATCGGCGCCACGAATTCGCAGCCGCTTCAGTCTGTCCAGCCCGGCCACATGGGCCATGCCTTCATCAGTGATTTTGGTGTAATCCAGCTGGATACCTTCCAGAGTGGGCATGCCGCCCAGGACCTTCAGCGAGGCGTTGCTGATCGAGGTGCAGTAATTCAGATTGATATTCTTCAGCGGCAGGTCGCCGAGTTTCGCGACGCCGTCGTCGGTCACTTTCGATTTTTCCAGCTGGACATCGACCAGTGTTTTCAGCCCGGCCAGATGAGTCAGTCCATCGTCGGTGATATTGCTGTTTCGAAGATCGATGGCCCGGATTCTGCTCAGATCCGTCAGGGCGGCCAGACCGCTGTCCGTGGCGCCTGTGCGGCGCAGACCGAGCACCTGAAGATCCGGCAGTTTTCCGACGGACTGCAGTGTGGCATCACCGATGGCTGAATCGCTGAGATCCAGCCGCTGCAGTCGCGTCAGGCTGGTCAGATTTTCCATGCCCTCGTCGGTAATTCCGGGGCCGGAAAAGCCGGCCACGACGACATTGGGGATTCCGCTGAGATGGACCAGCGAGGCAGAAATATCTGAATCGCTGTTGACGGAACATTCCACGATGAGGCCGTCGTCATTCTTCGTGAACAGGAAACCGGCCTCGGACAGGGCTGCCACGGCAGCTTCGTCATCCAGCGGCGGTGGATCCGGAGTGGCGGGCTGTGCGGGCGGTTCGGAGGTTGACGTGACGGGGGGCGTGTCGCCGCAGCCGGGAAAGCACAGGAAAAGACCCAGCAGAACGGGCAGTTGGCAGAGAAAACGGAACATATCTGAAGCGAAGCCCTTCATTCAGGATCATGCTGGTGGCGGGCAGCGTGCTGTCTCGTCACCAGACAGAAATCGGAGGAATCCGGCAGATTACGTTCGACCGATGCTGATGGCAATCTGTTGCCGACCTTCTGTTGTCAATCTTAGCGTTTTGATTGTTGTTTTCTCGCGTATTGCTATCGTAGGGACATCGTTGACGACCGGACTTCGTCTGATTTTCACCGTTGCCGGCAGTGCAATGACG
This sequence comes from Fuerstiella sp., assembly GCA_040222735.1. Classification (GTDB taxonomy): domain Bacteria; phylum Planctomycetota; class Planctomycetia; order Planctomycetales; family Planctomycetaceae; genus Fuerstiella. The sequence continues at coordinate 11,382 of JAVKCM010000193.1, read as the reverse complement.
CTCTGCCGACACGCAACGCAAATTGTAGTATTCCTGTCTGAGGAACCTCATTTATGACAAGTAGAACATCGCGTCGATCGTTTCTGGGCCAGTCTGCGGCCCTTGGCACTGCCTTCTGGGTGGGAGGGCAGCGATCACTGAAAGCCAACCTGTCTCCCCTGCAGTCGTTGAGCGCCGCCTGTGTCGGTGTGGGCGGAAAGGGAGGCAGTGATACCAGCCATATTTATGAACAGGGTGTCATTATCTCGGGGCTGTGTGATGTTGACGGCGGCACACTCACGAAGAAAGGCCGTGAGTTTCCCGACGCCAAACAGTACACCGATTACCGTGAGATGCTGGATAACCTGGGAGACAAGGTCGACATCGTCACGGTCAGCACGCCGGACCACAACCATGCCGCCGCGGCCATCAAAGCCATGCGGATGAAGAAACACGTTTATTGTCAGAAGCCGCTGACCTGGTCGATCTTCGAAGCCCGCAAAATGCGCGAAGTGGCGGCGGAAAACGGCGTGGTAACGCAGATGGGCAATCAGGGAACTTCAGAAGACGGTTTGCGTGAAGCTGTCGAAGTGGTTCAGTCTGGTGCCATCGGCGACGTCAGCGAAGTGCATATCTGGTCCAATCGCCCCGTGTGGCCACAGGGACTTGGCCGGCCGGAAGGCGAAGATCCGATTCCGGAAGACCTGAACTGGGATGCCTGGATCGGCCCAGCTCCGATGCGGCCGTTCAAGAAGGGCGTCTACCACGGCTTCAACTGGCGTGGCTGGGTTGATTTCGGCACCGGTGCTCTGGGAGACATGGCGTGTCATACGACCAACATGCCCGTCATGGCGCTGAAGCTGTGGGATCCGGTGGCCGTGACCGCCGTGAAAAACCCGGGTATTTTCGAAGGCGAAACATTCCCGGCTGCATCCAGCCTGATGTTTGAGTTTCCTGAGCGGGAAGGGCTGAAAGCCTGCAGGTTCTACTGGTACGACGGTGGTAATCTGCCGGATGATTCGCTGATCAGTCAGCTGCCGGAATCCTTTCAGAAGCGGGTTCAGCAGCAGCGTGAAGGCGGCCGCAAGACCAGCGGTGCCGTGCTGGTGGGCAGCAAGGGCCTGTTGTTTTCTCCGGATGACTACGGCGCCAAGTACTTTCTTCTGCCGGAAGACGATTTCAAGGGCTATCAGCCGCCTGAGCAGCGACTGCCTCGAATTCCGTTCAACGGCGGTGGCGACCAGCGACAGAAGTGGGAATTTGTGCAGTCCTGCATGGGTGAGTACGAACCCGGCACGATGTCCAACTTTGGCTACGCCGGTCGCCTGACAGAAACGATTCTGGTCGGCAACCTGGCCATTCGTTCGAAGGAAGGCACCCGGATTGAATGGGATGCGAAGAATCTGAAGAGCACCAACGTGCCGGAAGTGAACGAATTCGTGCACCGCGAATATCGTGAAGGCTGGTCGATCTGATCGGACCGCTGCGTCTGTTTCAGACGCTGACAAAACCTGCGAAAGCTGCCGAGGGCCACGGGCCTTCGGCAGCTTTCTTTTTGCGCCGCTTTCAGAATCGCGGCCCGTGAATCGGAAAAACGTTGCAAACTAAGCACCTGACTGGTGTTACGGTTAATTGCGAAGACCCATACATTCGGAAGCATCAGCACAACCGTCATATTTTAACTCAACCTGCCAGGGGTGGATTTCCGATCGAACAGAGTAACCGATAGTCCCGGTACAACCGGTACAGTCTGCCTTTACGGATCGATCGGAACAACCGATGAACACGAAACGTACCTTTGCTTCTTTCTGTCTGGCTTTGAGTAGCTGCGCCCTGATGACTGCCGCCAATGTGTCGGTGGGTGATCAACCTGGCGTCGTGCGCATGGCCTCCGGACAACAGGAGTTTGATCCGCCGCGGCCTGTACCACCTGCACAGGGTGGAGTCGGAGAGGAGGATGGCACGGCGCCACCGATGCTTCCATCAGGCATCCAGCCGCCCCCGCCAGGTTCGGCGGGCGGCAACGGATTCGGCGGCACGACCATGAACCAGGGCATGATGGCCGGGCCGGCCGGTATGCCAGTGTTCCAGCAGCTGGACTACACGCCGTACATGGAACGCAGCGCGGCGGTGACGGAGGCTCCCGTCATGGGACCTCGTCCGTCCGACAACCCGCTGTTTGGTCCGTCGCTGATGTTTGAAACCAACATCGACAACGGCCTGGGGTTTGCCGAGGGATACCATCGGCTGAATGCTCGACTGCCCTACCATGTTGTGCCCGGCCGTTCCGTTCTGATCGGTGACCTGTCGGCCTCCGTGACCAACCAGCAGAATGCGGTCTACAACTTCGGTATGGTCTGGCGCAACTACGATGCATTGCGAAACCGTATCTTCGGCTGGAACGTCTTCGGTGACCTTGATGACGGAATGAACAACCGTCAGTGGAAGCGAATCGGCTTCGGTGTGGAGTCACTCGGTAAGTACATCGACTTCCGGGCAAACGGCTATCTTGTCACCGGAGACGAATCGGTGCTGCTGCAGGACCGTCTGATCGGTGACCTGACCCTGGGCGGCAACAACGCCTTCCGCATCAGAAACCAGACTCGTGACAACGCCTATTCCGGTGCGGACTTCGAAGTCGGTGGTCCCCTGCCCCTGCTGGGCCGTCGTGGTGCCAACATGTATGTCGGCGGCTACTGGCTGGACAGCGAGTACGGTCACGAAGCGCTCGGCTTCTCGGCCCGGTGGGAAGTACTGGCAACGGAATCTGCCACGGTCAATGTCAACTACACCAACGACGACACCTTCGGCGTCAACAGCTGGGTCAGCCTGTCGTATACGATTCCCAACTACCGCGAACGTGCCATTCTGCAGCCTCGTAACGTGCGGGATCGACTGGCGGACCCCGTTCATCGAAGCAATCGCGTCCATTCAAACCTGGACATCGTGAATGTGCAGGAAGCGGTGATCAACGAGAAGACGGGGCGACCTTACTTCCTGTCCTATGTTGATCCGGATTCCACCAGCGCCACGGGCGGCGGAACCGGTGCCGGTACACTTGAAGATCCCTGGACATCCATGCAGGTGGCGGCCCTCAACAACAACGCGGGCATCGATCTGATTCGCGTGGATCCGCGGGACGACGACAGCGGCACGAATCTGACGATCAACGGAGGACTGACTCTGTTCGACTGCCAGGTGCTGCTGTCTTCCACCAAGGATTTCACGCTGTTCAGCGAAAGCGGTCAGGATTTTGTGATTCCTGGCGTCGCCACGGCTACCGGTCTGGGACCGCTGATCAGTGATCCAAACATGGTGGCGGGCGGCAGTGTGGTTCGCCTGGCCAACGAGAACTCAGTGGTCGGCTTCCGAATTGATGCCGCCAACGCGGGCGGCACGGTCTTCGGGACGGGAATTTCCAATCCGCTCCCGATCACGGATGCCAGCATCATCTCAAATACCTTCACCCGGTATACGGATGCGATCAGTCTGCAGACGGTCTCCGGCAACATCATCGTTGATGAAAACGTCATGGACGGCACGGTCGCCGGCACCGGCACGCCCGGTTCGAACAACGGACTGGTGCTGACGACCGCCAACGGTTCGCTGACCAACCTGCTGATTCGCAACAACACCATGAACGACAATCGCGTTGCGGGTGTCAGTGTTACAGCCAGCACGGGCAGCACGATCAATGCGGACGATCCGAACGGCGTTCTGGGTCAGGTCACGGGAATTGTGGACAACACCATTACCAACAGCGGCGATGCGACCACGGCTGGAAACGGCATCGTGGTGGAAGCTCAGGCCGGAGCTCGCGTGGATCTGCTGCTGGAAGGCAATGCGTCCGGTACGAATACGGGCAGCGGTTTTGTCGGCCGGGCCGACGGTGCGGGCAGCGTGTTCAATCTGGTCAGCATGCGGGACAATACATTTGATGCCAACCAGGAAAACGGTGCCCTGCTGCACTACCTGAACGGTGGCCGGTTCTTTGCCCTGTCGGAAGACATCAACGAAGACCTGAACTTCAACGGTGTGCTGGATCCAGGTGAAGATCTTGACTTCGACGGCGAGCTGGATGTGGCCAACGGTCTGTTGAATGCGGGCGAAGACCTGAACGGCAACGGGCTGCTGGACCAGGGTATTGTATCGAACACCTTCAGCAACAACACGATTGCCGGCCTGTGTATCTTCGGCGAAGACGACAGCCGCGGTCTGTTTGACATCGGCGGGTCGCAGGCGGCACTGGGGAACTCGTTCATCGGAAACCTGGGTGCCGGTCTGGCTGTTGATCTGCAGAATACGGCAGTCGCCCGGACGAACACCATGAACAACCTGTTCACGGCGGATTCGGCGGTCGCGGCGAATCCCTCGCTGACCTTTGTACTGGACTTCTGGGAAGCCGGGCAGGGAGCCTCGACAGTCGACGTGTTTGGAAACACGATTGTTCCGTTCGACGTCACAGCGTTCGGCTTCACCACTGCAGAGTTTGACACGGTCACTGCAGAAGTGCTGCGAACAGTTCAGAATGCCTACTACAATATTCCGACGGTGGGGGCTGACAACCGCAGCCCGATTCCGGATGGGCAGCAGCTGGCGGTGGACTTCGTGATCGGAGACATCGGCAGCCTGCCGAGCAACGGTGCGACTGAGTACTACACAACATTCATCGGTGACACGACCACGGCCAATACGCCGCTGGGTGTGGCCTTCCTGAGTTCCGCGCGTGATGCCGCCGGCAATCCGGGTTTTGCCGCGGTCGGAGACCAGATCGCTTCTGTGTACAGCAGCAATATCAACGGACTGGGCGGTCTGACGCCCGCGGATCTCACCATCGAAGATATCCACGAACGCTATGAAGATGCTCCCTTCGGCGAGTTTATTCATGCCGACCTGGCCAGTCCTGACCGGAATGTCGCACTGAACGACGCTCTGACCAGCGGCAACCTCACCTTCACGGCAAATGCACTCGGCGGTACCACGGCCCACGAAATCGGTCACACGCTGTCGCTGCTGCATATGGATGCGACCGGTGCGGGTGCCGGAGTTACCCCCACCGGCGCGCCGCCGATCATGGGAACCGGAGCGATCGACCTGTCCAATCAGGCCCGCATCGGTCTGCGTGAATTCTCGTACACCGGGACCAACACCGAAGCCGGCGGGGCGACGCAGATGCACGTGGCTCAGCTGTTGAGTGCTCTGGGAACGCGGGATGCCATTCAGCCGGGAATCTCGGGTGACGGAATTTCGATCACCGCCAACGATTCGGCTCGTCTGCTGCCGTCCACCTTCATCAATAACCGCATCGAACGGAACAACGGCAGCGGCATTGAGGTGGTGATGAACGACAGTGCCCGGGCGGAAGGCCTGACCATTCAGGGCAATACGATTCAGAGCAACAGCGGCGTCGGTGTTGACCTGGTGACCAACGGTCCGTCGGCCTTTATCGAGGCCAGCAACACGATCGGCGGCAGTGGCCTGAATACAATCGACGGCATGCAGTACCTGGAAGGCAACGTCATCACCGGCAACCAGAGCGACGGAATTCGTGCTCTGGCCCAGAATGGCGGCCATGTTCAGGGCAATATTCTGAGCAACACGATCACCGGCAACGTTGGTAACGGTGTCAGTCTGAACGTGAGCACCAGTGGCACCATCGACTTCGGCACGCCGGCCAGCAACCGGCTGATCAGCGGCAACACGATTACCGGCAACGGTGGTGCGGGCATCCAGCTGACCAGCACAGTCGCCGCGACCGGGACCGGACTGATCAACGCCGTTGTTCGCAACAATGATATTTCGAACAACGTCAGCGGCGGTATCGTCTCTCAGATGTTCGGACCGAACTCGGGCGGGGCCACCAACAATCTCGTGAATCTGACCGTGGGCGGGACGTCTGAAGAGACCAATACGATCGCCGGCAACGGCAACGTGGGTGTCGGCTTCAGCGTGGCCGGCAACGGAAAGGGAGTCTTCTCACTGACGAACTCCGCCATCACCGGAACCTCGGACGGTCCGGATCTGCTGACCAGCGGAGACGGGATCTTCCTGAGCCGTGCTGATTCATCACTGCTGCAGGCAACCGTCGAGAACGTGACGTCCAGCAACAACGCCGGCAACGGCATGCTGATCACGACGCAGGGCAACGACCGGTTCGACCCGAGCCAGCCGATGTCCGGCACGATCAACACCGTGGACTGGAACCGCAGCATCTTCGACAACAACGGAGTGAACGGCGTGGCCATCCGCACGCGAGGCGATTCCATGCTGCTGGCGGACGGTCAGGGCAACTTCGTTCGCGGCAATGCTGAAAACGGGATCGATATCGAAACCATGCAGAATTCATCCTTCGGCGACTCCACCGTCGGACTTCCTCCGGGACGCCGCGTGGTCTTCGACGGATTTACCGCCACCGGCAACGGTGTCGACGGTCTGTGGACGACGGCCAGCGGCGGCTCGCAGCTGCTGCTGGAAGTCACCAGTACCCGTGTTGCGACGGCCTCCGGAGCTCATGCGGCTCTGAACACCAACGGCGATTCAAACTACTCAGACAACGGAACCGACGGGATCCACATCGATTCCATTGACAATGCCATGGTGGACGTGAAGATCGGAGCCGAAACACCGGTGACGCCGACTTCCGGCCGTACCTATATTCAGAACAACGGAACCAACGGTGGTGCCTTCGGCGGTGTCTTCATCTCGGCTTCCGGCAACGGTACGGGCATTGTCAACGTGGTTAATTCAGTCATCACCGGCACGCAGGCGATCAGCACCGAAGATACGAACGGCAATGGAATTCTGGATGCAGGTGAAGACCTGAATGGCAACGACGACATTGACGTACTGGGCGGTGACGGGATTTCCTACAACGCCTCAGGCCAGTCAGATCTGACCCTGATTGTGGGTGGTGTCGGCGAAGGCAACCTGATCCAGGACAACGAAGACGACGGTGTGGCCATCAGTGCCGTCGGTGCGGGCCTGGATGTCTCGCGGCCGACCATCGTTCTGATCGAAAACACCATTGGTGGTGAAAACAACGGTGTCGCGGCCGGCAACGGCGGCGACGGTGTCAGCCTGAATATCACCGGTGGGACCGCCGATGTCGCCAGCATCCTGGCAGACCCGGCCAACATCGATACCGATATCGATGATGGTGATGGTCTGTCCTTCTCTGACGGCCTGACCGAATCCGGTCCGATCGTACAGCTGACGCTGACCGACAACCTGATCAGCAACAACTCACAGCGAGGTGTTAATCTGCTGCTGAACGGTGCCGCCGGCGAACGCGACCGCGAAGACGGCAGTTCGTTCTTTGACCCGGTTCGCATCACGATGACCGGCAACACGATCAGTTCCAACGGAACCGAAGGTGTCTACTTCCGAGGCGATTCGGACATGAATCAGGGACGTCTGACCTACCTGGCCAACTTCCCGTTCCCGGACCCGCCGTTCAATCCGGCTGACGACCGGCCCCAGTTCGCCGGTTTCTATGACCCGATGCTGGCCCAGTTCCAGGCAGACAATATCGGCAGTATCGGCGGAAAGACGGCCTTTGGAGCGGAAGCTCCGGATGGCGAGCAGGGCTTCCTGAACCTGCGGACCGTTCAGAACACCTTCCTGACCATCACGGGGAACACGATTCAGAACAACGGAACCGGGACCGTTACCGGCGAAGGTCTGGTACTGTCTGTCGGAACCGGATCGTATCTGGCAGCCGATGTGCGAAACAACACCTTCGGCGGCAACCTGGAAGAAGATGTTCGCACCGAATCCTTCCTGTCCTTCGGCAACACCTACGATTCTGTGGATGACAGCGGAGACCTGACCTTCGATGCCATCTACCACGATGACTCGGCTCAGCTGGACATGCGATTCACCGGCAACTCAGGTAATCAGATTGCGATTACGTCTGACGGAGCGACCTACACCAACCGGGATGCTCTGAAGGAAATCGAGCTGGGCTTCACAATCACCAATCTGGCGGGTGTGACCGATCGGGATGCCGCCTTCTTCCAGATTGATGACGGTGGAAACCTGGATAATCCCAACAACTCCTTCATCAACTTCGGTGTGACTCAGGACATCGACGGCGAGTTTTCGGCCGGCGGATTCAACCTGCGAGGGGCGGCAGATCCGCTGTTCCCGAACATCGAATTCGCTCCGTTCCTGCCGTAACACGGTTTGAGGTTCAGCGATCGAACAGACAAGGGCCGGTGACGCATGTCACCGGCCCTTGTTGCGTATCCGATCTGAACCGTATTCGAACCTGCTGTCAGAATGCTTCCACTTCAGGAACGGCAGCATCCTTCTCAACATTCTGCGACACGGACGTCACAGGCAGCGAAGGAGGAGCAGGATTGCCGGTCGCAAATGCCGGATCGGGAACTGGTGCCGGTGCCGGTGTGTCTCCGGCCGCCTGGGGCGTGGTGACGGGTGCCGAGGTGACTCCACCGACTCCGAAAGGCATGGACATCATCGGTGAGGACATCTGAGCCGACATCGGGACGGAACTCGGAGGCGGCCCGTAAGTTCCTGGCATCATGGTCGAAGACATCGGCATGGAACCCGCCGTGTTCATGCCGGGCATCTGCGGTCGTTGATAGGTGACCTGCTGCTGTCCGGCAAAGGGCTGCTGGTAAGCGACCTGCTGCTGCGGCATTGGCGGAAACGGCCCCCCGGCAAACTGCGGGCCGGGTGCCGGCGGCCCGCCGAAGGCCAGCTGCTGACGCGGCAGACTATGAGGATGTACGCCGCGGGCCATCGCCATTTCGCTCATCGGATGGTTCGGTCCGGCAGCTTCGGCGGCCATGGCCAGCTTGGAATGTACCTCCGGCTGATTCCAGTCAGCTCGGAGCGACTTCTGATACATCGCCACGGCCTGCGTCGGATCTCCGGATTCCTGATAGTACTGGCCCAGGTGGGCGAGCGCCGTGGCGTGACTCGGATTGACCTGAAGTGCCGTCTGCAGAGACTGTGCCGCGGCCTCGGGCTGACCAAGTTCCCGCTGAACCCAGGCCAGCTCGACATGTGATTCCGCAATATACGGCTGGGTGGCGGCCCACGTGTTCATCAGCCGCAGTGCTTCCTGGCTGCGGCCCTGCTGCAGCAGCAGCTCAGAATAACCGTGATAGGACGGCTGATGAGACGGGGAAAGTGCCAGCGCCTGCTGGTAGAGCTGCTCAGCCGCCGCCGGATCGCCCACTTTCAGCCGCGTTTTGGCCAGATTGGCCATGTAATCGGGGTTTCGCGGATTGCTGGCCAGCGCCGTCTGAAACTCACGCGCCGCCATCGCGTAGTTGCCCTGTTCATAATACCCCAGTCCTGAGGCATTCATGACATAGCCGTTCATCGAATAACAGCCGGACAGCGCAAGAAGTCCGGAACACGCAGCGGTGCCGGCCAGTTTTCGAATCCAGTTGCAGCACATGGTGTGTGCCTTTCCTGACTTGAGAGAGTTCGCTGATCTGCGATTGAGAGGTGGCGTCTGATCCGCCGGTCACCCCGTTGACCAACCCGTGAGGCCCGCCAGAGGGCGGCGGAGCAGGTTTTGACGACTGAGGTAAATCTTGAGCGAATGTTCTGAGAGGAGTGAGGGGAGAGGATTCGCAGAATAGAAGCGTGCGGAAACTGCTGCAACATGGATCCGGACGCAATTCGTGCCAGACGCGCAAGCCGTTTTCGGGTCCGGCAGAACCTGCCGCACAGAATTCGCCCGGTTTTCCCGCTTTTTCTCAAGACGCAGTGCGGTCGAACGCCCTTTGCTCAACCCTCGGCGACGTTCACATAAACCTTCAGCGCGTCCCGATCTTCGACCAGCAGCCGCATCATCTCAGCGTAATTTTCCAGACCGTCCACGGGGTTGGTCAGGATCTTTTCGATCACTCCGGGATAGGTCACTTCGCCCAGTGCCAGGTCGGAGATGCCGGATTCAAAGTGGCGGAAGTTGGCATTCACTGATCCCACCAGCAGCTTGTTGCCCAGGACCCAGTTCAGGTTGATCTGGTTGCTGGGGACATCAATCTTTCGTTCGCCGCCGGTGATGCTGGTCCAGACGATGCAGCCGTTGTGGCCCAGCACTTCCATGCATTCGAAAGCCACGGCGCTGCTGCCGGTGGCTTCGATGATCAGGTCCGGCTTGCCGACTTCGTCCGCCAGTTCCTTCAGCGTCTTTTCGGCGGTGCTGACGTAATGCGACCCCATACCCTCGGCGATCTCCGCTTTCAGGTTGGGGGCTTTGCCGCGGGCCAGCGTATGAACTTCCATGCCTCGCAGTCGCAGAATCAGTGTGGCCAGCAGTCCGATCTGCCCGGCCCCGGTGACCCAGGCGCGGCGAGGTTGCCAGACCTGCAGTCGCTGCTGCGCCAGCACCGCCTGTTCCACGGCCTTGGCAGCACAACTCATCGGTTCCGCCAGCACATGCAGGTGCTTCAGGCCCACAGGCATGCGGACGATGAACTCCTCGTCATCGACAAAGTATTCGGTCAGGTAACCGTGCAGCAGATTGATGCCGCGTTCGTAGTATTCTTCCTCGCTGGTGATGTCGGAACGCCCGATCTTGTCAAAGATCGAACCACCCGGGCGACGTACCGTGCAGGTGACGTAGTCTCCCGGCTTGACCTTCTTTACGGCCGGGCCGACTTCCTCGACAATCCCGAAACATTCATGACCGATGACCAGGAAGTCATATCCCGGAGGCGCATTGCCGTACAGCGCGTCGTTGATTTCCCGGTCGGTGGCATCCACGCCGACCTTCAGCGTTCGAACCAGCACGCCGCGACCTTCCGTGATGTCCGAGACCGACGGTTTTTCGAGCTCAGCAAGATGGACGCTGTTGGGGGTACCGGGCTTAACAGCAATGGCCTTCATTGGTTCATTCTTCTCGAAATGGCGACGTGAAACAGTGCGGAGGGCGCATCAAAGCGGGGCATTCTAGGTGCCCGTCGCGGCTCGTTCAAAGCTGCCCGTTGTTTCGTCGCAGATTCGAGATAGGTTCTCTCATGAACATCAAGGATCGGCGCCTGCATTCCGCCGGGCTCACCACCGGTGGGGCCCGGCCATCGGGGCCCGGCTATCGGGGCCCGCATCAGCGCAGGTGGGTCAGCGCAGGTCGGTGCGTGCCGGCAGATCGACCGGTTCCGGAGCGATGATCGCACTGAACACAATCCGGCGGCCGTCCGGTGACAGATCGCAGTCAAACACCTGCCAGCTGTCCGGCACACCGGGTAGCGGCTGAGGCGGTCTGTCGGCGTCGCGATCCACGGTCAGCAGCCGCCGGACGGCACCGTCAGACGCCGCGAACACAACCTTTCGTCCCTTCGGAAAAAATGTGACGTCTTCATTGATGCCTCCGGCCGCACGGTGCAGGATCCTGAACCCGTCCGGTGAATCGACATCCGCGAC
>JAVKCM010000192.1:0-17479 GCA_040222735.1 Fuerstiella sp. | reverse complement strand
CAGAAAAACGCAGGCTGGAAGCCTACGCCACGTTTCGACACGACAGTAATTTTCCGTTTGATCCTTAATAACGTCTGACATGGTTGACTGACGCCGCGAACCCGCAGGCCAACACCTGCCACGACCCCGCCAGAGGCACCTTACGAAACATTACACGAGACATCAGACATGCCGGATCAGATCAAGGCCACGCGACGCCGTTTCGCCGGACGATCGCTCGGTATCCTCGGAACCGCCGCCTTCGCGACTCTGCTGAACGAAAACGGCGCAGCCGCCGATGGCGCTGCAGCCGATGGACGACACTTTCAGACACATCCGCCGACCGCCAGACGCGTGATTTATCTGTTTCAGTCCGGGGCCCCGTCACAGATGGACCTGTTCGATTACAAACCCGACCTGACTGAACGGCGGGGTTCTGAGCTGCCCGATTCGGTTCGCCAGGGGCAGCGACTCACGGGAATGACGAAGGATCAGACCAGTTTTCCAGTGGCTCCGACCATGTTTCGGTTTCAGCAACGAGGCAAAAGCGGCGCGTGGGTCAGCGACCTGTTGCCACAGACAGCGCAGATCGCCGATGAACTCTGCTTTGTGAAATCCATGCAGACCGAGGCGATCAACCATGACCCGGCCATTACATTCATGCAGACGGGCGCTCAACTGGCCGGGCGTCCCAGTATCGGGTCATGGCTGGCATATGGACTTGGCAGTGACAACAGAGATCTGCCTGCCTTTGTGGCGATGGTCTCCGGCGCCGGTGGTCAGCCCCTGTACGATCGCTTGTGGGGCAGCGGCTTCCTGCCGACCCGGTACGCCGGCGTGAAATTCCGGTCGATCGGTGACCCGGTCCTGTTTCTGTCGAATCCGCCCGGTATCGATGCGCGCCTGCGTCGCCGCTTCCTGAATGATCTGGCAAAGCTGAATGAGATCAGGGAACGGCAGGCCGGTGATCCGGAAATCACAACCAGAATCGCACAGTATGAAATGGCCTGCCGCATGCAGACGTCTGTACCGGAACTCACCGATATCTCTGACGAGCCTCAGCACACATTCGATCTGTACGGCGAGGAAGCAAGGAAACCGGGAACGTTCGCGTTCAACTGTCTGCTGGCGCGACGAATGGCCGAACGAGACGTCAGGTTCGTTCAGCTGTTCCACCGTGGCTGGGACCAGCACACGGACCTGCCGGAAAAGATCGCGATCCAGTGCCGGGACACCGACAGGGCATCTGCCGCCCTGGTGCTGGATCTGAAACAGCGCGGGCTGCTGAAGGACACACTTGTTGTCTGGGGCGGAGAATTCGGACGAACGATTTACTGTCAGGGGAAACTGACCGCCAAAGATTACGGCCGGGATCATCACCCGCGTGCTTTTACGGTCTGGCTTGCCGGAGGCGGCATCAGGGCGGGTACCACATTCGGCGAAACCGACGATTACAGCTACAACGTGGTCCGTGATCCGGTCCATGTGCACGACCTGAACGCCACCATTCTTCACTGCCTTGGGATCGACCACCGTCAACTGACGTTCAAATACCAGGGGCGTCACCACCGACTGACGGATGTACACGGAGAAGTCATGCGGCCGCTGCTGAGCTGACTGTCTTCCTGAATCAGCCGACCACGGAATCCGGGCACAGGATCCGACCGGGACGCCCGGACTGGCGGGACCCGTTTGTCGTCGACAGCACCGCACGGCGACGGTCAGACTTCGATTCTGCTTCGCACCGTTCGAAGCAGAACATGGCGACGTCTGTCATTCTTCGCGGGCAAGCTGTTTTCGCAGGTCCTCCAGACGCTCTTTTTCCGGCTGAAGCTTCAGACGGATCTCGCGTTGAATCTGCCAGTAAGCCAGTCCGATGCAGGCGCAGAAAGCCGGGATGAAGATCGTATACAGCAGGTATCGTTTTGATTCATCCACGATGAACAGAGCAATCACCAGCCCCAGCAGGTTCGGGCAGGCGAACCACCACAGAAAACGATTCATGTGGGCGATGCGGTCATCAAGTCCGTCGACCGACTTGTTGATCAATCCCATCAACGAGTCGTCAAAGCTTAGCTGCCGTCGCCGCCGATCGATGCGCCACTTCCAAACGAAGCCGGCAGCGCCCAGGCAGGCGATTCCCGGAATGATCAGTACAGGATCGTGCCCCTGCAGCACCGGATCGCGCAGGAACATCGCAGCAACAAACAGCAGCGTCCCCGTCCCCACGATGTCGGTGATTGTTGAAATGCGACTGAGCGAACGGTCCTTTTCGACAATTGACAGCAGTACGCCGTCCCTGTCCATCGGCCCATCCGGCGTTTGCTGCGAATCCCAGATCGATTGCACGTCGTCAAAGCTCATGTCTGCCCTCCCGATCAAGCTTTGCTGTCAGTTGTTTCCTGATACGATTGAGGCGTACTCCGACATTGTTTTCCGAGAGTCCCAGCGTGTCTGAGATTTCTCGATAGCTGAGCCCGTCGAGCATCAGCAGCGCGAGTGAACGATCAATCGGGTCGAGTTCGGCGATCTTTTCATAAAGCCAGTCGACACGAGGATCAGCCGCCGGTGCATCAGCGACCGGCTCACCCGTGAACTCGTTTCTGACATCGTTGTGTTTTGATTCCTTCCGCGTCCAGCTCACCGCCGTGTACAACGCGACCCGGTAAATCCACGTCGATTCTGCAACTTTGCTGGTGTACCGGGGAATGGATCGCCACACCTGAAGAACGACTTCCTGCAGCAGATCGTCCCGGTCATGGCTGGTTGCCGCAAAGGACCTTGTCACTCTCAGCAACAGACCCTTGTGACGCTGCAGCCAATCGCTGAGTTTCTGGTCCTGCTGTTTTTTGTTCATAACGGCAGTTGCCCGCATCGGTTGATCATCGCCAGTCAGTGCGGCTCACCAAATGCAATTCAGCACGCTGGTCTCCGGCACCGGACGTCCGTTCAACCCACAGCATTCGTTCCCTCGTGACTTACCGGGGCGTACAGTCGCAGCAGGAAGAAGTCGGATGACTAATCGCATCCGGATCGTTGATTCTTACAGCAAAGTCGAAAACAAAACTATTTTCGCGAGATTCGAACGAAGTTACCGGCCCTCCCCGTCATGTCGTCGATTGCACTGGCCCGGCCGCAACAGGATCGCCAGCGGAAGGGGGGATTCGGTGGCAGAGGCACGCGCGAGTTGGGCGGCAAAGGAAAGAGGAATGCTCAAGAGGGTGTCGCCGTCAAACCCAGGAGCCCCGGTATGAACAGGTCGCGCCGGGACGGAATGACCTGCACGCCCAGCTGGTTACCGACTTGTTTGCTGTCGGGTTGGCACAGTTTGCGAGAGGAGCGTCTGCAGAGCGAGCAATGGATGACCTGAAGAAATTGCAGCCATAGTGTTGACCGACTGGTCAAAACACCGTATCTTCAGATGTCAAAGGCATCAACTACACGAGACAAACCAATGCCGTGGGAAAAATCATTTGAAGAATCGGACGTGATCGAACAGGCGATGGAAGTCTTCTGGGAGAAAGGATACGCGGCGACATCGATTTCTGACATCACGGACGCGACAGGAATCAAACGAGGCAGTCTCTACAACGCATTTGATGGAAAGCATGATCTTTTTGTGCGATCGCTGCTGAAATACGGCAGTGATCGAAGAACCAGTAAGTTACGAATGCTGGAAGCGGTTGAAGATCCACGTGAAGCAATCACGATGTTTTTCGACTCGCTGGTGAAGGCCACGCTGAACGATCCCGATAAGAAGGGCTGCCTGCTGTTCAACACCGCACTCGAATATTCGTCGCACGACGATGACGTAAGAAAGCTTGTGTCCGACGGAATCAACGAAGTCGTCGCTTTCTTTGAAGGCCGGATCAATCGCGGCAAGCAGCTTGGCAATATTCCCGATTCGGTTGACACTCGTCCCACGGCAAGGGCTCTTGTTGCCCTGGTGGTTGGAATTCGTGTGCTGGGTCGCGGGGCGTTTGGAAAAACGGCGTTGCGCCAGGTCGCCCGGCAAGCCATCGACTTGATTTCATAGGCAGACGAAATCGAGGCAAAAAAACAGAGGAAATTGTCAGTAAGGAGTTCCGCCAGAAAGGCGTCAGGCGGTTCGAAGGAGCACGGCTCCTCGTTTTTTTAACCTGGTTTAGACCGATTGGTCAAAACAAAGAAAGAGGAGCAAGATGACCAGCTTCAGCGTTCACACCATTGAGACCGCCAACGAGGACAGTCAGCCTCTGCTGGAGGCCAGCCGGAAGGCTTACGGCTTTGTCCCCAATCTTCATGCGGTGATGTCCGAGTCACCTGCCCTGCTGGAGGCGTATAAGACGGTCGCCGATATCTTCGACAACAAATCGAGCCTCTCAACGACGGAGCGGCAGATTGTTGCGATGACCAACAATCGACTGAACGGTTGCACCTACTGCATGGCGGCTCATACGTCGATCATGCAGGCCGGAAAGGTTCCGGCAGACGTCATCACGGCGCTGCGAGACGGAACCGCAATCGCCGATCCGAGACTGGAAGCGCTCCGTGTTTTCGCAGAGAAGGTGAATCAGCAGCGCGGCTGGCTCGACGATGGCGATATCGAAGAATTGTTGGCCGTCGGTTACACGAAGCAAACGGTCCTCGACGTGATTCTCGGAACCGCGTACAAGGTGCTGTCGAACCACACGAACCACATCGCCGATACGCCGCTGGATCGTGCTTTTGCCATGAACGAATGGAGTCCGGAAGCTCAATCAGTGAGCTGACGCGGAATCGAATCCGCAACACGTTAGGATCAAACGGAAAATTACTGTCGCGTCGAAACGTGGCGTAGGGTTCCAGCCTGCGTTTTTCTGCATCGCAAGCTGGAAGCTTACGCCACTAATTTTCCGCTCGGTCCTTAGTGCATCAAGTAAGCGATACGTCTTCGGCATGAAGTCGCAGACAAAGCCGTCGCTGAACGCGGCGTCGACGCAAAACCAAACGCCACATTCCAAAGCGAAGAAAAGAAATGAATGCCAGAACAATTCCACTCACAATCGCCCTTCTTACCGTTGCATTGAGCGGGATCAGCGGATGCACAGAAAGTGCGTCGTCTGAAAGTGAACGTACCGTCTCCACACAGTCAGGAGAAATTCCCATGCTTTCCGAACAGCTTGAAGAAGCAGCTGCAGCAAGTGCAACGCGACTTCCGGAAGAGGTTCGTCAGACGTATGCTCAGGCTATTGAGACAGTCCGAGCGACCGGCATTGAAAAATCTGCCAGGCAGGCCGGCGATGAAGCCATCGATGCTCAGCTGTCCGGCTGGGATGGCGGCAAGGTCAAACTCAGTGACCTTTGGCAGGACGGGCCGATCGTTCTGATGTGGTACCGAGGCGGCTGGTGCCCGTATTGCAACATTCAGCTTCGCGCCATGCAGCAAAGCATGGACGAAATCGAAAATGCCGGAGCGAGGTTGGTTGTGCTGACACCGGAATTGCCTGAGAAGGCCAAAGAAACGGCCGAGACGAATGATCTGGATATTGTGGCATTGCACGACGAAGGCAATGCCGTGGCGCGAAAATACGGGCTTGTGTTTGAACTTCCTGAAGAAATTATCCCCGCGTATCGCGACAAGCTGAAGCTGCCTGAATATAACGGAAACGACGCGATGGAGCTGCCACTTTCGGCCACATACGTGATCAATAGATCCGGCAGAATCACCTACGCGTTCCTTGATGCGGACTACAAGAAGCGAGCCGAGCCCGCCGACGTCATCCAGGCAGTCGCAGCGGCCGCTCAAAAGTAGTCACGACTGCATAGCAGTGTGCGTTCTGTGCACTGGTTCGCGAGTGTGGTATCACGTGGTGGTTCACTACGGCAACCACCGCGAGGCCGCAGAAAATGTCGTCCGGGAGATTACGGATTCGGGCGGCCTGGCGATGGCGCGTTTGACAGACGTTACAGATGAAGACGCCATCGGGCAGTTGTTTGAATCCGTGTTCTCGGAATCTGGCGGCCTGGATGTGGTCGTGGCAAACGCGGGAATTGCCGGAGGCGGTCCAATCGAGCAGGTCGAATTGGCTGACTTCAAGAGATTGGTCATCCCAATGACATCGCCGGAACCATTATTGATCGATCTTTGCCAGTCGTCGGGCGTGTCGACCGCCTTCAAAGTCGGTGGTCAGCCAGATTTCGACAATTCGTCGGGCGGTTTCCGGACTCACCATCCGCTGGCCGATGGAGATCATGTTGGCGTCGTTATGCTGGCGGGCCAGGGTGGCTGATTTCTCATTCCAGCACAGCGCACAGCGAATGTGCTGATGGCGGTTGGCGGTGATTGCTTCGCCGTTTCCGGAACCACCCAGCACAATGCCGCGTTCGCAGCGGCCTTCAGCCACGGCCTGCGCCGCCGGATGGATAAAATCCGGATAGTCGCAGGGTTCCGCCGAAGACGGGCCAAAATCTTCAACCTCATGCCCGGCGGCTTCAAGCTCGCGGATCAGTTGCTGTTTGTAATCAAAACCGGCGTGATCAGATGCGATCGCAATTTTCATGGAACGGCAGTCGTCTGTGCGGGGAACGGCTGAGGGTTCAGCGTGAACACGCTCAGGCCGCGTTTCGGCTGGTCGAAAGACCATCAGGGTGCAGCCGGGAAGCCGCAAATCCGCCGCATCATATGGTGAAGTCATGTTCTCGCAAACAGACCGGGTTGCTCACGAGCTGAGAATTCGAGTGCCGTGCGGCAGTCTCAACCGTGGGACGGGCTTTCGTCGCCGCGGGTTCCAATAGTGCCTGAAATCACTATCCTTTGCCGACAGTCCCGTCCATCGCCCACCCGTCCTGATCGGAGAACCCCGTGACGCTGCTACAGAGTCTGCCAGTTGCCTGTATCCTGCTGTGTGCGACCGTCGTCGCCGAAGACCAGCCGGCAGCGGGAATCTTCTCAGACGACAACCTTGTTGCCTGGTGTATCGTCCCGTTTGATGCGAAGGCACGAGGGCCGGCTGAACGAGCCGGCATGCTGGTCCGACTCGGTCTGAAACACGTGGCCTATGACTGGCGGGCTGAGCATGTGCCGAGCTTCGAAGAAGAGATTCTGCAGTACAAGAAGCACAATCTGGACTTCTTCGCATTCTGGAGCTGGCACGATTCCATGGAACCGCTGATCCGCCAGCATGGCATTCGCCCTCAGATCTGGCTGATGATGGCCAATTCAAAGGCAGACACTCAGGAAGCACGTGTCCAGGAAGCGGTGAACGGACTGCTGCCCATGGTGCAGAAGACTCGCGAGCTGGGTCTGAAGCTCGGCATCTATAATCACGGTGGCTGGGCCGGACAGCCGCAGAACATGGTTGAGGTGGCTGAAAATCTGAGGACGCAACACGACGCCGACCACGTCGGTATCGTCTACAATTTTCACCACGGCCACGAACACATCGCGGACTTCAGGAAACACCTGACTCTGATGAAGCCCTTGCTGCTGTGCGTGAACATCAACGGCATGGCCGACGCGGACGTCGTGGCTGCCGGCAGGAACAAGATTCTTCCCGTGGGAAGCGGGCAGCATGAGCGACAGATGCTGGCGCTGCTGAGGGACAGCGGCTACAGCGGTCCTGTCGGAATTCTCGATCACCGCAGTGAACTGGATGCAGAAGAAAGCCTGCGCGCCAATCTGAACGGGCTTCGAGCACTCCGCGGCAACCTGATGCCGGCGCCCTGACCGGTTCTGAGCCGAGGCCGAACGAGCCAAGGCCGACAGAGTCGGCGGCATTCCGGTCGGGGGCGTTCCAGCAATGGCCATTACGGCAGTAATCGATCAGGCCGCTGTATTCTGATCGGCCGTGGTCAATATTCCCGGTCAGCCGATTGCAGCTGTTGCGCTGCTGCCTGCGGATCTGCCGACCTGCGCCGCGACCGCACTTCGGCATACCTGTCACGTGCAGCTGCCGGGCCTCTGACGATTCGGATGAACCGGGTCCAGAGCCACCAGGCAGGAAAGAAGGCGACATCGAACGGTTGGCGCGGGCGGGTGAACAGCTGAAAACAATGAGGGCATTCGTGTGGCCGCAGACACAGCACCGACAGCGTCACCTGCAGCAGACTGAGTTCCGGGACCGGCACCGGTGTCAGGCGCTCCCGGCAGAAACGACACCGAAAGCGTGGCCGGATCCGCGACATGTCGACAGCTTTCCTGAAGCAGAGAGGGGGGAATGCAGGGGCGTATGGCTTCATTTCAATCGGCCGATGTCAGAACAGCCATTGCAAGGCCATGGAAACCAGCGGATTCAGAGACTGACGGGGGATCATGCGGTTTCTGACAAATCAATCGGTTTGTTGTCTTTTCGCCACATCCGGGCATCTCAGGTTTGCGTGACGCCGTCGGGCACGCCGACGGCCATGCCAGCGGGCAGGTTGATCGGGCAGATTGATCGGGCAGATTGACACGCTGAATCATCTGTGCACTCATGGCCCGGTCAGCAGCGTTGTCGAGACCACTCGCAGTTCGTACCATGACGCCGGAAAAATCTGATTTGCCCTGTTGGAGAGATCGATCGATGAGACCAGTCGTTGCAGCCAGTCTGTTTCTGTTGAACCTGTCTGTTGTCAGCCCGATTCCGGCCGATAACTGGGGCGCCTGGCGTGGTCCGGCAGGCAACGGAGTTTCCGTGGAGACCAATGTTCCGACGGAATGGTCGCGGGACAAAAACGTGGCATGGCGGGTCCCGCTGCCGGGCCCGGCCGGAGCGACTCCGGTGGTCTGGAATGATCAGATTTTTCTGACCACCGTTGACGGAGAAAGCCTGCAGCTGATCTGCTTTGGTACGGACGGCGTACAGCAATGGCGGCAGGAAATCGGCCGGGGCAACAAGGACGTGCGAGGCGATGAAGGAAATTCTGCTTCCCCATCGCCGATCACCGACGGGAAGCACGTCTGGAGTCTGATGGGCACCGGGCATCTGGCCTGCTTCACGGTTGACGGCCAGCCGGTCTGGTCCGTGGATCTGCAGGACCGGTACGGGAAGTTTGATATTGCTTTCGGAATGTCAGCGACGCCCGTTCTGCACCAGGGACGCTTGTTTCTGCAGCTGATTCACGGCGACGGGAAGCCGGACACACAGGAAGCAATTGTCGTGGCCATTGATGCGATCACGGGAAAGGACATCTGGAAGACGGATCGGGTGACTGCCGCCGCCAGAGAGAACGAGCATTCTTATGCATCACCGATTCTGTACGATTTCGGTGGCACGACCTTTCTGGTCACGCATGGGGCGGACTATACGATCGCATACGAACTGAGTGACGGAACGGAACGGTGGAGACTGGGGGGCCTGAATCCTCATGATGACCCGGCACGCAGCTATCATCCGACGCTTCGATTTGTCGCTTCGCCCGCCGCGGCGGAAGGAATCATCGTCTGCCCGACGGCGAAAAACGGTCCGGTGTTTGCCGTCCGGCCTGACCGGAGCGGCGATCTGACCGACAACAGTGAGGCCATACTTTGGGTCCGCGACAAGAACACGCCCGATGTTCCGTCTCCGCTGATCCACGACGACCTGGTGTACCTGTGTCGGGAAAGTGGCATGCTGCTGGTCCTGGACCGGGAGACCGGCGAGGAAGTCTACATGGAGCGAACTCACAACGAGCGTCACCGAGCCTCTCCGGTGCTGGCCGATGGGCACCTGTATCTGACGGCACGCGACGGCCGAATCACCGTGGTCAGGGCGGGTCGCAGTTTTGAAATCGTGGCACAGAATGACACGGGCGAAGCGATGTCCGCGTCGCCCGTGATTTCCAACGGGACGCTGTATCTGCGCACCTTCGATGCCCTGTGGGCAGTCCGCAACCAGTGATAACGGTTCGCCCCGGACCAGACCAGTCCGGCCCCGCCCTGGGCAGTCCGGACCGGTCTGCGGTCTGTCCCGGTCTGCGGTCCGGATAGCGGGGACTTTGTTCTGCCGATCAGGCACCAGAGAACCCTGCAGTCGTCGTTCGCTGAATCTGATGACGATCCGTCTCCTCTGCTTTGATCCGGACGGATCGGAGGGACCACAAAAACCTGGCTGTTTCTGGCTTTCGAATTGGAACGAATCTGCCGATGGATGACCTTCTCGCACACCTGATGACCCTGCTGATGCTGACGATGCTGCAGGCCGTTCTGGGTTTTGACAACCTGTTGTATATTTCGATTGAATCGAAACGCGTGGCTCAGGACCAGCAGTCGCTGGTTCGCAAGTGGGGAATCGGCCTGGCCATTCTGCTCCGCATTGTGCTGCTGGTGGCGGTGACAAAGGCGATCGAAAGTTTTCAGGAACCGTTTCTGTCCATGAGCACCCATGCGGTGGATTTCAGCATGAATGTGCATGCCTTCATTGTGCTGATCGGCGGTGCCTTCGTGATTTATACTGCGATCAAGGAGATCTCGCACATGCTGGCAGATGAGGATCTGCAGGCCGGCAATGAAGAGTCCCGACGTTCGCTGGGGACCGCCCTGTTCTGGATCATCACGATGAATCTGGTGTTCAGCTTTGATTCGATCTTAAGTGCCATTGCCCTGGCCTCATCGACAGATCCCGAAACAAAGGTCCGGACCATCAGCACTGCCAACATGGTGGTCATGTCGCTGGCCATTGCCTTCAGCGGTGCCATGATGATCTGGCTCGCTGATCGTGTCAGCGAGTTCCTGAAGAAGAATCGTCTGTATGAGGTGCTGGGTCTGTTCATTCTGTTTATCGTCGGCATCATGCTGGTCTCCGAAGGCGGCCATCTGGCTCATCTGAAACTGATGGGATACGAAGTGGAACCGATGGCCAAGAGCACCTTCTATTTTGTTCTGGTGGTTCTGGTGGTGGTTGACATCGTGCAGGGCCGCTTTCAGCGCAAGCTGATGGCGCGCAGCCATCGAGCAGGCGGCGCGAGGGCTGCGGAAGTCGCCGGCGCGGGGCCCGCCGGCGCGGGGCCCGCCAGTGCGGGAACCGGCAGTGCCGGGGCCGACTGACCGGTACCGATCACCCAAAAGAAAGAAAGCGTCCGATGAAAGTTCACGCATGGCTGGCTTTGATCCTTTGCTGGCTGGGGCTGCCAGCTGCGCGGGCCCAGCAGGCTCGCCCGGCATCAGACTATGCCATCGTCATTCACGGAGGTGCCGGTCGCGTCTCAGCCGATCCGGAATTTCAAAAGCAGCGACGGGCCGTGCTGGAGAAAGCATTGACGCACGGTGAACAGCTGCTGCAGGCCGGCGGCAGCAGCCTGACGGTGGTGGAGGAAGTGATTCGCATTCTGGAGGATGCTCCGGAATTCAATGCCGGGCGCGGGGCAGTGTTCAACGCCGTCGGCCGGCATGAGCTGGACGCTTCCATCATGGATGGGCGCAACCGAGCGTGCGGGGCGGTCGCCGGCGTTTCCACCATACGACATCCGATCACGCTGGCAAGACACGTGATGACAAACACCAGACATGTGCTGCTGGCCACGGACGGCGCTGAACAGTTTGCCGACCAGCTGGGCGAAAGCGCGATCGAGCGGGTTGCCAATGAATATTTTTCGACCGATCGACAGCGTGAGAATCTGAAAAAGGCTCAGGCTGCGGTGCCGCACGACGATTCGTGGCGGATCGGAACCGTCGGATGTGTGGCGCTGGACAAAGACGGCCATCTTGCCGCTGGAACGTCAACGGGCGGTCTCACCGGAAAAAAATACGGGCGCGTCGGTGATTCTCCGATCGTTGGTGCCGGAACATTTGCTGATGACCGCACGTGCGGTGTCAGCTGTACGGGCGTCGGGGAAGACTTCATTCGCAACGCCGTGGCCTTCAATATTTCTGCTCGCATGGCCTATCGAAACGATTCACTGCACGACGCGGTGCACAGCACTCTGCACGACGACGAACATCGTATCAGCGGCGGCATCATTGCGATTTCAGCGACAGGTGAAATCACGATGCAGTTCAATACCGACGGAATGGCGCGTGCCGCCGCGGATTCCGGAGGGCGGCGGGAAATCCACCTCGGTGAATAACGTTCGGTCCGTTCGACATGGGCATCCTTCCGGGGGCACAGGTGACAGGACACGCAAAGGGGAGAAACGCCGCCAGCCTGGTCGGTCGCACGTTTCCCCGCCGTAGCCTGCCGCACATCGCTCAGTGAACTGACGTAACGTCCTCAGAGGACGCCGAACCGTTCTCTGCCTTCTGCGCCTTAACGGCTTTGTGCATTTCTTCGACCTGCTGTTCCAGCAGCTGGCGCCTTCGAAACGCGGCCACCGATTTCTGCAGGTTGCTTTCGATCCTTGCTTTCTGCGCAGCACCGATCAGAAATGAAACCGACAGAACGATGGCGCAACCTGCCGCGAGTGTGATCAACAGGACAGGACTGAGCTGCGGCAGCACTGGCTGATCCGAGTCTGCATCCAGTTGCGAGACGGCATAATAGCGCGTCATTTCCCACACCAGAAAGACGCCGACCATGGCTGCGAGTCCGCCGGGAATAATGCCGCCCAGCCGCGCCAGCCACAGATGTCGAGGCGACAGCTGACTGTCGGGCGTCGCCAGAGCGCCCGCGGCATACGGATTTGATTGGTTGTCGTCGATCGATTGCTCCTGATCTGAAGCCATCTGTCTGTCTGGTTTCGAGGCTGAAGAACAGTGCCGGAACGCCGTTCTGGAATGCCGCGGTGCCGTCGCTCGGGCCGCCCGACTTCCCGAGGCAGCCGTTCAATCCGGTCTGTGCAAAGTTTTTCAGGCTGTACTGTCAGCCGTTCAGTTCTTCGCCGACAGCCGATCTTCGAGGGACGATACCAGAGTTTCCAGGACTTCCATCGGGATGGTGTGAGGTCCGTTGAAGGGATGGAAACTGACGGAAAACCCGTTTTCCATGAGCATGTCACGCAGAGATACCGCCGGTTCAAACGGCAGAAGCACATCCTGTCGACCATGAGACTGCAGCACGGGGCAGCCGGGATGATCTGCGGCGGCCCTGGTCCACTGATCCCGACACAGCAGCGTGCCGGAAAAAAGAACCAGTTGTTGAGGCACGAATCCGTGGCGAAGCACAAGGTCGGTGCTGATCATGGCTCCCTGAGAAAAGCCTCCCAGCACGGTATCGGCATCGGAAAGTCCGGCGGCTCGCTGAATTTCGCGTACCGCTTCTGCCAGCCACGTGGCGGCCATCGTCATTCCCGGAGGTTCGACCTCGGTTAACAGCTCAAAATTCTGTGACTGATTGATCTCCGCCAGTTGAGCCATGTTGATGGACCACCACGCGCGGCCGCCGGGCAGGCCCATCGGGCCCAGATCAATCGGCGCCTCGGGGAAGACAAACCGGCATGATTCGGCCAGCTGTTCACTTTCGCTCAGCAGATGCGGACCAAAACCGGCCAGGTCATCTCCGGGCGCACCGAAACCATGACACAGGATGACCAGGGTTTCCGGTTTCTGATCCGGAGGCAGCGCATCGATGATGCGACATTTCAGGCCGGCAAAGACTTCCGTGATACGATTCAGTTTCAACATTTCAGAGACCTGAGAAAAAACGCGGACTGACTTTGGCGGTCCGATCGGATGGGCTGTTGGGCAGGCCCGGCTGCCGGTCTGTTCGACTCGGACTTCTGCGCACCGTGCGGGCCTGCCATGTAGAGATACGCGGTAAGCAGCGGTGTATCGAAAACTTCGGAACAACTTCGGGTGGACTCGGTTACTTATTCAGCCGTCCGTTTCGCAGCGCGAGCGATCCATTGTTCCGGGTCCTCTTCAAAGGCTGCCTTACAGCCGCTGCAGCAGACCCAGTAGGTTCTGCCTTTAAACGAAACGGAAATCGTGCCCAGTCCCTGAGAAATGATACACGTTTTTTCGCCATAGTCTGAATCGCTGATTGCAAATGAGGTTCCTTCTCGCTGCGTGGAAACCGTATCGTGACGGCGGAAGTCGGCTGAGCCGCGACGCTTTGCAACTTCCAGCAGGTAGCGACTGTTCTCCTGCTGAGCGAGGGCGATCTGCCAGACATCGCCACCGACCGTCTCCGCCGATTCCGGCGTCTGAGTCAGTTCCAGGCGAAACACGCGATGAAGTTTGTCGTCGGATCCGACAACTTCGTGAACCGGATCCGTAAAGTCGCCGGCATATTGCCGGGTCACGCCGTCTGAATCCGTGGCCTGCATTCCGAACTGCTGCAGCTTCGGGTACCACGTCAGTTTTGCAGTGCGGATATACGGACTTTTGTCTGATGTGACGGACAGCGCGGGCTGCTGCGGATTCGATCGCAGATCCCAGATCCATTCGTGACTGTCCACTGCCTTGAAGCCTTCAAATTCTCTGCGAGTGGTACCCCGCCACTGACCAAGGATGACCTGCAGCGGCTTCAGCTTTTCCATGACGGCCTGCCGTGTCTGTTCGGCTGCCTGATCGCTGTCCGCGGAAACGCCCGACGCATCGTCGCGCTGAGCCGTGCCGGAAGTGGTGAGTGGTTTGATTTCGAAACTGTCTGCGGTGTTCTGCGTCCCGGTGTTCTGCGACGCGTCAGTCGACTGAACCGAGGTTGAAGCCGGGATGACGCTGTCTGCCGCCGCCGGATCCGCGGGCACGTCCGCGGCTGGTTCTGATACTGCGGTGGACAGGTCGGTTTCTGTGTCGGCACATCCCGACATGACAGCGGTGACGAGCAATCCGCACATCAGCACCACTGGAATTTGTGTCTGGTACATCCTGTTTCCTTCATCCGAGGCATGGGGGCAGACACTGTTTCGCGGGGGGCTGTTTCACAGTCTTCCGACTGTCGTGTGTCTGCCGGCGGGGAGGGGGGAACTCGATTGCGGTCGACTTGATCTACCGCTGATAAATCGGCAGGTATCCTTTGTCCAGCTGCAGAATGATGCAGCTGATGGCGGTGGTGTAGACGTGTCCGATCTGCCGATCGGACCAGCCACCGCCGCTGTTGACTTCCTTCAGCAGCTTTTCTTCGATTTCGCGACGGTACCGATTCCAGCGATCGCCGCCCTGCCGATAGATCACCTGAGCGTAGTAGAAGTGCATATAGTGCCAGTGGCCGGAGCTGGATTTCAGCGGCTTTCCGGGCCAGATCCGCTCATCGCAGAATTCCCGCATCCGGCGGGTCAGTTCGGTATCGTACTCACCGGCGTTGAACAGGGCCGCGAGGGCCGCCGCTGTGATCGGTGGACGTTCGCCACCGCCGCGAATGCTGTACTGGACTCCACCGTTGGATGTGGTGCAGTCGGCGATGTATTTCTTGGCGCGATCGATGATTTCCCTGGATACGGGGATGCCCGCATTTCGGCAGGCGCGCAGTCCCTGGACCTGAGTGATGCAGGTGGAACCTTCATCAAAATCCTGCCCTTCTTTGGCGGACACATATCCCCATCCGCCGCGCGATGTCTGCGCATTGGCACAGAACTGCACAGCTTTGGCCAGCACGTCCCGGATTTCTTCGCGGCGACGAATGTCTTCTTCTTCCCCATAAACCTGGCTCAGAAACACCATCGAAAAGCCGTGACCGTAGGTATAGTGAGCGTCTTCCCGGTATCCGATCAGTCCGTTTTCGCGTCTGACGGCCAGCAGGTAGTCGACGGCTTTGCTGATGGACGTGGCGTACCGTCCGGTGGTGGTGGTGGATCCTTCAGCCAGCATCGCCGTTCCGACCAGAGCCGTCATGGCGACACGATAGGCGCCCTGTTCGGCTTCCCAGTATCCCTGCCGCTTCTGTTCCGAGACCAGGAAATCCAGTGCTCGCTGCACCACGGCATCCACGTCGTCGGGCGCTGCGGCGGCGGTAGCCTGTGGTCCGGCGGGAACTCCGGCCAGAGTCAGGCAAATTGTGATTGTCAGTATCCGCCGCATGGCACCTTTCCTTCCGCGGACCGGGAAAGCCGGTCGCTTCGTCCCGTGATTCTCTGAAATCTTTCAGTCCTGCATCAGCAATCGTTTGTCCAGCCGACCATTGCCGCGTTGCACGATGACGTCGATGGTCTGGCCGGGGCTGGTGTTCAGAACGCCGTATGCCAGCAGGTCGCTGGAAGTCATCAAGTCCGTTCTGCCATCGTATGAGACCAGCACGTCACCCTTTCGGATCCCGGCTTTTTTGGCGACGGCGTGTTCTCCGTACTGTCCCACATGTTCAACCAGCAGAGCCATCTGCTGGCTGTCGAAGTCCAGACGGCGGCGTTCTTCCTTTGGCAGAGGGCCAAGCTTCATACCGCCGGTGACCATGCGTCGCAGACCCCACGACGATGCTCGCCAGTCAATATCGTCCGCGCGTCGCCAGTTCTTCTTCAGCGACAGCGTCAGGGACACGGGATTGCCGTCGCGTCGGACGACCGCCGCCACGTTGGCGCCAGCGGGATCTGTCTGATGCAGGATCCACTGCACGTCGGCGATGGATAACAGCGGCTGGCCGGCCAGTGAGTCGATTTGATCGCCGGGACGGAAGCCGGCAGCCGCGGCCACCGAGTCCGGAGCGACATCCTTGACCGTGGCACGCTGTTCGGGGTCAAGGATCAGCCCCAGT
This sequence comes from Fuerstiella sp., assembly GCA_040222735.1. Classification (GTDB taxonomy): domain Bacteria; phylum Planctomycetota; class Planctomycetia; order Planctomycetales; family Planctomycetaceae; genus Fuerstiella. Next base: position 1,022 of record JAVKCM010000192.1, on the reverse strand, counting down.
GATTTCGGATGAGGATAGGAATACAGCAGCTTCTCGGGGATCCCGTCCTTCGTGGATCGATGGAATTCACGACGCGCGTCGCCGATCTGATGGCAGTGAATGCAGCTCTTTGCCACGTCGCCCTGATAATTCAGCTTTCCCGTATAACGCTCACGCAAGGTTGGATACTGTTCGGGCGAGGCGAATTCCAGCGGTGCCCCGGTTTTGCCGGCAAGACTCTGCCGGTTCGCCGGATAGTCGGCGTGCAGTGCCAGAGCGCCCTTGAGTGCTTCGGCCAGCCCGGTCAGGCTGACGTCGCCGAACCATTCTGTCCGGTGAGACCGCGTGCCGAACCGACCGTAAATGGTTCGATCGGCGTTCAGCATGAACATCGCAAAGGACTGGTCGGTGTCGTACTGAAACAGCGACAGGTCCAGACCGTTGGTGGATACCACTCGAACGCAGACAAATTGCTCCAGCAGCGGACGGATCACGGGATGAGTGTCAACGAGGTCGTCATCCAGCTTCACACACTCGTGACAGGGAATACAGCGCAGGCCGACCAGAATCGGCTTACCCGTCTGCCGTGCCTGTTCAAATGCTGCGGGCAGATCGTTGTAGATCCAGAATCCATCGCTGGTGACACGCTCAAGATCTTCGCGAACCAATTCGTCGCGGGTCTTCCGCTGAGCGTCAGCGTCGGTGCCCATCATTACCAGAATCAATACGAACAGAAACGTTCTCATTCCAACCTCCATCGGGCATATACGAATAATCACGGAGAATCACCGATGTTTTCGCTGAACGACGTCAGATTGTAGGCAATTGGCGAAGCAGACGACAGCGAAACGTGGTGCCCCCTGTTGTGGGGCGGTCTCCCTGTTGTGGGGCGGTCTCCCTGTTGTGGGGCGGTCTCCCTGTTGTGGGGCAGTCTCCCTGTTGTGGGGCAGTCTCCCTGTTGTGGGGCGGTCTCCCGACCCCCCCACCGTCTACACCGCAGGTCACCACCCCACCCGGCTCCCTTGTGGGGCGGGCACCGGACC
>JAVKCM010000191.1:0-20485 GCA_040222735.1 Fuerstiella sp. | reverse complement strand
CAAGCCTGGCGACACGTTGTGGCCGGGTCTCCCGTTGTGGGCGGGTCGACCGTTGTGGGCGGGTCTCCCGACCCGTCCACCCACCCGACCGAAGGTCTCCCCGCCCCGCGCTCACGCCACACGCTCACGGAGACCTGCGGTCCGAAATGTGGGGCGGTCAGGAGACCGCCCCACAACAACGGGCGGGTCGACCGTTGTGGCCGGGTCTCCCGTTGTGGGCGGGTCGACCGTTGTGGGCGGGTTGACCGTTGTGGGCGGGTCTCCCGACCCGACCACCCACCCGACCGAAGGTCTCCCCACCCCGCGACACGCTCACGGAGACCTGCGGTCCGAAACGTGGGGCGGTCAGGAGACCGCCCCACAACAAGGTCAGGAGACCGCCCCACAACAACGCAACGTTGTGACCGGGTCTCCACGCAGTTGTGGGCGGGTCTCCCGACCCGACCACGGAGGGGAAATCAGTGCTGAAAGTACGCGCGGACCCTGATTTCCGACTGAATAGTGTCGATGGGAATGCCGAAAACTGCCGACTTGACCGAGTAATCCGGAATTCCAGGCAGCAAAACAGCTTCCAATTGACTTGGCGAGCCTCGCCGATATCCTACGCAGTCCGCAATGTGCGGATTTCACGAATTCACAGAAGAAAACTGAGTAACAATGGGACGAGTAGAACGACAGCGCGAACTGGCTCGACGACGCAAAAGACGCGTTCAGTTGAAGAAAATCCGCGTGAAATACGCTGCCGCCACTTCGGAATCGGAAAAGGCAGAGCTGCTGGCCAAAGCACGCCGCATGAGCCCGTTTGTGGAACTCGCCGCCGCCGAATCCTAGTAGCCTGTCCGGATACCGAAATTTTTCGTACGCCGGCCTGCCAGGCGCGTTGAAAACATAGTCGGTTTCGCAATGACGGACCTGGAAGTCCGTTATACAGAAGTATCCGGACGGCCTGCCATGCAGCGGCAGAGGTTCTGCGATTCACGCCGACCGGCCGCGGCCCTGAAAGATCGCAGAACAACAGGCAGTGACATAGTGACGACGAGTCCTGAACGGGGGTCTCGTCGTTTTCGTTGCGCTGAAAATAATTGCCCGTTCTGATGAAATCGTCCTGATGACGCCAGTGAAGTGACCTATGAAATTCGAGACCAGGGCCGTCCACACCGGAGTCCACAAGGACCAGCAGTACAACAGTGTGATCACGCCGATTTACCCGACCTCCACGTTCTACTGGAACGATCTGGAGACGAATTCCGGCTATGACTACACGCGATCCGGCAATCCTACGCGTGATGCGCTGAATGAAAACCTTGCGGCGCTGGAAGGTGGCGTCGGCTGCGTGACCACTTCCACCGGCATGTCGGCCGTGCATTGCGCGATGGCCGTGTTCAACCCGGGCGATCACATTGTGGTTCCGGCGGATGTCTACGGCGGTACTTTCCGGCTTTTCAGCCAGTTTCTGACCGAAAAAGGGCTGAAGTTCACCTTTGTGGACATGACCGATGCCGCGGCCGTCAGGGCCGCCGTCCAGCCGGCGACAAAGGGCCTCTGGATCGAAACCCCCAGCAACCCGATGATGAAGGTCGTTGACCTGGCCGCGATGGTGGACATCGCAAAACAACACAATCTGCTCTCAATCTGCGACAACACGTTTCTGTCACCGTATCTGCAGCGACCACTGGAATTCGGTGTGGACGTGGTCATGCACTCCACCACGAAGTACATCAACGGACATTCGGACGTGGTCGGCGGCGCTGTGATCTCACGGCAGAAAGAGACGGCCGATCGCATGGCGTGGATCTGCAACGCACTTGGTCTGGCCTGTTCTCCGTACGACGCGTGGCTGGTGCTTCGCGGCGTCAAGACGCTCGGCTGCCGCATGGAAGCTCAGCAGGCCACCGCGCTGAAGATTGCACGATTTCTGGCCGAGCATCCACGGGTCGAAAAAGTGTACTATCCGGGCCTTGAATCTCATCCGCAGCATGAACTGGCCAAACGCCAGCAATCCGGATTCGGAGCCATGCTTAGCTTTGATGTCAAAGAGGGCCGATCGATGGCTGAGCAGGTCTGCAGGAAGACCCGCCTTTTCGACATTGCTGAATCCCTCGGCGGGGTAGAAAGCCTGATTTCTTTTCCGGTCACGATGAGTCATGCTTCCATGTCACCGGAAGGACGTCAGGCTGCCGGAATCACCGAAAAAACAGTCCGGATGTCCGTTGGCCTGGAACATGGGGACGATTTGGTCGATGATTTGAAACAGGCGCTGGGGGCGGAATGAGCAATGAGCAATGAGCAATGACCAATGACCAATGACCAATGACCAATGACCAATGACCAATGACCAATGACCAATGACCAATGACCAATGACCAATGACCAATGAAAAGTCGTAGCTGGGGCTTCCAGCCGCAGCAACCCCAAACACCCGTAGCTGGGGCTTCCAGCCGCAGCAACCCAAACACTCGTAGCTGGGGCTTCCAGCCGCAGCAGGTCAGGTGCCGCTGGCGGTCGAAAGCACCAGGTGATTCCATTTTCAGCCGTCGAGGACGCCCGCACCACCACCCGTACTGCCTTTGACGGGCCAGACCCGCCGGCACCATCAGGTCTCTGACAACAGCACGTGGCAACAGATCGCATGAAGAAGTTCATTCTGAATTCGTCGCGTTCCGCAAAGCAGGGGACGTTGATCAATGTGGGCAAAGAGTCTCAGGAATACCTGGACCTGACCAACACAATGTTGATGGACAAGGACGACATGGCGGAAATCGGCCTGTCCGAAGGGCAGATGGCCGTTGTTCGCACGGAATTCGGCGAAGCGGAATTCAAATGCAAGGCGGGAAAAGAACCAAAAGGGATGATTTACATTCCGTACGGCCCGCCCACGTGTAAACTGATGGGGGGCGAGACGGGTGGAACAGGGATGCCGACGTCGAAGGGATGGGAAGTTGACGTGCTGCCGCTTTAGCAAAAGGCGAAGCGACGAAAACAACCTTTTTTGAAGGATCAATCAAAGAATTACTGTCGCGTCGAAACGTGGCGTAAGCTTCCAGCTTACGTTTTTCTGCATCGCAAGCTGGAAGCTAACGCCACTTATTTTCCGCTCAGTCCTAAGGAACGTTTGACCGAAAGCTATCTTGCTGGTCGTCTTTCGCTCCGCGAAAGTGCGTTCTTTCGCGGAGCGAAAAACGATCAACATAGACGTCCGCTCCTGAGCATCTCACAGACCGACAATCTGCTGAAAACACGTCTGATTTTAAACTTGGAATTCAGGTCACGAATACGATGTCCCGGCAACACAAAAAACCAGACCTCAGTGGAGATGACAGCCCTCACTTCTGCACAGACGGTGACAGCCAGGAAAATGTGGCGGCATGGACCGAGGTCGATGAAGGGCGTTACATGCCTCGTCGGGTTCGCGGCAGTGCCCGCGGCCGAGCTCTGGGCTGAACATTTACCGTACCGTCGTCTGGTTCAGACGGCACCTGTGAAGAATAAGGCGACCGGCCACACCGAACGAATCGGGGTGCGGCGACATCAGCTGAACTGCGGCAGGCGCACATCGCCCTGTTCGCTTTTCTGTCTCACGAACAACTGAGCTCCTGCACAATCCGGAGACACAGACCAAAGAAGTATCTGCTGACTCATCACTCAGGTAAACTGCCGGCAGCATGCTGTTGCCCACTGAGCTGACGACGACGGGATGCACCCGCAGAAACCAGCATGGGTTCTGCATCAACGAGGAGCGTCATTCATGACTGATCTTCAGATTATCGACAACGCCACCTGCACCTTCTGTGGCTGCGTCTGTGACGACATTCAGCTTCATCACGATGAAGTGCGAATTCATGACGCCAAAAAGGCGTGCGTCCTTGGCACCGCGTGGTTTCTGAATCACACCGCCGAAAAGAAATACCCGGTGGCTCTGGTGGACGGCCAGGAAGCCACGCTGGACGAAGCGATTGAAGCGGCGGCCACTCATCTGTACGAGGCCAACATGCCGCTGGTGTATGGCATGAGCAACACCACCTGCGAAGCTCAGAAGGAATGTGTGGCTCTGGCCGACCAGCTCGGAGGGCTGCTGGACAGCCATACCTCGTTGTGACACGGTCCCACTGAAATCGCCGCCCAGTTGGGTGGTAAAGTGACCTGCACGCTCGGCGAAGTAAAACAGAGAGCCGACTTCATTGTGTACTGGGGCGGCAATCCGGCCGAATGCCATCCGCGCCATTTCACGAAATACACCCTGATGCAGAAATCAAAGTTTCTGCCGCGCGGCCGGAAAGACCGCACGATGGTGCTGGTGGATATCCGCGAAACCAAAAGTGCAAAAGCGGCCGACATTTTTCTTCAGGTACGGCCCGGCAAGGATTTCGAACTGATCACGATTCTGCGCGCTCTGATCAAGGACCAGAAGGTCACCGATGAGCAGATCGCCGAAACGGGCATGACACGGGAAGTGCTGGACGATCTGATCCACCGCATGAAGTCCTGTAAGTTCGGTTGTATGTTCTTCGGCATGGGTCTGTCGATGACGCGCGGCAAGCACATGAACAGTGCGGCTTTGCTGACTCTGGCCGCTGAAATGAACGCCTTCACCAAGTTTGTCGCCATGCCGATGCGGGGCCACGGCAATGTGACGGGCGCCGACGTGATTATGCGGTGGCAGACGGGATATCCGTTCGGCATCACCTTCAATCGAGGCTATCCGCGATTTAACCCGGGCGAATTTTCGACGGTGGATGTGCTGGTGCGGGGCGACTGCGACGCGGCCTTTATCATCGGCGCCGATCCGGGCGCCACGATGCCTCAGCCGGCCATTGAGCATCTGAAACGTATTCCCACGATCTGCCTGGATCCGCACATCACCCATACCAGCAGACTCGCACGTGTGCACATCACCACGGCACCTCAGGGAATCGCGGCACCGGGCACGGCCTATCGCATGGACGAAATTCCGATGCCGCTGAAACCGGCGCTGAAGTCGCCCTATCCGTCTGACGAATACGTCGTTCGCCGGATCAATGAAGAACTGCAGAAGAAGCCGTTCTGGATGCCGGAAGGGCAACCACTGACCGTGACGGCACACGGGTAGCTGTCAACCTTCACAGGAACACGCGCATGCAGGTATCGAATACAACATGTGCGAAGTTCGTAATCACTGCAGTCGTGATGTGTCTTGATCATGTTGAAGGTTCACAGCGTCAGGTTGTGAGCCTGATTGACCAGGACGGATACCACGTCCGGCTGGTAATTGCTGAACGACCATCATTGGGACACGGGAACTGGCTTATCGTTGAAGCAGAAAACAGGACGGGTGAACACGATTACATTGATGCAATCGACCTGCGGATTGAATACACGATGAAGCAACCGCACGGTCCTGATACCGAGCTGTCCAGCTCCATACGTGTTCCAGTCTTCAAGCTGCCGCATGGCGAGAAACGCAGCACGTTGCGGCTTGCACGCGGCTCAACAAAATCCTTTTCTGTCGGGACGGAAATGTCGACTCGGCTTGGCCATCAGAAAAACACTCACATGGAGGTTGAAGCAACTACAAATTGCTCAATACTTTTGTCTCACGGCGATGGCGATCCATTCCGAACACGCAAGCTCGAAACACCACGAAAAGGCGTACCGGTCCGCTTTTATTGGCATGGAATCGACGAAGCCGAAACAGCTGCGATCGTCAGGGAGATGCAATTTCTGATCAGGCACTTTCGCGCCGACACTCAGGAATCTGCTGTTACACAACGACGAATGGCGATGTTGCTGCAGACACTGCCCGTGGCTGCACAGCTCACTGACGACGAATTGTTGAAACTGGCTGAATCGCAGAATTATCTCGTCGCATTCGAATCCATGAGATGCTTATTCGAACGAGATGCTGGCTACAAGCCGTATATTAAAGCATACGCTGAACGTCTTGCGGGCTGGCGACAGGTTTACGAAATGCACCGGACAGGTTTCTGGCATCCGGATCTGTTTGATGCTCTGATCGACCGCGCCGAGTCTCCGCACGATGACGGCAATACAAACAGTTTCCACGTTTCGTCAATGGCACTCCGCGTCCTGAAACTGAATCGAGACAGCTGGGGCAGCGACCCGGCGAAAGTTTCTCGTTACAACGCCGCACGGCGAACGTATCGGACGAAATACTACTTAAATGAATTCGGTCGGATCACTGTTCTGGGAGTCATCATCGGAGTGGCTGCGGTGTTCTGGCGGAGGCGCCGCCGACGGACTATTCGTCCGCCGCCGCAAACACCTCCTGCACACTGACGGAAAACCCGTCCAGCAGTACACTGGTCGCGGTGTCAGGTTCCGTGAAAATGCCGTGTTCTGCGTATTCCCTGTCTTCAAGACTCAACACCGTGACGGAACGTGTTTCCGGGTCGACGATCCAGTATTCGGGGATCCCGGCGGCTGCGTATTCAATTCGCTTGTCGACCAGTTCACGCATCCTGCTTCTTGTGTCGGGGCTGACGACTTCCATCACCAAATCAGCTCCTTCCCAGAAATTGTTATTTCGACGATCCCGGTTCTCCGTAAGCATGAACACGATGTCCGGCTCACGAAACGTCTGAGACGAAGTTCGGACTCTTAATCCGGCAGGCACAAGGGTGCCAAGTTTTCGAGGAGCGACGAAATCACGAAGAGCAAACTGAAGAAACTGCAGGATTAGTTGATGTTCCTCGGTTGGCACCGCCAGAACCTCAATGTTGCCGTTATTGAATTCAACAAGTCGGTTGGTCGATGATGTCAGCTCCAGATAATCGCCAGCAGACCACGTTCCCTGATCAGGGAACAGGCGAGCGATGTCCCAGGCAGGTTCGCGAGGTTGCTCCGATGATGTAGAAATGCTCATTCCGTCACCTGACGAACGAGGGCTTTGAAAGTTGATGCACAACAGTTTACTCTTTCCACTTCCGCAGGGAAAGAACTTCCCGTGGACCTCGTTCCTTCCCTGTTGACCAATTCTATCTCATGCTGAAAATCACCGGCGGAAAAGTCTACGACCCGGCCAACGGACTTGACGGTGTCGTCAAAGACATCTGCATCGACGACCACGGCCGCATTGTCGAATCGGTCGACGGGGGTCGCACGATTGATGCCACGGGAATGATTGTGTTTCCCGGCGGAGTCGACGTGCATACCCACGTGGCCGGCGGAGCGATCAATTTCGCCCGCGCGATGACGCCGGAAGACCATCGACGCACGCAGGCGTTTATTCGAACCAAAACCCGTCGCAGTGGCCTGGGTGGCATGGCTCCGACCACGTTTGCCACCGGCTATCTGTACGCCGGCATGGGCTTCACCACCGTGAACGAAGCCGCGGTGCCCGTGCTGTCAGCGCGGCATACGCATGAAGAACTGGCCGATATTCCGATCGTCGATAAATCCACGCTGACGCTGATGGCCAACAACGAAATCATGCTGGACCAGATGCAGGCCGGCGAATACGAGCGGGCGAAAAACGTTGTCGCATGGTATCTGTGGGCGGCGAAATCTTACGGCGTGAAGGCCGTCAACCCCGGCGGCGTCGCCGCCTGGAAATGGGGCGAGGATGCCAAGCAGCTGACGTCGCCGATTGAAGGTTACAGCAGCCTGACTCCGGGAAGGATCATCAAGTATCTGGCACAGATCTGCGAAGACCTGAACCTGCCGCACCCGCTGCATCTGCACTGCAACAACCTTGGAGCTCCGGGCAACATCTCCACCACCATCGACACGCTCAAACATCTGGAAGGCAACCGAGCCCACATCGCTCATTCACAGTACCATGCTTATGGCGGTGATGGCTGGGATTCAATCTGTTCGGCCACAACACAGCTGGCGGACTACTTCAACAGCCATTCCAACGTCACGACTGACGCCGGAGCGGTCCTGTTTGGTGACACCGTCACGATCACCGCGGACGGACCGTGGCAGCATCTGCTGTATAAACTGACCGGACGCAAATGGGGCAACCTGGACGTTGAAAATGAAACCGGCTGCGGCATCGTGCCTTATACGTATCGGCCCGGCAATCTGGTCAACGCCGTGCAGTGGGCCAGCGGCCTGGAACTGCTGCTGCTGATCAAAAACCCATGGCAGGTCTTTCTGTCGACGGACCATCCCAACGGCGGTTGTTTCTGGCGATACCCGGAGATTATCAAGCTGCTGATGTGTGCCGACTTCCGCAAGGAATGTCTGACAAAGCTGCCGGATAAGATCAAGGGCAAGATCACGCTGCCCGAGATCGACCGGGAGTACACGCTGTATGAAATTGCGACCGCAATGTCCGCCGGTCCCGCCAGGGCTCTGGGACTGACCCAAAAGGGCAACCTCGGCGTCGGTTGCGACGCGGACCTGGTGATTTATGAAGAAGACCCCACAGATGTGGCCCGCACCTTCAGTCATCCGCGCTATGTGATCAAAGCCGGCGAGATCGTGATCGAAGACGGCGATATTCGCGAAACACCTCACGGCCGCGAGTACGTGGTGAAGCCGTCGTACGCTCCGGACACAGACGAATTCATGCGGCCGCGGTTTGAAGACTGTTACACCATGCAGTTCGAAAATTACCCGGTCGAACTTGAGCGGATTGAGCGACCACATCTGCAGGAACTGACCTCGAAGGGATCTGCGTAGTCCGCATCACCCGATGCAGTGTCCCGGCGGATCAGACCATGCCGGAGCCGCGTATCGGCTGGTCCGGCTGACATGGCTGAATCTGTTTAAACTCGTGGCCGCAGGCCAGCTCGTCACGGGTTCAAATTATCGTTTCTGGCCTGCGGCAACCGGTTAGACATTTCCATGACGATCCACCTGCACCTTAAACAGCAACCCGTTGTGCCGCTGGAAGCCGAAGCGCTGACTCCGGACACCCTGACCGAGCTTTCCCATAAGGAAATCCGTGCGCTGACCGTTTTTCATGGCAAGCGACAGGTACCTCTGGAAGATTTCTTTGATGTCGACGGCGAACGCAGTGACGACATCGAACTGCACGGCGATCTGAACAAGGTGCGCTGGGTCGGACGGGCCATGACCGGCGGCCGGATTACGGTTCATGGAAGCGTCGGCATGCATCTGGGTGCGTACATGAAGGGAGGCCGCATCGAAGTTCACGGCGACGCCGGCGACTGGATCGGTGCCGAGATGAAAAACGGCTTCATTCACGTGCATGGCAATGCCGGCGGACAGATCGGCGCCGCCTATCGCGGCGCCCTGTCCGGCATGAAGAACGGCACGATCATCATTGATGGTTCCGTCGGTCTGGAAGTCGGCATGCGCATGCGTCGCGGGACCATCGTGGTGGGCGGGATGGCCAGAGACTTTACCGGACTTCAGATGAAAGGCGGCACGATTATCCTGTTAAGCGGAGCGGAAATCCGGACGGGTGCCTGGATGAACCGCGGCACCATCATCAGCCTGAAACCGCTGCAGATGATGCCCACATTCGCCTTTGCCAATGACTTCAACCCCACCTTCATCAACGTCTATTCGAAGCACCTGAAACAGCACGGCATTTCGCTTCCGTTCCGGGCAGAAGAAGGCAGCTATCAGCGATATTCCGGAGACCTGTCGGTACCCGGCAAGGGTGAAATCCTGATCTGGCAGCCCGCCTGAGACGTGTGGGACGATACAGACATCATCGGATACGTCCGATACCTTCGCCGAGGCACTGGCGGCCGGCGTCAGCTTAGTTCCTCAATAATGCGTTCCACGCTTTCCAGCTGAGCTTTCAGTCCGGCCAGCGTTTCGCGAACGTCATTGACCACGTTCTCGGGCGCTTTGCTGACGAAGTTTTCATTCCCGAGTTTCTTTTCGGCGCCGGTGATGTGTCCGATCAGTTCCTGCTTTTTCTTTTCCTGCCGCTCACGTTCAGCCGCGGTGTCGATCAGGCCTTCCAGAGGAATATAGCCATCGGCATCCCCCATGCTGAAGTTTGCGGAGGCACCGGGACGATCGACCTCCAGCCCGGCCGCCGCCAGCATGGTCTTTGACAGGTTGTCGAACTGATCGGCAACCGCCTGCATCTGTGCGGCCACTTCGGGACTGCACCGCATAAACAGCTTCAGAGGCTCTTTGGGGCTGATCTTGTACAGTGCTCGCACGTTGCGCACGGCCACGATGATCTGCTGCAGACGTTCGAACCGGGATTCGAGCTCCGCATCCACCAGCTGTTCACTGACCTCCGGCCAGGGCGCCACCATCACGCTTTCTGAAGCTTCAGACGTTTCAAACAGACCTCGCACCGTTGCCAGCTGATTCAGCATGTGCCACAGTTCTTCGGTGATGAACGGCGCGAACGGGTGCAGCAGCCGCAGCAGATTGTCAATGACATACACCAATACACGCTGAGCCAGCGGACGCATTGCTTCGTCTCGCAGGCGCGGTTTGACCATTTCCAGATACCAGTCACAGAACTCATTCCATGTGAATTCGCGAACGGTCCGGGTGGCCTGGTCAAAGTGGTAGCGTTCCAGCTGCGTCGTGACTTCCCGCGCCGTGGTGGCCAGACGACTCAGCACCCAGCGATCCTCCATCTGCAGGTCGTCCATGCTGACGGTCCCGGGCGTGTAGCCCTCCAGATTCATGAACGCAAAACGGGACGCATTCCACAGTTTGTTGCAGAAGTTGCGGCCATAGTCGAAGCGTTCGCTGACAATCCGGGCCACCGCGGCACCTTCGTCCGGTGTGAACCACGGGCTGGGAAACTGAAACGACTTCTTGCACTTGGCACATTTAATGGAAGGCGTATCGCCGCCCATCGGTTTCATGTCCTGATGTTTTTTGGTCTGGGCAGTCACCGCTTCGCAGTGAGGACATTCGTAACCGACCGGCAGACGTACATCCTGCGTTTCTCCGGCCAGTGACGAAATGGTAAACCGCACGGCGTCAGTGCCGTACTTGTCGATCAGTTCCAGAGGATCGACGCCGTTGCCTTTGGACTTGGACATCGTCTGACCAAGTCCGTCCAGAATCTTGGGGTGGATATAGACATGTTTGAACGGCACGTCGCCCATGTTGTACAGACCGGTCAGAACCATCCGGGCGACCCACAGCGTGATGATGTCGCGCGAGGTCACCAGCACCGAGCCGGGGTAGAAATAGTCCAGCACTTCATTCTTTTCACCGGACGGGGCCGGGTCGCCGACGAGCGGTGGATTGTGCTGCAGATCCGGCCAGCCCAGCGTGGCATGCGGCCACAAGGCGGAACTGAACCATGTATCCAGCACATCGGGATCCTGTTCAAAGCCGAGGTAGTTCAGCTTTGCTTCGATTTCTTCATGCCCGCCGTCCACGCAGACCAGAAAACGCGTCTCGCCGGGTACACCGGTGCCGACGGCCAGTGCCGAGATGGCTTCGTTGACTTCCGCTTCGGTCAGTGAATTTTCCTGATCTTCCCGCAGCAGTTCGGCGACCTGGTCCGCGATCAGTTCTGTGGCGTCCTGGTATTCTCCGTCCGGTGGTGGCTCGACCGGCAGCGTGCGGCCCCAGACCGGAATCCGATGGCCCCACCACAACTGACGACTGATGCACCAGTCGCGTTTTTCGCCCAGCCAGTCCATGTAGGTTTTGGTGTAGCGCTGCGGGAAGATGCGTACCCGTTTGTCGTCGACCGCGTCCATGGCCGACTGAGCCAGCGTGTCCATCTTCACGAACCACTGGTCGCTGAGATAGGGTTCGATTTCCGTCTTGCTGCGATCGCTGTGCTTGACGGGAATCTTCCGGTCTTCGACACCTTCGTAGTGGCCGAGTTCCTCCATCTTTGACACGATGGCCCGGCGGGCATCCTTGCGGTCCATTCCGGCAAATTCCCCACCCTCTTCGTTGATGGTGCCGTCGGAATTCAGAATGTTGATCATTTCCAGACCGTTGCGCAGACCGCAGGCGTAGTCGTTGGGATCATGGGCCGGAGTCACCTTCACCGCTCCGGTGCCAAGTTCCTTGTCCGCCAGCAGGGCATCGGCAATGATCGGAATCCGCCGGCCGTTAACCGGAATCAGAACCTGTTTGCCGATCAGATCGGTATAGCGTTCATCCGTCGGATGAACACAGACGGCAGAATCACCCAGCATGGTTTCCGGACGCGTGGTCGAGAATCGGATGACCTGACCGGTGGCACTACCGTCATCGTCGACCACCGGATAGTTGAACGTCCAGAAGTGTCCGTCGACGTCTTCGCTGAAGACTTCGTCGTCGGCCACCGCCGTCTGCAGGTGCGTGTCCCAGTTGACCAGTCGCTTGCCGCGGTAGATCAGACCGTCCCGGAACATCTTGAAAAACGTACGGCGTACGGCGCTGCTGCAGACGTCGTCCAGCGTGAAACGCACCCGCCGCCAGTCGCAGCTGGCTCCGATCTGTTTCAGCTGGTTCAGAATACGACCTTCGTACTGATCCTTCCATGCCCAGATCCGCTCGACCAGGGCATCCCGCCCGATGTCGTGGCGTGTCAGGCCTTCTTCCTCCAGCATGCGGCGCTCGACCACGGCCTGAGTGGCAATGCCGGCGTGATCAGTGCCCGGCATCCACAGTGCTTCGCACCCCTGCATGCGGCGCCACCGCGTCAGCAGATCCTGAATGGTGCCGTTCAGACAGTGCCCCATATGCAGCGCGCCGGTCACGTTCGGCAGCGGGATCATAATCGTATGAGGCGCACGATCGGGATTCGGATCCGCGTTGCAGTACCCCTTTGATTCCCAGTGCTGAATCCAGCGGGCCTGAGCGGATGTCGGTTCGTAGGTTTTTGGAAGCTCGGACATGCGAGAACGGTTTTCGTTGTGCGAAAAAAAGAAACGTGTAGTCCGCCTGTTCATTCCGGGTCCGGCGGGGGGAGAATGTATCGAAAAACCCCGACGGAGGCGACAGCGGACTCACCGTGCCATCACCTTTGTCGGGGTCAGGATTTATCTTCTCGTCGACCGCAGCCGCCATGAGCCCCGGAGCGTCACCAGCGTTGACCGGGACAGTTCCGGGCTTGACGGGGCAGATCAGACATCGCCGACGGAAGGAACTTCGAAGCCCTTCCGATTCGGATCTTTCAGCAATTCGTTGGCTTCGCTGGCATGATCGCCGACATGAAGTTCGGTTTCCGGATCGAACGTCAGCCACGGACCGACGATATACTCGTTGCCGTCTTCCGGCAGCCCGACGCCGTCACTCATGACCTCATGCAGTTTCTGGAAATGTTCGGCCGCGTCGGCGTTGTCACCGAATTTTCCGGCTTTGGCGTTGAACGGGGCCGGTTTCCCAAGCCGGTAGGAATTGTTCATCAGGTGGCCCAGCACACAGCCATAGTGAGCGTCGTAGACGTTGCCGTTGGCCATGGACGGATCGCCGGCACGCACCGCTGAGATGAACGCACCCCAGTTTCCGCCCGGCGTCACGCTGCCCTTACCGACGTTGACGGGTTCACCGGTCCTGCTTCCTCGGGGATAGTATTTCCCCCGAATGATCTTCCCGCCGTCTTCAAAGTAGTACTCGTTTTCAACCTGCCGTTCGTAGCCACTGTAGTTGACGTTGCGAACATTGAAGAAGACCTGCTGACCGTTCGGATACTCGGCCAGCCCGAACATCGTGTTCGGCGTTTCGCCCTGATCGTCCCACTGAAACCGACCGCCGATGGCCATCGCTCGGACCGGATGCGTCTGATCCTTGTCCAGCGCCCAGCGAGCCACGTCCAGCTGATGAGTCCCCTGGTTGTTCAGGTCGCCGTTGCCGGATTTCCAGAACCAGTGCCAGTTGTAGTGCACATAGTTGGCGTGAAACTGATCGATCATGGCCGGTCCGCGCCAGATGTTCCAGTCCAGGTTGGCCGGCGGATCGGTGATGGGCTTGTGCCCGATGCTGCCACGAGGCTTGCAGCAGTAGCCGTAGGAAATCTTCAGTTTGCCGAACTTACCGTCCTGAATCGCTTCGTGCAGACCGGCGATGCCGGCATCGCTGCGCCGCTGAGTTCCGTGCTGGATCACGACGCCGTACTTCTTCTGAGCTTCCACGGCCACGCGGCCTTCTGCCACATCATGACTCATCGGCTTCTCGACATACACGTGCTTTCCGGCCTGAGCTCCCCAGATGGTCAGCAGCGAGTGCCAGTGGTTGGGTGTCGCGATTGAGATGGCATCAACAGTCTTGTCGTCCAGCGCCTGCCGAATATCGGCCACTCCTTTCGGAGCGTACTTCCCATCGGTCCGCTTTGAAACACCGGCCACGGCGCGATTCAGCACGTTTTCGTCCGGGTCAGCCAGATAGGCGATTTCCACATTGTCCTGATCCAGCCACCCACCGATGTGGCTTTGGCCTCGGCCGTTCAATCCTGCCACGGCGACGCGGACTCGATCGTTGGCTCCGATGATATTGCCGGAAGCCCGCGTACCGGTCAGCAGCAGGGAAGAACCGGCCAGAGTGGTGTTCTGAAGGAAGTTGCGGCGGGTGACCTGAGACATATCTGAACTCCGCAGAAAACTGGGTGGGGTGGGAAAATTGGCATTATCCAGAGCATATCATCTATGCCGCGTCTTCCCAACGCAGTGGCCCATTTCACACCCGATCACAGGGACGCGGAGACTCGGCAGCGGACAGGAATGTCCGCTGTACCGGAAGAAGCCGGCCGGCAAATCATCCCCGCCCACTCGTACTTCGGACATTCCTGTCCGAAGCCCCGCCGTCCTGAACGGCGTCGGACAGGAATGTCGGCTGTACGTTCGCGGGGGCTGTGTTTCGCAGCAACTGGGCGTTGAAGTGCGTTGTGTCGGCGTTAAACTTCCGGCGGACTGAGTTCCGGGAAACATCTTACAGTCGTCGTGCTCCATTGTTTATTTCCGAAATCTACGAATCGTTTCAGGGGGAAGGTCCTTTCGCCGAAACGTCCTCGCTGTTCATCCGGACTTCCGGCTGCAACCTGCGCTGCACGTTCTGCGACACTCCGTACACATCGTGGGAACCGGAAGGCCACCAGGTTTCGCTGGACGAACTGGGTGAGCGCGTGCAGCAAAGTGCCGCCCCCCATGTGGTGCTGACGGGGGGGGAGCCGATGCTGGCTCCGCAGATCACGGAACTGACGGACCTTTGTCGGGCCGCCGACAAGGTGATCACGATTGAAACCGCCGGCACGGTGGATCGGTCTGTCGAGTGCGACCTGATGGCCATCAGCCCCAAAATGAGAAACTCCACGCCGGACGATGACGTCTGGTCGCTCCGTCACGAGCAGACCCGACACCAGCCGGCCGTCATCCATTCGCTGCTGGCCCATTACCCGGCCATTCTGAAGTTTGTCATCGACCGGCAGAACGACGTGCAGGAAGTGCTGGAATACCTGCAGCAGTTTCCGGAAGTGTCGTGCGAAGACGTCTGGCTGATGCCTCAGGCCAGAACTCAGGAGGAACTGGCCGCAAAATCGGACGCGGTTCGCGAGGCGGCGGCCACACACGGCTTTCGCTACTCATCACGGCTGCACGTGGAAAAATTCGGCAATCAGCGAGGCGTGTGAAGCGGGCGGCTTCCGAGCACCACTCTGGTGGCGTAAGCTGTGCGGGTCGCGAATGTCCTGCAGCAGCGAATGCCGCTGGCCCGGTTCTGCTTTCGGCGATTCCGGGCGGCTGAGCGGTGGCGGAAGTCACCGCCGATTTCGGCGGCTGCCCGGCCACGGCCAACGCTCCCGGTAAGCCTCAGGATGGCTTCTTCAACACCCTGCCTCGACCTGAATCCCTTCTGCAGTCCACTTATGTCTGACGCCGCTTCACTGCCGACAAACCCCACTGAGCTGGTTCGATTCGGCCGCCTGGAACTGGTCGCCCGGCAGTTGGTGGAAGGGCTGATGATCGGACGCCATCGCAGTCCGTTCAAAGGGTCCAGCGTCGAATTTGTGGAGCATCGGGAATATTATCCGGGCGACGAGATCCGCCACATCGACTGGCGGGCTTACGGCAAAACCGGACGTTATTACATCAAGGAATTCGAAGACGAAACCAACCTGCGGGCTCATCTGCTGTTTGATGCCAGCGGCAGTATGAATTACGCCGGCAGCACACTCAGCAAGTTCGACTATGCCCGCATGCTGGCCGCGGCACTGACATGGCTGCTGCTGGGCCAGCGGGATTCCGTCGGTCTGATGACCTTTGATTCACAGATTCGGGAGCAGCTGAAACCGTCCAGCAACCGGGACGTCTTTCGCCGGATCACGCACGTGCTGGAAGAAACCGAGCCCGGTGCCGACACCAGTCTGGCCTCGATGGTGGACGAAATGCTGCCGGCTATCAAGCGGCGCAGCATGCTGATTCTGATCAGCGACTGTTTTGATACGCTGGAAGCCCTGGAAAAAGTGCTGCAGCGCTGTCGGCATGCCCGGCACGAAGTCATTATCTTCCGGATTGCCGCGCCGGAAGAGATTGATTTTCCATTCGACCGACCGACTCAGTTTCGAGATCTGGAACAGGTCGATCATCGACTGCTGGTGGATCCGGCTCGCTTAAGAAAAGAGTATCTGCGGCAGTACGGCGAATTCTCAGCGGGGCTGGAGAAAATCTGCGGCACGCTGGGCGTCCACCATCACCTGATCAAAACCTCAGACCCCGTCCAGACCGTCGTCGGAGCATTCCTGGCCGAACGAATGGCCATGCAGGCCAGTCGACGGTGACGCCGACACGCCGGGTCACGGACCGAAAGCCTGGGCGGCTTCCGCTACCCGTGGCGGAGCTCGCCAGAGCTTCGGTCGAGCGCTAAGAAAACACTGCCAGCCGATGGGGGGACAGCCGCCTGTGAGACCGCGACCGGAGGAGCCACCAACCGGTCATGCAGACAGAATCTGCGGGTCAGGCACCGAAAGCCTGGGCGGCTTCCGCTACCCGTAGCGGAGCTCGCCAGAGCTTCGGTCAAGCGCTGACAAAACGCCGCCTGTCAGCCACTGGGGGACAGCATCCTCGGAATCACCTTTCGCAGCGATTACATCAGCGGCCCGTTGCGATCCCGGGCACCATTCGCTAGCCTCAGCAACGTCCGACACATGCCGACCGTCCGCACACGCAGGCGGTGACGTGGCCATCGCGAACGGATTCTTCACCTGTCTGTCGAACACATATACACCTCCACCGGAGTCTTCCATGAAGCGATCTGCGTTCACTGCTTTGGCTTTTCTGCTGGCCGCCTGCTGTACCGTTACCCAGGCCGCTGAGCCTTTGAAGGCCCTGATTGTCGACGGTCAGAACAACCACGGCATCTGGCCGAAGACGACTCAGATGATGAAGTCCTGGCTGCAGAAGACGAAACGCTTCACGGTAGACGTCGCCACAGCCGCTCCGAAGGGCACGGATCCGAACTTCCGGCCGAAGTTTTCCGACTACGATGTCGTCATCAGCAACTTTGGTCACGGAGCAGCTCCGTGGCCGAAGGAAACTCAGCAGGCCTTCGAAGACTTCGTAAGCGGCGGCGGCGGATTTGTGGTTGTTCATGCCGCCGACAATTCGTTTCCGGAATGGCCGGCCTACAACGAAATGATCGGCCTCGGCGGCTGGGGCGGACGCAATGAAAAGAGCGGACCGTACGTCTATACCAATGCCAAAGGCGATGTCATTCGAGACACGTCGGCCGGCCGGGGCGGCAATCACGGCAAGCAGTGGGAATTTCCCGTCGTGATTCGCAACGGTGATCACCCGGTGACGAAGGGTATGCCGGTTGAGTGGCTGCACACTCAGGACGAGCTTTACGACCAGCTGCGCGGCCCGGCACGAAATATGGAAATTCTGGCCACCGCTGAGTCACAGGTGACTCAGCGCCATGAACCCATGATCTTCACTGTCAAATACGGAAAAGGACGCGTCTTCCACACGCCAATGGGGCACGCCGATTATTCCATGGAATGTGTCGGCTTCATCACAACGCTGGTCCGCGGCACAGAATGGGCAGCCACCGGAGAAGTCACCATTCCGATCCCTGACGACTTCCCGACCGCCGACCAGACCAGCAGCCGAAAATATGTCGAATAACCCGGGATTCGTTCAGCCGACGGGATCGCGTTTCTGCGTGCCCCCGCGGCCTCGCACAGCCGTGGCGGCGACTTTGGCGGCAACCGTGGCGGCTTCCGCAAAACGACTGCGCGCGGTGATCGCCTGGGGCCTTCTGACGATGGCCGTCGCCCCCGGTGTCGCTGCGGCTTCCGGGCCGGAATCCACCACCATTACGCGCGACCAGTGGGGAGTAGCTCATATTCACGGCACGTCCCACGCCGATGCGTTCTTCGGCATGGGCTATGCTCAGGCCGAAGATTATTTCTGGCAGCTGGAAGACACATGCATCCAGGCGCTGGGCCGGTACGCTGAGATCATGGGGGAGGACGGTATCCGGTCTGACATCCAGAACCGCAGCTTCGAAATTCCCCGCCGATCGCGTGAAGATTTTGGAAAACTGAGCCCCGAGCATCAGGACATGGCGACGGCATTCGCCGAAGGGGTCAATCGGTATCTGCAGACACATCCGGAAGAAAAGCCGCGGCTGATCACGCACTTTGAACCGTGGTACGTGATGGCGATGGATCGTCATATGCTGCTGCACTTTATCTATCGCCAGGCGCACATCGGCAAACCGCAGAACCGCAGCAAAGACGAAATCGCGGGGATTGACCGGGAACCCGAGGCAGCTGACGACAACGTGGTCTTTGCATGGGATGTTGCTGAGCCTCCGGATTCGGCCTTCAGCGAAGCCGTGCGAGCCGCCATTGGTTCCAACGCCTGGGCCATCTCGGGAACGAAGACGCGTTCCGGCAGACCGATGCTGTTCATTAATCCGCACCAGCCATGGTACGGGATGGGACAGTTCTATGAAGTTCATGTCAGCAGCGGTGACGGGCTGAACTTCACCGGAGCCTGCTTCTTCGGCAACCCGTTTCCCACCATCGGCCACAATGAACATCTGGGCTGGACCTACACGGTCAACGAACCGGACATCGCCGATGCATGGCAGGTCAGCTTTGACCATCCCGAACATCCGCTGAACTATCGGTACGGCGACGGTTACCGCTCGGCGACACAATGGGTCGAAACACTGAAGGTAAAACGCGGCGACAAGCTGGTGGACCAGCAGGTCACTTTCCGCAAAACGCACCATGGCCCGATTGTGCGAAAACAGAACGATCGCACCTACCTGGCCGCCCAGGTGGCCGGGCTGTTCAGTATGGAACGAGTCGACCAGGCCTGGGGCATGGTGCTGGCCCGCAACTTCAGCGAATGGCGGACGGCGATCAGCCGCTGTGCGATCCCGATGTTCAATGTGGTGTACGCCGACCAGGCTGGAAACATTTTTTACGCCTACAACGGCACCATTCCCGTGCGGGATCCCGCGTTCAACTGGCAGCGACCGGTCGATGGCAGCAACCCGAAAACAGACTGGCAGGGTATTCACACATTTGACGAACTGCCGCAGGTGTTGAATCCGAGTGCCGGCTATGTGCAGAGCTGCAACTCCGCCCCCTTCACCACCACGCATGTCAACGCAGACAATCCGCAGAAGGCGGACTTCCCGAATTACATGGTGGAAGACGCTCATGTCGACATGCGGCGTTCCCGTATGTCCCGAATGATTCTGCAGGACGCTTCAGAACTTGACCTGCAGCAGCTGCAGCAGCTGGCATACGACACGCGTATGTACTGGCCGATGACGGAAATTCCTGCACTGCAGGCCGACTATCGACGGCTGACAGAAGCGGCCCCGGATCTGGCCCGAGAGATCGAACCATACTGGAAACATCTGCTGAACTGGGACTGCGAATGCAGTATCGAATGCACTCAGGCCACGCTGATGGTGGCGTGGTATGAAGAGCTGTATGGCTTCGGCTACCCGGCAGAAACACTGAAGCCGGAATACGCCAATGATCGCCTCAGCTGGTTCCGGGCCCTGCGGCGGGCGGCGGAAAAGATCAGCAGCCTGTACGGAACATGGAAACATCCGTGGGGACAGGCACATCGCCTGCAGCGTGTTGCCGATCAGCCCGACGTGGAACATGCGGGAGTCGGCCTGAACAGTTTCTTCAACAGCCTGCCGTGCCCGGGCGCACCAGGACCGCTGGGGATCATCTTCACCGTGTATTCCTCGCCGGAAATACCTCTGATTCGCCCGCAGCGTTTTGCCGTGGTGGGCGCGTCCTACATGGCCGTGGCCGAATTTCAGGACCGAGTGACGGCATACAGCGTCATGCCCTTCGGAGCCAACGGTCGCCGCCGCTCGCCCCATTTCTTTGACCAGGCCCCGCTGTACGCCTCAAAGAAACTGAAGCCGGCGTGGTTTTATCCGGATGAAGTGGAACAGCACGCGGCGAAACAAATATCGCTCAGCCGGCAGGCGCCCTGAGACGTGCCGACCGATGGAATCAAAATCTGCCGACCGCGGACCGAAAGCCTGGGCGGCTTGTTGATTTAATGGAAGCCCACACCGGTTGTGGTCGGGTCTCCTCTGTTGTGGCCGGGTCTCCCGACCCGACCACGAGATCGACCGAAGGTCTCCCGGTGCGTATCACGCC
>JAVKCM010000190.1:0-3512 GCA_040222735.1 Fuerstiella sp. | reverse complement strand
CCGGATCGTCGATGTACACGTTGTCACCAAGCAGCAGAATGGCATGCGGATCGAAGTGGCGGATGGTATCCCACATCCGTTCGTGCTCAGGGACATATCCGGCTCCGCCACCAAAGGCGATGACAAACTGAGACGGTGTCCCGGCCGCCGGCAGCGTGCGGAATTTCTGAGGCCCCTGTTTCGCGCAGTCAGCCCCGTCCAGAATCACTGAATAATGATATTCCGTGTCGGGTTTCAGTCCGGTCACGGTCGCCACTGCCGTGTAATCCTCTGCTGCCGCAGAGCGAACGGTGTCGCTGGTGAGCCGACGGCTGCCTGGTGAAGCTTCCTGTACCGTGATCTGAATATCGCTTTCCCGCGCCGTTCTGACCCAGAACGATGCCGACGTACCGCTGACGTTGCCGAGCAGCGGTCCATGCACCAGACGCGTTCTGAACTCGGACATCAGATTCTTCAGCAGCTCCGTCTGCAGCAGCGGTGTGATCATGTCTCGCGGACCGGCAATAATTCGGTCATCGGGCAGGCCGGCAGCGATCGCTCGCTTCAGAAAATCCTCGGCCGTCGGAATGTTGCCCCGCTGGCCATGCAGAATACCCAGCATGTACAGCGTCTCGGCGTCATCCGGGTGCTCTGCAAGGTACTGGTCGAGAAACTGTTCTGTTCGATCCAGATCGCCTCTGAGAATGAACCGCAGCGAGGACTGATGGACTCGTTTGTATTGATTTTCCTTGCGGAACGACATGTCGGGCCGGGGTTTGCTGGCGCCGCCCAGATCGTAATCCGGAATCTGTTGAGCGATGCCGTCTCTGCACAGCAGGAAGGCAGCAAGCAACAGCAGCAGACGTCGGGGCATGGTCTTCTCCGTTGAGGTTGAGCAGTGTCCGGTCAATTATTGTCGCCTTTCGCTCCGCGAACGAGCGCCCTTATCGCGGAGCGAAAGGCGACCAGCCAGTCAGTGATTGATCGACCGTTTCTGAGCGAACTGGCGATCCGGCCTGAGGTCCGCCAGTTTAGTGACTTCAGGTGCCGTCTGTCATGCACGGGCGGCGATCTGTGAAACCGGACGGCGGGCCGGGCTGAAGAGACCCCGGCCTTATTTGTCGGACAAGCGGCGTCCCGCAGTTTTTGTCGTTTTGTCCGCCATACTGGTTGTTCAACGACCACTGCGGACGCTGTTTTGCCACATCAGATCCGGTCTTTCGAACCGAGAAGACTCGAAAACACCCGACTTTACCACGTTTGCCCGCGGATGGCAGAATTTTCAGAAATGGCGCGAAATATGCATTATCAGAGGCATCGTGCAGGCACCGTCTCAGTTTTTCACGGAGGATTTGATCATGCTGGTTCTGACACGGAAGTGTGACGAAGAAATTATCATCGACGGCCGAATCTCAGTCCGCGTGGTTGACTGTCGCGGAGGTCGCGTCCGTCTGGGAATCACGGCCCCGGACGATGTGCACATCGTTCGGTCAGAAATCTGCTTCGACGCTGATGCGGTATCCTGCAACAGTGACCATCTGGCGGCCGCTCATTAATGCCCCGGTCAAGAACATCAGCTTCCGGTGCGGCTACAGAAAGCTCATCAGCAGCTGCAGCGCCGCCATCACCGAACTGACCGATGTGGTCTCGCTGGTGGTATGATAACCGGTGGTCGGAATCTGCAGAGTGCTGCCGTTGATGCGGCCGTCGGTGGCGGCGACCAGACGGCCCAGTTCTGTTCGCCCCAGTGACAGCGGTTTAGGGCGTGTCAGGTTCTGTGCTTCGACGTAGGCATCCTTGAAGCGGTAACGGATCCGAAACTGATCACAGCGATCGGCCAGTTCCTCAGTCAGTCGGGCAGCGAACTCTCCGTTTGCATCCCGGCGCCGCAGGACGACATCCTGAGCATCGGCTGACTCACGAGAAGGAAACGGACTGGTGTCCAGTACCAGCAGCCTGTCCGTCCAGATCTGATGCCGCTGAAACCATGCCAGTGCGTAGCGCCAGCTGCGGCCGGCTTCTTCCTGAGCCGTGAACAGAGCCGTGCCCTGAAAGCCCTGCCGGAACAGATGGATCAGGATCGCGACGCTCAGCACGTTGTCCAGCTGAGCCGACAGGTAGCCGTCCTGAATTCTGAGGCGATCGAGAAAGGCAATCGGGGTTCCGGGCTGAAGAAATTCAAGCCCGTCCAGTTCGAAGATCAGGTTTCGTCGCTGCGGACAGATAAAGGATCGTGTAATGGTCCCCTGGCCCTGATAGGTGCCGGTGTAGGGAAGATGTGCCTGGACCCGCTGGCCATGAAACCGGTCAGCAATCGAATCCAGCATCTGCTCAGAGACCGAGTCTCCGGTCTGTTCGCTCTGATTGCCGGCGATGAAGGCTGCGTATTGAAATTCATTTGGTCCCGTGCAGAGCAGACCGTGTCGGTCGCAATGAGCCGACAGGATCAGAGAATCCGGGTCGCGGCCCTGCGCCGCCAGCACGCCCTGAAAGTGGCAGACGTTAACGCCCACTTCCTCCAGTTCGCGACGGATCACGCGAAAGAATGCGTCTTCGGCCCCCACCACCGACGGCTCGCGAATCAGCGCCTGAAGAACGGCCTGAAAGCCATCGAAATCGAGAGCGGCCGCCTGATCGCTTTCAGTGTGAACTGACATGAAACGCTGATCTGTCACAGTTTCTGATTTCTGCCGGAACACTCGCCAGCTGCCAACAGCTGATCTTAAAAAGACGGGCAACGGAATCCAGTGAGTCCTGTTCGGCTGCAATCCGGCCCCGAAGAAGTGCTGTCGGCGAAGAATACCTCGTGGCAGAGGTCCGGCATATATTGAAAAATTCTTGATGGGTAAAATCCGGCCAGTCCGATTTGCCCGGGGTCATTATGGTTTCCGGTATGAGTAACCGTTCACGGATTTTGGACGTGGACGACGACTGTGTTGAGAGCGAAGGGATCGATTGAGCGGTCGGTCGCTCGTTAGGAAGAGTCGACGGTCGGCACGAGCGAAGGAACAGGCCGCCCGGCAAAGTACTGTTCAACCGTGTCGCACAGATAGTGAAACGGCGAGCGGCCTTGTTGCTCGCATGTCGCGATGATCGTCCAGATGCGTTCGCACCAGGTCTGGCCTTCGGGACTGCGAGTTCCTTGAGTGATCCGGCGGTGGATGGCAACAAACCGAATCGCCTGCTCCGCCAGATTATTGGTGGGCTCGATCCCAGGCGTGGTGATAAAGCGGAAGTAGCTCTCGAAGTGGTCAATGAAGCGGCAGTTGAGATTATCTGCCTCGCGTGTGACGGGACATTCCATCAAGGCGTCATGCAGAATCTGGTCGCGAATCCGCAGGAGGGCGTTTTGAAAGCCCTTCTCAGTGGCGTACTGGTCGCGCCGATGGAACGTCTCAAACAGTTTCCGAAAATGTTCCCGCAGCAGTTGACCATAGGCGCGGTTGGCCCGTTGAGGATGTTCCACCAGGAACTTGATGTCGCGAATCAGATGTGCCAGACAGAACTGGACGATGACGTCGAAATCCTTCATG
>JAVKCM010000189.1:0-35845 GCA_040222735.1 Fuerstiella sp. | reverse complement strand
GCCTACCGCGATCTGATCTGGATGGATTCCGAACCAAGTCTGTCTCGACTGCGTATTGGCCTGAGTCGCCTTTCCGCACAGGAAAAGGCCGGCAACCAGGAGCATACTGGCGCGCCAGGAATCGACGACGAACGAAAACTGGTCGGGCACATTGACCCGCATGAGCCGCCCCTGATTCAGGCCCTGCGCAGAGAATTGCGGCTGCAGCGAAAGGCCCCGGAGACGGAGCGATCCTACGTCTCCTGGGTCGAACGCTTGATGACCTTTTGCCAGTCCTCTGATCTGGAATCCCTCGGCAAAAATGAGACCGCAACACTGCCTCAGCGGCCTCTTCGTGGAATCAGATTTACTCGTCGGCCGATGCGGTCAGTGGCACCGGTTGCGATGGGAGAGTTCTGAACGTCTTCGAATCTTCCCGGATCTCCAGCGACTGACCGGCCGAGATGCCGAAGAACTGTTGCTGAATTCCACTCGCTGGCCAGTCGATTTCCAGGCGTTTCACCGTGCGTGACGATGCCAGGCCGATATGCTGGCTCAGCGGGTTGCAGCCGAAACTTCCGCCGCTGTTTACCCAGCGATAGACGGACCGCTCAGAACCGTTTTCTTCCACCACCGCCCGGATCCTCGCTCCAATGGCCGACCGATTGGACGTCACTCCCACCAGTCGCACGTTCAGCCAGTTGTTTCGCTCGGCAGCAGGCGTGGTGTTTTCAAACACTGCATTTCGAGCTGTGTCGGCCAGGAACGCTCCACCCAGTTCAATGATCGTGTCCTGATCACCGTCGCGATCGAGGTCTGCGAAGGCGATTCCATGCCCTTTCTGAAGATGCCCCAGACCACTGGACTCAGTGATATCAACAAACGTGTTCCCCTGCTGATTTCTGAAGGCGAGGTTCGGAACGATCATCTGAAAGGGGATATCTCCTGTGCCCAGATAGAAGTCGAGAAAGCCGTCGTTGTCCCAGTCGCCGAAGTTTGCTCCCATGGGGTGCGTCACCCGATCAAGCTTCAGGTCAGCCACGCGGTTCACAAATCCGCCTTTGCCGTCACCTTCATAGTGTGCGTCGGATTCCGCCGTGCTGGCAAGCTTCAGGTAGTCGGCGGCCACATCTGAAATGTCTGCGTTGAAGCTGAACACGGAAAGATCCAGGTGACCGTCATTGTTGTAGTCCCAGAAGAACACCGGAAAGCTGGCCAGTGGTTTTTGGACGCCCAGTTCCTGAGCCACGTCACGAAACCGACCGTCTCCCAGATTCTGATACAGCCGGTTGGGGCCATTCAGATTTGAAACATACAGATCAGGGTCGCCATCCGAGTCATAATCTCCCCAGACCACGCCCTTCGTGAAGCGGTCGTTGGTCACGCCCGCCGCGGCCGCGATTTCATCGAAGTGCCCGCGACCGTCGTTGACGAACAGCTGACACGGGTCATTTTCGTTGCCGACATACAGATCCAGATCGCCGTCGAGATCAAAGTCTGACCATCCCGCGGTCTGAGTCGGGAAATGCTGTATTCCCAGCCCCGCCTCAAATGTGACGTCGCGAAAACGGCCCTGACCGTCATTGCTGAGCAAGGAGTTCGGCTGTCGCCCGAACGGCCCCAGCCAGGCGCCGCGCAGCAGAAGAATGTCCAGGCTTCCGTTGTTATCGAAATCCGCCTGCAGCAGATTCAGTCCGCCGGTAATGCCTGTCAACCCGGCTTCCTGAGTGTACTCGCGAAAGATTCCGTCCCCCGTATTTCTGAAAAATCGCAGCTGGCCATCGGGATGGCAGTCAGAGACCACGATATCCAGCAGGTCATCATTGTTGAAATCATCGACGATCACGCCGCCACTCAGACTCAGCGTGTCCAGATTCAGTTCAGGAGCGCGATTGCGAAACCTCGGAAACGACTCGGCCGACCGAAAACGATCGGCGCTGATTTGTG
Organism: Fuerstiella sp.; assembly: GCA_040222735.1. GTDB lineage: Bacteria > Planctomycetota > Planctomycetia > Planctomycetales > Planctomycetaceae > Fuerstiella. The sequence continues at coordinate 33,919 of JAVKCM010000189.1, read as the reverse complement.
CGTCGGCAGGCAGACTGTCGGGATACTCTCCCAGCGTCATGGCCACAACATTCAACAGCCACTTTGTTCCCAGGTCAGCTGGCTCACGCTGGTGCATTTCCAGCAGATACTTTCTCGCATGACGACTGCCTTCAGGCCGGACGTGAACAGCCTGTCGCTGAAGCGGAAAGATGCAGTTTTCGCCCGTTTCACAATGGATGCAGTTTTCCGTCTCACCCACGCGCAGGAAGGCCACAGCCAGCATCTGCAGAACCTGTGAACCGAGCTCAGAAGGTACTGCCGCAGGGTGCTTCTTCCACAGTTCATACGCCTGCTTCAGGTCAGCAATCGCCTTGTCGTTCTCGCCGACCCGTAACCTGTGAAACCCAAGTACGGCCTGGCGGGAAATCTGTTGCTGAATCGTGAGGGGTGGCCGAGCCGAGTCGAAGCGGATTTCGCGTTCCAGTGCATCGATGGCGGCCCGACCCAGATACGGGTTTTCAGCCGAGGTCGCGGCAGAAATCCGACGGAGTTCAGTCAGCATCCGCTGATGACCATCGCGAGCCGAATCAGAAGAGATGGCGGCGCTTTTCGAGCCTGACGACGCTGGCGATCCGCAACCGGAGCAGGGCAGGGCCGCCAGCAGACAGGCTGTCCACACGACCAGGCCTTTTCGCAGATACAAAGACGGCGATGCCGCCTGTCCGTGACAGGCACCTGCATGGGGACCGACGATGGGAGGCCGGCGAGCGTCTGCAGTCGAATTTCCACGCGCATTGAGCGAGTGGCAGCAATGGTGGGTCATCAAACCCCGGCGATCATCAAATGGCAGAAAGAAGGGAACAGAAGCGTCGAGCAGAGGTTTGAGGTTAACCAGCGGCAGAGCCGGCGTCAATCACTCAGCGGTGTAGCTCACGCGGCTCCGCGGCCCTGCACCTTCACAACTTTGCCGCGGCGGACGAAGGGGGGCCGCGAGTTGCGATTCTTTGGCCGAATCAGCTGTCCCTTGCTGCTGCTTCCGGCTGCCGATAAAGACGACGGGGTGAGTGGCCGGATCACGCTTCGATGTCGACATTGACAAGTTACCCTCTTTCTGTGTCAAACCACGCAATGCGGGCTGAATCGTCATCGACGAGTCAGCCGTGCAGCTGGAGTTTTCCGCCGTCCAGACAAGTTCGTTTGAAGTCGTGCGTGTCCTTCTTCAGCGGACGTCTCTCCGGGGTGGTCAGGGAACGGGCATCGTCGGGCGTCATGTTTCTCGGGTCCTCACAATTCAATGCAGGCCATACCGTCCCATTTTGTAGTGCAGCGTACGCACACTGATCCCCAGTCGCTGAGCCGTCTTTTCCCGATGGAAGTCACATGCCTCCAGCGCCACCGTGATCGCCTCGCGTTCACATTCCTCCACAGCTTCCGCCAGAGGACGGGCGACGGAGGATTTTGAAACGGCTCGCGGCCTGAGTTCGGGAGGCAGGTCGGTGTTGTGAATCACGTCACCTGTGAGTGTGACAACCAGACGTTCCATCATGTTGCGCAGCTGGCGCACGTTGCCCGGCCATTGAGCAGACATCAGAGTCTGCATGGCTTCCGGAGCCACCTGTTTGTGGCCGCGATTGTGGCGTTCACAGAAATGCCGCAGAAAATGTTCCACCAGCAGGGGGATATCGTCGCGTCGCTGTCGCAGCGAAGGAACCTGAATGGGAACCACATTCAGGCGATAGAACAGGTCGTCGCGAAAACTGCCGTCGTCGATGAGTTCCTGAACGGCCTTGTTGGTCGCGGACAGGATCCGCACGTCCGTCTGCTGCATGTTCTCGCCGCCAACGCGCATAAATGTCCGCGTTTCAAGCACGCGCAGCAGGTCGACCTGACTTTTCGGCGACATTTCTGTGACTTCATCCAGAAACAACGTGCCGCCGGCGGCCTGTTCGAAACACCCGGGCTTCTGACGTGAAGCGCCGCTGAAAGATCCTTTTTCGTGACCGAACAGTTCACTTTCCAGCAGCGTTTCCGGCATGGCCCCCAGGTTCACGGCCAGGAACGGACCGCTGCTTCGGTCACTCAGGTCGTGCAGTGCTCTGGCAATCAGTTCTTTGCCGGTTCCACTTTCACCGTGAATCATGACCGTCGCTTCCGTCGCGGCCACCTGACGGATCTGGTGAAACACTTCCTGCATGGCCGAACAGTTTCCGATAATGTTCGAGATCTCACCGGCGTCTGCCAGCTGGCCCCGCAACCGGCGGTTTTCGAGTTGCAGAGCGTAGTGTTCGCGCGCCTTACGGACCTGCTGCCGGACCAGATTCAGGTCCAGCGGTTTGGCAATGAAGTCGAAGGCGCCGGCGCGCATCGCGTCAACGGCCGTTTCCACGGTACCGTGAGCCGTGATAACGATGATCGCGGTCTGAGGCCGTGCGTAGAGCATCTTTCGGACCAGATCGATGCCGCTGATGGCGCAATTCAGGCGAACATCGGCGATCACGAGCTGATAGTCGAGCCTGCCAAAGGCGTTGAGCGCTTCATCAGCATCACCGGCCGTGTCGATTCGGTCGGCGTCCTTCGCCAGCCCCCTGGCCAGGCCGGAACGGATGTTCGGTTCGTCATCGACGATCAGCACGTTGAAATGCGAATCATTCATGCCCTGTGTTCCAGCGGCAGCAGAATGGTGAATTCCGTTCCACCCAGATCGCCTCGTTCGTCTCCGGAAGTGACGTCAATGCTGCCATCATGCTGACGAATAATCTTGTCGCACAGGGCGAGTCCCATTCCGGTGCCTTCATTGCGCGTCGTAAAATAGGGATCGAAAATCTGAGACCGTACTTCGGCGGGAATGCCGTGTCCGGTATCGGTAACGTCGACTCTGACGGAATCGTCCTGCAGACTTACGGTGAACGTGAGTGTACCGCCGTCCGACATTGCTGCCACGGCGTTCAGCGCCAGATTCAGCAGCACCTGCTCCAGCTGCACGGAATCGGCCAGCACCGTCCCCACGGGCGGAGAGGGCATATCGGCCACGATCTTGACCCCCTGAGTTTCGGCCTGCGGACGCAGCAGACGCACCAGCTTTTCAATCAGTTCTCCGACCACAACGGGAGAACGGCCGAGCTGTCTGATCGAAGCATAGTTGCGAAACCCATCCAGCACCTGACTGATACGGCTCACCTCCGTATGCAGAATGTCCAGCATTTCCTGGATATCGGGATGAGGCAGCTCAAGGGCCAGACGCTCCCGCAACAGCTGAATATGCAGCGACAGAGCGCTGAGTGGATTCTTGATTTCATGCTGCAGACCGGCTGCGAGGGAACCCAGCCCCATGTAACGCTCCATCCGCCGCAGGCGTTCTTCAAGCAACGCTTTCTGAGTTACGTCACGTACGTAAACCACTGTCCCGATCTCGTCTTTGCGCTGATTTCGCAGAATGGTGCAACTGGTTCGCAACGTCTGCCTGTGCCCGTTGGTGGTGACGACGTAGTCCTGATCCCGGACAGTTTCGTGACTGGAATTGACCTGACGACACACCGTTCCCAGCAATGCATGAGCACTGTCGATCCGGTCCAGCGACTGCCCGATGGCGTCTTCGTCGAGTCCGATCAGTTCTCTCGCACCCGAATTCACACTGGTCATGTTACCCTGACGATCCGTCGTAATCACGGCCGCATCCATGCTGGCAATGATGTCGCTGGCCAGCACCTTGACATCACGCAGTGACTGCTCGCTGTGCAGATAACCCCGCAGCACCAGCGCAAGGGCAACTGCTGTGCCAATGACATTCAGTACCAGCAGCACGGCCAGGCGACCATGCAGCCGCAGGTCTCCGGACAGCTCTTCGGCAACCGCAAGGTCACTCGGCGGCAGGTGATTGACAATCGATGCAACGATCTCTTGTTCACGCCGCACGTCAATGGTGATCAGCACCGTGACCACTAACGAAACCAGACTAAGAACTGCCAGCGCACCAGCCAGCCAGCGCATGCTGCGACCGTTGCGTTTTTCGTGAATATCAAACATCGCTGACTCGGGGAGACACTGAACTCGCACGTTGCGGATCGACCTGAAGTGTAGTGATCAGCCGCCTCTGAGTTTACCCCGAATGACATGGACCTGAATCGTTGTGCAGACAGCGATTTCTTGACATCAATCGGTCCGCAACCAATACTGACCGGTGTTCGGCATACGGACCTACGAAACGGCTGACAACAGACAGGCCATGCACAAACGAACGTGCAAACCTGTCGCGGACGGCCCCCCCCGCAAAACAAAGAGACAGCGTTCCGTGTCGCTGCATTCCGCGTTGCAGTTCCACGCGGCGGACAGGTCTCGCCCAGCCTTTGCCTCTGCAAATTTCTGCACGACACATGCACATCATTGCAGACATCGGGATGACCTGACATTCGGCGTCCGACGTCTTCCGAAGGTCTTCAGGCTCCTGCATTCCCAACACTTCCAGGTGCCCGGGCCGTGCCACACCTGGCCTGTCGATCCATTCCGTCGCGGCAGTCGGCAATGCCGCGGCGCTCGCCCGACCGTCGCCGGAAACAGCAGACTATACAGTCGCTCAAAGGACACCCGCGGGCCGGAAGTGGCCTGAATTTCTCGTTGCTGCGCCAGAATGCTGATCACCGACGAAAATCCCCATCGCAGACGGAAGCGATTCGATGCAATCCGGTGGAAACACGTCAGCAGGCAAGACGAATCAGGGAAGCGGCAGCCGGATTGACTGCGTCGTCTGAAACACAGGCGGAGCGGAGTTGAACGTTGATACCAACCATCAAAATCCTCCTTTCTGGGTGGTTGCACCGCGAGGTTTCAGACGCCGCAGCTCGGGGTCCGGCAGATCCACATGCAAGCGTCGTGCCATCATTTCGGCAGCCCTCACAATCCGACGAAACGGATGTTACCGGAATGGGGTATTGGCGCCGGCGTGCAGAAACCTGCACAGGCATGCCGTCTGACTGCTGACTGACCTGGCCCACCTTACTGAGAGACTGGCACGCGATCTGCTTATCGAGCGAGGTGAATGGAATCTTACTCTTGATCGAATGGACGCCGACCGTTCAGGTGCATCAGTCAACCAAGAAAAAGGAGACGACCATGAAACGCTTGCTGTTGATCACACTGACTGCCGGTGGTGCCGCGTTGTTTGCCGCGGCGGGCGTCGCTGACGCCGCCTGTGGCTGCCGACAGGTGTACTCGCCCCGAGGCTACTCGTACCATGCTCCATCAACTGCGTACTCGGCGTCGTATTACGGCTCAGGCATCGGATACAGTTCTTCAAGACTGTCCGGCCGTTATTATTCACCCGGCATCAGCCTGAGGTTCAATCGCGGTTTCGGAGGCTACCATGGCAGCCACCTTCATCACTACGGTCGCTGGGGAGGCGGACCGGGCAGTGCAAACTTCCATCGCCACTACTATCACTAGAAAATACTCGGCCGGCTGGAGGGCCGTGCCACGTCGTGGACCGCTGTCAGCGAGCTGGCGCTGACAGCGATCCCGCCGGCGAATGCGGCTCTGGTGGCTGCAAAGACCGGGTGGTCGGATTCTCAGACAGCAGTCTGCCAACGCAGGACTTCGCAAGCTGGAAGCTTGCGCCACGGACATAAGTTGTAAGAACGCGGGCGGCAGCTTACGGAAAGATTCCTCGCAGCAGCTTTGCTTCGGTGATTCGCTGAATGCCTTCGATCATCGCCGCTGTCCGCATGTCAAGGCCGTCGCGCTGCTGGTGCACCAGCGTGCGCTGAAAGGCGTCGGTCATGACACGGTGCAGACGATCATTGATCTCTTCCAGAGACCAGTTAAGTTTCTGAGTATCCTGAACCCATTCGAAGTACGACACGGTGACACCGCCCGCGTTGCCCAGAAGGTCCGGCAGCACAAAGATACCACGGTCCCTCAGGATTCGATCCGCGGCCAGCGAAGTCGGACCATTGGCTCCTTCGGCCAGAATACGACACTTAAGCCGAGCTGCGTTGTCCTGCGTGATCTGATTCTGCATGGCGCAGGGGGCGAGAATATCGGCCTCGAGCTCCAGCAACTCGGCGTTGGTAATTTCTTCAGCGCCAGAGAATCCCTTCAGCACACGAAACTCGGCCAGATGCTGCAGCAGTGCCGCCATGTCCAGCCCACGGGGATTGTAGAGCCCGCAGGTCACATCACTGACGCCGACAATCCGAACTCCCTGTTCCGCCAGAAACCTGGCGGCATTGCTGCCGACGTTGCCGAATCCCTGTACGACCGCGCTGCAGTTACTAAGCGTCAAGCCAATGTGTTCGGCGGCCTGACTGACCAGATAAACCAGACCTCGACCGGTCGCTTCCGTGCGTCCCAGCGAACCTCCCAGTACCACCGGTTTGCCCGTGACGATTTCCGGGACAGCATGACCGACCTGCTGGCTATACGTATCCATTATCCACGCCATCGTTTGTTCGTCCGTCCCCATGTCCGGGGCCGGCACATCACGTTCCGGCCCAATGGTATTGATGATCTCCATCGTATAGCGTCGAGTCAGTCGCTGCAGTTCGTGACGGGACAGCAGTGTCGGATCGACTCTCACGCCGCCCTTCGCACCGCCAAACGGCAGCCCCATCAGGGCACATTTCCAGGTCATCCACATGGCGAGTGCTGAAACTTCGCCCAGATTTACCTCCGGATGAAAGCGGACTCCTCCCTTTGTCGGCCCCATCGTCAGCGTATGCTGAACTCGGTAGCCAAACACCGTCTCAACCTGATCGTAGTCGTCGCGGCGAAACGGAAAGCTGACCAGTGTCGTTCGCTGCGGGTAAAGAAGTCGAGTGGTGACGTTGTGGTCAAGGCTGATGAATTCGGCTGCCTTCAGAAACTGTTGCTGTGCCAGCCGGAACATCGGAGAATCCCATTCGCCGTTTGCAGCAGGAGCCAGTTGGTTGAGTGCATTCATTGATACTGTCGATTCGATACCGCGGAAAAGCATGTCATCAGCCGACGATGCACCGAGGTTTTCGGCGTCAACGACGACGTGGTTTCGACAGGTTCCTGATCGCAGCTCTTGTGCCAGCGGGCAAAGAAAAAGAACAGGCCGGATCGCTATGATGAACGCGGGGGACGACATCGTCGTCGTCTCAGGCTTACTCTCAGGCTGCAACAACCGGGGCTGCAACAATCTGCTCTTCGAGTGCAGCCTGTTGCAGCATCCACGTTGCGGGCCAGGTGTTTTCCGGGCGCGTCTGGTGTTGCCAGAGCTTCATCTGCCTGAAGAACCGGGATCACTGCCGCTGACGTTCGGACGCAGCGTTCTCCTTATGGCGTGACCGTGATCAGATACGGGGTGATGTCCGTATTGCCCCACTGACGAATCTGCAGAAAGTAGGTGCCCGCCGCCAGATTTTCGACAATGCTGCGGTCTCCGGTGGCGCTGGTGCCGGCCGTTCGCAAAACCTCTCCGAAATCAATCTGGCCATTGCTGTTCTGATCGGCGATCAGCCGCACTTCACCACCGTCCAGACGTCCCGTCAGATCGATCTGTATTTCACGCGACGTATCGATCGAGAACTGGTAGAAGTCTTCGCGATCATGCACGCCGTACATATCACGAAAAGACACGGCCGTACTGCCGATCGCGCCCATGTCTAATGCTGTTCCCAGTGTTTCGCCCGGGTCCTGCGGCGTGGTTGTGGTCAGGACGGCTCCGGCTGTGACTGAGATTTCGTAGGGACTGATGTGCAGGCTGGACCATTGACGGACCTGCAGAAACCAGGTGCCCGCTTCAAGATTCTGGACGATCGACCGATCGGCGGAGCCGGATGTACCGGCGGTACGCAGCACTTCGCCGGAATCGATATCTCCGTCGTTGTTGAGATCGGCAATCAGCCGCACCTCTCCGCCTTCCAGCCTGCCGGTCAGGTCGATCTGCACTTCACGTGGAGCATCGATTGAAAATCGGTAAAAGTCTTCGCGATCAAGGACTCCGTACATGTCGCGGAAGGATGCAGCAGCCGTGGTGAGTGCGCCCATGTCGAGTGCTGTCCCCAGTGTTTCGCCCGGGTCCTGTGGTGTTGTCGGGATGAGGATCGTGCCCGGCGTGACGGTGATGTCATACGGTGTGATGTCGACGTTGTTCCACTGACGCACCTGCAGAAAATAGGTGGCAGCTTCCAGATTCTGCACGATGGACCGGTCGGCGGATCCTGATGTGCCGGCCGTTCTTAGTACTTCTCCGGAATCAATCAGGCCGTTGTCATTGAGATCCGCGATCAGCCGCACTTCGCTCCCCTCAAGCCGACCGGTCAGATCCACCTGAACTTCTCGTGGAGCATCAACAGAGAACTGGTAGAAGTCGTTCCGGTCCCGGACACCAACCATATCATGATAGGTGATTCCGGAGCTGTTTAACGTTCCCATGTCCAGCGCGGTTCCCAGCGTTTCGCCGGGATCCTGAGGTGTCGTGGGGATAATGATCGTGCCCGGTGTGACCGCAATATCGTAGGGCGTGATATTGCCGTTGTTCCACTGGCGGACCTGCAGAAACCATGTCCCGGCTTCCAGATTCTGCACGATGAACCGGTCTGCCGATCCGGATGTGCCGGCCGTTCGCAGAACTTCTCCGGAATCGATCTGGCCGTTGTCATTCAGATCGGCAATCAGCCGCATTTCACCGCCTTCCAGCCGTCCGGTCAGATCGATCTGAATTTCGCGGGGCGCATCGATGGAGAAACGGTAGAAGTCGTTGCGATCGCGCACGCCATACATGTCACGGAACCAGATGGTCGTATTGCTGATCGCTCCCATGTCCAGCGCGGTTCCCAATGTTTCACCGGGATCCTGAGGTGTGGTGGGAAGGATGATCGTGCCGGCCACAAGCGTCAGGTCGTACGCTGTGACATCATTGTTCGACCACGGCAGGACCTGAACAAAATACCGGCCCGGCTCCAGATTCTGCTGAATCGTCTGGTCCCCGATACCGCCGGTCCCGGCAGTCCTCAGCACTTCACCTGAATCAATTATTCCATTGTCATTCAGATCGGCAATCAGCCGCAGCTGACTCCCGTCCGTGCGGTTTGTCAGATCGATGCTGATCTGACGCGGCTGACTGATTCGGAAGGCAACCACGTCGCCGGGGTCAGCGTTGCCCAGTTCATCTTCTCCGATACGGTCAGAAAGCGTGATGGCCGCATCCAGCACACCCAGATCCAGAGCGGTGGCCGGCGTGTCGCCCGGGTCGCGATCTTCGATGATCGAGAACTGAGACACAATATCTGCACCGCCGATCGCATTCCCGGCGCGATCGGTCACGCTGGCGGCCTGAACCGTCAGCTGATAATCGCCGATGGGCAACGGCTCAAAGATCAGCTGCAGCTCATGACCGTCTCGTCTAAGCTGTATCTGCTGTGGAATGATCGGTGTGGTGGCAGCGGACACATCCACCAGCTGCACACTGGCCGCCGTGAGTGAAGCGGCCGCCATTGGCTCAGAAAACAGGACACGAACGCTCTGGTGTCCTGCAAACCGTCGGCTGCCCACACCCGGCGTCACCCGGACAACTTCAGGAGCGAAGGTATCGGGCACGATATTCAGGGTCAGCGTATTGGCAGCATTCGAGACAGACACATTGCCACCGGTGTCGGTGGCCCTCAGCTGCACTTCGATGCTCGAAGTCTGGCCGGACAGAGTCGCAACGACGGTGGTCAGGTCGAATGGAAAGGACACATCGTTGGCCACGACCTGTCCATCGACCAGCAGCTCCACATTTCGGACCTGAACGTCGTCCTGAATATCGCTGCGAATCGACAGCGTGCTTCCTTCCTGAACCTGGATGCCTGCCGTGCCGGTGTCAATATCCAGGGCCTCTGAATTGATCGTCACGACCGGCGGCTGCCGCTGATTATCGAACGGCAGAACGTTAATGACCTGCAGACCGGCTGTTCCGTCTGCCACATACGCCAGTCCGGAACCCATGGTAGCGCTGAAGGGAGCGGCCGGCAGAGCGACGCGGGTGATGAAGCGATCGGTATTGCTGAGATCGGAAAGGTCCATCACGTCCAGCACACGCTGGACTCCCGCCCGTCCCAGCAGCAGACCAATGCCGGAACCATTGGGGAGGACATCTGTGTTTGGCGAAATGAAGGGCGAGACCACATCCGATTCACTCAGGATGATCGGATTTTCCGGTGAGCGAACATCTACCGTGGCAAAGCCGCCGCGAAAGTAGCTGCTGGCGGGCGCATAGGCGACACCGCCACCAACAAAGACGCGGCCACCACCATGCTGCAGCGTGACACTGCCGCTTTCGACCATCCCGAACGAACCGAGTTCAATTGTTCTCAGGGTATTCTGGTTGTCCATGGTGACCAGCAGGCGGCCTTCCCGAGCCATGCCGGTAATTCGTGCGCTGCTGACGGCCAGCCGTTCGAGCAGTTCCGCCGTGGACAGGTCATACGAACGAATCTCGTTGTCGACCGCAATGTATACCAGTCCGTCGTGGATGATGACCTGGCTGGCGGCGACATCCAGCGTCTGCACCAGCGCCGGCTGCATCGGATCAGACACATTGACAATGTGCAGACCAGCGTCGCCTGCGGCCAGAGCGGCCAGTTGTCGGCTGGAATCGACCGCGACATCTGTCACGTTGCCTGGCAGTTCCAGCTGGCCAAGGACGATGGGATCATTGAACTGCGATGTATCGACAATGGCGATGCCGTGGGAGCCGGTGGCCAGATACGCGAGTTGTCGGCCGGCCTCTTCAGGTGAACTGTGCAGCACAACTTCATTGGCTTCGCCCAGGAGCGGAAGGCTGGCAATGATGCCCGTCGGAAACGCGCGTCCCCCCAGCGGATCAAGTCCCTGAGCAATTTCGGCACCGTCAGAGATGCCGTCGTTGTCGGTGTCGGCCAGACTGCTGTTTGTGCCCAGAACCTGCTCGGCAAGATCGCCAAGTCCGTCGCCGTCAGTGTCCGATGAAGCATCGGCGACCATCGCGGCAGTCATCACGTTCGTCAGGCCGCCGGATTCTCCTGTGCTGAAGATCGTTTCACCGTAGGTGCCAAAAACCGGCTCGAACATCTGCACCCGGAGCAGACTGTCCGCAGGTCCGACAAACTGAACGTGCGATCGAGCCGATGTTCGGCCGCGCGATATTTCTTCCCCGGTTTCCGCATCACTGACTCGAAAGATCAACGAGGGACCGGTAGCGGAGGCCGGATTGTTAAGCAGCACCGAATCTGAGCTTTCGACAATGTCATCAAGTGCCGATCGAAGCACAGAGCCTCGTTCGCTGCCATCGCGAATCAGATCCACGACGTTCTGCATCGAATTCGTTGCTGCCACGCGTACTTCGTCGCGAAAGGTCTGGCTGTCAAACAATTCGTCTGTGATGAGTTCTTCGATCGGGAAGGATGACCTGCCACTGATCGGATCGGTGTACAGCGAGCCGTCGTTTTCAAACAGCTGCAATACGCCATTTGCGGACGTGACCATTAGCTGCCGATCGGTTGGCAGATATTGAGCCAAACCGTCACCAATAATCCGCACGACGGCCACTGATCCCTGATGAGCGGCACTCAGCAGTTCGTCGACAAACTCAGATACGGTCTCCCGGCTCGAACTGCCGATCGAAAGCGCCTGCACCTGCGACAGGCCAAGACAGTCCGCTACGCGATCCACAAGACTGAGTGCCGAGAAGAATCCACCGACAACCGCGACACCGTTGCCGATCAGCTTGCCAGGCGTAGACTGCAGGAAATTGCCGATGCGCTGCCCGACTGTCAGCGGGGCGCCCTCGAGGGCACCAGTAAACTTGTGGGCTCCCGTCACAGGATTGATGATCGGAATCGGGTCTCGCTTAACCTGCGTGAAGATCCCGCCAATCGTTCCCAGCGTACTATCGACGACCTGCACGGCGCTTGGCACCGTCAGCTGGCCCGTCGCCACCGCTTCCCATGCCGAGATACCGAGTCCCGCCGCAGCCACGAGCCCGGCACCAAACGGGGTGAGAGCCGATCCGGCCGCCAGCGCCGCCGCTGTGAGCCCGACCGCGGCAAGGTCCCGAGCGACTCCCCATTCATCGCAATTGTCATCCTCCGGGTCCTGTGGATCTGCTGGAATATCAACATTGTTTCCCGGCTGTGTCAGGTGCCAGCCGGGGGCGACGATGCCGACGCCGGGGTCGGATTCAATCGTCAGGCCGTCACTGCTGACCGTGCCGGTCCCCACCACCACCCAGCGGCCGGCGTCATGGTCGAAACTGAAGATCAGAGATTTTTCTCCCGGCGCGAGTCCTTCCAGATTCGGAAATGTTACCGGTGCCGGTACGTCAAAACTGGTGGCGCCGCCCGCCTGAATAGAGACCACCAGCTGAGGATTCAGATTCGGCGGTAAGGGACCGGGGATACGGTCCGGCGGCACGGGAATAACGGCGGCTGAGGTGGCCGCATTTCCCTGATCATCGATTGCACTGCCCGGTCCGAACGATACCTGCAGGCGGTCCCACGTCGCCGGATCGATATTCGGAAACATCGTCTGCAGTTCGGCCCGCCCGGCCGCACCAAAACCCACGTTCGTCGTTTGTGTGGCCGACAGCCCCACGGCATCTGACACGGCCATCGGCGGCAGGTAGATGTCGAAGACTTCCCGATTCATTTCCAGCTGCACCGTCTGACCGGGCACACTATGAAACGGCTTGCCCACATTGGGATACACAAATCCGGCAGCAGCACTCGTCGACGTGGAACCGTCAATGTGGACGAAGAATTCCGGAGCCGGCATGTCGACCAGTTCGAACCGACCATTTTCGTCAGTCACCACATTCGCTTCCGGAAACGCATCCACGCGAATCGTGGCGCCTTCAATGGGTTCCCCGGTCACCGAATCTTTCACAAAGCCAAACACATTGGTGCCGGGAATACGCGTGAGCGGCAGCGTGCGAAAATCTGCCCGCAGGACACCGCCCGGCTGGTTGTCGCCATCCGCGTCGAGCAGAACTCCGTCGCGGTCCATGATCTGATCGCCATTCACTACCACGCGCACTTCAGTCGCTGCCGGCAGCGGTTCGTCATACAGAAATGTTGCAAATCGCTCTGTGGATGACACGCGTATCCGTCCGGGCACGCGTTCACCGTTGGCGATCAGATAAAACGAATCTGTTGTTACCGTCTGAGGATCTACCGGATTGTTGAACCGAACGACGGTTTCTCGGGTGACGCTGACCATCTCTTCACTGGAAGCCGGTGACAGCGACGCAATAACGGTCGCCTCTGTAATCACATTCTTCAACTGACTGATGTTGGACCGAATGGCTGATACTGAAAGCGGAGAACCACCCTTCGACTGTTCCAACTGTTCATCCGTCCCGGCCAGCTCCACCAGATGGATCAGGAAGCTGTCGTTGGCGTCAAAGTCGAGGTCTCCATCCACATCGCCATTGGTCTGAAGTGCCTGGATTCCACTGCGAATCTGCGTGGCCGTTCGCGGGCTGTTGCCTTTTGACTGGACAATCTGTGCATCCGTACCAGCAAGGTTCACCAGATGGATCAGGAAAGAGTCATTCGCATCGAAGTCGTCGTCGCCATCGACATCTCCGGCAGCGGCAGCGAGCATCAGACGCGATTCCAGCAGCTCAATCACGGCCGGACCGCCGGCTGTCTTGTTTCGTCGCCATTTTCTGCGAGACATCCGCTGTTTGGAAACACAGTTCAAGAGTGTTTTCAGCGTTGAGCGGCGTCGATACATGCGGAAATCCTGACAGCAAGAAAGCCTGATGCAGCAATGTCGGGGCGGTCACCGAACGGGAACATGATCAGTTCCCACCAAATACAGTTCCGGCGAGATTAGCCCGCTTCCGACCATGACTCAAGCTTGCGAAACGGATTTACGACCGGCCTCGAATCCTGCTACGGCGAGGCGGGGGATTTCTGACAATCCACCTGACGTGGACGAATGAAGAGTGCACAGTGGGTGGCTCGGTCAGGAGACCGGCCACAACGGGTATGGTCTCCCTCAGTTGTTCGCGGGTCGTGTGTGAGTTGTTCGCGGGTCGTGTGTGAGTTGTGCGCGGGTCTCCCGACCCCGCACCGGGTGGCCGGGTGGCTCGGTCAGGAGACCGGCCACAACGTGGGCCGGGTCTCCTGGCCCCGCACGCGTTGGCGATCAGTTGCTTGCCGGTTTCTATTGCGAAACGGCGACCATCTGGGAGCTGAGTAGTGGCGTCATGCCGCCGCCCAGTGCCTGGTAGGCATTGACGGTGGCTGCGAGCTGCTGCTGTCTGGTTTCGATGATGACCATTCTGGCTTCCTGCAGATCGCGCTGGGCCAGCAGCACTTCCACGTATTCGGCGCGAGCGTTCTGAAACAGCTTGGTGGCGACATCCACTGACGATTCAAGCGCTGCAAGCTGTTGCTTCTTGACGGCAATACTTTTTTGGTAGTTATCCACCTTGCTCAGGCGATTCACGACCTCGGTGAAGGCGTTCAGAACGGTTCGCTGATAATTGTACACGGCCTGAATCTGTTCGGCGTTGGCATTGCAGTATTCGGCCTCGATCGCTCGTCTGTTGATGACCGGCGCGACAAGGTCGCCGGCGACGTTATAGATAAGTGATTCAGGAGTGGAGAACAGGTATTTGGCATCGAATGCGTTGTAACCGACGCCGGCATTCAGTGTCAGCGAGGGATAGAAGCGAGCTCGTGCCACATCCACTTCAAGGCCGACTGCTGCCAGTTCGCGTTCTGCCTGACGGATATCGGCACGATTCTGCATCAACTGCGAGGGCACTCCGGCACTCAGAGCACTGAGTTCCAGATCGATGAATTCCGCCGACGCTCGCTCAACAGGCTGCGGATAGCGACCGGCAAGGAAATTAATGCGGTTCTCAGTCTCTATGATTTCCTGAGCAATAATCAGCTTCTCACTCTGATTCCTGCGAACCTCAGCCTGAAATCGCTGGACGGCCAGTTCAGTACCGCGGCCGGCTTCCTTCATGGCCGTGGCAACTTCCAGGCTCTGCTGCTGCAGCCCGATGGTGATATCCAGGGTTTCGAGTCGTTTATCGAGCGCCATCAGTTCGTAATAATTCTCGGCAATCTCAGCAACCAGACGCGTCACGACGTAGTTCCGTCCCTCTCTGGTACCGAGATAACGCAGACAGGCCGCACGCTGCGCATCTCTGAGTTTTCCCCAGATGTCCAGTTCCCACGAGATGTTGGCAGCGACCAGAAAATCAGGCAGCGGTTCGCGAAACGACTTGCCACGGGCCGTGAGATTTTCCTCAACAGCTCCCGCACGAGTGTAGGCACCGGGCTTGTCCACTTCTGCACGTCCGCCAAGAAAGAAGAACGGAAGGTATTCACCACTTCTCGAAAACGCCTCGTTGCTGGCGATCCGAATGTCCTGTTCCAGGATTCTGAGTTCCTGGTTGTCAACCAGTGCCTGGTCTATCAAACTCGTCAACAGCGGATCGTTGAAGAATTCATGGAAGTCGATGTGGGCGGAGCTGCCTTCGCCGGACTCACTATCAGACTCAACGTTGAAAGTGGCGGGCACCGGTTTTCCATGATCCGCCCGCAGCAGATCCGGAATTCGGCAGCCCGGCAGCAACATCAGAAGACACAGCGTTATCCTCAATGGAACATGGTTCGCGAGCTGCGTGCAGGCAGACCTTCTTGAAGAGCTCATCGTTCTCGTCCTTGAGCGGTTTGCAGAGTTCGGCAATCCGTGCCGAAGATGTATTGAACGGGGAATCATTTCCCCCGCGCTGATCCGGTTGACACACATTCCGTCAGTGGGGTGGCGCGAATGGAGACAGAGGTGACCGGTGCTGTTGCCCGCGGCATACAGTGGCGGTCTGGAACCAGCGGCGAACACGATACAGTTCCGCGAAAGCGCCGTTGTGCCGTCATTCCCGTCCGTCAGTGTCCAGTCGATTCATCGACCATGGGTAGTAGCGCTGAGAACCCGGGAGGAAGCTGATTCGCACACTATAAATAAGTTGACGATGCGTGCCCCTTCATGGCCGGACTGATCCGACGAACAGGAATCTTCCGCGCAAACCGAACTTGTGATGATTGCACCTTCAGGGACAACGCACCGGAAGTACCTGGCGGTGCCGACGTCGCCGCGGACGAGTGCCATGCAGCTGCAACACGGATCTTCCGAAATCACAGGATCGGGCGTATGATGGCGGGAATTGCCGTTCCGAAGGCTCCTGGGCGAAAGGCCCGCGAGGCACTGCGTCAGCTTGTTGCTGATCTGCCCATCAGAACGACAGGAGGCCGGCAGTCTGAGGAGATCAGCGGACGCAGTTTCTGGTTCGGGATTCGGAGCTGCGCTGCTCGATCCTGCGCTGACGTCTCAGGACGTGGGTGGCTTGTTGGGCTTTCTGCCGCCTCCCGGCCGACGGATGCGCGTGTCACCGTCGGATGACAGATCTGCGATTCCCGCGGCGATCTCCTGCATTCCCTTCCGGATCGTGTTCGGGGACATTCGCAGCGCTTTGCTCACGACCGTGATTCCCCCATAGCCGATCCTGTTCGCCTCGACGGCTGCCCAGAGACGGCGTTCACGTTCATTCAGGGCCTGTCCGTCCCGAAGATACCTCGCGTGAATTTCACGAATCATGTCGTCTCGGCTCATGGCACCTGAGGAGTTTCAGAATCAGTTCTGTGGTCTTCGGCAATACACGTTATCGCTCGGCGAACGGGACAGGCACTACGCCGCATGCCTGAACAGTTTTGTCTGGCTTTACTTGCGGCGTTGAGCCAGTCCCCGTTTGCGTCGACCGTGCGCAAGGCGGGTTTGATTTCACAAAACATCAGCAACGCCCGGACGGTGCAAAGCGGTGGCTTCCGATTGTCCGGGCGCTGCCGGAATTTAACAGGGCTTTGAACGCTGCTGCCTACGA
The DNA here is from genome assembly GCA_040222735.1 of Fuerstiella sp. Lineage (GTDB taxonomy): Bacteria > Planctomycetota > Planctomycetia > Planctomycetales > Planctomycetaceae > Fuerstiella. The sequence goes on along the minus strand of JAVKCM010000189.1, from coordinate 17,079 downwards.
CGCCGTCGAAGGGTTGCTCTCGCGTTCAAAAATTTCGCTCAGTGGTCCGTCATGTTCATCTCTGATGAGTTGTTTGCCGTCGGCCAGCTTACCGAACAGGTAATAAAGACCGGGAATCACCAGCACGCCGATCACGGTGCCCATGAGCATTCCGCCGGCCGCCGTGGAACCAATTGTGCGATTTCCGATGGCCCCGGCGCCGGTGGCGCGGACCAGCGGAACCATGCCCACGATGAACGCAAATGAGGTCATCAGAATGGGTCGGAAACGCAGCCTTCCACCCTCGACACCCGCATCCGTCAGGGGCAGCCCTTCCTGACGGCGTTGAACGGCAAATTCGATGATCAGAATGGCATTCTTGCCCAGCAGCCCGACCAGCATCACCAGACCGATCTGACAGTAGACATCATTGGACAGACCAAGCATTTTCAGCAGTCCGAACGCACCAAAGATTCCGACGGGCAGCGAAATGATGACCGCCAGCGGCAGGATGAAACTCTCGTACTGCCCCACCAGCACCATATAGACAAAGACCACAACGATCAGAAAGATGTAGACGGCCGTATTTCCGGCCTTCGCCTCGTCGTAGGCCAGGCCCTGCCAGTCGATATCGAAACCGTTGGGAAGAGTCTGAGCGGCGACCTCCCTGATCGCGGCAATGGCTTCACCACTGCTGTAGCCCTTCGCCGGAGCTCCCTGGATCGGAGCCGTCGGGTACAGGTTGTAGCGGCTGATTTCATTCAGCCCCTGCTTTTTGACAATCTTCATGAACGCAGAGTAGGGAACCATCTCTCCGCTGTCGTTCTTGACATACATGTTTGCCAGGTCCTCCGGGTACCGGCGAAATTCCGGCGCGGACTGGACATAGACCTTGTAGAACTGTCCAAAGCGGACAAAGCCCTGCTCCCACGTACTGCCGATGACAATGGACAGGTTGTCCATGGCGTCGCGGATCGACACGCCTTTCTGCATGGCCACATCATTGTCGATGATGATTTCGTACTGCGGGTAGTTGGCCGCAAAAAAGGTAAACAGTCCCTTGAGCTCTTTGCGAGTTCCAAGAGCCTCCATAAAGGCGTCGGTCACTTCGCCCAGTGCCTGGTAGTCACCGCTGTTGGTCTTGTCGAGCAGGTTGACTGAAAAGCCGCCGGCCGCTCCGAAGCCCGGCACGGCCGGCGGTTCAAAGAATTCAAGCTTCACATTGGCAATCTCGCGGCCTTTTTCTTCCAGCTCCTCGATGATCTGTTTTGAGGTGAGTTCACGATCTGCCCAGGACTTGAGGTTGATAATGCAGGTACCGGCGTTGGATCCCCGGCCTTCGGTCAGAACCTCATAGCCGGCGATCGACGAGACCGAGGTGATTTCGTCCATTTCTTCGCAGATGGCCTGCAGTTCATGACACTTGGCATTCGTGTACTCCAGTGTCGAGCCGGGAGGAGTCTGTACGATCCCATAGATCATGCCCTGATCTTCCAGCGGAATAAAGCCGGTAGGAAGGACGCTGGTCACCACCAGAATGCCATACGCGAAGCCGCCGATGATCAGCAGCGTCAACAGACGCAGTGTGATGATCCGTCTCAGAATGGCGGCATAGCCGCCGGTCACCATTTCGACGCCCCGGTCAAACAGATGCAGGAAAATTCCCAGCGGACCGCGTTTCTTTTCGGTCCCGTCACTTCCCGAAAACGCTGCCCGAAAGGTCAGAATGGCAATCAGCCCGACGATGCCGACGATCGTCCACGTTCTGGTCACTGTCAGCTCAAACTGCTCAGACACCAGTTCGTGCACGAACTGATTGTGCAGCAGATAGTAGACACCGGCACTGACACCGAGTCCCAGCGCCACACTCAGCAGGCCGCGCAGAACGAAGGCGTAACGACCGGCGATTCGTGCAAAACCGCGGTTCATCAGGCCGATCAGTCCGCGTTGCTCTTCGTGGCTGGAGTGCGGCCTGAGAATCATGGCACACAGAACGGGAGTCAGCGTAAGGGCCACCACTCCGGAAATCACGATAGACATGGCCATCGTCAGCGCAAACTGTCGGTAGAAGACGCCGACGGGTCCGGTCATGAATGTGACCGGAATGAACACGGCCGTCATCACCAGTGTGATCGCGATGATCGCGCCGCTGATTTCGTGCATGACCTCCTGAGTTGCCTGATACGGCCCGAGATGTTTTGTGTGCATCTTTTCATGCACGGCTTCGACCACGACAATCGCATCGTCCACCACCACCCCGATCGCCAGCACCAGAGCAAACAGCGTGATCAGGTTGATCGACATCCCGAACATCAGCATGAAGAAAAAGGTACCAATCAGCGACACCGGCACCGCCAGTGTCGGGATCAGCGTACTGCGGACATCCCCGAGAAACAGGTAAACCACCAGCGACACCAGCACGAAGGCTTCGAACAGGGTGTGCAGTACCTTTTCAATGGAAGCGTCCAGAAAGTTGGAAACATCGTAGGTGACCGCATAGTCCATCCCCGGCGGAAACGACTTCTCCTTGATCTCCTCGACCTTCTGTTTAACCTTTTCGATGACTTCCGCGGCATTGGAGCCCGGGGTCTGTTTGAGCACGATGGCCGCCGAAGGCAGACCGTCGATGTCTGAGTACAGGTCGTAAAACGATGAGCCCAGCGAGACCTTCGCAACGTCCCTGATCCGCAGAATTTCTCCCTCGGGGTTGGCCTTCAAGATGATGTTTTCGTACTGCTCAGGAGTATCATAGCGGCCGACCCAGGTCAGCACGTATTCAAGGGTCTGAGACGTCTGGCCCGTTGCCTGCCCCAGTCGTCCGGGCGACCCAATCATGCTCTGTTCCGCCAGCGCCTCCATGACGTCTTCGGCGTCCACCCGGTAGGCACGCATCCGATCGAGATCCAGTTCAACGCGCATGGCATAAGCGCGATTGCCGAGAATTGTGGCCTGACCGATGCCGGGAATTCGCTTGATTTCGTTCAGCACATTGACGGTGGCGTAGTTGTACAGAAAGTTCTGATCGACGCCTGGGTCCCGGCTGAAGATGTTTACATACATCAGCATGCTCGTCATGTTCTGCATGACGATAATCCCTTCCCGCTCCACGATGGGCGGCAGGTTGTTCTTGACCATCTGAACGCGGTTGTTCACATTCATGACCGCCACGTTCGGGTCTGTGCCGGGCTCAAAGATGATCTGGATGGTCCCCTCACCCGCACTGGTGGCATCGCCCAGCATATAGCGCATGTTCGGCACGCCGTTGATAGCCTGCTCAAGGATCACCATCGTCGAATCGATCAGGATCTTGGCGCTGGCACCGGGATAGGAAACCGACACCCGCACACTCGGGGGCGCGACCGACGGGAATTGAGAAATGGGCAGCGTCACAATGGCCAGCCCGCCCATGAACAGGATGAGCAGCGAAATGACGATGGCCAACGCTGGCCGATGCAGAATTCTTGCAAACATGTTTTGAAGCGAAACCCGGTTCGGGTCCTGTGTTTAGGTGTCGCGGGGGGTGATCGGTCCGCGGAACGGGGCTGCAGGCAGAATTGCCCTCCCCGCCACGGGATGCACCCCGGAGGGCGTGGACTCAGGCAATTCGCAGGCAGCGGAAGCCGACCGCGGATTCGTTTTATTCAGAGCTGCCGAAAGCCCCTGGCGGCTTTCGCTCAGCGCCGTGTGGCAAATGTGGAGGCCCCCCGAGGCCAGTCAAACCGGTTCGGCGGCCGCGAATTCAGAAGGTTATTCAGCGTGGTACTTCAGGTTGCTGAGAACCTGTTCCGGAGAGTGGAATTCGTATTCCACCTTGTCGCCGTCACGCACCTGACGGATCCCTTCCAGAATTATTTTGTCGTGGACGTCAAGTCCCTTGCTGATCAGAAAGATGTCGTCCTGTTCGTTCTGAATGACGATCTCACGCTGACGTACCACGCCATGTGGCCCCTCAGAATGACCGCTTTCGGGCGCGTTCTGCTCTTCGTGCCTGCTGTGTTCAATCGATTCGGCGCCATGGGCATCCGCATCGTGGGCATCTGCACCAGTGTCGTCCGCATCCTCGATCACGTAGGCATACTTCCTGGCAAGAATCTCGAACGTCGCTCGCTGAGGAATCACCAGGGCATCCACGACGCGGCTCAGCAGCACCGTTCCGGTCTGTCCATGACGCAACAGGCCGTCCGGATTCGGAAAATCTGCTCGGAAGTGGATGTTCCCTGTTTCGTTGTTAAAGTCAGCCTCGATCGCACCTATGGAGCCGACCTGCGAAAATATGTCGCCGTTGGCCAGCCTGAGTTCGACGATCAGATTTTCCTTGTGCGGATTGGCGATGTATTCCAGATAGCGAGCCTCAGACACGGGGAAGTAAACCCACATCACCTTGTTGTCGGAGAGCGTGGTAAGAATATCGCCCTCGGCAATCAGGCTGCCCTGCTGCAGATGCTGATGGTCAATGATGCCGTCGAATGGCGCCTTGATGATAGTGAAGTCGAGTTCGGCCTGCGTCAGCTCCATCTTCGCCTCAGCCTTTTTCAGTTTGGCCTCAGCCAGTGCGACCTCAGGCCTGGCGACGACTTTCTGCTCAAACAGCCTCTTTGTGTTGATGTACTCAATTTCCGCCAGCTGCACCTCAGCCTTCTCGGCACCCAGCTTCGCTTTGTAAAGCGTCGGCAGAATCGTGAACATCGTCTCGCCCTGCTTCACCTGCTGCCCTTCCTTCACCGGAATTTCTTCAAGATACCCGCTTTCCAGAGCACAGACCTCAATGTGGCGATGCGAGTGAATCTGGCACACGAACGACTCGGTGATGGTGACCGGCTTTGCGACAGGACTGGTCACCACAATCTTGTGCTCTGCCTCGTGGTGTCCTTCTTCGTGGTGACTTTCCTCGTGCTGACTTTCCTCCTCCTGAGCTTCCTTGTGATGACCTGGCTCAAGATGCCCTTCCAGCTTCTGGTAAGCGGGGATCAGGACCAGCGTCAACGACATCATGGCGATGGCCGGGATCGGTCCGATTTTCATAGTAGTGGTCCCTGTCTGCTGTTCATGGCACGCATCAGTGGCGCGCTGTGTGGTTTCACCTGTGACACTCGAACGCCCTCCGGCGTCTGCAACAATCTGCGTGACCTGCAACAATTTGCAGGCTCACGGAATCATCTCTTGCCGATGATTCCCCTTTCGACTGGTCCTTCCTGTTCGGAAAACCAGTAAAAAGGCTGGCCGGTTCGGAGGTCACCACTGCAGAATCGCAGGCGAACCGGCCATGACAGACACCTCAACGCAAATGGCAGGCCAAACGTCGTGACGACTTTTGCAGGTCGCGTCTGCAAATTCGCGAACGGCAGTCGGACTATGCTGAGGCGGCAGCAGGTACCGTTATTCCGGTGTTGTGCATCCACGCATGAACTGCGTCGACGATCAGCTCGGCCGCGTCTTCGCGACTCAGCTTTTCGACGTTCACCACCATGTCGTACATATGAGCGTCGTCGGCGGCATGGTGAAAATGCTCTTTGATGAACAGCGCCTGCTGGCGGTCCGATTCGTCGATCAGCCGGCGAGCCACCCTGGGCGGGACCTGTCTGTCAGCCGCCACCTGAGCAACCCGGAAGTTGACCGGGGCCAGAATCCGAACACTCAGCCCCCCGTCCGCCGGAAGGATGTAGCGTGCTCCGCGTCCCACGACAATCACATTGCCATGATGCGCCGCCAGCATCAGCAGATGATGCAATCGGTGGAGATATTTTGCAGAGGTCCACTGCTGTCCACCCTGATTTCCCGCCAGCAGCTCTTCAATCCAGCCGATGTGGCGTTCATCCGCAATCTCCACCAGATGTCTTGGACTGCCATACTGCTGAGCCAGATAGTCCACAATCTCATCGTCCAGTACATCCCAGCCCAGTTTTTCTGCGGCCCTTCGAGCAATCTCACTGCCCCCGGCTCCAGCCTCCCTTGAAATCGTCACGTATGGTCCAACGGGTTTTCGACCGTTCCCCTGCGCCAGACGCTCCCGTACATGCTCCGCCTGAACCCATTTGCGGATGTTTTTTTCTGCAAGCCTTTGCACCGTCGGAAATTTTTGTGGCATGATCGAACTCCCGTCATCGTGTAAGAATGCTTTTGCTGCGGAATGGCAGCAAGCGTTTTTCGTGATCAGCAAACCATGTACCACGTCCACCCGGCAGAAAGCTGACTGAGAGGTGCCAGGGCCTGGGGCTGAGCTTCGCAGAACACCGATACAGAACGAAATTGGAACACCACGCCATGACGAACCGATCGTCTGTGCTGTGGTTTGCCGTCCGCGACCTCGCAACGAGTTTCTGTTCGCCGATCGCCTTGAAGAACAGCTGGCCGGCAACGCGAAGGATTTCTTCTTTCGATCGGGCAACGTTCACCATGACATCCGTCAGGGAACCATGCAGGTGAGCGGCATTCTGGACGGCATCGGCACTGACTTCGGGGCGAGCCAGGCAAAAAATCTAACAGCAGTCAGACAAATTCTGCCGGCAGCTGGCCGGGCCCTGGCGGTCAATCCACGAACCCGACTCAGTTACATCGATTACGACTGGTCAATCAACGACCAGGCGCGCCGCGTCGCTGGCCACAGAGACCCGCAACGCTGATTGACCATCACGGGATTTTCTCACGATGCCTACATTTCATTCTGCCTTAGCGCCACGGCGTGTGCTGTGGCTGCTGACCGTCTTCAGCCTGACCGTCAGCGGCTGTGCATGGCCGATGCTGAAACAGACGGCGATCCCGGATCCACTGGGCGCGGTTGACGGCAGCGGCCAGGTATTCACGTCGATGGCGTCGCGGACGATCAGCACAGGAAATATCGCACAGGCCACGGACCTCGAACTGCCGGCCTTCTACGCGCCAGTGATCGTGCAGCAGTACAAGCCAGCCAGTGAGGACGGGTATGTGTACGAGCACGAAGTCGATCTGTTTGGATCCCCGTTTCCTGAACGACTGCCGAACGGAAGGCTGCAGACCCGGATTGATTCGAAACAGCCCACTGTCTACGGCATCTTCGATCGACGCCGGATCGGCCAGCGCCCCCATGGTCAGCTGACGTACACACTGTGGTATCGCCGACACACCCGGACCAAACGATTTGATATCGAACCGGGCCTTGTCGACAGCGGCGTCGTCAGGATCACACTGGACGAACAAAATCGACCGTTGAACTACGAAACGGTGCTCGCCTGCGGCTGCTACCACAAGGTATTTGTCGAAAAGCACCCGCGACGCAACGACCAGATTCTGCTGCGCTTTGACCAGGCCGCGTGGATGGATCCGTATCTGTTTTTCCGGTATCTGCGACTTCCGCCGGACGTGCTTTGAAATCCGTCCGGCGTTTGCTGCCATCCATATCAGCCAGGTGAATCACACACACGATTCAATCCACATCAGACCGTGCTGAATCCGTATTCTCCAGAGTCCACCACGCGCGTGGTAATCACACCCGCCGCCGGGGCGACGATTGTCAAATCATCCAGTACGCTTGTTGCTTCGTCCCGAGCCGCTTACGCACCAGCCACCTGAGCCGACAGTGCCAACAGCTCCCGATACGATGAAGCATCGATACAGGGTGAGAATTCACTGAATCGTAAGCAGCTGACGGCAGAAATCGGGGCAGCCTGAGGTTGCATGTGAGGCTACAACCGCAGGCTGTGTAAATCCCCGATGCTCGTCATCATCGGCAGTCGCGAAACGATCGATTCAACCCGTGTCCCCGGGCCATCATAACCGTTACCAACAGCAGGACAGGAGCGTGCTTATTCGCACACTTCGTGCCGTCATCCGCGGCCCGCGGCCCATCGCAGTAACCGCAGATCGCAAATGCTGAAGGCTGAAGGCAGGTTGGGCCGGCTATCCTCAGTGCTGAGCTCGCAGGTACCGCTTTGCCAGCTGCTGTCCCAGCCACACGATGCCGCTGGTGTCCAACACCAGTTTTTTTTCCTGTGGCGGTAGATCAAAGACTTTGAGGTGCATCGCATCTGCATCGGCCAACAGCACTTCTGCCAGCTTTGTCGTCACGTCGATTCCGTTTACCTGTTTGTCATCCGTCGGAGGTTGCTGACTGACGTACCATCGCAGATGAGGCAGGCTCAGGTCCCGGCGGCTCTGGGTCACGAAGGACATCAGCCGTTCGGGTGCCCCCCGGCGAAAGGGCCCCCAGGACATGTCGTTTTCACCGACATGATAAAAGATGCCCGCCAGTTCAACTTCGTGCCCCCGGTCGTTCAGATCCTGCAAAGACTGATGAATGAACGCGATAAAGTCGGGATACAGGTTGCGAGTTTCAGCCTCACTGCCGTCGGGCGTCCAGTCGATGATCTGCGAACCGCTGTGAGTGAATTTGGCAATGGCCACGTTCTCGACTCCGTTTTCCCGCAGCGTTGCCGCGAAACTGAGTTCCGGACCAAACGTGTCGTAACAGCCGGCCGGGCCGAGCGGTTCCCAGCCCATGGACTTCCTGTAGCCGCCGCCCAGACTGTATCTGAAAGCAATCGACGGATCGTCGTTTTCAAGTGCCTGCGCACCTTTCAGCGTCGACAGCTGCTGCACAAAGGCTCGCTCACCCTCCATGTTGCGGTGACCGGCAAGCACAAAAAGCTTCACCTTTGAACCGGACTGGTACGGCCACGACTTCAGCGGACGGTCACGCTTTCTGCTGATGCCGATATTCTGCAGCCACGCATCTGCATAGTTGACACCGTGTTCAAGCTGCCCCAGTGTTCCGTAATGATAATGCAGACCGACGCCACCGCCGATTTCAACTCCGACGTGTGATGTCGGAACATAATCTGCCAGTGGATCACTGTTCGTCACTTCCTTCTGGCCAAGGCTGATAGCATACATGCGAGGACGAAGGTCCATGCCCCAGATCGTCTTGGTACACAGTTCGCCGATGTAAAAACGAAGCTCAGGAACCTTCAGATCGCGTCGCCACGCCGCCAGAAAATTCTTCAGGTTCGTTCCGTAGGCCGACATATAGTTTTTGTTGAACATGTCGTTCTCGCCCTGATGCCACATGAATCCTTCAAGGCGGTACCTGACGTTCTGTTCCTCCAGATCGGCCAGCGCTTCACGCACTCGACGCAGCGCCAGAGGATACATTCTGAAACCGCTCGGCTCATCGGGATTCCAGTCTCCCCCGAGATGCGTGCCGCCAGCCGCGACCTTGATGATGGCAATCGGGGCTTTGGTGTTTCGAGTCACTTCGCGCGCAAAGCTCAGCTCAGGTCCGACAATGCCGTTCACCGGCTGAAGATCAGTCCAGCCATCCGACATGGTCTTGTTTTCCCGCCCAAGACAATACGAAAACCGAATCCCTGTCTGCGGCTGTTCCAGCCCGGCGAAGGGCGGAAATCGCTGAATATCCTGCACCTTTGAATCCGATCCAACCATGTTGGACTGACCGGCAAAGATGAACACGCGGACGATATCGTCGTCATCGTCGTCCTGACCGTGAGCGGCACTGACGCACAGGACAGAACTGACGCACAGCATGACAAACGCAGTCACAATCATCGAGCAGCAACGATTCGGCATGGTCAGGTGATCCGACAGGAAGGAAGAGGAAGACACGCAGACCCGATTCTTCGGTTCGACGTGCGTCATAGAACAATAGTAAAGAAAGTGACAGCCACCGTCTGCCTCAGCAACGTTCCGGCGGCGCCCTGCGTGAGTGGATTCTGATTCTGGCAGGTTTCGGCAGCCAGTGACACAAAGCGATCTGAGTTGTTTCACAAGATTCGAAACCGTACGCACCTCGGCACGCCGGTGGGTTGGGAACCTGGTCTGTGTCTGTCGCCTGATCAATCGGATCGCCAACGACTTCCACAGCGGTCAGACTTCAACTCGCGAACCAGGCGGCCGGGCGGTTTTTCGAACCCTCGTCCTCCAGGACATCGGCCGCCCAGAATTACAGGGTGGCCTGGACACAAAACAGTGACATTTCCAGCGACAGCAACCTACCATGTCCGGCCTGACAGAACGGCTTCGCCGGTGTGATGGGTGCGGGAACGCTGAGGCAATATGATGGATGATGGTGAAAAGCTTCGCAGGCTGAGTAAATACGAGGCCCGGCAGGAGGTGTTTTTTCGGGATGCTGGTATTCCGGAGATGGAGTTCTTTTCACCGTTCGGGCCGTTGATCGGACGAACTCGCGTGCCCGCCTGGCTGATCGACCACGTCAACGATCATGTCGATGGCATTCTGCCGCCGGATGAAGGTTCAGAGCTGCTGCTTTCCGAAGAATTCTGCCGGTCCGGTGGGGACGATTCGCTGGTGCAATGGGTCAGCTCAAAGATCAGCCGGTACGTACAGAAAGTCGAACAACCAGAATCGGTTACGGTCCGGCTGCAGCAGTTCTGGGTGGTGAGTCAATATGCGGAAACAGCCAGTCCGATGCACTTCCACAGCGGCGATATTTCCGGTGTCATGTACCTGAAAGTTCCTGCCGGTGATTCCAGCCAGGACCAGAAGAATTACATCTCGGGGCGGCAGGCCGGCTACATCAATTTCCTGATCGGCGGCAAACAGCGATTTTCTCGATCACTGATCAGTTTTCGCCCCGTGGTCGGCGAACTGCTGTTGTTTCCGGCCTGGCTGCTGCACGGCGCAGAACCGTTCAGAGGGTCCGGCGAACGGCGAAGTCTGGCGTTCAACGCAGCGATTCAGGAATAAACGGCTGGAGCCGTCTGGCCGTCCAGAAGCTTTCCGGCCGCCGCGTTCAACACGCCGACGGCGGCCGGAAACTTCCGTCGTTGTGCAGGCAACAAAACATCGGAATTCCGACGAGCCGCCTCCGGCATGATTCTGACCATCAGATCTCCGGTCGCTTGTTCGCGTCAGCCCTCAGCATTTCCTGTCTCCAGATTGAATCGAGTGCCCCAGTCAGACATGACGTCGTCAACCAACTGCCATTCAGCCAGGCTTTCGCGTTCGACCCCGTTGCCGTCATCGGCCCTCGCATCAGCTGAGTCTTTTTTCTGTGCCGCTGTATTCGCCGCAGATCCAACGACCGTGATCCCGGCCAACGTTGAATGATCCGATGCTGTGGATTCTGTCGAACCGGACTGCAGGTCAATTTCCAGACCGGCCAGCAGCGCATCAAGTGTTTCGACGAGCCTGAATTCGGAAGCGGCTTTCGCATCCACCACGGTGAAGTCAACCGCTCGACTCCAGGCACTCGCCTGTCCCGTCGCACTGATCGCCCGCACCCAGACTCGGTAGGTTCCAGGTGTCAGATGCGATGACAGTGTGTGTTGGTTGTCGGTCAGTCCGGTCAGGTTAACCACGTTGCCCTGGACATCAAGGCGATTGATCCACAACGAATAGCTGGCGGCATCATCCACCTGGCCCCACCTGATCACGGATCCGGAGGTCTGAACAACGACAGGCTGACCACCGATGTTGACATCCACCGCCTCAGACCATGTGGCGATTCCCGCAGCCCCGCGGGCTCTTACCCAGAACCGGTAGCTGCCGACGGAAAGGGCGGAATCCGGTGTCCACGACGTGCCGCTGATGCCGTCGGCTGTGAGCACGCTCTTTGTGGACTGGTTACTTAGATAGACATCATACGACGTTGCTCCGGCCACCGGCTGCCATGAAAACTCGGGCGTTGTGTTGAAGGTGGCCGAGGCCATCTGAGCCGGAATCACAGCCGTGCGGACCTTCAGAAGACCGGCTGCCGACCATTCCAGCGGACTTCCGGACGCCGAGATTCCTCGCACCCACACTCGGTAGTTTCCGATCGGCATGTCGGCCGTCGGTGTAAACCAGGTGCCATCGACCTCTGTTTCGTGGATGAAGCGTTTTTCCCCGGTCGTCAGATTGTTGACCCACAGTTCGTAGTGATCGGCTCCGGTGACCGCATTCCAGGTCAGCGCCGGCCGCGCGATGGTGACAGGCTGCGCGGGAAGTGTCAGTTCTACCTGCTCGCCGATCTTCAGATCTGAAGCCGGGCTCCATCCGGAATACTGTCCTTCGGCCATGACCGCTCGCACCCAGATCCGGAACGTCCCCGGTCCCAGCCCGGTCTCAGGTTCAAAGCTTGTGCCGTTGACCACTTCATGAATCACCGGGCCGGACTTCATCGCCAGATTATTGACCCAGAGTTCATAAGCGGTGGCACCGGGCACGGCCGTCCACGAAAACTCGGGCGTGTCGTCCGACGACCATTCGACGGGGGCGGTCAGAACAGGCGGAGCCACTTCATCGTCAATACAGGTCACGGTGATCGAGGGTACGGACAGGCCTTGGTAGGCACCGTCTGACGCCGGATCCACCTGAAACTGCACATCTGCCGCGTGGTCACCGTGATGCTGGGTGTTGTCGACGGCCGTCATTGTCACAAACTGCGGCACGAACCAGTTGGACGGTGTAAAGATCAGCGAAGACGTATCTGCCCGAACAGCGGCGGGATCCGCCGACAGCACGTGGATCAGAACATTTGACGTCGGAGCGACAGACAGCATAACCATGACGGAATCGGATGCTCCGCCTTCCACAACAACGGTCTGTCCGCTGGTTTCCGTGACGAGAATACCGGCCGTCGGCAGCGATTCAATGCTGCCTCGTGTGTCCAGCCCTGTGGTCAGGTTGCCCGGCTGCGGATCCCGATCGATCTTCTGACGCAGCTGATCGCGCCACAGCTGGTCGTCTTCCACGGTGATCAGGCCGAGTTCGGCATGAATTTCGTTCGTTTCCACGTCGATGTCGCTGTCGGCACCGGAAGCCGCGGCCATTGTGATCAGAAAATCGACCACCACCGGCTGCGGGTCACGAATCACGGTCGGACTGACCCCTCCGGCACCAGCCGTGGTTGTCGCAATCGGCACAACGTAGGTGTTGAATCGCTTCGACCAGTCTATCAGACGATCGGCTCCGGTATTGGCAATCAGCACATCATAGCCGCCTCCACCAAAGGCAAAATCGGCGTCGGCAAATTCCGGAGCATCCGGCTCATTGTTGAGCCCACTGTTGGTTGAAAGATTGTCGTCAGCATTCAGCAGGTCGTCTCCCATGCCACCGAACAGACGATCGTTCATGGTGCCGCCGACAATCCAGTCGTTGCCGGTGTCACCGAAAATGCGGTCGACGCCGTCATCGATCTTGTTTCCGGCTGAGTCGGTCGCGTCGAAGTTCAGAGCAAAGCCATCGATCCGAGCCAGCGCATCGGCCGCGTTGTAATCGGCGAACATGCGATCTGCTGCGTTGTAGCCAAGGATCGATTCTGCTGACGGAAGAATCGTGTGAAAGTGCGTGTCCAGCGCCTCTGCCCCGGAAATCGCATCGTCACCGGCACCGCCGTGAATAAAGTCGTCACCCAGACCACCGTAAATCACGTCGTGGCCGCCCACATGGAAGCTGTACAGGTCGACGGACTTGTGCAGCTGTCCGGTCAAGTGGTGAGCGGCACCTACGACGGTTCCCGGCAGAAAGTCAACGCTCTGAGCATTCGGTGCCGTCAGTCCGTGCAGCGTTTCCGTCAGTCCATTGCGACTGGTAAAGATACGTCCGTCGTCGCCCAGAATGCCGTCGATGCCGGTGCCGCCGTAGATTCGGTCATTGCCCGCTCCGCCAACGATATCGTCGTCCTGGCCGTCACCGAACAGCACGTCGTTGCCGGACATGCCCCAGACGATATCGTCGCCCGCTTCGCCGTGGATTTCGTCGCTGAGACTGATGTCGGAAGCCTGACCGTCCGTGTAGTCCAACTGCTGAATCGCTCGTGGAATCACGGTTTCGCTGCCGTAGGTGTCGTAGGTGAATCTCAGGTAACCGCTGCCGCTGACCGTGCCGTTGATCCCGACCAGACGGAAAATATTTCCGTTGTCACCAAGAATAACGTCGGCGTCCCGGGCATGCCCGCTGGCTGCCAGGTGTCCGTCATCGTTGCGGGCCGATTGTGTGCCGGAACCGCCGTAGATCACGTCTTCCGCATCCGGCCGCCAGGTCGCACTGGCTGTTCCAAACATACTGGAACTGCCGCCCACGATGTCGTCCTGACCAAGATTTCCGTAGATCAGATCGCGACCGCCACCGCCTTCGATGTAGTCGTCACCGTCCGTTTCGCTTCCTTCAAGGTCGTCCACCGACATCCTGATCACCCGGATGTCCAGCGTACGATTTCCCGATGCATCAAGTACCGTCCCGTCTCCCTGAACAGCGTCGTCACCCAGCTGGCCGAACATCAGATCATTGCCGGAACCACCGGCCAGATCATCGTGGCCGTATACCGTGCCGGACGTGCTGAACGTGTGATCGAACAGGATGATGTCTCGCAGCGGTACGCCGTCCGGATCGTTCTGAGCCGCCGCCGTCACCAGTGGGGCGCCGTCACCGGAGTGAATCTGTGTCCCGCTCAGGACACGCCACCGAGCGTCGGCTGTCCGGGGATTCCGGAGCACACTGGCGTTGTCACCGGCCACCACGTCGTGACCAGTGCCGCCATCGATCACGTCATGTCCGTCATGACCGCCGGCGATATTGTGCCCGCCGATCAGATCGTCGTTTCCATCATCGCCGACGATCGTATCGTTACCCTGACCACCGATGGCAATATCATCACCCGCCCCGGCCAGAATAAAGTCGTCTCCACCGTTGTCTGATGCCTGAGTCGCCATAGAGGTGAACACAAAGTCGGGGGTCTGGCTGTTCAGAGGCAGACTGTTCAGATCCAGGTGACCTTCGACGCGAGCGTTGTCACCAAAAATCAGGTCCCGTCCGGCCCCGGACCGAATGCTGTCCTGACAGGCTCCACCAATGATCAGATCCTGTCCGGCTCCTGCGCGAATATCGTCGTCGCCACCGATGGCCGGCGTCAGACTCTGCAGGCGGGTGACAATTCCGGCGGCGTCAATCTCGGCCAGTCCGTTGTCGCCCAGAATCATGTTATTGCCATCAGCGGCCGTGACGCTGTCATGGCCGGATCCGCCAAAGATCAGATCGTCATGGATGCCGCTGGTAATGGCGTCGTTGCCGGCATAAGTGGAATCTGATGTCGTCACGGTGCGAATCTGTCCGTGAACGTCAAACGTCGCGCTGGCATTGTCGCCGGCCACCACATTCCGGCCATCAGCAACGTTGATGGTATCGTCGTCGGTTCCTCCGAAGACAACGTCGCGACCTCGCCCGGTATTGATGGTGTCACGCCCGGCGTCCGCCGGATCGCTGGTTGTGACCGTCAGAATCTGCCCGGCGGCGTTAAAGCGTGCGGCAGCGTTGTCACCAGCCGCCACGTTGTCACCGTCGGCCAGTGAGATCACATCGTCGCCGACACCGCCAAACACAACATCGACGGAGTCGCCGCTGGTGATATTGTCGTCCCCACCGATCGCCGAAGCAGCAGTTGTCACATTCAGCCATTGCCCGAGACCATCAAAGGTGATTCGGCCATTATCTCCGACCACGACGTTGCGACCATTTCCGACATCCACGACGTCGTCGTCGCTTCCACCCAGAACAACATCAATTCCGTGGCCTGAGTTCACAATGTCTTTTCCCGCTTCGTCGGGAGACTGGGTATTCGCGACCAGGAATTCGCCCTGATCGGTGAATGTCACCTGTCCATTATCACCGACGGCAAGGTTGTTCCCTTCGCTCAGGACGATGCGATCATTCCCGAAGCCGCCGATGACCACATCGTCATGAAGACCGGCCGTGATGACGTCGTCTCCGCCAATTTGGTCGCTGCTGGACCTGACGTCTGTCCATTGACCATTGCCATTCAACAGAAGTTCTCCGTGATCGCCGAGCACAAGATTCTTTCCGTCGCCGACGGTCAGCGTGTCGTCAGCTGTGCCACCAATCACAATATCCCGGCCCGCTCCCGTAGTAACCAGGTCTCGGCCGCCATCCAGCGGAGCCAGGCTGTTCACCGTCAGAAGTTGACCGATGGCATTGAAGGTTGCTCTGCCGTTGTCGCCAACGGCAAGGTTATCACCGTTGCCCAGCTGCATATGGTCCTCGGCCGCCCCGCCGAAGACCACGTCATTGTCACGGCCGGTGACAATGCTGTCATCGCCGCCAACCTCCGTATCGCTGGTACGGACGTCCGTCCACTGCCCGGCCGCATCGACCAGCACCGCACCGTGGTCGCCGATAACGACGTTGCGACCATCAGAAACGTCGATGTCGTCGGTGGACGCTCCGCCCAGGACGATATCGCTGTCGACGCCGGTGCGGATCACGTCGGCGTCACCGGTGGCCGCATCCAGCGTTTGCAACGTGCGCAGCTGACCGGCCGCGTCGAAGGTGGCGGAACCGTTGTCACCCAGAGCCACGTTCTTGCCGTCGCTGAGAGTGAGTGCATCCTGACCAAATCCGCCGATCGCCACGTCATGGCCCTTGCCGGTGGTGATCGTGTCGTCACCGCCGATGCTGGTGGCCGCGGACGTGATACTCAGGAACTGGCCCAGACCGTCGAAGATGAATTCCGCGTGATCACCGATCACGACGTTATCACCGTTAGCCGCATCGATGGTGTCGCCAGCCGTTCCGGCCACAACGATGTCGTTACCGGCTCCGGTTGTGATGTCGTCGGTGTCACCATCGTTCACGAAGCTGCTGTCCAGAGTCAGCAATTCGCCCGCCGAGTTCAGCGTCAGCGATGCATTGTCGCCGATTACCACGTTGTCGCCGTCGGTGCTAATGATCGTGTCACGTCCGGTGCCACCGATGATCAAGTCGGCGTGATCGCCGGAAGCGATTGTGTCATTCCCGCCGATGCCTTCGTCGGTGCTGTCGACTTTGGTCCACTGACCGGCTCCGTCGAATTCGATTATTCCATGATCGCCGAGCACGACGTTGCGACCGTCGCTCACGGTGATGTCATCGGATCCGGCTCCGCCGAATACGATGTCGCTGCCGGTACCGGTCGTCACCGTGTCGGCCGCACCGTTGGCAGCGGACAGCGTCGCAGCAGTCCGCAGGAAACCAGTTGCGTTAAATGTCGCTCGGCCGTGGTCACCGACCACCACATTCTTACCCTCGGAAGCCGTGATCGTGTCAGAGCCCAGGCCACCCACGATCACGTCGTCGTGGATGCCCGACACAATCAGATCGTTGCCACCCAGAGTAAAG
>JAVKCM010000188.1:0-6207 GCA_040222735.1 Fuerstiella sp. | reverse complement strand
CTCCGCGAAAGAGCGCCCTTTCGCGGAGCGAACGGCGACCAAACCGATCAGTTTTTGATCGAACGTTTCTTAGCGGCCCCCATCGGGCTCCATCGATCACCCTACGGGACGCCCTGCGCTGCAGGCTTGCCGGCTGTTCGTCACATTTTTCGACCACTCGCGGAAAACCCGAGAAATGGCGCGTCAGAATTGACACAATCGGCAGTTGATAGCTGCCCCCATCAGGATAATGGGGGTTTTCCTCCGCCCGTCTGGTCGCTGCGAGCCAGAGTTGAGCAGGTGAGCAGGTGAGCAGCATTCACGGAGCTATCGTGCCATGTGGCGGTCGAAGTCAAAACATCCATACAGCGAACCGTGCGCCCCGGACACGACTCTGGGCGTCCTGAACGAACAGACCTTCTGGCAGATCGTCCACACAGAAAAGGAACGCGCCCGCCGCAGCGATGTGCCGATCACGCTGGCCATCTTCGCCGTTCAAAACGACACCACCAACGCGCCGTCGTCGAGCAACCGAAACATGGCGTCGTTGTCCAGACTGCTGCGTTCAGAAGTTCGGATGACAGACCATGTGGGTGTCGCCGGCCCCAATGAACTGGGCGTGGTGCTGTGGGGAGCCCGCCGACTGGGCGCCTATCGATTTGTCAGACGCCTCGGTTCCAGAGCCGCTAAACTGGCGGACGCATGCCGCCTGTTCGTCTACCCCACGCTGACTCAGCCGGCCGCCGGCCCGGACAACGACGATCTTGAACTGCTGCTGCAACAGTGCCACCGCATGTCCAGAAAAGCGACTCGTGAATATATCGCCGTTGCCACGCGCTCACTGGCCGAATCGCTTCACGAAGATTCGGCCGTGCAGGAACAACTGAACTACGACACAGAACCGTCGAACGTTGACTACGCAGCCTCGCTGCCACCCGGCGCCGGCCAGAGGCGAGATGAATTTGGCCGAGGTGCCGGAAGCAAATGCGCCGCACCAGTGAAGAGTATGCCCCGTGCAGCAACCAACCGCCCATGGCCCGGTGCAGACGCCGGCTCCTCAGGCAGGTCTGGCTCCGTTTCTGATCTGTCACAGATGCTGCATGTGTCGACCGAGCCGCTGGACAACCTGCTGCGTGACCGCCCCGCACCTGAGCCGCCAGCCGCGAATACGCTGGCAGCCATCGGCCAGCGGCTGCTGAAGCGTCCACTTTCAGTACTCTGGAACCGATGCCGTCAGACCTGGCGTGCGCTGACAGGCAATTCCTGACGCGATCCTTCGCCCGAATGCTTAAGGATCAAACGGAAAATTACTGTCGCGTCGAAACGTGGCGCAGGCTTCCAGCCCGCGTTTTTCTGCATCGCAAGCTGGAAGCTTACGCCACTTATTTTCCGCTCGGTCCTGAATCGGGCGACGTGATTACGAGTTCTGGTGGCAACAGGATTCCTGCCGTCGCCGGTCTTTGTGATCCGAAGCCGATTTTATTGATCGTGGCCACGTCAATCGTGGCCACGTCGTTCGACATCCCCCAGCCACAAAATACACAGTCGCACCGGCCTGCGCTGCCACACGCGACGCGCGGCGGCAAGACTGATCGTTTGCGGCAGTCCCTGGCATTGGTAGACTCTGAAGTGCCGCGTCACAGCCCGGCATGATTCCATCGGCGGCCGAATTCGCTCGCGCCGCTGCCTCGCCTTCTTTTCTGGACCTGCTGGAATGAAACGTATGGTTCGCCCGTATTTGCCCCTGTTCTGGTTCTCACTTCTTTCGATCGCCTGCCTTCTGACGCCGGGATCCGCCTCGGCGGACGTTCGGTTGCCCGGATTCTATACCGATCACATGGTGCTGCAGCAGCAGATGCCGATCAGACTGCGCGGCTGGGCAGACGCCGGAGAAGCCGTCACGGTCACACTCGCAGACCACTCAGCGAAGGCGGTCACAGGGGAAGATGGCACCTGGCAGGTCGAACTGCCGGCCATGCAGGCCGGTTATCAGGCCTATGTCCTGCGCGTGCAGGGCGCCAACAGCATCGAATTGAACGATATCCTGATCGGTGAGGTCTGGCTGTGTTCCGGTCAGTCCAATATGGAATGGGTCGTCCGGTCCAGCACGAATGCAGACGCAGAAATCGCAGCCGCCGACTATCCTGCAATTCGGCACGTCAAGATCGCTCATCGGCCCAGCACGGTTCCCCGGGACGACGTTGAGGCGGTGTGGCAGATCTGCTCGCCGGAAACAGTCGGCAACTTTACAGCGTGCGGCTATTTCATGGCCCGCCGGCTGCATGCGGAACTGAACGTGCCGATCGGCCTGGTAAATTCTTCGTGGGGCGGCACCCGAGTCGAACCATGGACACCGCCGGTGGGCTTTGAAAAAGTAGAAGCCCTGCAGGATATCTTTCAGTCAGTCATCGGCCGCACACCCGGCACGCCGGCCTACCAGCGTCGTCTGAAAGAACATATTGCAGCGACGGAAGACTGGCTGGCCACCGCCAAAACGGCTCTTACCGACACCGACGGTCTGCCCGCCAGCCCTGCTTATCCTGAGGAACTGAAGCCGTTCACCAGCCATCAGGATCCGACAATGCTGTACAACGGCATGATTCACGCACTGGTCGGTTTTCCGATTCGCGGGGCCATCTGGTATCAGGGCGAATCCAACCATTCCGAAGGCATGCTGTACTTCGAAAAGAAGAAGGCTCTGATCAACGGCTGGCGAGAACTGTGGGACCAGGGAAGATTTCCGTTCTACTATGTTCAGATTGCTCCGTTTCAGTACGGCAACGAAGATCCGACAATCCTGGCGCGATTCTGGGAAGCTCAGGCAGCCGTCCAGCAGCTGCCCAACACCGGCATGGTGGTCATCAACGACATCGCCACGCTGAATAACATCCATCCTCCCAACAAGCAGGACGTCGGCCTGCGTCTGGCCAACCTGGCACTGAAGCACGACTATGGACAGGAAGAGATCGTCGCCCACAGCCCTGAATTTGCCTCACTGGACGTCCAGGACGGTCACCTGAAGGTGACCTTCCGCCATGCGGGCGGCGGACTTAAGACGAGCGATGGTGCGGCCCCGTCTCACTTCGAAATCATCGGCCCGGGTTCCGGCGGCTTCCGGCCGGCTGTGGCAGAAATCAACGGTGACACCGTGCTGCTGTCCAGCGCCGACGTCAAGTCACCCGTTGCTTTTCGATTCGCCTGGCACAAGCTGGCCGAGCCAAATCTCACCGGCGGCACAGGATTGCCCGTCGGAGCCTGTCGCGGTGGCGAACTTCCCGACTTTCTCAACATGCTGCCGATCAGCCGGGAATATCAGCTGGTGTACGACCTGGACCTGTCAAAACTCGGACGCGAAATCCGGTACGACGCCGACCACAGCGCCGACGTACAGTCTTTTGACAGAATCGCCTATCTGCTGGAACTGACCTCAGCCGACGGAAACGAACAGAAGGTATTCGTCAGCATGAAGGCCTTTACCGACGACGTCAGCAGGATCGGCATCCCAACCGCTTCGCGACCAACCGTCTTTCAGCAGAAAGTGGAATCCATGGATGTGTATTCCACCGTGGCAGACATCGCTGTGGGCACCGGTCTCGCGACCGGCAACATCGAATTCTGGCCACACAACTACGGCCCCGGCAATGAAGCCGCCATCAACGGGGCCAGCAGCCGTGTGTACGATTTCGGCGACGATCCCGGACCGCCGACCGATGGCTACGGCTGTCTGCAGATCCACAATTTCGGAGCTCGCCAGACCATCCTGGCCATCAATCACTGGAACGCCGGTGCGAACGCCGACATCGGGATCGGCAACAGCCCCGGACAGAACCGCGACTGGACATTTGCCGGCAACGCGGCCGGCTATGCCCATAAGCGTCTGCGCGTGTTTGTTCGAGGAGAATAAATCACCCACCGTGAGTCCGAAGTATGACAGATCCAGCACCGGACCGTCTCTTGCACCGACCTGCCTGCGCAGTGCTGTGCGGCCTGATCAGCATCTTCCACATCGCAACCGGAAATGTGCGCGGGCAGGAAGCCACGGAAGTCGCCGTGCTGCGAGGTCACGAAGGATCTGTGTGGATGGGACGGCTGACCCCGGACGGCAGTCACGCCGTGACGGTCAGTGCCGACCAGACCGTCCGCCTGTGGAGTCTGTCATCAGCCGCGGAACGAAGACGATACATCGGCCATACCGGACCGGTCTACTGTGCAGCGATCAGTGCCGACGGCCGGTTGCTGGTCACGGGAGCTCAGGATAACACAGTGCGCCTTTGGCAGCTGCCGCTGGCGCGTCCCATACGAACGCTGTCCGGACACAGCGGAGCGGTAAACGCACTGTCGCTGAGCCCCGATGGCAACATTCTGCTGACGGGCGGTGCCGGTGCATCGGTGTTGTTGTGGGACCTGACTCGCGCCGCTAACGCTACCGCTGCCGCAGGACCAAAGGCAGGAGCAGAGCCAACGCTGTTCGTACCTCGGGAAGCAGCGTCAACACGATCCGGTCATTCCGCCGCCGTGACCGCAGCCGCATGGCGGGCGGACGCGGCCCTCATGGCCACGGGGGATGCAGCCGGCAGCATTCATCTCTGGAGTCCCTTTCTGAACACGCCGCAGGCCGTCTCGGGACTGACTGCTGAAAGCATCATCCGGCTGTCGTTTACGACCGGCAATCAGCAACTGCTGTCTGCCGGTAGCGATGGCGAGATTCGATTGTGGCAGCTTCCGCCGGGCAGTTTCGACGAACCCGTGTCGTCATTTGCCCCCCATCAGCAGTCCGTCCGCGACATGGCCGTCGTTGCCAACGGCAGTCAGGTAATCACATGTTCGGCTGACCAGCGGATTGTGATGAGCAACGTCAACAACGGACAGGTGGTCCGCGTGTTTGAAGGACACCGTGGCGCCCCGACAGCGCTGGCGGTCCGCTTTGACAATCAGCGTGTGGCCGCAGGCACGTCAGCAGGAGAGCTGCTGATCTGGAATGCCGGCGATGCAAAACTGCTGCAGACACTGAACCTGGGCAGTCCGGTTCGTTGCCTTGCGTGGAGTCACGATCATCAGAAGCTGGTGGTCGCCATGGACAAGGGGCCCCTGCAGATTTTCGGGCCACCGATGACGGCCAAGGCTCGTCAGTCCGGTGTCGAGCTGTCTCGGCACCAGATTCAGCAGACCGAATCGCCGGTCACCTGCGTGACGTTTGCCAAAGACGATCAGTCTGTGTGGAGCGGACATGACGATGGGCTGGTTCATCAGTGGACCTATGCATCACCGACGCAGATTCGTCAGTTCAATCATGGCGGAGCGGTCTACGGCGTCGCCATCACAAGCGATGGCCGCACCATCGTATCCGGCAGTGCTGACCGCACGGTTCGCCTGTGGGATGCATCCAGCGGACAGCAGAAGGCCGCGATGAGTGGTCATCAGGGAGCCGTGCATGCCGTCGTTTTCAATCAGACCGAAACCTTCGTCGTTTCGTCCGGGGCTGACAGAACGCTGCG
This sequence comes from Fuerstiella sp., assembly GCA_040222735.1. Taxonomy (GTDB): domain Bacteria; phylum Planctomycetota; class Planctomycetia; order Planctomycetales; family Planctomycetaceae; genus Fuerstiella. The sequence goes on along the minus strand of JAVKCM010000188.1, from coordinate 733 downwards.
GTTATGGGATGTCGCCGTGGGTCGACAGTTGAAACAGCTGACTCGGCTGGAAGAAACGGCTTATTCCGTCAGCATCCATCCCGACGGCCAGCGAGTTGCTGCCGCCGGAGCCGACCGGCTGGTGCACCTGATCAACCTCACCACCGGGCTGACCGAACAGACGCTCACCGGTCACACTGATTATATTCACTGCGTGACGTTCAACAGCTCCGGCACTCGACTGATGTCCTACGGCTACGCGGGACAGTTACGCGTGTGGGACGCAGCGAGCGGAACAACATTGTTTACGCAGCGGCTGGGGCGGATCGGCAACGACACCTGTTACTCGCCGGACAATGCCCGGATTCTGCTGTCTCAGGGAGACGGTACGGCAACATTATTCACACTGCCCCCGTCAGCCCGTTAAGACATCCCGGACCGGCAACCGCAGCGTAAGCTTCCAGCCAACCGTGGCGCAAGCTTCCAGCTTGCAGTGGCGTAAGCTTCCAGCTTGCGACCCAACGCTCAACCAACCGCAGCACAAGCTTCCAGCTTGCGACCCAACACTCAACCAACCGCAGCCCAAGCTGCCAGCTTGCGACCCAACACTCAACCAACGTGGCTTGATCACCCCGCCTGCGACGGGCAGCATCTCAGCACCCGGGGTTGTGACTGGAAGGCAGGGGCTTCGGCGGGCCGCAGGGGTAGCCCGCGAAGCGCAAGCTGGAAGCTTGCGCCACGGGCGTTGACTCTC
>JAVKCM010000187.1:0-5644 GCA_040222735.1 Fuerstiella sp. | reverse complement strand
TCGAGATGATGAACCGTTATATTCCTGCCGGGTAACCTCTGGCACCGCAGGAAGACGGACGTCACTCTTATGATCAAACTGAAAATTACTGTCTTGTCCAAACGAGGCGTAAGCTACCAGCTTGCGTTTTTTCTGCGTCGCAAGCTGGAAGCTTACGCCACTTATTTTCCGCTCGGTCCTTATTGCGCGGCAGCGCCAAAAGAAGCCACGTCGCTGGGCATCGTGCATTTGCGATCGAAGTGAGTGTAGCCGCCATCCACAAAGATGATCTGTCCGGTCGTGTGACTGGACCGCGGCGAGGCCAGAAACACCACCATATCTGCCAGCTCTTCAATGGTTGTGAATCGATGCCCCAGAGGAATCAGAGCTTCCATTTCTGCTTTGGCAGCCTTCGGGTCCGGCATCGCAGCCAGACATTTTTCATACAGCGGAGTCCATGTTTCCGCGGGCAGCACCGCATTCACGCGGATGTTGTGAGGCGCCAGATCCACGGCCCATTCACGCGTCAGCCCGTTGATGCCGCCTTTTGAGGCAGCGTAGCCGGACGTGCCACCCTGACCGGTTTCGCAGACTTTGGAACCAATGTTGATGATGCAGCCCTGCGACTGCTTCAGTGCATCCAGCGCAAAATGCACGATCGCGTAATAGTGAACCAGGTTTCGCTGCAGCGACTGCAGAAACGCGTCCGGTCCGTCTTCCAGTCCGACACCGTCGTTGACGCCCGCATTGTTGACAACAATATCGATCCGTCCGAAGCGCTGCAGCGTCTGCGCTACGGCGTTGCGGCAGGCGTCGATGCTGGTCAGGTCGCCCTGAATAAAAAAACAGTCACGCCCCTCAGCCGCGTATTCCTGCTCAAGCTGACGGCCTTCAGCCTCGCTGCGATTGACATTGGCGATTCTGGCCCCTTCGGCAATCAACGATCGCACGATGCCCAGACCGATCCCCTTTGAGCCACCAGTGACAAGAGCGACTTTGTCGTGAAGTCTCAGATCCATGATTGTGTTTACACCTTTGCCAGCTGACGGTCAGGTCGTGTTGATTGGATAGCGACAGGATGCATCTGTTCTGTGCCGAGCCCGGAACAGCGCTGCGGGACCGACACCTTCACATCGGCACCTTCACATCGGCACCTTCACATCGGGATGTACAGGAAACCGGCGCCCGCACGTTTGTCGTTGGGTAAGTCTGTCGAGGCCGGACTGATTTGCAATCCCCGAAGTCCGCAGGACAATACAATCCCGATTTGAACTGCTCGAGACCAGGGACCGCCATGTTTATCTGTCGTCTTTTTCCATATCCTCTTACTTCCCGCTGTTCATTCGTCGCTGCCTGCGTCCTGCTGCTGGCGTGTGTATCTCCCGCCCGCGGACAGTCGGAAGAAGACGATTTCCCTCCCGGTCTGCTGGCCACCTATACGGTCGGGACCCACACCGTCCAGCGCATCGATCGGGTCGTGAGTTTTGACTGGAGTGCCGCGGCACCGGACCAGCGACTGCCGCAGGGCGCCTTCAGCGCCGAATGGTCGGGCAACCTGCTGGCTCGCCTGCCCGGGACTCATACGTTTCACGCCTTCCTGGCAGGGGACGCCAGCATTGAGATCGACGGGCAGGTCGTGCTGCGGACCTCAGAAGAATGGGGCTTTGCCACCAGCCAACCGATCACACTGGCGGCCGGCGACCACTCGATTCGCATCATCTATTCCTCGCCGGCTGAATCAGACAAGCCACGCGCCCGCCTGGCCGTGTTCTGGTCGTCCGACCAGTTTACGCTGGAGCCGCTGCCCGCGGATGTACTGTTCCGGGACGAAGGCTCACCAGAACTGGCGGCCGCCGCTCACGGTCGCCAGCTGGTCGATTCACTGCGCTGCACGACCTGTCACCAGTCCGACAACGGCCTGCCGCCCATGACGGCTCCGTCGCTTGAACGCGTCAAAGGCAGTCAGTCGCGAAACACCCTGCTGCAGCGACTCTGGCGACCACAGAATGTGGTCCGAAACAGTCACATGCCCGGTTTTGACCTGTCACCGGATGAAGCGGAAAGCGTTGCCGAGTTTCTGCTGTCGGTTTCAAAGGATGCATTGTCCGAAAGCACGCTGAAGTTCAAAGACGGCGATCAGGCAGCCGGCTCAAAACTGCTGACATCGCTCGGCTGTGCCGCCTGCCACCATCTGCCGGGAACGGAGCAGGTTCAGCCGCTGGCGACACCGTACGAAGGACCGGAACTCGTGAACGTCGGGGCGCGCCGTTCCGCCGCATGGCTGGACCGCTGGCTCAGAGACCCGGCATCGCTGAACCCGGACCATCGCATGCCCGTGTTTGAACTCTCAAAGGATGAACGACGTCAGCTGGTGGCCGTTCTGGCCGCATCGGGCAGCGAATCTCCGGACTGGATCGCGGCCGCTGAAAAGCCCGACGCACAGCGGATCGAGGAAGGAAAGCAGCTTGTCCGGCAGGCCAACTGTGCTGCCTGCCATCGGATCCCCGGAATCAAACCCACTGCCATTGCGCCGCTGACCGGCCGCAGCTTCGATCATAACCGCGGTGACTGTCTGAACCCGGTCGACATTCCGAATATCCGCAGCAACGGAAGCGTACGAGTTCCGTCGTACTACACAGCGCTGGATCACCGGGGCAGTGTGGCCGCATGGTTTGAGTCGCAGCAGACGCTCAGCCGACTCGGCATGGCAGACCGGGGCCTGCTGCTGCTGGAGCGAAACGGGTGCACGGCCTGTCACGACCGCGACCAGTCGCAGGGGCTGTCGTCTATTGCTCACACGCTGCAGAATCTTCATCCCGACCTGAAGGGGCAAAGTCAGGGACTGATTCCTCCCCCTCTCACCGCGGTGGGCGACAAACTGAATGAAGAATACCTGAAGAAAGCCGTGGCCGGCGAGCAGGGCGAGCGGCGACTGCCATGGCTGCTGGTACGAATGCCGAAATTCAGACATTCAGACGCCGATCGAGCCGCTCTGGTACATCACCTGATCACCACGGATCGCATTCCACAGGAAGCCGATTCAGCAAGGCAGGATATTCTGGCTCATGTGGATCTTTCCGGCCGGTCAGCAGCCACGGCGGCGGATCTGCTGCTGGGCAATCGGCTGACCGGCGCCGGCGGCTTCAACTGCGTGGCGTGTCACAAGGCCGGCGCGTTCGAACCTCGGAACGTCGCCCTCGGAACCCGCGGGTCAGACATCATGACCATGGGCAGCCGCATTCGTCCTCGATTTTTTCAACGATGGATGAAGAACCCGATTCGCGTCGTTGCGGGCATTGAGATGCCGGCCATCAAAAAGCCCATGCCCGACGTGCTGGACGGATCTCTGCCGGCTCAGATCGGAGCCATCTGGAAGGCACTCAGCGACAAACGATTCACTCCGCCCACCGTTACCAGCCGATTCGAACAGGTGGTCAACGTGGCCCCCGGCGATCCGCCCGTTATCCTTCGCGATGTCTTCACCATTGGCACCGACAGGAACCGCATCGCCGTTCCCCGAGCCATGGCCATCGGATTCGGCAACGGACACAACCTGCTGATCGACCTGGACACCATGCAGCTGCGGCTGTGGACCCTGGGCGAATTCGCTCGACAGCGTACCGAAGGCAAGAGCTGGTACTGGGACATGCCCGGCACGGTGGTGCAGCAGCCGCCCCCGACCTCTGCGCCGATGACGCTGCAGACGGCGGACACACGGCTTGACCCGGTGGAAGACGAAGGCCGCCTGGTCGAACTGCTTTCTTACCGTGACCTTCCCGATGGCGTTGAACTTGACTGCCGCGTCTGGTTTGACGCCGCGGGAACACAGACGACGGAATCACTCTCGGCAGAACCACACTTCACGCAGACGGCCTGGGCCGATTCTGCACGGCCGCTACAGGCTGTCCGCGTCCGGCATCGTTTCCAGGCGGACGATTCAGAGCACCGGGCCGGCTGGACACACACGGTCGAAGTGCTCGACGCCAGCCCTGAAACGGCTGTCGTGGTTGCTGCCGACAACCTGACCAACGCCGCAGCGAATGGAGCGTCGATCCATCGCAGCTTCCAGGGAAGCTGGCAGAAAGGCGCACAGATTCCACTGACCCGCGGTGAGCAGGCGACGGTTGCTCAGGCCATCGACATTAACGTACCGCCCACGCCACCCGTTCCACCAAAACCGGTCATTGTGGCTGCACCGGACCACATCACCTCCACGCCGGGCTTTACCGGAACTCGCCTGCCGCTGGATGCGTCCATCATGCCAACCGCCATCACCTGGCTGCCCGACGGCCGGATGGCGTTCACATCCCTGAAGGGACACGTCTGGATCGCCGAGGACACCGACGGCGACGGACTGCCGGACCGAACCAGCCTGTTTGAAGAAGGCCTTGCCGCTCCTTTTGGCATTCTGGCAGAAACCGATGGTCTGCTGGTATCACACAAACCGGAAATCCTGCGGCTGCAGGACACCGACGGCGATGGCCGCGCAGATACCCGTGAGGTCGTCGCCAGCGGCTGGGGCTACAACGACAACTATCACGACTGGACATCCGGACTGATTCGCGATGACGAGCAGAATCTTTACGTCGGACTGGGCAGCGACTATTCGCAGAAAACACGCCCCGTCAATCAGGATCGCTGGCGGGGTGGCGTGATCAAAATCGACCCGTCCGGACTGATCACGCCGCTGGCGATGTCCATGCGGTATCCGATGGGCCTGGCCATGGACAAGCACGGTCATCTGTTCGCCACAGACAACCAGGGCGTGCAGAACACGTTCAATGAAATCAACCATATTCTTCCGGGACGACATTACGGCGTGCCATCCGCTCATCAGCCGACAGCTGAGATCGAACATGAGCCCGCGTCTCTGATGGTTCCTCACCCGTGGACCCGCAGCGTGAACAGCATTCTATTTCTGCCGGAAGATTTTCCGGTGGCGGAACTGCGCGGTCACGGAATCGGTTGTGAGTATGACTCGCGATTCCTGATCCGCTTCACAGTACAGGACGTGAACGGAACGCTGCAGGGGGCCAGTTACCGCTTCAGCCTGCCTGACCAGGAAGCAGGTGGCAGCAACTTTATCGGCCCCATCTGCTCTGCCATCTCCCCGGATGGCGCGATCTTCATCGGCAGCATCTGGGACAGCGGCTGGCAGGGCGGTCAGAATACCGGTGGCATCGCTCGGCTGATTCCGTCCGGTGACGGCCTGCCCAATGGCATTCGGGAACTTACGGCCACGCCGACCGGCTTCGAAGTGGAATTCTTCCGGCCCGTCGATCCGTCACACGCGGCCGATGCTGCCAGCTGGTCGATCCAGGCCTATACCCGTGAATGGGGCGGTGCCTACGCCACGCCCGATTCCGGGCGTCACACACTGTCACCCGAGCAGGTCACAGTGCTGGATGGCGGTCGCCGTATTCGTCTCACGGTGAAAGAACTGAAGCCGGGCTACGTCTACGATGTCGGCACCACCGGCCGTCTGGCAGAGTCCGACAAACTGTGGCCGTCTGAAGCCCACTATTCGATGAAGGTCGTGCCCGAATAGCCAGTCGCAATGAATGGCCGCGATCCATCTACGAGACTGGCATCCATAGCGTCCGACAGTCGCGCTGGCGCCCGGCCGCTGGCCAGGCAGTCGATTTTATGAATCGTGGTCGACAGA
>JAVKCM010000186.1:0-6472 GCA_040222735.1 Fuerstiella sp. | reverse complement strand
TTACGCTGTCCGAACCCGTCGCAGGCTTCGGTCTCGACGACCTGTTGCTGTTCCTGAATGGCGAACAGCAGATACTGGACGGCCTTGAACTGACGCAGCAGACGCCGACTCAGTATTCGCTGGATCTGTCGACGGTCACGACCGTCCGTGAGTTCCAGTACGACGCGAACGGCGATCCGATTCCGGATTCGAACGGTGATCCGACATTTCTGGAAGCGGTTGTCGCCGGTGACTTTGATCTGCGGCTGATCGCCGACAATGCCGGCATCACTGACCTTGCCGGCAATCCGCTCACCCAGGACGCCCTGGAAGAATTCACCATTGATCTGGGCGGACCCGAAGGACACTTCACCGGACTTCCGGGCGGGCCGACCAATTCGACGGTGGGCGTCGTGACCATCGATTTCAACGAACCGGCCGCCACGACGCTGGGCATCGAAGTCCGGCTGTTCCAGGACAATTCCGGCACACCCGGTGCGGAAATTACCAGCGACCAGCTGAATCTGAACGATACCTTCTTTGTGGAAATCCTGGCCGGTGATCTGCGGGGTGAAAATCCGGCTGGTCCGCAGGGGCCCGGGCTGATCGGCCTGCCGATTGACATCGCCTGGGATGCCGCGGCCTTCGAGGAAATTGATGGCCCGTTTGCTCCGACCAGCATCGTCACGGATGATCTGCCAATACAAAGACGTGGAACGCTGGATCAGTCCGGCGGATTCATCGACGATCTTTCCGGAGGCAGCCTGCCATCGGCGGGGATCGGTTCGGTGGTCGGCCCGGACAGGCTGGAACGATTTGCCCTGCTGCGATTCCGCGCTGATGCGGTAGTCAGCCGTTCTGCGTTTACGGTGACAATTGGTGACGGCGGTGTTTCGTTTGCAGACGCAGAAGCCAGCTTCCGGACCAGTATCGAGGCACAGACGATCACGGTGACTGATCCGAGCGCTGCGAACCTGTTTGTTACCGTCGCCGCATCGAGTATCGGTGAAGCGGCGGGTTCAGCGGCGACCACAGCGACCGTGACCAGAACTTCAGATACCACAAATGCCCTGGTCGTGAATCTCAGCAGCAGCGACACCAGTGAAGCCGGTGTGCCTGCTTCGGCGACGATTCCGGCCGGTCAGGCCTCCGTTACCTTCGACATTGACGCAGTGGATGACGCGATCGTCGACGGCACACAGACCGTTCGGATTACCGCCGCCGCAGCGGCGCACGCCGACGGCGCGGGTCTGCTGGACATCACGGATGACGACGACATTCTGGGTGTCGACCTGAGCGATCTGTCGCTGACGCGCGACGGTGTTGACATTGATATCTCGGGGCTGACGCTGAACGTTGTTGACGGCCGACGATTTTCGATCGATCTGTCTTCTGTGACCACGGTTTCAGGCGACTACGAGCTGCGGCTGACGTCCGTTCGTCCGGACCTGTCCACACCGGACATCAGCGATGGGCTGGGTAATGATATGGCGGGAGACGTGATCGGAGCGTTCACGATTGATCTGGACGCACCAACCGCCTTGTTTGACCCGGATCCGGTCACCCCGAATCTGCGGAACACCGACGTCGGCAACGTGGCGGTTGAGTTCTCCGAAATCGTGACCGGTGTCGATGTGGCTGACTTTACGCTCACGCGTGATGGTGTGGCCGTGTCCGGATTCGATGTCGTGCAGGTGGGTGACAGTCGTTTTGAACTGAATCTGTCTGCGTTCAGCGGCACCGACGGCGATTACGTGCTGACGCTGGCTTCGGCCGGTTCGGGAATTGTTGACGCTGCGGGCAATCTGCTGGCAGCGGGTGGTTCGCTGTCATGGACCATGGATACGATTGCCCCGACGGTGACCGTCTCCGGCACCACTCCCAGCCCTCGCAATTCTTCTCTGGGTCTGGTGACGTTCGATTTTGATCAGGACGTTTCCGGATTTGATATTGCTGATCTGACCCTGAGTCTGGACGGAGACCCGGTGGATCTGAGCGGTCTGAGTATCACCGCCGTGTCGGGTGCTCAGTACACGGTCGACCTGAGTACGATGACCTCGGCGGCCGGCAGCTATGACCTGCAGCTGACGGCCGAAGGATCCGGAATTCGGGACGGTGCCGGCAACCTGCTGGCAGTGGATGCCCTTCAGGGCTGGGTGATGGACCTGACCAGTCCGGAAGGCACTTTCGATGATATTGCACCGGCGTTGCGGAATTCAGCGGTCGATGTCGCCGTTGTGCAGTTCAACGAAGAAGTGATCGACGTCAGTGCCGCCGACTTCACACTGACGCGGGATGGTGCTGCGATTGATATTTCCGGAGCGGTCGTGACGCAGGTTCGGCCCTCGGAATACACCATTGACCTGGCGGCGGCAACGGCGATCGACGGTGATTACGTGCTGACCCTGGCCGCGTCCGGTGTGACCGATGCCGCCGGAAACCCGCTGGCTGATGATGCCATCGTTGAATGGACAAAGGAAGCAGTCGCTCCGACAGCTACCATTTCCACGGTCGTGCCGGCGCTGCGAAACTCCCCGGTTGGTGTTGTCACCATCGACTTCAGCGAGCCGGTCTTTGGCCTGGACAGCAGTGACTTCACGCTGACTCGGGACGGCGGCTTCATTAGTGTGATTGAGCTGGATGTGGTACAGCTGGGCCCGACACAGTTTGAAATGGACCTGTCGACGGTCACCGTTGACGAAGGTGATTATGAATTTGCACTGACGCCACAGAACTCGGCGATTACTGACCAGTTCGGAAATCTGATTGCTGTCGAATCACGCGTGACATGGACCACCGATACGACGGTTCCCGTGATCACGATCGTGGACGTTGATCCTGATATTCGTGTCACCAATGCCGGCGTCGTCGGAATCAACTTCTCGGAAGACGTGACCGGTTTTGATGTGTCCGACGTCTCTCTGCGCAGAGACGGCCTGACGATCGATGTTTCCGGCCTGTCATTTGTTGCCGTCAACGGCGCAGAATACACCATTGATCTGACGACGGTGACCGACAGTCTTGGCACGTACACCCTGACGGTCGCCGCAGCGGGCTCCGGAATTCTGGACGCCGCCGGTAACGCACCGGCCACAGACGGTGTCGAAACATGGCGGCGAGTGGACGTGGCGGACCTGTCCCTCACGGCCGTGAATGCGACCCGGCTGGAAGGTAATTCCGGAGCCGGTGACTTTATATTCCGGGTCACGCGGAATACCGAACTGACGGTGACCACGACTGTCGATTACGTGGTGGCGGGCACCGGAGCCGATCCCGCGAATCGGGCCGACTTCGGTGGTACGTTCCCGGCCGGGACCATTACCTTCTTCCCCGGCGAAACGGAAAAACTGATCACGGTCAGTGCGAGCGGCGACCTGACGGTGGAACCGGACGAACAGTTCTCCTTGACGCTCAGCAATCCGTCGGCGAACACCACGATCGCGACAGCCACGGCCGTGGGGACGATTCTGGATGACGATACTGCACCCGTGCTGATTCAGATCGATCTTTTCCACGACGACAACGGTGCCCTCGGACTTCCGCTGAACAACGATACGATTGCCGTTGGTGAAAAGTTCTTTGCCGTCATCCGCGTTTTCGATCAGCGAGCGACACCGGCCGGTGTCGTGGGGCTGTCGGCCGACATCGCATGGAATCCCGCCATTCTGGATGAAATTGACAATCCGTTTGATGTTGCATCGATCGTGACGACCAGCCTGCCTTTGCAGCAGGGAGGAACGCTGGACAACGCGACGGGATTGATCGACGAACTCCGCGGCGGAAGTCTGCCGGCCAACAGCGATGGCGCGGCCATTGGCAACGGCAGCTTCGAAGACTTTGCCGTGCTGCATTTCGTGGCTGAACAGGGCGTGACCGACATGCCGTTCAACGTCACACTCGGCAGCCTCGGAAACAGCCTTGCGGATGGCGTGTCCGACTTTACGGCCGCCATTGAGCAGCAGACAATCACGGTGCTGGACAATGCCGAAGTGGTTGTCACAGACAACTCTGATGTTGCCAGCGACCGTCGCGTACAGTTTACGACACCGTTGTCCCGGTATCGTAGCGGACAGGCAGACAGTCCGTATGTACGGCCCGCATTTCCGGACAGCTTCCACTATGTCGAAGTGACCAACTCCGGCACCATCCCGCTCACGCTGTTCGAAACTCAGGTCAACGCTCCGGACGTGAGTGTCGATGTTGTTCTGACCAGCGCTGTCGGCGACGACATCGTGCTCCAGCCCGGGCAGACACAGCGATTTACTCTGACGTTCGCACCGACGCTGCCCACCGGCGGCAGCAATGTTCCACGAGACATCCTGCAGGGTGATGGTCTGACGATTCTGACCAGTGCTCAGGGCTCGTCGGTCATCAACATCACCCTTGAGGGACATTCCACCTTCAACAGTGACATCAGCTACGATCGACGTGTCAACTTTGGCGAATTCGGTGCGTTGAATGTGAACTTCGGGAAGAACCAGAGCGATGCAGATTATGATCCGTCGGCCGATATGAACGGAGACGGTTTTGTGAACTTCGGTGACTTTGGTCCACTGAACGTTGAATTCGGCCTCTCGATTCCGCCACCGACTGAGTTTATCGGCGGTTCTATCAACGGGATCGCGGATGGAGGCATTTCTGAAGCACCGGCACAGGTCGCGACATCGCTTCAGACCGATTATCAGGTTGTACTGCCTCTCCGGTCGAATGCTGTCGTGCAGTCGGCCACGTCTGTCGAAGTGGATTCTCAGACGACGGCCGTGGCCGACGGTGATGCAGGTATCACTGAATCGTCTTCTGTGGATCAGATCACCGACCGTTCGTCGGAACAGAACAGGTTTAAGGACCTGTCTGACAGCGGTCGGTCGAATGGTGCGATTCCGGTGGCGCCCGTTGCGGAATTCGATGCCCCTGCTCCACAACTGTCGTCTCAGCAGAACCCACAAGGCAGCATCCCGGTCAAGAAGGAGCTGAGCCTGTTTGCCGTCGCCGGTGAAGAACAGGAAATACAGTTGAACGCGCGGGCAGCGGACGAAGATGAGCTTTCGCTGGCCATTGACAGGCAGTTTGAAGAAGACACGGACTGGCTGAGTATCATTTAACGAGATGGCGTGGCTGCGCGCGGGCTTCGTCCCCTGGTGTTCGCCGGGGCTCGTTGAGTACTCACACCAGAATGACAGGGCGACGGAGTGCCGTGAAGATATCCGCGGGACGTCGGTTTGCGGTAGCGACTGCAGACGGTCGGGCCGTGAGGCAATTTGTGCGTGTGGGATAATCTGGCGAAGGACCCCGGCTGTGACATTTCTCTGTTTATTGTGACTATGCCGCACTGGTAACCTTGCCGATCTCTCCCTGCCCCTCTCTGGATCCAGATGTTCTGTTTGAATCGTGAATGATTTATTTTGTCGTTCTCACGAATAATTGCTCACTGAACAGTTCATCAAATTGAAAAGGTCATGCTCTGTGAAGTCTTCCAACCTCCGCAGACTCCAAAAAGTAGCTCCCCGAAATTCGTTCGCGTCTCGCCTGAAACGAGTGTTGAATACGCGAAAGAATCGTCGAGGCTTCCGGGCACGCGAAGGATCGATCGAGCGACTGGAAGACAGGACGCTGCTCACCAAGACTCTCGGGATCGAAGTACGGCTGTTTACGGACAGCAACGGCGCCGATGCCGGAGGGGCCCCCGGTACGGAAATTGTGGACGACCGTCTGAATGTTGGAGACCACTTCTTCGCGGAAATTTTTGCCGGAGACCTGCGCGATGGCAGTGACGTGGCCGTCGGTATTGTCGGGCTGGGAATTGACCTGACCTGGGATGCCGCTGCCTTTCAGTCGCTGAACGATCCTCTCAACTCTTCGGACGTTGTGACTGACAGCCTTCCTTTCGTTTTCCCGAACGTGGTATTGGATCAGAGCGCCGGTCGCATTGTGAATCTGGGTGGAGCGTCGTTGCTACCGGGTATCGGCAAGGCTGTCGGCGTCAACCAATTGGAGTCTTTTGCTACGCTTCATTTTCGAGCTGACGCTGCAGTGACGGATTCTCCATTCAGGATCGCCATCGGCGAACAGGGAAGCAATGTATCGTTCCGGGATAATGCGCAAGGTTTCACCTTTGATATTGAACCGCAAACCATCACCGTGATCGATCCGAACACTGCGACATTGACGGTAGACATTGCCGCCGACGCGGTCAGTGAAGGTGCCGGCGCCGAGGCCACCACCGCTACCGTGACGCGCAGCAGCGATACGGGCACGGCCCTGACGGTGACGCTCGCGAGCAGCGACACGAGTGAAGCTGCCGTTCCGACCACGGTGGTCATTCCGGCCGGACAGGCTTCGGTCAGTTTCAACGTGGCGGCCATCGATGACGCGATCGTGGACGGGACTCAGACGGTGACGGTCACCGCGACGGCCGCGGCCCACGACGATGGCACGGACACGGTGGACGTGACGGACAACGATGTGGCGGGTCTGACAGTCGTCATCGCGGCGG
>JAVKCM010000185.1:0-5981 GCA_040222735.1 Fuerstiella sp. | reverse complement strand
TCGCGGCGTCCCGGGCACAGCTGCCACCAACGCAGAGCCACGTCGTCATCGGACCAGTCTTCGACCACGTCCGGGCGGTTTCTGAGCACCACATGAAAGTGGTTGTGCAGAATGGCAAACCCGAGCACCTCGATGCCCATCACTCCCGCCAGGAACTCAAACCGGTGGCGAATCCATTCGCGCCGATGTTCGTAGTTCTGTCCCGTGAAGGGATCGATACCACACAGGAACCCACGTCGCACACAGCGATTAATGCAGTGCACCACGTTGATTTCATCATCCGGACAAGTCTCCGCCCGACTCACACGCCCCATGATGCTGCTCCCTGACAGAAAGAAAAGTTCACGCCCGGCATCAGAATACCAGATTCGTCATGGATGTCAATGACAAATGGGTGGCACTAGTAACTTCTAGTAACTAACTTACCGCTCTCGGGCGGACTGTTCACCTGCGATCATTGCGGCGCGATGATCACCGGGGAACGGATTAAGAGGAAGTTGAAGTGAGGCGGAGTCCGCATCCACGACTATTACCGCTGCGCGAACAACTATCCGGATTCAGAGCATCCCAACGTCCGGTGGCGAGCCGACGATCTGGATGATGCCATCGTGGCGGATCTGGCCAAACTCCGAATGCCGGATGACGAGGTGGCGGACTGGTTCCGGTCATCCCTGCAAGTCGCGTTCTCTCAGGTCGGCGACCACCAACGCAATCAGAGGATTGTCTTGAGCAAGCGGCGGAGCGAACTCGCCACGATGAACGACCGGTTGCTCAACGCATTTCTGGCCGGCTCGATTGACGAACCAACGTTCAACGCGAAGCTCGCCGCGCTGCGCGACGAGGCGGCGCAGATTGAGGAAAGGTTGGGGAACGTCGCCACGCTCGAACCGCCCGACGTGCGGGCCGCGCTCGCGGTTTTCGAGTTCTCGCAGAATGTCCCCGATCTGTGGCGCGGTTCAAAGATGCTCGAAAAACGGCGGATCCTCGAAACGCTATCTTTGAACCGCATGCTCGGCGACGTAACTCTAGTGCTGGAAAAGAGAAAGCCGTTTGACGAACTCGCCAAACGGCCTTCAATCCAGTTGAGTCGGGATGACAGGATTCGAACCTGCGACCTCTACGTCCCGAACGCATCGCTAATGGGCAGAATACGTGAGTTTTCCTTGGTGAAAGTGCATTCTACGACGATTTTATTTCTCTGCAATACACTGCAGTTTGCTCGTTTTACTTCAGATACTCTGCAATAACTCTGCAATGCAGGAATCTGCCGTGAACGAATGGGCGGTCTGACGACCAGCTGTTCCATCAGGCTCGATCAGATCATTGAACAAGTGCTGTTCATGATTTCGTTGAGCACTACCACGCTGAACGAAACCATCAGGGACTTAACAATGGTGGCCGTCTGTTCACCACTGCCATAGGGATTGGGTAGTTTTGGATCTGGTCTGGTAGACATACCGTGCAGCTGGGCTACCATTTATCCACGTCCGAAAACAAATCTTACAGCATCGAATATCATCTTCAGAATCGTTTTCGGTCTTCAGACAGTCCAGATATGCAACGTCTGATTCTGAAATCGTTTCAGAGCCCGGGTGACATTCTCATGCTCACCGCCGCGGTGCGAGATCTTCACCGATCTCACGCGCGGAAATTCCAGACGGATGTACGAACTTCCTGTGACGACCTCTGGACCAACAATCCCTTCCTGACACCGCTCAAGGAAGATGACAGTGATGTCGAATCGATCGACATGCACTATCCGCTGATTCATCAGGCGAATCAGCTTCCCTATCACTTCATACACGGATATCGGCGGTATCTCGAAGACCGACTCAGTCTCCGAATTGAACCGTCACGATTCAGCGGCGATATCCATCTGTCCGACGCAGAAAAATCATCCGAGCTCACTGTGGCGGGCCTGAAAGAGAAACCATTTTGGTTGATCTTCGCCGGGGGCAAATATGACTTCACTGCGAAGTGGTGGGATCCACAGAACTATCAGGCTGTCGTCGACCACTTTGCGGGCCGGATTCAGTTTGTGCAATGCGGCTCAGCCGATCACTGGCATCCAAGACTGAACGGAGTCATTGATCTGGTTGGAAAGACTTCGCTGCGAGAGGTTGTTCGGCTGACGTACTGGTCGCAGGGTGTGGTATGCCCGGTGACATTTGCCATGCACCTTGCAGCAGCCGTGGAGGCTCCGAAAGGGCGACCACGTAACCGGGCCTGCGTCGTTGTTGCGGGTGGACGCGAGCCGCCGCAATGGGAGGCGTATCCGCATCATCAGTTTATCAGCACCAACGGTGCGTTATCGTGCTGCAGTGATGGCGGCTGCTGGAAATCACGATGCCAGCAGGTGGACGATGGCGACTCCAAAGACAGGCACGTCTGCGAGCAGCCTGTCGAACTTCGACGAGGTCTCTCAATTCCTCGTTGCATGCACATGATTACGCCGGAAGACGTGATTCGCCGAATCGAGTTGTATTTCGACGGCGGTGCCCTGCAATACCTCAGTGATGGAGGTGAAAACACAGTCGTTCCGCCTGCCTCTCGAAATGGTGACTGCAGCAAGTCACACGGCGACGGCAACTCAGATTCCACCGTCGAGCAGACGACCGAACACCGGATCGCGTTCTACCACGGCCTGGGAGACGCGGCCTATTTTGCCAGATTGATTCCGATGTATCGTAAGAGGGGGCATCGCCTGGCGGTCGAATGCACGCCCGACAAACGGTTCATTTTTGAGGCTGCGGGTGCGTCGTCGCTGCCAGAAAAGGGAGCAACAGCCGTCCATCAATGGGCATACCCACCGGATCACGCTCCGCGAGCAGAACACGGCAACTTTTGGCGCGGGAGCAAGATGGGACACAACCTGTCTGAGGCTCCGCTCCCAAACATTGGCGACAAGGGCACGCTCTGGGAGGAATTCGTCAGCACGCATGTTGACATTGCCAGTGCGTTGCCGACGGCCGCGAAGGATACCGCCCATGAATGGCTGGGCCGGCTGCAGAAACCCATAGTGCTGTTTCACCAGAAAGGAAATACGGCCCAGCGTCGCAAGAGCCTGCCGAACGCGGTTGCATCGAAATTCTACGAGTCATTTCTTGACCAGTGCGACGGCACGTTGATCCTGATGGATTGGGACCAAAGAGTGCCTCGACTCGCTTCGCACCGCATTCGCCATCTGTCAGATCTTGGCAAGTGCACGACCGAAATCATGTTTGCCATGATGCTGGAAGCCGACCTGACTGTTGGTGTTGACAGCGGGCCGCTCCATGCTGCGAATCTTGCTCGTGTACCGGCAATGGGCATCTGGATGCCTCAGCATTACCCGTCCACGTACACGCTGCCGCGTGCCAACCAGCTCAATGTTGTACTAAGTGACGGCACTGAACAGTGGAACCGGTACAAGCGAATCCCGTGGCGGATCGTGGAGCATTCAGGGAATTCGTTCGAAGGAGAGAAACTGACTCAATTTGTGGCGGGCATGCTTGATCAGCCACGATATATCCCGGAGGACAAGGCAGCAGACGTTCAGATGTGTCAGTTTGTTGATGACTTTTGCAGATGCCGAGGAACAAGTTCACTCGCGCACTACTGGGACCGCAACCGAAGTTTCGATGTGCTGCTGCGTGAAATGCGTTCCCGGTTCGACAAACCAACTGTCGTGGAAACAGGGACAATACGGGCAGAGGAAGATTGGGCAGGGGCGGGTTTCTTCACCTATCTGATGGGGACATACCTCCATCACCGGGGCGGTCGACTTCATTCCGTCGATATTGGTGCCGCCAACTGTGAGTTTGCCCGCACGTGGACACAGGTCTTCGGGGATACTGTGAGCGTTTCCTGCGAAGACTCGCTGCAGTTTCTGCATCGGTTCTCAGAGCCGATTCACGTCCTGTATGTTGACTCGCTTGACACGACGGAACCAAACCACGCGGTGCATGCACTGAAGGAAGTGCAGGCAGTGGAAGCCCATCTCCGTCCGGATGCACTAATTGTTTTTGATGATTCACCGTGGCATGCGGGGGCAACCATTGGCAAGGGGGCCGAAGCCGTTCCATGGCTGTTGAATCGAGGCTGGAAAATCATTTACGCAGGTTACCAGGTTATTATGTCTCGAACGGCATAGTGTTTTTCTCGTCACGATGTAGGGGCACTGCACGTGAGTCAGAGTCTGTTGAGGCGCATTGAAGAGTTCTCCGGCGCACGTTTGCTGGTAATAGGCGACGTGATGCTCGACAGGTATGTCTATGGAGATGTAACCAGAACGAGTCCGGAAGCTCCAGTACCCGTTCTGAATGTCCACCAGACATCCGTCTATCCAGGCGGCGCTGCAGGTGTTGCTTCTTTTGCACGCAACCTGAGTGCATCGGTGACCCTGTGCGGCATGGTTGGTGATGATTCGGACGGCATGACGCTGTCACGGCTGTGTGAGGAGGCCGGGCTCTGCACGGAGGGACTCCTCGTCGATGACAGCCGTGTCACCACGCGAAAGGAGCGATTTCTTGGCCATGCGGAAGGTCGCCACGCCCAGCACGTTCTGCGAGTTGACCACGAGACGACAGAGAACATCTCCGAAACGTTCGTGGAGCTTGTTCTCGACGCCGTCGAGAAGCAACTCAACACCGTAGATGCGATTATTCTGTCGGACTATGCCAAGGGGGTGGTTACTTCCACAATCGCCGCCGAAATCATCAGTCGATCAAAGCGCAATGCTATTCCTGTACTGATCGACCCGGGCAGAGGTCGGTCTGTCG
Organism: Fuerstiella sp.; assembly: GCA_040222735.1. GTDB lineage: Bacteria > Planctomycetota > Planctomycetia > Planctomycetales > Planctomycetaceae > Fuerstiella. Next base: position 1,221 of record JAVKCM010000185.1, on the reverse strand, counting down.
ACTACTTCAGCGGTGCGACCCTGTTGAAGCCGAATCGAACCGAGGCTGAAGAACTGCTCGGTGAGCGAATCGTGACTCCGCAGGATGGCGTTCAGGCGGCTGCTGCGTTGCGGGAGTTGGCAGCCGTCGATTCTGTGGTCATCACGCTCGACAAGGATGGCTGCGTTTGGGCAGATGAAAGCGCATCCCTGCATGTATCAACAAGTTGTCATGAAGTCTGCGATATCACCTGTGCGGGTGATATGTTCATGGCGGCTCTGGGGATTTGTACAGCCCGAAAGTTTTCCAGTCGAGAGACTTTACAACTGGCAAACTATGCAGCAGGTGTCTGTGTCCAGCGAGTCGGGGCTTCTGATGTCTCAATAGCGGACCTCAAAAACCTGCTCAGAGATCAGCAGAAATCAGGCCGTTCGCGAAACAGGGGCGTTGTCCCTGAGCACGAACTCCGGGCTGCAGTTTCCTCTGCCCGTGACATGGGCCAGCAGATTGTTTTCACGAATGGTTGCTTCGACCTGCTTCACATTGGACATGTGAGTTACCTGCAGGATGCCGCCGAGCTTGGCGACATCCTGATCGTGGCCGTCAACGATGACGCACGCGTTTCCCGCAGCAAGGGAGCTGACCGTCCGATCATCAGTGCGGAAGACCGGGCGGCAATGCTCGCGGCGCTCGCCTGTGTCGACTACGTCATCGTGTTTTCCGACGAGACGCCGTGTCGACTTCTGAGGGAGTTGAGGCCGGACGTACTGGTCAAAGGGGGCGACTACACCGCAGAAACTGTCGTTGGGTCTGATATCGTCAAAGGTTATGGCGGCACAGTCCGTCTGGCACGTCAGGTCGCTGGCATGTCGACGACAAACGTTATTGAGAAACTTCGCGGAGACACAGATGGGGCAGTGGCCACCGACAATCACTGATTGTGAATGCGAATCACCCGGTTTTTGTGATCGGCATCAGTGCTTCAAGAGTTATTGGCAACACCGCCTGTGTCGGCGTCAGCCGGTTGTTTTCGCAAAGTTTGAGGCAGGGGAAGGCCCGTGTGTTCCCCTCGAAAAGGTGTCGGAGGACGCGGCTGCTGATGGCCCGGGATTCATTCGCAGAGGACTTAATTTCTTTAAAGCAGCATCGCGCCATGTGGCTGATGGGATGCAACTGCTTGAGGAAGATCAGGTTGAAGCCCGTCTTAATGTTTGCCGTTCATGTGACCATTGCGACACCGAC
>JAVKCM010000184.1:0-36764 GCA_040222735.1 Fuerstiella sp. | reverse complement strand
ACCACGGTCGCGGCTTTGCCGCGAAGTGCCGCCCGGCAGGCGGCACCTACAGCAGGTGCCCGAACTGTTGGTACTCTTTCGCGAGGGAGAAACGATCGAGTAACTCCGAATGCTGGCCAGTAATTGTCGTCACATCCCGAGGGAGGGTGTCTGAGGCAGGGTGGCGCAGGATGTCGGCGCTGGAAGAAAGCACGGAGCCATAATCCGATGAGCCACAAAACAACACCCTCCCCCAATCTGCGGGGAGGGTCGAAGCTGAAGCGGCGTTCAGCCGCTTCAGCAAGGGGAGTGGCCCGGCGTGTCCCCCGTCACGGACTTCCCCCATGTTGAAGCAACAGAACGCCGCTCCGCGGCTGTGTACGAGTGATCCGCCGCGAGTTGCGTGAAACGAGATCGAACACATTTCAATTGCAACCCGGGTTTCCCTCAAAGACGCTTCAGGAGTTCAGCTTTCTTTGTGGCGAATTCCTCGTCGCTGACATAACCCTTGTCACGAAGGGCACCCAGTCGTTCCAGCGTTGCCATGATGTGATCCGGGTCCGACGATCCCGAGCCCGGTGATGCCGGGCCCGGTGATGCCGGGCCCGGTGACTGAGCTGCGGCAGACGCCGTGACGGGCGGTTCGGCGGCTGCCGGTTCAACGGCTGGCGGTGAGTCCTGAGCCGAGGGTTGCGGATTTGCACCAACAACAACCGACGGTTGTTGGGACGGTACTGGCGGAGCCGGCGTGACTGGCACGCCGTTTCGGGAAACCACCGGAAGCGTTGCCAGATTCACGACGCCAAACTGACTGGTGAAAGTGATGGAGCCGCCAGTCCCCTGCTGTTGCGAGAAACCGCCGATCTGATGATTCTGAGTGTCATAGACCCAGACGTCACTTCCCGTTTTCACAGCCAGGCGGTGGCTGTTGGCAAAATAGGCATAGCGGACCTGGTTCTGGGACCCCAGGGCGTTCGGCGATCCCAGTTCCTGCGGCCACCAGTTAGCCTCGGGATCCGGCATAAACAGACTGTTGCCGGTCCCGATCGCGCCGCCGGCCTGCATCTGCGAATTCGAGCCGTTCTGGCTCTGCGACTGAAACGATCCCTGAAAAGGAGTCGACTGATGATGAGCCAATTCGCTGGCAATATCGCTACAGATGCTGTCGACACGGTATTTCAGCTGATTGTTGAACAGGTCGCTGACCATCGTCATCCCGCCCCGCATCCACTGCCCGGAACCACCAAATTCGGGGTGATTGAACTGAGCCATGGACCCGTTACCGTTCTGAACGGCAATCAGCATGTGAGTCACTGCGTCCGTGGACACACCATGTCTTTGTGACAGCGTCTGAACCAGCTGGACTCCGGCATCTGAAAGAACGGGCATTGCTTGAACTCTTGTAGAATGAACGGCGATGGTCGTCAGGATACAGTTGACAGAGGTTATCCTGCTCAAAGTTCAGTATCATGGTTTGAACACAGACGCGGAAGCGGCAGTTGTCCAGATTCGCCGGACCCGCCCAAAGTACGGGCCGTGAGAATCAAACCACTGTCGGGAACCGGCAACTTCCGATTTCCGAGACCGATTCCCTTCCCGGCCGGACCGCGTCAGGGCGCCGCCAGCAGTCGCTCCAGACGCCAGCGGGGCAATGACCCACACAAACCCGGCGGGCGGGCGGCTTAAGGACCGAGCGGAAAACAAGTGGCGCAAGCTTCCAGCTTGCGATACTGAACACAATCTTCCAGCTTGCTATGCAGAAAAACGCAAGCTGGAAGCTTGCGCCACGTTTCGACACGACAGTAATTTTCCGTTTGATCCTGACGAAAAACTGACACAACGGACAACAGGACGCTGCCTGGATCAACCGCTCATATCGGATCTCAAATATGAACTGTGGATCCGGTTTCACTCCACGCCATCCGGATGGCTTCAGCACAAGGCTTCACACATGTCCCGAATCAACATCGGTTGTAATCTGACATATGACGTTCGGCTGTCCACCGTGTTTCTGTTCCAGGTGGTTGCGGCCCGCACTAACCAGCAGCGCGTTGTTTCTGAAGAACTGCAGCTGAATCCATCCGTCAATGTGGAAAGCTTCCAGATCGGTATGGACGGAAATCAACTGCAGCGAGTTGTCGTCGATCCCTGCACATTTGAACTGTCCTACCAGGCAACCGTCGAACTCATGCCCGACATGCAGAATTCGAATGACATCGGCGAATCACAGATCTCTCAGACACCGGCCACCGTGCTGACCTATCTGAATCCCAGTCGCTACTGCGAAAGTGACCTGCTGTCACGATTCGCGTTTGAGGAATTCGGCCAGCTGTATCCCGGCTTCAGCCGGGTCCAGGCCATCTGCAACTGGGTCTTTGAGCAGCTGGACTACACGCCCGGCAGCACCAACACGATGACCACCGCCACGGACGTGTTGTTGCAGCGTACAGGAGTCTGTCGGGATTACGCGCACCTGGCGATCGCTTTGTGTCGAGGGATCGGCATTCCCGCACGTTATGTCGCGGGCTACGCGGTGAATCTGCAGCCTCCGGACTTCCATGGATTCATGGAAGCATTTCTGGACGGACGCTGGTACCTGTTCGACCCCAGCCGACTGACTTCAGTTCAGGGGCTGGTGCGGATCGGCACCGGACGTGATGCGGCTGACGTATCCGTCGCGACCATCACAGGCAGCACGCTGCTTACCAACCAGCAGGTCTGGGCCACCCGGTCACAGGACGGTGATTCAGCAGACAGCGATGACGGCTCCGGTGCAAGTGCCGTTTCGACTGTCTGAAACGGAATGTGTTCAGCCACGACAGAAACGCCTCATGACGCAAGACCGGAGCGACCGCAACCGCACGCCGCTATACAGGACTGCCGATAATCATCGCACGACGCGCTGAAATCAGCGCGTCGGTGATCACCGAGTGCCCCGTCTTCCACACCATTTCATTCGCTCGCCAGGCGAACCAGATCGTCAGCGGCCGTGAACGCGTTCCAGAACCCGTCCGTCTTCAGGTGGTGAAATGGCATGCGAATAACCGGTCGCTGCGTCCGACGGTGGGCGACAACCTGAGCAAATGTATCGAAGCGGTACGACAGCTCCGGTGTAAGCAGAAATCTGCCCGCGTCGAACTCGCCACGTTCTGCCAACTCCAGCACAACAAGCAGCAGCAGCGGCTTGTGAGGCGCGTTGTTTCGCGCCTTGTTCAGCTTGTTCAGTTTTCCAAGCCAGACATCGTGCGACATTCTGCTCTCTTCAATTGGTGGTGTCTCGTGCGGGGCCGCGAAATACTTCTCGACGATGCCACGTTAGAAACTCCGGGCTCGGTTGATAAGTGTCCGACTGCGGTTTCCGCAGTGGTCGACCGTGGAATGCCATGAGCCATTCGCTCAGGCCAGATGAACCGTGGGCTCGCTGAGACACTGCAAAGGAAAGGTCGTCCGCGATGGTAAATGCCCCGCGGTCAAATAACTTGTGGTGCATTGAACACAACGCGAGGCCATTCGGTTCCGTATCCGGGCCGCCGGCCTGGTGCCATTTGATGTGCGCGGCTTCCAATGCAAGTTGCTGAGATCCGAGACGAACATCGTAGCCGCAGATCGCACAGCGAAATTCGTATGCGGTCAGAATCCGGTCTCGAAAGGCAGGATCACGGCGCCGGCGTGACGAGTGGTTGAAGCGGACTTCCAAACCGACACTTTCCAAAATATCTTCAAACACACTTGCTGGAAAATGCTGTGACAGAACTTCAATGGCCACTTCCGTCACAAGCGCCGCATCGTGGCGCAGCACATCAAACACGGGTTTTGTGAACCCGCCTTCGACCGCATACTTCAGCAGTTCGGACTTCTTGGCGTCATTGTTGCTGGCGCGTGGTTCAACCTCGGCCGTGTTCGTCAGCTGCCAGATACCGTCATTCTGCAATCGCCAGAACGGGTATTCAGTGTGGCAAGATTTTCGTTCCGGACCGAATTCCAGCAACAGTTCCCTCAGGTCACGATCAACATCGTGATACGGCAGCAGACGACGGCCTTCATTAACGCATCGACCGAGCGCATACAAAAGCAGCAACGGCTTATGGACGGCGCGCTGGGCACCACGCTTCCACACCGTGATCTGTCGAATCTTCTGTTTGACTTCCTCGGGCGTCACCTGAAGCATTCCGGAACGGGAGTGTCTGCCGAATGATAGCAGCGTTGCCACAGGTTTCAGCTTCGCGGCAGAGACTTTCGGCCCGTGAATTCGCACGCACAGTTTCCCGGCCGTTCGACAGGCGGCGGCGATTTCTCGATGTATTTCACCGAGTACCTGAACATGGGCCGCTGAACACAAGATGCTGAGTTCGCGCTGAAAGCCGCGGTGCCCACTTCATTGTTCGCAATTTGTCGCTCAGATCCACATAAGTCGAACTTCCGCGCACTGTCCGTGTTGCTTCGCAGACGCGGCCCGACTGATTGCACGGCGAAAACCACCAGAAGGCGGGTTGAAGCGATTCAAGAGCCACGATCGTGCTCCGGACACATTGCCGGGTGTGTCAGCACTGGGTTTCGCAACGTTCTCGTCCCGCCAGACGGGCATTGCGGTCAGGGAAGTCTTCTCACGGGCATTCCGCTGCCGCCCGCGTTCTGAGCTTTTGTTTCTGATGTTGGCATCGTGTGCCGGGTGACACGGCGGCTCAGAGCCTCGGCCAATTGGGGATGCGCGATTTTTCGCAGCGTTCTTGCGTGGACCGAAATACGACCGACGGGAAATCGACAGCGTGTGACGCGTCGCGGCTCACGGGAACAACGCGCGTCATTGCTACATCGGGGCGCACTGTCATCGTGTGATAGCACCGTTGTTTTGAGCTCGTCCTGTGTGGCCAATCAAACGACATGACCAATGGCCGTTTACCGCGCCGCCCGCATTCGGCTGCCGCAAACTTCCCGTCTTCCGGCCCGTGCACCAGGCCAGAACGTCGCCGGGCTGTGTGGTTTCGGTTGGTCAGCGAATGGCTTCTTCCAGCGCCTTCAGGGCTCTGGCGACGTCGTGGGCGGTGCTGTGGGGGCCGAAACTGAAGCGGAGGACTCCGGTTCTGCTCGTTCCCAGCGCGTGATGAGCCTGAGGAGCACATTGAAAGCCGCCGGATATGATGACCGATTTCTGTCTGAGCCACAGAGCCAGCTCTGCCGACTGAATGTCATCCACGGTGATTGTCACCGTCGGCATCTTCAAGTTCATATCGACGTCGTGATGTATCACGACGCCGGAAACACATCGCACCGAGTTGGCAAATTCCTCGGCAAGATCCCGCGCATGCTGCAGGCGGTGTTGCTGTGCCGGCGCACTTAGCCAGTCACAGCCGGCCGCCAGTCCCGCCAGCGCTGCCAGATTCACCGATCCGGCATCACAATACCCGGGCATCACGGCACAGGCGGCGGCCGTTTCAGACCCAGACAGCTCACAGGCGGCCGCCGGACAGTTCATTTCCACGTGCGGAGCGACATACAGACCGCCGATGCCCCATGGTGCCTGAGGCCCCTTGTGACCGGCGAACGTGAACAGGTCGGCTCCCAGCGCCGTCACGTCAAGATCCCACCAGCCGGCAATCTGTGCACCGTCAATCAGCACCAGAGTGCCGTGCTGATGCGCCAGTTCAATGGCTTCGGCCATCGGCAGCAGTCGGCCGGTGACATTGCAGGCGGCCGTGATGGCCAGCAGCCGGACGTCTGTCGACTTCAGTTCCGCCTCAAGCTGCTTCAGATCAATCAGTTCGTCACCCGCCGGGCGAAGTGCGCGGGTGTCGACGCCCAGCCGCTGCAGTTTCACAAGATGGCGGTGCAGTGCGTGATGTTCAAAATGACTGGTCAGAACGCAATCGCCGGACCTCCACGGATGGTCCATGACGGCCAGATCAAGGGCGGCCGTGCAGCTCGGCGTCAGCAGCAGTCGGGGCGGTGCGACATGAAAAAAATCGGCCACCGCCGTATGCAGCTGTTCAAACAGACCGGGCCAGTCTTCGGCAGACTGCTGCAGCACGTCCGTGGCGGCCTCCGAAACCGGGGCTGGTTTGGGCCAGCTGGTTCCTGCGTGGTTCAGATAAATCGTATCGAGTTCGCTCACTCACCACCCTGCCGTGCCGGGTTCGCCTTTGAAGGGCCCGACGATGTTGTTCGTGATCCATCCCCCGTAAAAGTCGCCGGCCTGCGAACGCACGCGTTCTTCGTCCACAAAACAGGCATCCACGCGGCTCGGGTAGAAGGCAATGTAATCGCGGATCGGCTCAAAGGCTTCCGTCGGCTCAGGATAGCTCCAGGCCGCTGCCGGAATCAGACGGTTTTCGACACAGACATCAAAGTATCGAGCCGTTCCTTTCCATTCACACCACGACTGTCGTTCGGTTTCCACAAGGTACTGCATCCGGATGTCAGTCTGGGGGATGTAGTAAACCGGCGGATGACTTGTTTCGAGCACGCGTCTGCTGCGGCGGCTGGAGGCAATTTTCACGCTGTTCACAACAACTTCAATATGTTTCGTACAATCCTGTAGCCGAGGTGGTCTGGGGTAATCCCATACCGATTCCTGCCCGGGTCCCGGAATTTCTCTGTTGATTGTCACGGTGTTATTCCTTGAATCCCTGTAAGCATTGGCTACTGTCGTACGTCGGCCCCCGAATCTGACGCCAGGCCAGTACGTCGTCACCAATGCTCGATTTCATTGTTCTTCATGGCCTGAGTTCCCGCAACCCAGCCTGTGCTGTCTCGCTTTCCGCGAAGCACGTTTCCCTGTAACTCAAAAATCAGAGCCCCCAGGCATGAGCAACCCTGCGACGATTTCTCCGGCCACGAAAACACGCGACAACGAACAGTTTCGTCAGGATGTGGTGGAAGGGCTGCAGCAGCAACACCGGACGCTGCCGTGCAAATACTTCTACGATTACCGCGGTTCTCAGTTGTTCGAACAGATCTGTGAGCTGGACGAGTACTACCCCACGCGGACGGAACTGGCGATTATGGAACGGTTCGCGCCGGAAATGGGCGATCAGATCGGACCGGGCGTGATGCTGATCGAATTCGGCAGTGGCAGCAGCACCAAGACGCGGCTGCTGCTGGACCATCTGACCGATCCGATTGCCTACGTCCCGGTGGATGTTTCCGGCCAGCATCTGCGAGATTCAGCCGCTGAAGTCGCCCGCGATTACCCCCAGATTGACGTGCTGCCGGTCTGTGCGGATTTCACGCAGAAATTTGCTCTGCCGACGGCTGGTCGCCGAGAAACTCACGACGCTGTCTATTTTCCCGGATCGACCATCGGCAACTTCCGGCCCGTACAGGCGGCCGGTCTGCTGCGACACATCGCGTCTTTGTGCGGCACCGGTGGCGGCCTGCTGATCGGTATCGACCTGCAAAAGGATCCAGACGTTCTGACGCGGGCCTACAACGACCGTCAGGGAGTGACGGCACAGTTCAATCTCAACCTGCTGCATCGTATTAACCGCGAACTCGAAGCCGATTTCAACGTGGAACAGTTTCGACACATCGCCGTTTACAATGAGACTCACGGACGCATTGAAATGTATCTGGAAAGTCTCTGCCCGCAGACGGTCGTGCTGGATGACCGGTCGTTTTCATTTGACGCTGGTGAGCGGATTTGTACCGAGTATTCGCACAAGTATACGATTGACGGGTTTGCGGCCGTTGCAGCAGAAGCCGACCTGTCGCTGCATCGTCAGTGGACGGACAAAAACGATTATTTTGCCGTACTACATTTTGCGTTGCCGGAATAAGAAAAAGGGGTCGGGTTTCTTTTTCGATCACAGCGCTTTGACCTGAGTGGCGGCACGGACGAAAAAGAAACCCGACCCCTTTTTCGGTTGGAAGGGATAGAAGACGAATGGTCCGGCTCGACTGCGTGTCAAAGTCGTACTCAGGTACCCGTGTTGTCGACGATGTTTCACTGTCTGTGGAACCTTCGACGACACTGGTGCTGATCGGGCCGTCCGGCTGCGGCAAGTCGACGCTGCTGAGAATGGTGGCAGGATTGATTCTGCCGGATCAGGGCGGAGTCTTTGTTGCTGATCGGCAAATGACGTCCGAGACGCGTTCTGACATTCGCCGTCATCTGGGCTATGTGATTCAGGACGGCGGCCTGTTTCCCCACCTGACGGCACGCGACAACATCATCATTCAGGCAAAACTGGCGGCGTGGCCGCCGGACCGCATCGAGGCGCGTGTGACGGAACTTGCGGAACTGACGCGGTTTCCGGTCGAGGGCCTGACTCGCTTTCCGGCTCAGTTGTCAGGCGGTCAGCGACAGCGTGTGGGCATCATGAGAGCTCTGATGACGGATCCGGAAGTCCTGTTGCTGGATGAACCGCTGGCCGCGCTGGATCCGATGATCCGTCGCGAAATGCAGGATGACCTGCGGCAGATCTTCTCCACGCTGGGCAAGACGGTCATTTTTGTCACGCACGACCTGCATGAAGCGGCGTGGTTTGCCGATCGGATTGTGCTGCTGAAATCCGGACGCATCGAACAGCAGGGATCGGCTGCGCAACTTGCGGATGATCCCGCGTCTGAGTTTGTTTCACAGTTTGTGCGCGCCCAGCGCACGTCTGATTTCGGAGCGGCGGCGGGATGAGCAGAATTCTGATCATTCTGGGGCTGCTGATCGCCGCTTTTGCGCCGCGTCCCACGGGCCGGTCCAGCGTTCGCGTGGCGTCCAAGATGTTCACTGAATCGGTTATTCTGGGCGAAATGTTTCGTCTGCTGTCCGAAGACAGCGGCCATTCCACGCAGCACCTGCGAGAACTCGGAGGAACAAGAATCGTCTTCGAATCGCTGCGAAACGGTGAAGTCGATCTTTACGCGGAATACACCGGTACGCTGATCAACGAACTGTTCTCAGACCGAGACATTCGATCCACGCAGGACCTGCAGGCGGCACTTGCTGAACAGGGAATTCGGATGAGCGAACCGCTGGGGTTCAACAACACGTATGCGCTGGGCATGCTGGGCGACGATGCGCGACAGAACAACGTTCGGCGGATCTCAGATCTGAATCGCGTGGACGGTCTGCGTTTTGGTCTCAGCAACGAATTCATGGAACGCGACGACGGCTGGCCGGGACTGAAGGCTGCCTACGGACTGTCTCCGGAATCCGTGACGGGATTGGATCACGATATCGCGTACCGTCAGCTGACGCTGGGTCTGATTGACGTCATGGATGTGTACACCACGGAAGCTCGGATCAATGCGCTGGAACTGACGGTTCTGGAAGATGACCGTGAATATTTCCCTCGATACGATGCCGTGATTCTGTACCGTCAGGAAACCGCTGAAGAATTCAGCGATGCCATTGCCGCCGTGCTGCAGCTGGAAGGACGGTTGTCTGCCGCGGCCATGACCGCCTGCAACCGCCGGGTTGAAATCGACGGCGATTCAGAACAGCAGGTGGCGGCCGATTTTCTGCGGGCTGAATTCAACACGGATACCATGGTGTCAGAACCGGGCAGAATGCAGCGGATTGCTGCCTGCACACTGGATCATCTGGAACTGGTGCGTCGTTCGTTGCTGCCCGCAATTCTGCTGGCCGTTCCTCTGGGAGTGCTGGCGTCCCGCCGTGTCTGGTTCGGCCACCTGGTTCTCGGCATCACGGGACTGTTTCAGACCATCCCGTCGTTTGCTCTGCTGGTGATGCTGTTGCCGCTCGCAGCCATGCTCGGATTACAGAGCGTCGGGGCTGGATCTGCGACCGCCATCATGGCTCTGTTTCTGTACAGTCTGCTGCCGATCGTCAGGAATACGCACACGGGCCTGGTGAGTATTGATCCGGCACTGATCGAATCGGCCGAAGTGCTGAACCTGCCGAATTGGTATCGTCTGACCGAAATTGAACTGCCGCTGGCATCGCGTTCGATTCTGAGCGGAATCAAGACGGCCGCAGTGATGAATATCGGTTTCGCGACGCTGGGCGCCCTGGTCGGGGCCGGCGGCTACGGACAGCCGATCCTGTCGGGCATCCGCCTGGCCGATACCGGGCTGATTCTTGAGGGTGCTGTTCCGGCAGCGGTGATGGCCATGGTGGCTCAGGCGGGTTTTGAGGTGGCGGAACGGTTTGCTGTCCCGCGCGGACTTGGAATCACGCGTTTGGAGGTTCAGCAGTGAACGGGAAAGAAGTTGTGGAAGCCTGTTGGGCGAAACCGGGCCTCGGCCGACTCCGAACGGGCAGCTCCCGACACGTTGCTGCGGATGATTGCCGGGTGGCACCCGTTGGCGGAACGGCAATTGGTGTGGCCCAGCCAGTGGCAACCGCTTTGGATTATCTGCCCTTGGAGCTGCTGAACAACGGCTGTGCCAACCTGGATGACGGATGGCGGCCAGGAAACGATTTCCGGCTCCAGTTGCCACTGAGTTTACCAGGTTGTCGATTTGGTGAAAATCGCTTCCGTGTTCCGCGGAAATCAAGGGATACATCGCATTCTGGAAAGGAATACAGGTCGATCCATGACGTCTGTTTCACCAAATGCCCTGAGCAACGACACGCACGCACGACAGCAAAACCTGCTTGCGAAGTATCAGGCGCTGCGATCCTTCACGGACCGCATCGTCGCACCGCTGGAACCTGAGGACTGTGTCATCCAGTCGATGCCGGATGTGAGTCCCGCGCGCTGGCATCTGGCTCATACCACGTGGTTTTTTGAAACCTTTGTGCTGAAGCCGCTGCCCGGGTTTCGCGCCTGTGACGAGCGCTTCGAATACCTGTTTAATTCGTATTACAACGCGGTGGGAGAACAGTTTCCTCGGGCACAGCGGGGACTGTTGTCACGTCCCACGGTGGCCGAGATTCTGGACTATCGACGGCGGATTGACGAACAGGTTGCTGCCCGCCTGGACTCTGAACAGACACTGACCGAGCATGAACTGGATGTGGTGGAACTCGGGTTGAATCACGAGCAGCAGCATCAGGAACTGATGCTGACCGATATCAAGCATGTGCTGTCCTGTAACCCGCTGATGCCCCGGTACGAGTCTGCTGAACTGCAGGTCGGGAGGGCTGCCGAAGCTGCCCGCTGGATCGAGTTCGACGAAGGTCTGTACGAAATCGGTCACACCGGAAATGACTTTGCCTTCGACAACGAATCGCCGAGACATCGCGTGTTTCTGGATTCGTTTGCACTCCGTGATCAGACGGTCACGGTTGGCGAATATCTGGAATTCATCGGCGACGGGGGCTACCAGCGTCCCGAATTGTGGCTGTCGCTGGGATGGAACCAGGTGCACACGCACGGCTGGAAAGCGCCGCTTTACTGGGTTCAGCAGGACGGTGTCTGGACCGAGTTCACGTTGGGTGGACAGGTTGAGCTGCAGCCGTCGCTGCCGGTGTGTCACGTCAGCTATTTCGAAGCCGACGCCTTTGCCCGCTGGGCCGGGGTGCGACTCGCGACCGAAGCGGAATGGGAGGTTGCTTCTGAAGGAACCTGCGCTGAGGGCAATTTTGCGACGTCATTGATGGAATCCGGGGCTGCGATTCATCCCGGCGGCGGGCCGGTGAACCCGTCCGGTCTTCAGCATGTCTTTGGAAATGTCTGGGAATGGACGTCCAGTTCGTATGCAGCGTATCCTGGTTATCAGCCGCCGGACGGCGCTCTGGGCGAATACAACGGAAAGTTCATGTGCAATCAGTATGTTCTGCGAGGCGGGTCCTGCGCGACGCCGGGCGGGCACGTACGTCGCACCTACCGCAATTTCTTCCCGCCGGAAAGCCGCTGGCAGTTCAGCGGCATTCGCCTTGCCAGGGCTTTGGAAGGCCCCTGACACCCGCGCCAGCATGACGCAGTTGATTCGCCACCAACGGAATCTCGGCTGATCAGAGAAAATACTGCCCTCAGACGCGAATTCTGCAGTCAGGTTGGTTACAAAACGTGGCTTCCAGGACCACACGCAAAGGACTTCATTGTGTGCTGGTTGGCGTTTGACCAGAGAAAACGCTGCTCGGAGAGGTGACAGAGTGGCCGATTGTGCAGCACTGGAAATGCTGTGTCCGGGTAACCGGACCGGGGGTTCGAATCCCCCCCTCTCCGCTCTTTAATTGCAGGCAGCCCCCCGATCGGATGGCTGCCTTTGTTCTGCGCGGGGTTTCTGCGACAGGCTCCGCTGGCCGGAGCGACCTGACTCTGGTGTTGAAAGCGTGAGCCGTAAGAACCGCACAGCAGGATTCAGTCTCAAGGATCAATTGTTCAACGAAGAACGAGTCCGGTATCTGGCCGGACTTTTTCACGCGGCGGACGGCACGTTTGATGCGACCGGGTTTGTGCGCGAGGTGATGCAGCAGCTGACAAAGCTGGAGCTGAAGCAGCGGATCGTGCACATCGCGGCTACGCTGGAAAACTTTCTGCATCCGGAATTTCGTGTCGCTGCAAAACAGATCACCGCCGCTCTGCCTCCACCGCTTGATCCGTCCAGAACAGACGATGATTTCGGGGATTTTATTTTCGCTCCGCTCGGAGAATTCGTGGTCCGGAACGGACTGTCGAAAAAACATCTGAAGCTGTCGCTGAAGACGCTGAAAATGATCACGCAGCGGTTTTCCATGGAGGACGCGATCCGGACGTTCATCAATACGCATCCGGATGATACGCTGAACGAACTTCAGAAATGGTCGACCGATCGGCACTATCATGTTCGGCGACTGGTGAGTGAGGGAACGCGTCCGCTGCTGCCGTGGTCCCGGCGTCTGTCACTTGATCCTGCCACGCCGCTGCCGCTGCTGGACACTCTGCATGCCGATCCGACGCGGTATGTGACGCGATCGGTGGCCAATCACCTGAACGATATTGCGAAGTCAAGGCCCGACCTGGTGCTGGAAACCCTGCGGCGATGGCAGCAGCAGGCCAGACAGAATGGGGCTGAATTTCAGTGGATGTGCCGGCACGCGCTGCGGACGCTGGTGAAGCAGGGACACGCTCAGGCTCTGCAGTTTCTGGGATTCCGACGGAATCCGAATATCGAAGTCACAGATTTCACGCTGCATGCGTCCGAGGTGAAGCCGGGACAGGCCATTGAATTTTCGTTTGTGGTGGCCGCGACGCGATCGGAACCGCTGCTGATCGACTACGTGATCCACTTTGTAAAAGCCAGCGGCACACTGAATCCCAAAGTGCATAAGCTGAAACAGATCCATGCAGAAAAAGGTGAATCCCTGGTGATCAGCAAACGCCACCTGCTGCGTGCCGATGCCACCACGTACACACTGTACCCCGGTACTCACCACTTGACGCTGCAGATCAATGGAAAACCGTACGGTACGCGGTCGTTTGAACTGGTTTAGGAATCAACCCCGATCAAATGTCCACGCCGGTCTTTCGGTCTTTCGGATGGCCGGTCGGAAGACGACACCATGTACTTTGACGGCGCCGACAACCTCCGGGAGCGGTGTTGTCCAGTGGCTGATCGGATCAGGGATCGGTGCTTCCTTCCAGCGCCGACATCCGCGTCACCCTCCCTCAGGACGTCGATTTAATTACTGATGCAATTGCCAGGGTCTCTCTGGCTCCGTGCCCCCCCGAAAATTCCGACCAGACAGTTTTCCCGCCTCGGTCCCAGGCTCCGTTTGGGGCCGCAGGACCTTCGGGCAGAGCCCGAACTGTTGGTTCTATTTCCCGAGGGAGAAACGATCGAGTCACTCTGAATGCTTGCCAGTAATTGTCGTCACATCACCCGGGAGCGAGCGCAGCGAGGGGTCTGTGCGTTGCCGGTGTCGGAGGTGCGTTGGAAGTGGAAGTGACCTCCCCTTGCTACAGCGGCTGAATGCCGCTGCAGCTTCGATCCTGATCGCGGGAGCGGTAGGTGAAGGGGGAGATTCAGGCGCAGAGAGAGGGGGGGGGCTGCCTGTGATGCTGATTCCCTACAGACGGGTTTACAGCGCGGGATCTGCCGACGAGATTGAAACGCGGCCCTTCTTCTCCGGAAGCAGGTTTGTCATGGCGTTGCCCATGGCTTCGCCGATCAGGTAGTAGGTTTCCGCGTTGCTGTTCCAGTGGTAGGCCTGTCCGGATGGCGATTTGTCTCTGGGCCGAAAGAAGTCTCGCGTGCCCACAAAGGCCACGTTGTCTTTGAATTCCTCGTACTGTGCCACGGCTGCCTGAGCCTTCATGAGTGAGATGGCACGGGGATGTTTTTCTTCATGGCCACTCATCCCGGTCTCGGCGATCACAAACGGCAGGCCGGGAACATCCAGGTCCCGACGGATGTCACGAATAAAGTTGGCCATATTCTGTTCGTACTGGTCGTTGAAGCCCTGATTAACTCGATCGTTCCAGCCCTGATGCCAGCCGAAGCCGGTCAGTTTCAGCTGACGGCCGGCATATTGTGGGAATAGTGTCGTGGCGTCGTGCATGACCTGCCGGGTCAGCTGAAGCAACTGACGGTAATACGGACCAACTTCCCCGCCTGACGACGGCGGTCGAAAATCCTGAGCCAGGCTTTTTCCGCCCCACGCGATCTTGATCAGCAGGACAGGTTCCGGAAATGCTTCCCCGACGACCTGCCCGAAACCCAGTTCCGGGCCGATGTAATCTTCGCGCACCCCAAAGCCGGGCCTGAGATTACCTGTGCGTCCCAGGTACCAGATCTGCACGTCATCGCGGGCGGCCCAGCTGCCATCGGCATCTGCCAGATGACGGAACCGGGCAGCCGTCTCAGGATTCTGCAACAGCCACTGCAGTGTACCTTTTCCGTCGTTCGCCTTTGGGTCGGCGTTCACCCGGCCGTGACCTTCCATATTGGACTGGCCGGCCAGGATGAAGACTTTGACGGTATCGTCGGCGATCACGGAGCCGGTCACGGAGCCGGTCATCATCAGAGTCAGAAGAAGAATGCCACATGATCCGGTAATCCAGTGTCGAGCCGTCATATTGAATGGCCTGTTCCGGGCGACGTCCACGTGAATCCACCAGCGCGTCGCGGTGAGTCGTTTTCTGCTGCAGACCAAAGCTTACCCGGGGAACCTGCCGAGACACAATCCCGGGACGATCAATCGCGGAGGAAAACGGACGGATGACGACGTTCCTGTCGGCGGCGCGGTGTACGACAGTCAGTGCAGCCGGCGGCTGCGTTCGGTGATTGAAGTCCCGAATCCGGCGTCCGGCACAAAGGCTGCGGACAGGATGGACGGGGCGCCTGCGGCCAGCAACAAAAAAAAGAAAAGCCGCTGGTACCTTTTGGGGCACCAGCGGCTTTCTGTTAGTCGAAAGGTCAGCCGTCTGGATCAGAGACCGTTGCCGCTGAAGCCGCTGAACAGGAAGTTAAACTGTACCAGGCTAAGCAGAACATTACCGACTTCTTCGGTCAGTGAGTACCGCAGCATGACAACGTCGTTCGGCTTGATCAGTACTCGTTCAGACGGATTCTGCAGTGCTCGATTCAGGTCAATCTTCATGGTGATCTGATCACCGCATGGAAGTTCACGAATCAGGATAACTTCCGAAGGCTGGCAGTATCCGCCTCCACGGCCACCGCCACGGTTGCCTCCGCCCTGGTTACCGATTCCACCGACGCCGGTTCCGATGCTGCCGATGGGGCCGCCGGCGACGGCGATCGCACCGATCACGTCCAGATCCTTGTCACGAGGCAGCAGATGTTCTCCACCTCCGAGCAGTCCTGCGGTGTAGAAGGTTTCTTTGTCGCGGCTGCGGATGATGACAATGTCTCCGTCGCCCAGCAGAATATCACCCTGTCCGAAGTTCGGCGGTCTGCCGGGATGGTATCGAAGCGGGATCCGCGTGACATTCGGCGGGTCCGGCAGAGGCGATTCGTTGCAGAAGCAGTTATCCTGACATTCCAGGCAGTTCTGACGGCTGACGTTGTCCAGAATCTGATCAAACTGGACGCCATCGGCGTACATGCCGCGGTAGATCAGCACCTGATTTTCCGCGTCGAGTCCTGGCATGCCCCCCGTTTCGCTCAGGGCGTGCAGCACGTCATTTTCGTAGGCCGGCAGGTCCACCACGTGACCGGTACCTCGTTTGGTCACATCGGCCAGACCGCCGGATTCTTCACGAATCACCAGGACTCGCACGGTGCGGCGGCGAATCATGGTCAGGCTGACCTGGCTGTCCGGCGGCAGAATCGGAGCAGGTCCGCCGATGTAGGCCTGACGCACCTTCTCTGTGGCTTCCACCAGCGACAGCCCTTCCACGCTGACCGGCTTGATGATGGGCAGTGACAGAGTTCCGTCTTCACGAACCGGCGTCGGATAACCGACGGCGGGCGGCAGACTGGAATCTTCGTGGTAGTGCACGGGCGGCAGCATTTCCTCGTCGCCCAGCACGCCCTTGATGTAGACACCCAGGACGTCTCCCGGTGCCAGGGCGTAGAACTCTGGCGGGTCCTGCCGCAGCCGCAGCATGGAGATATCCTTGAAGTCGTCCTTCTGTTCGGCGTACAGCAGTTCACGGGGAATCCGGTTCACCGGAACGCCCGTGATGGTTGAGCAACCGATGCCGAAGACCGTCAGGCTGAACACAGCCACCAGGTGGACGGCCAGTCGTTTTCCGTGAGACCGCACAGGCACGTGGCTGTCGATTTGAGTAGCGATCGTTCTCATAGTCATTGGGCTTCCCCCATCCTCACCCGGTGAAGATGAATCATCAGAAGGCATAGATTTCTTTTGTGGAAACGGACGAGAGATGCCATCGACAGCTCTCCGGTATCAGGCCGACTGCCGCATCGTCCCGACTTATTCGTACGGCCGTCCTCGGACAGCGGGCGGGCTGATCAGTGGTTCAGTCTGATTCGGCAGTGACAGACCGGGGACCGCCAGCGGGTCTTCCTCTCCCGACGGTACGGGCAGGTAACTTCCGGTTTCCACGTCGCCGTAGATGGACTGCTGAGTTGGCTGACTCCGGGCCAGCTGCAGATTGGTTCGAGCGGTCGGTGAGATCGGGATCTCACCCAGGTCACCGTAACCATCCTGTTTGGCGGCGAGTGCTCCATGCGAGTACCCGTCGAACCAGGCATACGTCTTGCATCGGCCTTCCGGCGTCTGGAAACAGGGCTTCCAGTACCACTGCGGTGGCAGGGTCGGCTGGCATCCGGAGCCACCTTCAAGCACGTTGCGGTATCCGGCCCGGAACCCCCTCGCGAAGTGGAACGGGTGTTCCAGTTCGTCGTAGCACCAGGACCAGTGTCCCCACGCCTTCTGGGCCAGGACGCGATTCCGGATGCCCATATCTGTTTCAATGACTTCATCACAGATCGTTGTACAGCCTGAAAGGCCAGCGATCATGGTGACCAGCATTAGTCTGACTGCCGTGTATTTCATCTTCCCTGACTCCACTGGCGGCATCTGGCCGCGTGAGCAATACATCTTTTTGTCTGGTTCATCTGTCCGTCAGCTATTCGGTGACCGGCAGATACTCGGAACTGATCACCTGACTTGCTCCTCGAGGCGTGACCGTGGGCAGAGGAATCAGTTCAACGCCCGAGATTCTGCTGAGGGCATTTTCCACGGCCTGTGCCACCGGGTCGTGCCGGGTGGTCTGAAGAACGTGCATCAGCTGCGGCTTCTGCGATGCCGCCGCCGCCCCGAAGTCTCCCAGCGTGGCCGCCGCCATGGCGACGACGTTCGCATCCGGGTCCTGCAGCATTGCTCCCAGACCCGCAATACACTCAGCAGACCATTCGGTCTGTGCCAGATTTCTCAGGCTGCCGGCGGCCTGAGCCCGGATTTCCGGGTTGCTGCTGGCCACCATTGCCAGCAGCTGCTGCACGTCGCCTGACTGCACCATGCGTCGCTGAGTCAGTGTTTCAAGGGCCGTCACACGCACGAGGGCCGAACCCTGCTCAGCCGCCTGTCGCAGCGCGGCATCCACGGCCACACTGGTCGCTGGAAAGTCGGCCAGGACCGAAGCGGCCAGTGCCTTCACGCCTTCGTCTTCACCGTAGCTGAGTGCCGCCAGAAAGTCGGCTTCGTGTTCAGTCGGGGCATCCAGCCATGGCATGATGTCCGTAATCGTGATGACCGGCGATGCCTGCTTCCAGGCCGAGGCGTCGCGGTCTGTGTCACGAAATGAAACCGTGTCGACCTTCCGACGAGCGGCCGGTCCCAGCGCCGGAGCAAAATTCAGCCCGGAGCTTTCTTCGAAAGCGGCCTGCTGAGCCATGCCGGCCGGTTCCACTTCTGTCTGAAACCGTTGACTGTTGTTGATGATCTGAATCTCCAGATCTGCTTCGGCCTGGTCCGGAATGGCCGGAACCTCAGGTGCGGAAACAGCTGGATCGTTGTTCAGCGCCATGGTCAGATCCACCTCCACCGTGGCGGCATCGTCGTCATCAAATGATGCGGTCACCGTTTCGGAAGATGCCACTTCGACGACGGCCACTGGCTCTGCAGGTAACTTGTCAGCCATGTGGTTCGCAGCAGATGCGACAGGCTGAGCGGCCGACGCTGCCGGCTGCGGCGGCGTGGCCGGAACCGGAGACTGCCGGTTCCGTGTTTCCAGTGAATCGGCCATCGCAAGGGCCTGCTGCGTCCGGGAATCAGGCCTGCTGAACGAACGCTGCGACTGCCGCGACGCAATCGCCTGCAGGCGAGCCTGCGCCACCGAGTTGCCCGGTTGAGCTCTCAGTGAGCGACGATACATCGCCTGAGCCTGTTCGTAGTGTCCCTGGTTTTCGAACACGCGGCCGATGGCCACGAGGCGTTCCGGAGAGTTGGCGTCCGCGCCGGCCCCGGCCGGGGAACTGACGAGTGCGTTGACCGCCGCACAACCTGCCCCACAGACTGAGAATCCGATTCCCAGCAGGAAAGCGTGTGTTAAACGTTTCCAGTGCATTGTCATTTCCCCCCAGGGCAGCGTGCCGGCTGCCGTTCTTTTCAATTCTGTGCTGCGTTCTGCACAAGCAGTTCAGATGAAGGAGTTGACACTCAGTCATCATGCAGTACCGTGTGGCCCGGTCATTCCGTCGGGCCTGTCTTCGGTTAAAGCGCGAAAATCTCACACCGACCTCAGACGAACAAAACCATGTCCGGTGTAATGATCGGTTTCGACATAACGTGGAAATGCGTTGAAATCCTAAAAACCCGTCCTCACCGAAAAATCGGACTTGACTAATTCAAATCCGGCCTTCTATCCAGAATTCCCTCAAGTTGCGGAACCGTGACCTATTTCGTGCCCGTGACCCTGAACCTGCTGTCATTGGTCGCCGTGGCGGGCGCTGCCTGGCAGGTGCATCGGCTGGTTCACGTCACGACAGGAACCACGGCTGAGGCGGCTCGGCGCTGGGGCCTGGCAGCTCTGCTCGTGTGTCTGCTGGCCGCCGCGGTGCGGCTGCCGTGGCTGAGCGTCACGATTCGCCTGCAGACGGCCCTTCAATATGCTGCTGCCGTCATGCTGTTGACGCCGCTGGTCGCGGTGCTGGGTGCTCGGCGGCCCGGCGCGAATGCATGGCCGTGGTTTGTCACCCTGCCGCTGGTGGCCGTGCTGCAGTGGCCGTCGCTGTCTCAGCTGTGGTCCGGTCGAGCAGCCACCGCGATCGAAATCCCGACTCCCACCGTCATCGGCTTTCTGTTTGTTCTGCTGATGGGCGCGGGAAATTACTTTGGCACACGGCACACCCTGGCGGCTCTGATCGGAAGCGTCGGCGTCTTTCTGCTGGTGTTGCCGGTTTCAGAATGGACAGATGCAGCCGCTGTCTGGCCGTTTCCAGCGGGGTGTCTGTTGCTGATGATGTCGGCTTTGATGATCCGGACAGCTGTGGTTTCCACGCCCGACAGCTCAGAGCAGATTCCGGCAGACAATACACATCGCCTGTGGATTGAGTTTCGGGATCTGTACGGCATCGTCTGGGCAAAACGCGTCATGGACCGCGTCAACCAGTTTGCTGATCGAGAATCGTGGACCGTTCAACTGACGCTGGACGGCTTCGTGGATCAGCCGTCGGGGCAGGGTGCGTCAGGGCAGGTGCCATCAGAGCACGATCCATCAGAGCAGAGTGCGTCAGAGCAGAGTGCGTCGGGGCACGGTTCGTCGGGGCAGGGGCCGTCGAGCTCCGGCCGCGGCAATGTTCCGGACAGCCACAATTTTTCAGCGCTGCTGTGTGCCACCGTACCGGACCGCGCCGTGATTGTTCTGTGCTGGCTGCTGCAGCGTTTCGTGGATCGATCGTACCTGAGGCGTTTTGAGCCGGAGACGCTGATTCGTCAGAGTCTGGTGGCCGAATCGCCGTCTGCCAGGGTGCAGAAACGGCGACGGGATTCCGAGCCAGCCGATTAATCGATGCCCAGATTGCGTTCGATATTGCGTGCTTCCGGTGACATCACCAGATTCTGCCACCAGCGATCCGGATCTCGTTCGCGATCCTGGTCGGCGCGGCCTTCGTTGCCGACAAATCCCCATTCATCTTCCTCTGATGCCGGGCGCAATGGCTCGTCGTAAGGATTGGGCCGAAACATCTGCGTCATCTGACGCATCGAATTTTTTCCGGATTCCATCACCGCACAACCGGTTGACGTGAAGACGAAAACTGCCACGATGAACAGAGAAATGCCGTGTTTCATGGGAAACTCACGGCCTCAGCCACAGAGGTCGGCGGGCTCAGGCGCAGACGCTGTTGGGCTCAGGCGATGGTAGCAGTGAGATGATTGAGAGAGACGAGACCGATCATGGTGTCAGATTCTCTTTTCAGCGCCCAGAGGAATTTTGTTGATGGAACCACTGGATGTACTTGTTGTCGCACCGCATCCGGATGATGCAGAAATCAGTGTCGGCGGCATTATTGCGGCGTCGCGGGCCCGAAACATGCGGGTTGGGGTCATCGACCTGACCAGTGGCGAACCCACGCCTCACGGTTCTGACGAAACCCGTCGCGCAGAAACTGCCGAAGCCACCCGGCTACTGGATCTGACGTGGCGGATGAACCTGAATCTGCCGAACCGCAGCCTGCAGCCGACTCTGGAGGCGCGACGCCGACTGGCAGAAGTTTTTCGCCGGACCCGCCCACGCATCATCCTCGCACCATACTGGCAGGATGCTCATCCGGATCACGTAGCCGCCAGCAGCCTTTGCGATGACGCCCGCTTCTGGTCAAAACTAAGTCGCTCTGACCTGGATTTTGATCCCTTCTGGCCGCCGATGCTGCTGCATTACTTCAGTATCCATCTGCGGATTCACCCCGCAGCCTCGGTCGTGATGGATATCACCGATCAGATTGAGACCAAGATGGCCGCCGTTCAGGCCTATCACAGCCAGCTGGTTCAGGGTCGCGGGCCCGAACATCCGACGGTGATCGACGACATCCGGGATCGAGCCCGCTACTGGGGCTGGACCATCGCCCGAGGCTACGGTGAACCGTTGACGAATCGCGAACAGGTCGGCATCAGCAGTCTGGCAGATCTGCTATGAACACCCGGCGATCAGGGTGTTGCAATCGCCTGATCCAGCCGCGTCAGGTTGGCCTGTAGTCGATCGATCAGCGTCCGGCCGGGTTCTTCCTGTTCACACAGATCCAGATAAACAATGGTCAGGCCTGGCCGGACCGCTGCCGCTTTCGGGTCGGGCCGACCGTCGGTGGATGCCAGCAGACAGATGCGAACATCTTCGTTCTCAGGCGACGGGGCGGGAATGGTCGCCCGCCGTTCCGTGTCCGCCGCAGGCTCGCCAGTTGCAGGTTCGGCTCCCGCAGGGCTGCCACCCGCACGTTCGCCACCCGCAGGGCCGGCGACGGTGTCAGACAGATCCGGCAGCAACCGGCACTGCCAGTTCAGCCGAGCCAGCAGATACGCGTAGTCTGTTCTGTCGCACAGCACCGTCATCTTATCTGCGGAAGTCCTGACGCGCAGCTGTTCAATATCATCGCTCAGCTGCTGCAACGAATCAGCCAGGACGGTCGTGCGTTCAGAGATCTCTGCAGCTTTTTCCGGCGCCAGCCGGCACAGGACCTGTTCGACCTGTCGCAGCTGGGCTTCCGCCAGCGTCGGGTCCAGCCATGTGATCGGGATCACCGTGCCGCCGCTGGCTGCTCCGGAGGGCCCGTGCTGGTGAGTCACTGCCCCCGCCGCGTACTGCAGTTGGTCTTCGAATCCGACAGATGTGCGCACGACGCGCGATCGCGGCAGGCTGATCCGGTTGGCCCAGGGCTCGTATCCGGCTCCGTTCATCACCACGGCATCTGCGTTCTGCAGCAGAGAAATATCAACGGTCGTCAGCTTCCATGCCGGCGACGTCACTGTGTCCGGAATCGGATAGTGCACCGTGAGCGCATTGCCGGCGATTTCCTGCGCCATCGCAAACAGCGGGTAACTGGTGACCACGACCGAGACCGGGGTCGCCGACCGTTCGTCACCAGGACTCTCTGAATCGGAAGGATCAGCCGGCTGCCCACACCCCGAGAACAGCAGCAGCAGCGGCACAAAGACGATCGTATATTTCACGGCTGATTCACCTGATGTCTCAGAGGGCGGCCGGCCAGTCCTGCCAGCAGGTTGTCGGCCGCAATCTCTGCCATGGCATTCCGGCTGCGGACCGTGGCACTGCCGATATGGGGCAGAATCACGCAATTGCTGAGTTCACGCAGCCGGTTGTCACGGGGCAGAGGTTCCGGATCGGTCACATCCAGCCCGGCGGCAAAAATTTCTCCGTTGGTCAGGGCATGGTACAGAGCCTCCTGATCCACAATTCCGCCGCGGGCCGTATTCACGAACACCGCGTCGGACTTCATGGCCTGAAAGGCTGTCCGGTCGAACAGGTGAGTGGTCTGAGGATTCAGATCGGTGTGCACCGAGATGAAGTCGCTGTCCGACAGCAGCTGTTCAAAGCTGACGTGCCGGGCGGCCAGTTCTTTATCCGACTCAGGCTTCGGGCTGCGGGACGTGTACAGTACCTTCATGCCCCAGCCGAAATGGCAGCGTCTGGCAGTTGTCTGTCCGATGCGTCCCATTCCGACGATGCCCAGTGTTTTCCCGCTCAGGTCCTTTCCGATGAACCCCATCGGTTCCCAGGTCAGCCATTCGTTGTGAACAACATTGTCAATGCCTTCACGGACGCAGCGGGCGGCGGCCAGCAGCAGAGCGACGGCAATATCTGCGGTCGCATCTGTGAGCACGTCCGGAGTATTCCCCACCGCGATTCCTCGGCGTGTGGCTTCAGCAACGTCAATATTGTTGTAGCCCACGGCAAAATTGCTGATCACCTTCAGCTGCGGCCCCACAGCGTCAAGAAAATCGGCATCGACCCGGTCACTCAGCAGCGTCAGAACGCCGGCACAGCCGCGTGCGTGTTCAATCAGCGCCGACGGATTCGGCGGCAGCCGTTCCGGCCAGACGGTGCAGTCCGTGCTGCTTCGAACTCTGTCGAGACCGGCGGCGGGAATATTGCGAGTGACAAAGACCTTGTCGGGCATGATATCTCCGAAACGACACATCTGAAGAAGGACGGCCGGATCGTATGGCCGGAGACGGTCGTGTTTCCATGATGCGCGTGAAAAAAACTTGAACCGGGGCCCACTGTCTGCAGGGAATTCCGCTCAGCCCCGGTCGTCTTCGTCTTCCAGATAATAATTCCAGTCTTCAAACTGCTGATCCAGATGAATCAGTTCATCGGCGTGTGCGGGCGAATCGATGTGGTACAGCTGATGCTGGATCGCGCGATCACGACCGATGGTGGCCGCCAGGGTCTGCAGCACTTCCAGGTGTCGTTCCGGCATCGAGGTCGGAGAAATCATCAGCACCATACAGTGAACGGCGCGATGGTCGGGCGTTTCAATGGCCAGTCCATCACGACTGATTCCCATGGCACCGATAATCCTGTCACCGATGTCCATCCGCACGTGCGGCATCGCCAGTCCTTCGCCCACGCAGGTGGAATTGGCCGCTTCGGCCTTCATCACCGCAGCGAACAATTCTTCCGGCGTGACGTTCAGATGATGGACGCGTACCGTCAGTTCCACCAGCTGACGAATGGCCGACGCCTTGTCTGGTCCGGCCAGATCCGTGGTGATGTTCTGTTCAGACAGAAAATCCAGGACCCGGGCCCGGTCACGCCCGAAATCCCCGGAACGCTTCAGTCCCATGCGAGTCAGAATCGGCCCCACGGTTTCGTTCAGAAGAACGGTCGCCAGCACGACGGCCAGAAACACTTCCCGAATGGATTCGAAGGCCGGGTCCTCAGTGACCAGCAGCATCAGTCCAACCGCCAGGCCCGCCTGAGGAACCAGCGACAATCCGACCCAGCGGCGCAGTCTGAGCGTGGCTCCGGCCAGTCTCATGCCGAAATAGCCGGCGCCGACCTTGCCGAGCAGCCGCCCGGAGAATGCGATGGCGGCCAGCAACCCGCCGCGAGCCAGCGAATCGAACTGCAGTTCCATCCCGGCAACGGTGAAGAATACGGCAAAGATGGCAGACTCGAAGCTTTCAAACACCCGATGACCGATTTCTTCCTTGTCCGGCGTCAGATTCGCCAGCGTGACTCCCAGACACAGACAGGCCAGCAGCACCGACAGTCCCAGGTGTTCCGTCAGGCCGGTGGTCAGCAGAATGGCGATCAGCGACAGCACGGACAGCCGATCGACCCGCACCACGCGAACCGTGGCCAGAATCAGCAAAACGCCCACGGCGCACCCCAGCAGCAGACTGAGTCCGATCTGCGCCAGAGGCCAGAGCAGACTCTGGGGCAGGGCTGTTGCGGAAGGCAGCAGCGCTGCTCCGGCGATGGTCCGTGACATTTCGAACAGCATGATGCAGACCAGATTATTGAGCGCCACTGCGGCGATCAGCGTGGTCACAAACGATCCTCGGGAAGCTGTTTCCTTGACCAGCGCCAGCACCGTGGCGGGAGCGGTTGAAATCGACACCGTCGCCAGCAGCAGTGCCGTGAACCAGGCCGTATCCGTAAACCACATCAGCCCGAGGTAGACAAGGGACGGCGTCAGCGTTGCTTCCAGCAGCAGCAACAAAGTCAGCCGCCGGCGGGCGACGTGGAGACGATGAAAATTCAGGTGGCTGCCGACCGCCACGGCCATCAGTCCCAGCGCAAAGTCCACCAGCGGTTCAAGAACGTGCAGACTGTCCTGACTGAACACACCGAATACAGACGGACCGATCAGCACACCGGCCACGATCTGTCCGGTCACGGACGGCAGGTGCAGAAGCTTCGCCAGACTGGCCGAAACAGTTCCCGTGACCAGGATCACGGCAAGCACGAGTAATACGTTGGCTTCTGGAAGCATGGCGATTTTTGAGCGGGGGGAATGAATAACCGGACGTCAGCGACACCGCCAGATCTCTGATCTGGCAATCCCCAGTTCGTCGGCCCGGCCCTGGATGTCGTTCCAGAACCGCCGCGCATCAACCGGGTAGCCTTTGGTCGCTTTCAGATCCGGCAGCTGCTGCTGCCAGAAGCGATTGAACTGCATCATGATCACTTCACGAAGATATTTGGACACCATCGAAGCAAGGGCGACCGGCATGACTTCTTCAGCCTGGGTACGAAAGCAGAATTCCAGTTCCCCCACGCGGTAACGAGATCGCGGACCGGATTCCTCCAGCCTGAACACAAACTCGTCTTCAAATGCTTCTGAGATAACATCATCATAGCGGTTGCGTCCGCCATGCTTGTCACACACAACCCAGCCGGCGGCCGGTACGCCGGCACGACACACGGCTTCCCGAACCAGCTGCAGGGTCGCCGACGACAGAATTCGCCCCTTCGACCCCGTGGCTTCCACGCCGCGATTGAACTCAGGTGTGAAGATGATCCGACTGCCGATACCCAGCAACCGAACGCCCGTCCGGGTCAGCGCCGCCTGAACCCGCTGTGCTGCGGATTCACAATGACTTTTATCGGCACTGGCCGGCAGCTGCAGTTCTGTCACGGTGTCCTGGCAGACAGCCCGGTAGTCGGAGGCGAACCGCGGTCCGCCCAGCGTGGTGCCCAGCCGACCCACATCTTCGGTCGGATACTGCAGATGTCTCAGAAACGCATGCACCGACCGTTCCAGCGACGTGATCGGTTTGCCGGCAGTATAGACCTTCTTCGAATCGGCCACATGAAGCCGATCGTCACCGCGGGACGGCACATCGGTGATCGCCTGTTTCAGGGTCGCCCACATGTCGGACGGAATCATACCGTCGGGCAGTTCCCACGACGTTGCCGTGATCACAAGAGGCCCCAGGTTGGGACCGTAGCCGGCTTCATCGGTACCGATCAGCAGAGACATGACAGTTTGAAATCATGAGGATTCTGGTCGTTGTTGCTCACCTGTCACTGACGGTTGCGGATAAACCTTAGCAACCCAAAGCCGTTTGTGCCTGCCGCATCAGCCTCGGGATCAGAATTTGCCAGTGACTGCTGCAGGACGCCCGGGATCAGACGCTGCACGCGGATGGCCCAAAGATCTCCGGCGCGGACGCTGCGAAACCCCAGTTCGTTCTGAGGAATCGCGGCTTCAAACTGCCACACCTGTTCGTCGGAATCATCCGCCAGAAACCATTCCGGGTTCCAGCTTTCCGCACGCCAGCAGCGTTCACTGGTCTGACCGACCTGATCAATAATGAACTCAAACCCGGTGGTGTAATCGCGGTCGACATCAAAGGTAATCTGCACACGATCCAGATTGCCGTGCGCCGCGTCGTGCCGTCGGGCAGCAGTCCGGTCCGGTATCGGCGGTGATGAAGTCGCATGTTCCATGCGGCCGCCGACGTAGAGGTGGTCTTCATCCCAGGCGAACATCAGCAGACAGTCTGGCGACAGTCCCGTGTCCGCAGAATCACTGGCCGCCAGGTGCAGTTCAATGGCGTTCTGCCAGACCGGCTCAGTCAGGCGACCGTCGAGAAATGGTTTTGATGCGGCCCTGGGCAGATTGATCACAGGAACCGGCGTCTGGGTGGCCCCGTGCACCGCCTGCAGTTCCGCTCGGGCCAGCAGTGCAAATAACCCGTCACCCGCCGCCGCCTGCGACAGCAGCGAGCTGTTTTCTCCCAGCGTCCCCTGTCGTCGGGCATTGGCGGCCTGACGCAGCAGCAGTCGTGGTGAACGAGCACGTTCGGGCGACACGGCGGCCAGTCGCTGCAGTGCATCAGCGGCATTGGCGTCCCAGATGGCGTCCACAGCTGAGGTATCTGACCCGGCGGAATTACCCAGCAGAGTGCCGCGTCCGGGTTTTGTCTCGGGCTGGGTGACGATTCCATTTGCCGGCAGCACGTTCCCGGCCGGCAGCGCCGAATTCGGTACACCGATGGCGATCCCCGGAATGGAGGCGGCCGCCTGGCGGATCTGTGACTGTCGGTCCGCTGGTCCTCCCGGCTGACCGGCCCGGCGCCGCAGAAACCTCAGTTCCTGAGACGAATAGAACTGAAACAGCAGTTCCGCCGCATCGGCGGCCTCAGCGCTGCCGGGAAAACGCTCGGTGATCTCCCTCAGCACGGCCACATGGCCTTCCAGATTGTCCACAGATTCGTACAGCGCGGCCAGATGCCTGAGTTGCTGCAGTGCCAGGTGCTCAGGCAGCCCCTGTCCGACTTTTCCAAGACCGGCGATGAGGCTCAACGGGGTGCCGGCCGTGGCAAGATGTCCTTCGAAGGCGGCGCGCTGAGTACGATGCTGCTGAGTCAGCTTTTCCAGCTGTTCACGATGCTGAGTATCGATAAAGCGAATATTTCGCCGAGCCGCCGAACCGGGAGCAGACATCAGACCGGACAGCAGGTGCGTCGGAGTGGCGGCGGCGTGGCCGATGGAAGACACGGTATAGGAATCCCCGGCAGCACGCGACTCAGCCCTGTCTGAGGCAGCGTCCGGGGCCAGCCCCGCCGCCTGTTCACAGTATTCCGCCACCAGATCGGTGGTGGTGGCGAGGGAAGGCAGCAGTGCATCACCGCGAAAACTTAGCGACGAAGAGCCGGTGCCCGGTTCACGAACCACGGTCCGGGCGGCTGTCCACGGCGCCAATCCCACCTTGTCCAGCAGGCCGCCGCGCGGGTCGGTGCCAGCCGCGATCTTCAGCGCCGGTTCCAGCCCCTGCAACATGATCTGCGCCACCTGATCTGAGTCGGAACTTCGCTCGACAACCAGAACATCCGGACGCCAGATCCGGATCAGCTGAGCCAGCCGTTGCGGCAGAATCTCAGCCACGCGTCCGTCTGTCTGACGCCCCCATGTATTCCAGAGATGCTGTCCTGTGAGATGCTGCAGCGGTTGCGTTCGTGAAAACATCCAGTCCTGTCGGAACACATTTGCTCCCGTTAACGGCAGGACCGCCTGCAGCGATGTGGCCGCCTGCCGGTCATCCAGACCGTCTCGCGGCAGTCGGGCGGACGGCTGCACAACCACGGCCCGGAATCCCTGATCACCGCTGATATTCGCCAGCAGCCGGAACGAGATGTCTTCCGGATTGGTGGTCAGACACATCACAGCCGCCCGATATCCGGCGCCGCGGACGGTCGTCCACGTCAGCCCCTGATCTTCGGAACGGTGAATCACACCAAACGCGCCGACCGCCAGCACGGTCTGATCTGCCACAAAACGAAGGCGATGAATCGGGGAAGGGTCGTTCAGCTGCCGAAACGTCCATGAGGCCCCGGCATCAGCACTGTGCAGAATAATACTTCCCGGACTGCCCGCCACGCAGACGGTCGGACCGCGGTGATCAACGCTGCTGAAATCCAGGACATCGTGCAGCACCGGAGCCAGCACAGCGGCCGGAGGCGTCCATGTGACGCCGCCGTCCGCACTATTCAGCAATAATCCGCCGTCCCCGGCCACCCAGCCGGTGCCGTCGCGAAACAGACTGGCATCCTTGAGCTGCCGGAGACTTCGCTGCGGCTGAGACAGGGTGATCAGACGGTCGGCCACCACAGCGGCCGACGCATTTCCACTGCCCACCAGCACACCGTCGTTTCGGGAAACAAAGTCGGCCGAACACCACGCAACTTCCTGCTGATCTGAGGTCAACGGCGTCCATGTAACACCGCCGTCTGCGGTCCGCAGCACGACAGACCCGGTCCCCGGTGTATCCGGCGAGGCGATCGCGACGGCATTTTCGAGATCAAAGAAACGCACCCAGCAAAGCGGTGGCAGCTCAGCAGCGTCCATGTGCCCGACCGGTTTACCGGCATTCGAATTGTCCAGCCGATCAGTGCGAGTCAGTTCTGCCCATGAATCACCGCCGTCCCGTGTCATCCACAGAACTCCGCGGTGTCGACGACCAAAGGGTTCGAAGGCCGAGCCGGCCGTATAGCCGATCTGATCGGTCAGAAAACAGACACTTTTCAGGCTGGCGTCGATCGGCAGAAAGTCGGCAGTCCACGTGATTCCGCCGTCGTGGCTGCGAATGATCACGCCTCGCTCGCCCACGGCCCAGCAGTGGCTGCCGACTCCGCAGACATCATTCAGGGACGCATCATCTGCAAGAAACGCGGTTCTGGGGACGGCTCCCCGGGAAAACGCTGCTGGTTCAGCATCGTTCTGCCGTACATTTTCTGCAGGCTGGCTGCCCCGGGCGGATGTGTCGTCCTGAGAGAAAGCCGCCGCCTGCGCGGCCGGAGCGCCGGCCGCAGCGATCGCCACAGTGATCGCTGCGATCATCGCACTGATCATCACAGTGACGGGCACGATCACGGGAACGATGACGCGGACGAGACGAAAAAACGGCAGCTGGCTCTTGTTCATATCCCATGGCTCCATCCATCAGGCGCGGGCGTTGGCTCTTTATTCCTGACAGCCTAGCAAAGACTGGCAGATGACTGGAGAGGAATCGGGCTGAGCGCAGAATGTGCCGGTTTCGGGCCGGACGGGTGGGGCGGCTGACGAATTGCCGGTGGAAAGGCCGCAAAGATCTTGACCGAACCACGCGTCTCTGGGACATTTCCGACTCGCTACAGGCGTTTCTGAAAACTCACCACGCGTTACGCATAAGACTGCCCCACGGAATTCGGGGCTGTAACCGGCAAAGGAGTGCCCTTCCCGTGAAAAAGCTGATTTCCTCGATAGTTGCCCTCGCCGTGGTCGCCACGACCAGTTCTCTGCACGCACAGGGCGGCGCCGCTGCCGCCACCGGTCATCGGGTCGGCCTGATTGACATGGCTCACGTCTTCCAGAACTACAAGAAGTTCGAGGACCTGAGAACCGGATTGCAGGGAGAGATCGAAAAGAGCGATGCGGAAGCCAAGCAGATGGTTGAACGTCTGCAGAAAATGCAGACAGAGATCAAGAAATTTGACGCTGGCGGACCGCAGTACGAGCAGGCCGAAAAGCAGATTCTGGATCAGAAGGGCGAATTCGACGCCTTCCGAGCCGCGACTCAGCGACGTCTGGCCCGCCGCGAATCTGAAATGTTCAAGACGATCTACACCGACGTCACGGCCGCCGTCAAGCTTTATGCAGAGTACGCCAAGTTCGATCATGTGATGCGATTCAACCGCAAAGGCATCGACGACACGACGAATCCGCAGGAAGCCGTTCAGACCATGAACAAGACCTTCATCTATTCCAGGGCTGAAAACGACATCACGGACACGGTGCTGGATTATCTGAACAAGCAGTATGCCAAGACGAGTGGCGGTACGGCTGCCTCTCAGGCTTCGCAAAGAACACCATCCCGTAACTAGTTTGCCTGAATATGCTGCCGGTCCTCGGATCGGCAGCGTCGGATAATCCTGGTCAGACGCAGGATGCGGTGAGGTACTGACATTTCGATCAACTCACGATTCTGATTCTGAACAGAGCTTGATTCAGAGCAGTGTGCAGTGTTTGAAGACTGGTCCGGCAGTGGCTTCTGACGAAACAGGAGTCCGCTGCCGGTTTTCCTGTGGATTCCGGGGGAGATGACTTCGTGTCAGCGGTTGGCGAGGCAAAAGGCGCAGTTCCTGAGCTTACCCGGTCCGGCGTGCGATCGCAGTCCACCATCGGGCGACCGGTCGAATTCCGGGGTCTGAGCCTGTTTCACGGTTACGATGCCACGGTCCGAATTCTGCCGGCGGCAGAGAACACGGGGATTGTGTTCCGACGGGTCGACCTTTCCGGTGCCCCTGACATTCCGGCTCGTTGTGAATTCGTAACGCGTGTGCCGCGTCGGACGGTGCTGGCCGCTTCGAACGAAGCGACGGTGGAAACCGTGGAACACCTGATGGCGGCTCTGGCAGGTCTGCAGGTGGACAACTGCCTGATTGAAATCAATGCGCCGGAAGTGCCGGCTTATGATGGTTCGTGTCGGCCGTTCTGCGATGGCATTCTGGATGCGGGACTGGTACAGACCACGGCTGCAGCCAGCGTGGTCACCGTCAGCAGTGCCTGCCGCCTGAAGGGTCAGGCGCGACAGTCGCTGGCACTGCGTCCGTATCTGTTGCCGTGTCCGGCCATCACGTACCACTTTGACTATGGCGTTCGCGGCCTGATTCCGGCCCAGCAGTTTTCCATTGAACTGTCTCCCGAAACATTCTATCAACAGATCTCGAACGCCCGCACATTTGTGCTGGAAAGCGAGATCGCGGCGTTGAAAAAAATGGGATATGGTTCGCATCTGACCACCAGAGACATTGTGGTAATCGGCAGCGATGGCCCGATTGACAACAGCCTGCGCTGGTCGGATGAAGGCGTGCGTCACAAAATTCTGGATTGTGTTGGAGACCTGGCACTTAGCGGAACCGCTTTTCACGGACATCTGACCGCGACTCGCAGCGGTCATCATTTGAATCACGAAATGGCAAACGTGTTGACGATGATGAAGCAGGGACAACCTGCTGCAGCAATCACCGCAGCATGACGGGCCGGCGTTCAACGGACTGAACGAAGGCAGAGACACCGATCAGGATGATCAGCATGGAACCACAGATTTCTCCCCTTTCTCAGGTTGCTCCCTCGGCCCGGCTCGGCAAGGGCGTGGTGGTCGGTCCGTTCTGCACGATCGGACCGGATGTGGTTGTCGGTGACTTCACCGAACTGATCAGCCATGTGGTGCTGACCGGCCGCACGACACTCGGCAGCGGTAACCGGCTGTACCCGGGTGCCGTCATCGGCGGTGAACCGCAGGACATCAGTTACCAGGACTCCGGCACGCAGGTTCTGATCGGCGACAACAACATCTTTCGCGAAGGTGTGACGGTCAACCGTGGCGCGGAAAAAGAAGATCACCTGACCCGCATCGGTCATCGAAACATGTTCATGGCCAACAGCCATGTAGCCCACAACTGCCGGATCTTTGATGATGTGATTCTGGTCAACGGGGTGCTGCTGGGCGGGCATGTCCACGTTCACGATCGAGCCATCGTGTCGGGCAACACCGTGGTCCACCATTTTTCCACCATCGGCAGACTCAGCTTTGTGAGTGGCGGCTGTCGGGTTCCGCACGACATACCGCCGTTTATGCTGGCCGCCGGCAGCGACAAGCCGACGCTGAAGACCATCAATGTCGTCGGCATGCGTCGCGCCGGTATCTCTGAACACTCTATCGAAGTGGTCCGCACCGCGTTTCGGCTGCTGTATCGCAAACGCCGGACGCTGGCGGAAGTGATGTCCTATTTTGATGATACGCTGGACGGAATTATTCCGCTCGAACTGTCTCAGCTGCTGAGTTTCATTGAGGCTCAGCGGGCCGGCCGACTCGGGCGCGCTCGCGAGGCATTTCGCAACAAAGCCTCTCAGGAAGATTCGGAAGATCGTAAAGCAGCATGAATCGCTTAAGAATCGCAGTGGTTGGCGTGGGATCGCTGGGCCAGCACCATGCCGGCAAGCTGGCCGCCTTCGAAGACGTGGAACTGGTCGGTGTCGTTGACCCGGCACAGGAACAGGGACAGCGTGTCGCAACCCGACTGCAGACGACGTGGTTTCCGACCGTCCAGTCGCTGCCACGCGACCTGGACGGCGTGGTGATCGCCGCTCCCACCAGCTTTCACCTGAGCACCGCCAGTTTCTTTCTGGAAGCCGGCGTGGCGACATTTGTCGAAAAGCCGCTGGCCGCCAGCGTGACCGAGGCACAGACGCTGTGGCGCACGGCCGCTCACCACGATGCGCTGCTGCAGGTCGGCCATATTGAACGCTTCAACCCGGCCTTCGACGTGGCGCGGCAGCGGTGCGGTCACCCGCTGTACATCCGTGCTCAGCGAGTTTCACCGTACACATTCCGATCCACAGACATCGGCGTGGTTCACGACCTGATGATCCACGATATCGATCTGGCACTGGCCCTGACCGGTGAGATGCCGACCTCGGTCGACGCCTTCGGAGCCGAGGGCATCGGCCCGCACGAAGACATGGCCGTGGCCCGCCTGAAAATGCCGTCCGGCACCATCGTTGATCTGACCGCCAGCCGCATGTGTCCGACCGCCGAACGCACAATGCAGATCTGGGGCTCAACCGGATGTCTTCAGGCAGACCTACAGTCACGCAAGGTGACTCACTGGCAGCCCGGGCAGAAATTTCAGGCCAACCCGGCACTGGTACATGCCATTGCCGCCGCGGCCGCTGATCCCCGAACACTGAAGGACAAAGTGTTCGGCGAATGGATTCAGGCTGAGGAAATTCAGGCCGACAGCGCAGATGCCATGTCGCTGGAACTGGAAGAATTCAAAGCCGCCATCCGCGGCGAATACGCTCCTCAGGTCGGCGGTCACGAAGGCGTCAACGCCATGATCGTCGCTCAGCAGGTCCTGAGCTCGCTGGATCTCTGGTCCTGGCAGACAGGCTCAATGGCACGCCCGGATCAGCAGGAAGCAGCGTAAACCGAACCGCCAGCGACCTTTATTCGGGCGTGTTGATTAAGAACGTAGCCACCTGCTCAAAGAACGCCCGCAGCAGAGTGGTGACGTCGTCTGGCAGCTGAACTTCCTGCAATGCTTCGTTCATCAGCTGCATCCAGCGGTCCCGGGCCGCTTTGTTGACGGCAAAACGAACATGCCGCATTCTGAGCCGTGGATGGCCGCGTTCGGCGATGTACGTCTGCGGCCCGCCGAAGCGGAAGATCAGAAATCCGCGTAACCGGTCCTCAGCGGCGGAAAGGTCGCCCGGCGGATACATCGGCCTCAGCAGGCTGTCTTCGGCCACTCGACGATAAAACGCAGCGACCAGGTGGGTGAATCCCTCCACCCCGATGATTTCGTAGACCTGATTTTCGGGCAGGGAATTCATGGAACGCGTAGATTCTGCTGGTGATCGGGGCTGCGTCCTGGATCGGCAGGAACGTAAGCCGTCAGCTGGCCGCCGTCGTCTGTTCAGGGCGTCGCTGCAGCAGCCAGACGGCCCCCACAGCCCCGGCAGTAATACCCGTCATGTTGGCCATGGCATCCAGAGGATCGCAGGTGCGACATGGAATCCAGGTCTGCAGCAGTTCTGTACCCAGACCGTGCACAACCAGCAGGGCCACCACCGACTTCTGGACCCAGCTGTCCTGACTGCTGAGCGTCAGCGAACAACAGACCAGTGAAAACATGCCGTAGGCACCAAAGTGCATCAGCAGATCACTGATCGTGGTCAGAATCGAAAGCGGACTGCGGCGGACAACCGCCAGCGGATCCGGAGTCAGCAGCCCCCAGGTGACAAACGCCAGCGCACCGAAGCAGGCGGCCAGATGAGTACTTTTGACAATTGTCGAGGCGGGTTTGCGATTCATCTCGCTGCACAAGCTGTCTTGACCGATGCGGGGCCGTCCGAGGGAACCGCGCCGTCGAAAAATTGGTAAACGCCTCGTGTGCTTATGTACTGTTTCGGCACGACCGGATAACGGCGCGGAATGGTCAGAAGGCGAAGCCGACTTCCTGTGGCAACCGTACGCCGAATTTCGAGATTGCTCAAACGATTCTGCGAAGGTTTAAAAAGATTGCTGCATCCCCGGTCAGTGCCGGCTGAAATCCTGCCCAACACAATTCTGACGCCCGCATTCCGTGGACGTCATGGTCGGCAACACCGGTACCTTCCCGTCAATCGCCGGTATTGTTCGAACCCGCCCGCCGCCGGTGAAGCAGGATTCTGAGATTCTGCACAATTGACCGCTGCCAGCACATAACCGGCAGCCGCCCTGGGTAACTGGGCAACCTGTACAGATGTTACCGCCTATCTGTCAGTTGCGCAGTTTTGATGAATACCGCACTCTGCCTCTCGAGTCCCACGATATCCCGGTGTTTCTGATGTATGTGATTCATGAATAAGTAAAAACGACGCCGGATGCGGATTGACACATCCTGCACAAGCCCTACGGCCGGCCGTACGATGTTTCATGGACAACGATGGGGAGGTCACTGTGCCGATAATCGAAGTGGGGCGGCAGTTCCTGCAAACAGCCGCTTCCGGAAAGTGATCACGGAGTAAAAGATGTCCCCGCAGTTTTCCAGTCAACCTGTGACCCAGGCCGAACGTCTGCTGACGGCGCTTGTTCCTGCGTGGGATGCAGGAGAAGAGACGCTGCTGGTGCCCTCGGACGGACAGTGCGTGATCGGAAGTGCACGGGGATGTGATGCCCGGATCCGACTGAACGGAGTTGCAGCCCGCCATGGACTGGTCGTTTCACGAAACGGCATCGCAGCCGTTCTGCCCATGGACGGCCACCCGGTTCAGGTCAACGATGAAGCTGTCACCGATCAACGACGCATCAATGCCGGAGACCTGGTTGCCATCGGCCCCGCCACGTTCCGGGTGGAACATCGCCGCCGCGGCGTGGTTTTTCGTCATTCCGCGTCCGCAACCGCTCGAGGACCTGCCAGACAGGCGTCGGCCCCTGGCGGAAACGCCCTGAATCCGAAGGCCCGCGGTTCCGCCGCTGATCCTCATGGGTCGGAAGATCCTCGGGCCGAACCTCCCGCACACACACATTCCAGAACAGACACAGAACTCCGGGATCGTCAGCAGGTTCTGCCGCAGCAGCGAGAAACTTACCCGGCTGAATGGCAACGACAGCAGGAAGCAGAACTGTCCGCTCTTCAGACCCGGTTGGCCCGGAAAAAGGCGGCTCTGGCCGATGAACAGACCGCCGCCGACCTGCGTGCGCGGATTCTGAACGAATCATCGAAACAACTGGAAGCCGAACGACAGAAGTTCGAGGCCTCCGCCGCCGCCTACGAGCGGCAGAAACAGCAGGCTGAACAACAGCTGGACGCGGCCCGGGACAGCCTGAACCAGCGCGAACAGCAACTGATCGACGCCGAGGCGGCGATCCAGAAAGAAGCGCAACAGCTGCAGGCTTCGGCATCAGACATGCAGCTCAGATGGCTCGAACTGCAAACCGCACGCGAAGAGTTGGAAGCGGCTCAGGCGGCTATAGACGCCGAGCGAAGCGACCTACACACGCAGCAGCAACAGGTGCAGGCGGAACTCGACGCTCAGCTGGATGAACTGCAGACGGCAAGAGCGGAGCTGGAAGCGGCTCACGCGGCAATTGATGCCGAGCGAAACGAACTTCAGACGCAGCAGCAACAGGCGCGGGAGGAACTCGACGCTCAGCTGGAAGAACTGCAGACGGCACGGGCGGAGCTGGAAGCGGCTCAGGCAGCACTCGAAGCCGAGCGAAACGAACTTCACACGCAGCAGCAACAGGCGCGGGCGGAACTCGACGCTCAGCTGGAAGAACTGCAGACGGCACGCGCGGAGCTGGAAGCGGCTCAGGCAGCACTCGAAGCCGAGCGAAACGAACTTCACACGCAGCAGCAACAGGCGCGAGCGGAACTCGATGCTCAGCTGGATGAACTGCAGACGGCAAGAGCGGAATTGGAAGCGGCTCGCGCGGCAATTGATGCCGAGCGAAACGAACTGCAGACGCAGCAGCAACAGTCGCAGGCCGATCTGGATGCTCAGCTGGAAGAACTGTTGGCGGCACGCGAGGAACTG
>JAVKCM010000183.1:0-4359 GCA_040222735.1 Fuerstiella sp. | reverse complement strand
GTCGCGGGCATGACGATGGCAACCGTTGAGATCCTTCGCAATTGTGAACGACGATGCAACGTATTCGATGGAGAGACGATAAACGTCGAGTCGATCGTGGTCGAAGATTGGTTCGGCCATTGGTGCCCCGATTCGAGTAGGAGTACGAGTACCGGCTGGCGCCTGAGTACGAGTACGACGTCACTTCGTGCCAGAACGAATTGCCATCTATGCGGCCGCAGGGATGCGGACTCATAGATGGTGCGTTGAACTTTGCCGGTTCGTGAGCACGGTGGGCTCACGACGTTCTTGCGGTATCAGTCACGGTGACTGTACTGCTGGCGGTACATCATACCGCGGGCAGCACGTCGCGTCGCCCTCAAAGCCGCATTGTGCTCCGTTGTGGACGGGTCTCCTGACCCGTCCACTCGCCCGACCGAAGGTCTCCAGTTTCGCACGCGGCACACCAGTGTCACGACGCGCGGATGCTTTGAGGGGCGCTGGTCGCCTCAGCCCCCCCACCCAATCGCTCCCAGGTGGCGACGCACATGCTAACCAAAGCAAAGATAGCCTCTCCCCAAGCGCACGTGCAACACACCCTCCCGCACAGCGGGAGTGGTCGAAATTGTTTCGCCGTTCAGGCGAAACAATTGAGGGGAGCGCCGACCTGGCACACAGCGCGCTCCCCTTGCAGAAGCGGCTGAACGCCGCTTCTGCGTCAACCCTACCCGCTGACCGCGGGGTGTTGTCCTGTGGCTGATTCAATAACGTCGGGAAATGGCCGGCGCCTCAGAGTGCAAGGGAACGCGCTCATCCGGATTGCTTTCACGTCCGATACCATGCCGGGCACGTACGGCGATCGCCAAACACATCACGCCAGCTCGTGCGATACACGTGTTCCAGTGACTCCAGTTTCTCGCCGCACGTCGGGCACGAACTCCCCGCCATTGGCTCGGGATCGCTCAAGGAAGCGTCGAGCGGTTCGCCGTCAGCCTCATGGCTGGTCGCATGACAGCCCGTCCGCTCGCGGCCTTCGCGGACGTAGCGTTGACGATGACGATTGCTGTTTAGCGATGACAGCTCGGCAGGAATGGTGAACACCGCCTGTCGTGACCGACGCCACGCCTCAAACCGATCTCGCCCCCGCGCCAGTGCCCCGCCGATCTCACCACGTTTTCGTCCAGCCATCGTCGGTCTCCCCAAAGGTAAAACCAACCACGGTACCGAGCCGGCGAAATTCGTTCAGGCACGCTTACCGGAAGGACACGTTTGTCTCGACGTGAAGTCATCGGTGTCAGCTTTCTACGGTTTCAGAAAGTGTTCAAAGAACAAATAGATCTGTTCGTTCGATTCGACAGTCGGGGCATGTGTCGGACGATTAGTCATGCCAACGCGGTGCGTTGCGCCAAGCAACTGGTTCACCGCGATCGAATGATTCAACGGTATCCACCGGGCCGGGAAATCCTCCGATCCCCCTGAGACCAGAAATGGTCGCGGGGCCATCAACGCGTGCAACTCGTGAAGATCAAGTCCTTGTTCGATCAGCTGAGCATAAGGACCTGTGCGCGGGTTTTCCGGAGTGATCAGCCCCGGCTTGCGTTTCGGCCCTTCACCGAGACCGAGGTACCAGGGCTCCCAATAGTTCACACTGCTCCGCGATTCGTCAAATACGATTCCTCCATCCGACCACGCGGCGCAAGCGAACTTGTCATACAGGCATGAACCGAACATGGCCCATTTCCCGCCATACGAATGACCGACGATCCCGATCCGCAGCGGGTCTACTTCGGGCTGTGCGGCCAGTGCGTTGCAGCAATTCGCCGCGACGTATCCCAGGTACGATAACGGCTGCAATTGCGTCGCCGCCGTATCAGGTTGCCGGGCGTCGCCGCCGGGCGAGCCGACCGCAATCGTGACAAACCCACGCCGCGTCAGTTGCAGTGCAAAATCACGCAATTCACCCTTTACGCCGATGCTCGTCTCGGGCTCATAGTAGGGGACAACAACTGCGGGAAAAGGCCCCGGTCCGTCGGGGATCAGCAGGTAACCGTCAAGCATTCGCCTCTCCGCGACTTCGACACGAATCCGATATTGCGTGAAGTTGTCGCGTCGCGACGATTCCAGACGCTCAAGAAGAGGACGTTCGATTACTGCCGGCCATTTGCCAAGCAGACCGTTCCAGCGGTCGAGTATCTCCTGTCGACGCCGAACCCAGTCGGCAGCGTCTTTGACCGGAGTGCCGTCGTAAAACTTAAGTGGCGACCAGTATTCGCCAAACTGCTGCGCGAATTCGGCAGGTACTTCGAAATGCCGTTTTAGCCGGTTCCACGTGGCGTCGTCATCCGCTTTGCTCGGTGACGGTGCGACGGTCAACAACAGGCCAATGATCGCCAGCGTCACTTTCATTCGCATGGTAGGTAGTCCTGTCTGCCAGACAAACGCGGGGCATCAAGCCGGCGAGCCATTCCTGGCCACAATCATGCCCAGTTCTGCTTCGATGCCCCGGTTGGTGGTGTGAGTGAACGCCCCAAAACGACGCCATATTATCGCTGACGGGTAGTTGCCGCCAACCGAAGGGCATCGTCCGGATAGAAATCGCTGAGGCGATCCGCGATCACCAGATCCGGCCGAATCGTGCCACCACCGGGCACGGCGTAGTTGCGTCCACGGATCGCCGCCTTCCATCGACGCGAATTCGAACACGCGCTGATTGCACAGGGACCAGTCGAGATCAGTATTCGCCGTGACAATCTGGTCTGCGCCGCAGGTCAGATGACAGGGCTCGCCCTTCCACGTCTTGTGCCGGGCCGACACCGACTTGCCCGCGGCCGAGGCGAATGGCAGGACCAGTTCCGGAAAGTCCCCCGCCAGCGGCGAGGCCCCGTCCATCAGGACTTTCATCAGCCAGTTCTGCGACTGGCCCTTCAACTTCTCGGTGGCGGCAATGTAGACGCAATATTGGAACCGGCCGTAACAGGCTCCCCACAGCATGAAACCCCGGCAGCGAGTGGTCTTGCCCCCTTCACGGCGGTCTGCGATGGCGAACCACTCCTTGTCCTCGACAGCTCCCCGCAGTTTACGGGCATCCTGTTTGTGGAAGTCCGAGAACGGGACGTTGAAGTGGTGGGGCAGGTAGGCGCGACAGAACAGCAGGGGATCATCGGCACAGGTTGCGCGTCG
Organism: Fuerstiella sp.; assembly: GCA_040222735.1. Lineage (GTDB taxonomy): Bacteria > Planctomycetota > Planctomycetia > Planctomycetales > Planctomycetaceae > Fuerstiella. The sequence goes on along the minus strand of JAVKCM010000183.1, from coordinate 1,200 downwards.
CTCGGGTTTGCGCGGACCGGCCTGGCAACGTTCCTGAAACTCCAGGAACAGGTCATTGGCTTTGAGCCGGCGCGCCTTTTTTGCAGTGGGCAGTAGCAGCTGCGTTGTTGGCGAGGGCGGTGGTAATGGGGTGGCCTCAGGTCCAGGCAGCACGGCGGGCGCTGGCGGAGTTTATCGGAACTGGGCGGCGAAGCGCCGTGCGAGTTTGGACGTTTACTTCGCCTGGTCGAATCGCCAACTCCAGACTCGCACTGTCGATGGCGTGGGAAAGGTCATTCGCGAGGCCGGCCGTTACCCGATTTATGTGCGACGGGAGTCCTGATGATCCGCGCCTGCCATGTACCCGTCGGCGTGAGCTTCGACCAGTTATCATCAGCATGTTTGCCAATGTGAATGGCTTCGACACGAGTGATGTAACGATGACCACCATCGGCCACCGTGATAATGTCGAAGAACTTGCTTTCAACCGCGCCATAATCGAGCAGCAGGTCAAATCGCCTTATCGCTGCCAATTCTTCCGACATTGGAATCAGCGGCGAAGGAAACACTTTTTCGATCCGGGTCGGTGAGGCAAACTGGATGCGGTGATTTGCCCGCACTTCCAATGGCTGCGGAACATATCCGAGAAAATGATCATAGGCGATCGCCGGATCCAGTCGGCCCTCGCATGACTGTCTGCACCGACGTCCCTCGAACAGATCAGCGTCTTTTGAGAGGTAGGCCCGCATTAGGTCACATGCCACGCCCTCCGGGCTTGATCCTCCTGTCGGAAAATTGTCGGATGCCTTTGATCCAGTCTGTATGCAGGATGAATGGATCGTGCACACACAGCAAATGACCGCCGCGCCGGCGACCAAAACGGATATCAAGTGTGAGTGCCTTGTCACCATAGCGGAACGTTTGTGTTGACCGGGCGGCGGCGAACGACATTGACCTCAGAACCGACGCCGCACGTCGCTCCGTGTGCAACACATTGGTTCAAGTAAGCCGCTGTCGCGGCGGGGCATTTTCAGATGTGTATGGTACCCGTACGGGAGTCTGTCGGGAATGCTGTTCTGTTGAGTTTTCTTTTTCCACTCAACAGGAGACAGATCCATGCCTCAATCCGCCTTCTTTACCGGACCGCTGTACGAGAAGATGTCCGAAGACCTGCACCTCACGGGGAAAGCCCAACGTACGCACGATGGCTATCTGCGTGAG
>JAVKCM010000182.1:0-9089 GCA_040222735.1 Fuerstiella sp. | reverse complement strand
ACTCATCCCGACGGCCTGTGGCTCGGTCCGCGGCAGTCTGCCGGCCGCGGCTTCAGGATCCGTCGAAGGTTCCGTCGAAGGTTCCGGTTCTGTCGCTGACGCAGCGTCTGTCTGCTGCGAGGTCTGCATCACTGCCAGCTGCCAGGGCCGATCTGTTCGAATTCGCGTTGTGCCAACTGTCTGAATATTCTGCTGCGGCCGGTCCTGAGCTGCCAGAGGCGACAGCAGGCCTGCGATCCAGAGTAAGTACTTCATCCATCAGTCCTTTCGTACGGTATTCGATGCGTCCGGATTCAATCATCCGGCATCGTTGATACCATGCCTCGGTTTGAACCGCACGGTACCGTTCGACGGTACGTCTGAAAAGTCAGCGCAGGGCAGCAGGCGGTTCACCTTCCTGTGTCACTGGTGAAGATTCGTACAACCATGCCGAATGCCAGCCCGATCGATCTGACAGTCGTCGCCGTTTATCTGCTCGCCGTGACGGCGATCGGGTGCTTCATGACGCGTCGGACAAAGACCGCCGCCGAATTCATGTCGGCCGGTGGTTCGCTGCCCGGCTGGGTCGTGGGGCTGTCGATTATCGGCACCTTCGTCAGCAGCATCAGCTTCATCGCGAATCCCGGCAAGACATACGCCGGCACATGGAACGCGTTTGTGTTCTCACTATCGCTGCCCTACGCGGCTTTGGTGGCCACCGTGTTCTTTGTCCCTTTCTTTCGCAACTGTGGCAGTCTTTCCGCCTACGAACATCTTGAGAAGCGATTTGGAACATGGGCCAGGATTTATTCTGCCATGTTCAACATCATGTACCACGTGATGCGGATCGGCACGATTCTTTACGGCGTTTCCGTGGCCGTGCACGCACTGATTGATGTTCCGATTGTCTCTATCATTCTGGTACTTGGGGTGCTGGTGATTCTGTACACGCTGCTGGGCGGTATCGAGGCCGTTATCTGGACAGATGTGGTGCAGAGTATTGTGTTGATCGGAGGAATGATTCTGTGCCTGGTGGTGCTGCTGTCCAAAGTGCCCGGCGGATTCAGCGGCATCATTGAGGGCGCCCAGCTGGCGAATCAGAACAAACTGTCGCTGGGCAGCCTGAAACTGGATTTTGCGGAATCGTCGTTCTGGACAGTGCTGGTCTTCGGCTTCTTCATCAATCTGCAGAACTTCGCCGCCGACCAGACCTTTGTGCAGCGCTACTTCACCGCCAGGTCTGAGGCCGATGCTCGCCGCAGCGTATGGATGGGAGCGATCGCCTACCTGCCGATTTCTGCCGTGCTGTTTTTTATCGGTACCGGATTGTTTGTCTTCTACGCCACCGCAGGATCGCTGCCGGACGGTACCATTGCCGAAAAGGTGCTGCCGCATTTCATGATGACGGAACTGCCGGCCGGCATTTCCGGGCTGATGATCGCGGCCGTGCTGGCGGCCGCGATGAGCACCGTGGATTCGTCACTGAACAGTTCCGCCACTCTGCTGCTGTGTGATGTCAGAAATCGCTTTTTCCCCTCGCGGCAGCTGGCACCGGACGGCTCTGTGATCCGCAATGAGCGTTCTGAACTGCGTTTTCTTCGTCTGATGACCGTCGTGCTGGGGACGCTGGGTGTTGCCGGCGCACTGGCGATGAATCGCGTGCAGGGAGCACGACTGCTGGATATCTGGTGGCAGGTGTCCGTCGTGCTAAGTGGCGGCACGCTGGGACTGATTCTGCTGGCCCGATTCACCAGAGCTGAAGGGGCTCGCGGCGCCGCACTGGGCGTCATCGCTGGAATCACAGCGATCGCCGTGATCACGCTGGGCGGCCTGAAGGACCCACCTCTCTGGCTGCGGCCACTCGCTCAGTCCGTCGCTCCTGTCGCCTCATGGCTGCATCCGCTGATGGCCATCGTCATGGGTACGCTGATCGTATTCGTCGTCGGTGCGGTCTTCTCCCGACGTCCCGATCCGGCCCGCTGAAATCCGGCCTGACTAGAAACGTTCGATCAATAACGGACCGAAGGTCTCCCAATCGGTGATACGTTCAGCCGATCGACGTGATGCCGATTTCGCATGGTGGGGCGGTCGGGAGACCGCCCCACAACGGTGGACCGCCCCACAATGGGTGAAAACGGTTGTGGTCGGGGCGACGGTTGTGGTCGGAGCAACGGTTGTGGCCGGGGCAACGGTTGTGGTCGGGGCGACGGTTGTGGCCGGGGCAACGGTTGCGTTCGGGTCTCCTGACCCGAACACGCGACCGACCGAAGGTCTCCCAATCGGTGTTACGGTAACCCGATCGACGTCATGCCGATTTCGCATGGTGGGCGGTCGGGAGACCGCTCCACAACGGTGCATGGTGGGGCGGTCGGGAGACCGCCCCACAACAGGAGACCGCTCCACAACAGGAGACCGCTCCACAACAGGAGACCGCTCCACAACAGGAGACCGCTCCACAACAGGAGACCGCTCCACAACGGTGGACCCGACCACGTGACCCGCAACGGTCGTGCTCGCAACGGTCGTGCTCGCAACGAACTCGGCTGCGATTGCTGGCTCGGGCAGACGTCCTATTCGGACTCTTCCACGTCTGTCTGCCGTGAGTCATCCACGGTGTCACTCGCTGAATCGGCCGCGAGCAGTTCCGGAGCCGTCAGCATCAGCAGGTGACCGTGGTCCGCCGTCACAATCAGCATTGATTCTTCCCAGTTGCTGTTGGCTTCCACCCAGTCTGTGATGACTCGGACTGCCGCATCGCCGCTGTTGACCGCGCCGATTGAATTGTCGAGGTTGTTGTCGTGGTTCGCCCAGTCAACATCGCCGGCCTCCACCATCAGCCAGAAGTTGCTGTCGCGACTCTGCAGCACATCCAGTGCGGCGACCGTCATGTCTGCCAGCGTTGGGTTTTCCAGAATGTCGGCCTGGGAATAGGCTTCTGCTTTCTTCGCGACCCCTCGAACCGGCTGGTAATCTGCATTGGCTGTCTGAAACGGCAGATGGCCGTTGTACTGGCCCACTCCAAAGAAGCCCAGCAGCCGATCACCGGATTCAGCGGCGATCGCAGCGGCGTTTGCGAGCACTTCCTTGCCGGAACGTCCTGGCGTTCGTACGGCCGTGACATATTTGCCTCCGTTGGCCACGGACACTTTTTCCAGATCGCTGTCCGCCATGTACACGCTGCCCGGCTCGAAATTGCTTCCCTGAGATTCGCCGTCATCGGCGGTGGTGCCGAAGCCGCCGCCCACGATCACGTCCAGTCCCGTCAGCGGATGATCGGGATGAGCCACAGACGGCAGGCCCAGCAGATCCCGCGAAATGTCCTGATAATCCTGCCGGGTCACATTGTGCGCGTAAGCACAGGCCGGCGTGGCGTGACTGATCGGCACGGAAGATACGGCGCCTACTGCCCAGCCCTGATCCTGCAGGTCGTGAGCGATGGTCGCTACCTGTTCTCCTCGAGAACTGACGTTGATGGCATTGTTGTATGTTTTGATTCCTGCCGTCATGCTGGTCGCCGAGGACGCTGAATCCGTATAGGCATGCCGGACCAGACCTTCTGACGGCTTTGCAATCAGGTAGCCGAGGTCTGCCGGCATGTCCCACGGGGCGAATCCGCCTGCTGCCGGATCGTAACCGCCGAACACCGTGCCGCCCGGGTTCGTGACGGTCTGCAGATCCACGTCCGTATCGGTGCCGTCGTTGTGAGGACTCGTCACCATGAACGCGAACTGAGCCGTGCCGCCAGCATCATAGTTCTGAAAATGTGTGCCCGCTCCCTTTCCTTTGCGGTAGCCGACGGACTTCTGATTGTAAATGGCGGCCGCTCGCGTGGTTTCCCAGTCCATACCGTCGAACACGACCAGGAAGATATACTGCCGGCCCGCTGCGGCGGCCGCTGTCTGCAGATCGGCGATGTTCGTCTGGTCCATCCAGACCGCCGTTTCGGTCACGGTTCGTTCCGGCAGGCGACCGTACAGACGCTTTACGGCCTCGGCACTGCGATACGGGCTGTTGGGCCCGGTATAATGATTCAGATTCAACGCCCCGTCGGCATGGCCCGTGCCAAAGGTGTAGACGGGAACCAGACGGTTGGAGTGCGTCTTCCAGTCTGAGTATTTTTCCGGGTCGGTGCCCCAGTGGCCTAAACCGGATCTGCCGGTTGCCATGGCCGCTGACTGCAGTTCTGCCACGGGATCACCCGCGGACGATTCTGACAACAGACTTGCCACACCACATGCACAGGCGACCATCAAATTCAAGAGGCGAACCATCGCGGACTCGTACCTTGCAAACAACTTATTCGGGAAAATGTGGTGTCCCGGCAGACATCCGCCGGAGACCCGGCCGCCGCGGACACGAACAGTCGCACGGTATATCCCGGTCACACTGAATCGTCGAGTGAGGAAGCGGCATTTGGCGACAGATTCTCACGCCGACGCCACTCCGTCCGGAACGTGGTTTTTTAATTAACGATGGCGGACTCCGCAGATTTGGGACATAATGGAGGCAGTGCACCGGATCTCCTGCAAGTGTCTCAGTGGTGGGCTGCGCTCGGGCAGGCCCCGATCTGTTGTCTTCGCTGACGGCATTTGCTGAACTACCTGCTTCGGGGACCTCCGGATTCACGCAGCGTCTTCTTTCTCTGACGTTCACCGCGAACTCCAGTGTTGTTCCTTCCCACCTGTACTGACACCGGCTGAACCAGTTTCAGACCGGTTCTTCCGACCGCCCTGTCAATCCCGCCAACTGTGAACTCGGAGGACCAGCCGTGTCTTTTCGATTGTCCGGCCCTGTATCCGGCCGCCGCCTGCCTGCCGTGTGTCTTGCGTGCTGTGCGTTTCTGAACGTGACCGCTGCCGACAGTATTGTGGTGCAGCCGGAAACGGTTGCCATGCGGGGAAACTTCGCAGAAGTGCAACTGCTGGCGCGACCAGTGGCCGCTGATGGAACGGTCCACAAACAGTCACCCGACCTGACGACGACCGCGAGCTATGTATCCGAAAACAGCGAGGTGGTGCAGGTGTCAAAGACCGGCCGGCTGCTGGCGGTCGGCAACGGCTCGACGACCATCAACGTCATGGTCGGGGGCATGTCGACAACGGTTCCTGTCACCGTCAGCGACGTCGTCCCAGAGCCAATCATTTCGTTTGACAGCCATATTCGCCCGATCATCAGTCGGCTGGGCTGCAACGCGGGTGCCTGCCACGCCAGCCAGTTCGGCAAGGGCGACTTTATTCTGTCGGTGGTCGGCTTTGACCCGAAACTCGACCACGATTCGATGGTCCGTGATCGCCAGCAGCGACGAGTCAACCTGCTGCAACCGGAAGAAAGTCTGCTGCTGAAGAAACCCACGATGCAGGTTCCTCATGGCGGAGGTCTGCGACTGATGAAGGATTCCACGGCTTACGACACGCTGGTGGCGTGGCTGAAATGCGGTGCTCCCGGGCCGGTCAAGGATGCTCCCCGACTGAAAACACTGACCGTGTTGCCTCGGGAACGGATCGCCGAACCGACTGAAACTCAGCAGCTGCGCGTGGTGGCAGAATACATGGACGGCACGACCCGCGATGTGACCAGCCGGGCGAAATTCGATTCCACGGACGAAGCCGTGCTGGCCGTGACCAGCGACGGACTGGTCACGGTAGAAGGTCGTGGTCAGGCTCCTGTGATGGTCCGCTTCGAAGGTCATGCCGACATCGCCATGTTCGTGTCTCCGTATGGCCCGGCCCCGGAACTGACTGACTGGCGCAGTAATAATTTTGTCGATGAGGCAGCGTTCACCAAGTTCCGCGAACTGGGGCTGACACCGTCGCCGCTGTGCGACGACGCCACGTTTATACGGCGAGCCTATCTGGATGCCATCGGCACGATGCCGACGCCGAAAGAATCACACGCCTTTATCAACAGCAGCGAAGCTGATAAGCGGGACCGGCTGATTGATGAACTGCTGGGGCTGACCGGCGACCCGGATCTGGATCGGCATAACGATCAGTACGCTGCGTACTGGACGCTGAAGTGGTCTGATCTGCTGCGAAACACCAGCAACGGTCAGGCGGCCGATCAGCAGCGGATGTGGGCGATGCACAACTGGATTCGGGAATCTTTCCGGACCAATAAGCCGTTTGACCGGTTCGTCAGCGAACTGATTACAGCGAAGGGCTCAATCTATTCCAGCGGTCCGGCCAGCTACTTCAAGATCAACAGCAATTCGTCCGACCTGGCCGAAGCGACGGCTCAGCTGTTTCTGGGCGTCCGGCTGCAGTGTGCCAAGTGTCACCATCATCCGTTCGAAAAATACAGCCAGGCAGATTACTACTCGTTTGCCGCGTTCTTTTCCCGCGTCGGCAACAAGAACAGTCAGGAATTCGGCCTGTTCGGACGTGAGACCGTTGTCATGGTGCGTTCCAGCGGTGACGTGCGACATCCCCGGACCCGTGAGACCCTGAAGCCCCGACCACTGGACGGAGACGAGGCAGACCACGAACTGGACCGCCGCATTCCCCTCGCCCGCTGGCTGACATCGAAGGACAATCGCGACTTTGCCAGGTCGGTCGCCAATCGCTATGTCGGCTACCTGCTGGGCCGCGGTCTGGTCGAGCCGGTTGATGACATGCGAGCCACCAATCCTCCCACCAATCCGGCCATGCTGGACGCTCTGGCCGAGCATTTCATCGCACACGAATTCGATCTGAAACAGCTGATCCGGGAGATCATGCGGTCCCGTCTGTATCAGCTGTCGTCCGGTCCCACCACAGACAATGTGGCGGACGAAAAATTCTACACTCACTTCCACGTCAAACGACTGGCTGCTGAACCTCTGCTGGACGCTGTCGACTATGTGACGGGTTCACGCACCAAGTTCCGCGGACTGCCCGCCGGCACGCGAGCCATCGAGCTGCCGGACGGTGAATACCCGGACTATTTTCTGACGACCTTCGGCAAACCCAAACGCGCCAGTGTCTGCGAATGCGAGCGAATGCCGGATGAAAATCTGGGGCAGGCGCTACATACCCTGAACGGAGACATCGTGGCCGGCAAGATCTCTGACGGCAAGGGACGCCTGGCCACGCTGCTGGCCTCGGACCGCACCGACGACGACCTGATCCGGGAATTGTATCAGGTCACCCTGTGCCGCCAGCCCACAGAACCGGAACTGCAGACGGCTCGCGAGTTTCTGAAGGAAAGTCCGTCGCGCCAGATTTTCTTCGAAGACCTGCTGTGGGCGCTGCTGAACAACAAGCAGTTTCTGTTCGTGTATTAGTCGAAATCAGCTCCCGGCATCACCGTCTCCGTGAGCCACCCGGCAAATGAACATCCAAAGCAAAACGCCTCTTCCCGAACAAACGTACTTCGAACATTCCTGTCCGAAGCAGATCGAACATTCACGTGCAGAGGTACCGCGGACATTTCTGTCTGCCGACAACCGACCGCCCACAACTCCCGACGTCGGACAGGAATGTCCGACCTGCGTCGGTCCGCCTGGTGCAACGCAGACAAACGTACTTTGGACATTCCTGTCCGAAGCAGATCGAACATTCGCGTGCAGAGGTACGGCGGACATTCCTGTCCGCCGACCGCCTACCACTCACAACTCCCGACGTCGGACGGGAATGTCCGACCTGCGTCAGCCCACCTGGTGCAATGCAATATCACGGTGACGTTGCAGCTTCGCACGGTCTTCCGTTTGCTTTCTCTTTAAGAGTCCTTTCGCTATCACGGCCAGCACCATGAACTTCAGATCTGCCGTCATTCTGCTTCCCCTGCTGCTGACATCATCGGTCGTTGCCCAGACGTCCTATCCGATGATCATGAGTGTCACTCCTGTGGCCGCTCAGGCGGGGACCTCGTCTGAACACACAGTCGAATCGCGTTACAGCATGTTCGGCGCCAGCCAGGTGCTGGTAACCGGTGAGGGCGTCACCGGCGAAGTCGTCACAAAGATGGAACCGGACAAGGATGGCAAGGAACCATCGCTGACGAAGATCGCTGTCCGGTTTACCGTCTCGCAGGATGCACTGCCCGGCGTGCGAGATTTCCGCATCGTGGGCCCCACCGGCGCCAGTACGCTGGGCCAACTGGTGATTGTTCGTGACCCCGTGATCATTGAAGATCCGAAGAACGATACGACAGACACGGCTCAGCCAATCACCCTGCCCGCGACGGTGTGCGGCGCCGTCGAGAAATCGGAAGACGTGGACTTTTATCGGTTTTCCATCGACCAGCCGGCAACGCTCACGTTTCACTGCCAGGCCATGCGACTGGAAGACAAGATTCATGATCTGCAGACCCATGTGGATCCCATTATCACCCTTCGCAGCGCTCGTGCCGGCGCGACGGTGGCGTCGGTCGACAATTCCTACGCGGCCGACCCTCTGCTGACGCAGGCCCTGACGCCGGGGGAGTACCTGCTGGAAGTCCGGGACGTGCGCTACAGTGGAAATCGGTACTGGAATTATTCCATCGAGATCAATGATCGCCCGTTTGTGTCACACGTGCACCCGACAGCCGTCGCGCCGGGACAGTCGGCCGAACTACAGCTGATCGGTCCGCATCTTCCAGCGGTGCAGACAGTGGCCTGGACGCCGCCGCCGGACGTGACCGCCGGGGCTCTGGAGGTTCAGCTGCCGACCGAATCCGGCCTCACCAATCCGGTGTCCGTCATGGTCAGCAGGCTGCCGATGACCATCGAAGCCGGCGATGACAACAGCGCGCCCGATCAGGCGCAGCTGATCAGCGTTCCCGGAGCTGTGACGGGCCGCATTGAAGCCGAGGCGGATATCGACTGCTTCCGCTTTGAAGCAAAGAAGGGGGACACGCTTTCTCTGGAAGTCAAAGCCCGGCGCCACTGGTCAGCGCTGGATTCCATTGTGCGGCTGCTGAATGCCGACGGCAGACAGCTGGTCGAAAATGATGACCTGCGATTATGGAATCGCATGACCGTGCAGGATTCGGGAATAGAAAACTGGACGGTTCCGGCAGACGGCGAGTACGTGATCGAAGCCATTTTTCCGGACGGCACGCACAAACAGGGCGGCCGAGGTACCGGGCGTCAGCCATGATTTGTCAGAATCCAGCACCAGTTCGAATGCGGGTTCCGCCCGGGTCACTTC
>JAVKCM010000181.1:0-3377 GCA_040222735.1 Fuerstiella sp. | reverse complement strand
CAGCAGGTCGATCCCGAACCACGACGCCAGCCACTTCAGGCGGTCATTCATCCAATGCTTGCGGTGATCGTAGTTCTGTCCGGTGAGAGGATCATCGCCGAGCAGAAAGCAGCGCCGCGTGGTGCTGTTTGACGTATGCACGACTGCGATTTCATCCGGAGAAAACACTTCTTTGCGAGCGACACGGGACATAATGACATCCTCCCCTAAGGCCAGCGTTAAGAATATGCTCACAGGGCATCCTGTCAAGAGCATTTCGGCCCCTCTGAGTCAGATGTCCGCAAACCTTTGCCGAGGCATCTACGAGCGACGCGTGGCACAAATCCGGGAACCGAGGCCTACCTGAGGACGCATCCCGAGCGGGGAAACTGCCGGGCGGGTCGCCGTATCGGCCGCTTGAAGAATGCCGAATTCCAGGTTGCTGCCGGAACTCAAGTGCACTGTCCACACGGTTCCCTGCCCGGGCTAGCTGGGGACAGATCCCGAGGGACGGGAACACTGCCAGGCGGCGGATCGCCGTATCGGCCGGTTGAAGAGTGCCGAATTTCGGATTGCCACGGCAACTCAAGTGCACTGTCCCCGTCCCCCAAGTGCACTGTCCCCGCGGTGAAGTATGCGACCAGCCCACTATCCGATGAATCAGGCTGATCGACTGGGCGTGACGCGGCCGGGGAGACCTTCGGTCGGTCGCGTGGTCAGGTCAGGAGACCCGACCGCAACCGTGTCGGTCGCGTGGTCGGGTCAGAACACCCGACCACGACCGCGGGCCAGGAGACCCGACCACAACCGGTTCTGTTCATGCTGACCGGGGCGCGATGCTGTACACGTTCGGTGAGTTCTCCGGAACACTGACAGCGGACGAAAATATTTCGTTCGTCTACGCCGTGGGCGATATTTCCGGGACCATTCAGGCCGTTGGCAATATCGGTGAGACCGGAAGTGGCGGCGCTGGTGGTGGCGAAGGCGGGGCCTACGATGCTGTGTTCTCTCACGGATCCATTGTCGGCAGTATTCTGGCGGGCACCTATGGGGTCTCGGGAACCGGCGCAATCGGTGGTGTGTCGGCATGGGGCACCATTGCAGGATCCATCAGTGCGACATCGTCCATTTCTCATGTTCGCTCTGCCGGTTCGGTCACAGCAACGCTTTCGGCGCCGTCCATCGGCACCGTGACCGCAAACGATCCGAATCTGATCTCGGAAACGCCCATCCCGCAAATTCCAGCCTCGTCACGAGCAGCCATTCTGGCCCAGGTGGCGACGGCGCTGGCGGAACTGGATAACCTGAAGACGGATCTGGAAACAGACATCGATGAAATGAAGGCCGACTTCGCGACGGCTCGCACGGACGCGATGACGGCTGCCAGCCAATTCGCGGCAGAAGTTGACAAAGCCATCCGCGATGCAGCCGCGGACGCGGCGACTGCTCTCGGCCAACAGAAGGCCGCTGCCACCGCGTCGCTGATGAAATCTCGCAACCAGTTCGATGCAGACCTGCGAAACCTGAAATCGCAGGCCACGAATATGAGAAACGGCCTTGTCGCCGAAGACACAGAACTTCGCAGAAAGTCTCAGGCGGCCGTGGACGCTTTGGTGGATCTGGTCAGCCAGATCGATGCATCGATTGCCAACACCGACACAGTGCTGAACGACGAAAAAACTCATTCTGTCGATCAGATCAACCAGGTGAAGACGGAACGCTCAACTAAATGGGACGAATACCGCAAAGCGGCCGAACAGCGCATGGCGGGGCTGCTGGCCAGCTATTTGAATGCCCAGGCCTTGAAGGATCTGGAAGAAAGACTGCAGGGCGGCGGCCGGCTGGAAGCGGATCTGATTCGAGAAGAACTCGGCGAAGAGGCGTACCAGGCTCCCCTGCAGGGCAAGCTGGATCTGGAGAACTGGGCTCAGGAGGCCACGCAAGGGCTGCTGGAAAGTCTGCCGGGCACCGGAACGTTGCTGGCCGCGATAGGAGCGATCGCTGGCGAAGACGTGAATGGCAACAAGCTTGGGCTCGGCGATCGTATACTGGGCACCGTTCAGGGTCTCGGAGCCCTCGGTGGAATGGGTCTCGCCGCCGGCAGCCTCGACGACTTAGGCGACGCGTTTGCATCGGCCAGAAAGTTCAGGCACGTGTCCAATAAGGCTGCCAAGCTGGATGGACCAGTTGATAACCTGCACTCGCTTGCGAAAAATGCCCCAAGGGGATTGCCGCCGGGGTTCGACCCAGCCAAAGGATTTGCGTCGTTTGACGATTTCAAGAAGGCGTTTGGGGCGGCAGGGCCGGGGCAAGCGTGGCACCATGTAGTGGAACAGACCATCAACTCAGGCAAATTCGCCCCGGAGCTTCTGCATAATCCAGCAAACTTGTTTAGGTTGCCGCATGGAAAAGGCACGATCCATGCAAAGATTTCCGGGTATTACTCATCCAAGATTCCGGGGTTGACCGCAAACAAGACGGTGCGAGAGTGGCTCAGCGCAAAGTCATTTCAAGAGCAGTTTGACTTCGGCATTGATGTGATCAAGCAATTCGGTGGCTCGCAGTATCTCCTGCCACACTTGCGATGAGATTTATAATCGGAAGGCAACATGAACAACCTAGTTGATGACTATCTTCGTTTGACAACGCAGTGGGCTACTGCCATGAGCGAAGGCGACTCTGCCAAGGCAAACGCCATTCATGACAAAGTGCAAGTGCTTTACAAGGACATCGTCGAGGCAGGCGAAGAAGATTCCTTGTTTAGTTGTGCGGACAGCGAAGCTGATGCCGTGCGCTTCTTTATAGCGTCACATGTGAAAGAACGTGATGCCCAGCGTGCCTCGGAAATGTATGAGCGGCTCATTGAGTCGGATCTGCCATTTATCGCAGTGTCCGCGCGCTACATCCTGCGAGAAATGCGGCAATAAGTGTGTTCCTAATGAACTGTGAATTCCGATTTTTTCACTGCCTTCTGCATCACGATCTTCGCAGGCTGTGCCGGTTTGAAGGGTTGCAGCTTGGCCGGTTGAGCAGGCTTCCACGGCTTGCGGTGTTGTTTCTCCTGGGGCGGCACGCCTGACGGCGGCGGCTTTGGCTTTTTGCTCAAGCTCTTGTTGACCGCAGAATCTCTAGGCAACGGGTTCCTCTGTGTCCTTCCGGTAAGCGTGCCTGAACGATTTTTTCGTCCTCGGTACCGTGGTTGGTTTTACCTTTGGGGAGACCGACTATGGCTGGACGAAAACGTGGTGAGATCGGCGGTGTCCTTCCGGTAAGCGTGCCTGAACGATTTTTTCGTCCTCGGTACCGTGGTTGGTTTTACCTTTGGGGAGACCGACGATGGCTGGACGAAAACGTGGTGAGATCGGCGGGGCACTGGCGCGGGGGCGAGATCGGTTTGA
>JAVKCM010000180.1:0-21062 GCA_040222735.1 Fuerstiella sp. | reverse complement strand
CGTGGCGTAAGCTTCCAGCTTGCGTTTTTCCGCATCGCAAGCTGGAAGCTTACGCCACTTATTTTCCGCTCGGTGCTTAGGTATTGACCAAAACGCTTCCAACCTGAGATCAGCTGAAACTGACCCACATCTGCCTGTCGTGTCAGCAGGGTGAGCATCGCGCACCGTCGCCGCACCGTATTGACCTGATGGGCGTTGCCCGCTGGATGTGGTCGAAACTGATGTGCCGGTGTATCTCCGGTTCAGAAGCGGTGTTCGGTTCCATTGCTGAACGCACCAGGTGCGGTATGCTTCCCCGATGAGTATTCAGACTGTTATCACACCTTCCGGACATTTGATTGTCGAGCCTGCTGCCGAAGACGATTTTACTCGGTCTCAGTTGAACCCCGACACGGTCGCGGAACTGCAATCGGCGTTCTCTGAGTCCGCATCGGCGGGACTTGTCAGGCTGGCTTCGGGAAACGTCAAGACTGTTCTGCCGCCGGATTTCGTTTACTGGCGAGAATTTGCGCTGCAGTTCTTCCATCAGCTTTGTTCCGTCGGTGAAGAAAAGCTCCAAAAGCTGTCGTCGACAAAAGCGAAGGCGTCGATCACGGTTGAGCCACCGCTGGAACTGACACTGGTCGGGCTTATTGAAGACGCACCCCCGATGCGCGGTCTGGACTACCTGACCCCGGACGTGCTGCGGCAACTGTGGGACGACCTGAGGCAGTTCGCGCTGCGACAGGCGGCCGCATATGCGGACGGGCCGGTGGCATGGCTTCGCAGCGTCAACCCGTTGTGGAATCTGCTGGGGCGAGTAACTTTTCATCTGGCGGAAAACAAACGCGACCCCGCGCGACCGTTCGCCTTTCTGGCGACCTATACGCACCGTCTGTCCGCCAAAGCCAGACTGCAGCACCTGCCCCTGGCAGAAGCTCTGAAGCAGTATGCCGGCGAGAAGGATCAGCAGAAGCTGACCACGCTGCTGGAACCTGTCAGAAAGGCGGCCTCGAAGAGTCCGCTGGTGCGCGAGATGCTGGATTCGAGACAACTGTTTCAGCCACACGCCCTGACAATCGGCCAGGCGCACAGGTTTCTGACCAGCATACCAGAGATGGAAGAGGCCGGGCTGGTCGTCCGGGTGCCCGACTGGTGGAAGACCAAACAGTCGACGCGACCTGAAGTACAGGTCAAAATCGGACAGAAGGCATCCAGTCAGGTCGGCATGGACGGCATCCTGGATTTCTCTATCGGTGTGGCGCTGGACGGTGAGTCTCTGACCGAGGCCGAACGCGAACAGATTCTGAATTCCACCAACGGGCTGGCGCTGCTGCGCGGCCGATGGGTGGAAATCGACCGAGACAAGCTGCAGCAGGCGCTCGATCATTGGCATGCCGTTGCACAACAGCACGCCGACGGCGTGGACTTTATTCAGGGCATGCGTCTGCTGTCGGGTATCCCCCTGGACAAACAGGCGGCCGACGAAGAGATTGCGGGCTGGACACGCGTGACAAGCGGCGACTGGCTGAATGAAACGCTGCAGCATCTGCGAGATCCCTCAGGTATTGTTGACTGCGAACCCGGTCAGGATCTGCAGGCGACGCTGCGGGCCTATCAGGTCGACGGAGTTCGCTGGCTCTGGTTCATGACGCGACTGGGTCTCGGTGCCTGTCTTGCCGATGACATGGGACTCGGAAAGACCATTCAGGTCATTGACCTGCTGCTGCTGTTGAAACGCGAAGCAGACGCAGAAGGGGCTCAGAAAGCGAAGTCGTCACCGTCCAGCCTGCTGGTTGTGCCCGCTTCGCTGGTGGGCAACTGGAAGAGTGAATTCGAACGGTTTGCTCCGTCGCTGAACGTCTTCTATGCGCACCGTTCTGAATGCGATGCAAAGGAACTGAAACGGTTTGAAAAAAGTCCGGCTCGGGCGGTAAAGAAATTCGACGCCATCGTCACGACCTACGGCATGGTACGACGCATGAACTGGCTCTCCGCAGTCGACTGGCGCCTGGTTATTCTGGACGAAGCTCAGGCAATCAAGAACGCATCGTCGGCGCAGGCCAGAGCCGTCAGAAAACTCCGTTCCTCGGGTCGCATCGCACTGTCGGGGACCCCGGTAGAGAATCATCTGGGCGAATTGTGGTCACTGTTCGATTTCTGCGGTCCCGGGCTGCTGGGCAACGCCAGCCAGTTCAAGAAGTTCGTGAAGTCCGTCGGCAGCACAAACGACCGGAGCAGCTATGGAGCACTCCGGCGGCTGGTGCGACCCTATATTCTCAGACGCCTGAAGACCGATCCGGGCATCGTGCCCGATCTGCCGGACAAGACCGAAATGCGCGTCGAATGCGGGCTGACCAAAAAGCAGGCCACGCTGTACCAGCAAGCCCTCAAGGATCTCGAAAAACGGCTGGAACAAACTGAAGGCATCGAACGGTCCGGCCTCGTGCTGTCGACTCTGATGCAGCTGAAGCAGATCTGTAACCATGCATCGCAGTTTCTGCGTCAGGACGACTTCGCAGCGGCAGACAGCGGCAAGTTTCAGCGTCTGCAGCAAATCTGCCAGCCAGTAGTCGAACACCAGGAACGCCTGCTGATCTTCACTCAGTTTCAGTCCATGACGGAACCCCTGGCAGACTTCCTGGCCACTTTGTTCGGTCGCCGCGGGCTGGTGCTGCACGGGGGAGTGGCTGTTCAGAAGCGAAAGAAGCTGGTGGCCGAGTTTCAGGCTGAGGACGGTCCGCCGTTCTTTGTCATCTCTGTGAAGGCTGGCGGCACCGGATTGAACCTGACGGCCGCGTCGCACGTGGTGCATTTTGATCGCTGGTGGAACCCCGCTGTCGAGAACCAGGCAACCGACCGGGCATTTCGGATCGGGCAGAAACGAAATGTGCTTGTTCACAAGTTTGTGTGTCGCGGCACGGTGGAAGAGCGAATCGATCAGATGATCCGCGACAAACAGGACCTCGCTGATGAAATTCTGGCGGGCGGCGTCGAAGCGAAGCTGACGGAAATGAGCGATCGGGAACTGCTGGACTTCGTCGCCCTTGACCTGCCGCGAACGGCAACCGGTGACAGCTGAGCGGCTGTTCGATATGCTGCATGGGCGCCGTCATACGGCGACAGATGTCCTCCAGCAACACCAATGGATACTCACGATGGCGCGGTACGGATATGGATATGGATATGGATATGGCGGTTCCGGCTTCGGTTTTCGCGAATATGTTCCTGTGGGGCAGCGAATCGCGCAGGCGAAAAAATTTGCGGCAGCTCGGGCCAGGAAGCAGAAACGGCAGCCGGAACCGGTATCGATCGCCGGCAGAAATATCGCAAAGACGTTCTGGGGCAAAGCGTGGTGCGATCACATGGAAAGCTTCAGCGATTATGCCAACCGGCTGCCACGCGGACGAACCTACGTTCGCAACGGATCTGTTGTGGACCTGCAGATTTCAAAAGGCCGCCTCAAGGCGATTGTCGGTGGGTCAGAGGTGTATCAGATCGACGTGAAGATCGATCCGCTGAAACCGGCTGTCTGGAAGAAAATTCGTTCCGACTGCAGCCAGTCCATCGATTCACTGCTGGACCTGCTGGCCGGCCGGTTTTCAGACGGTGTGATGAAGCGACTGACCGACCGGAAGCAGGGCATGTTTCCGTCGCCGAAGGAAATTCATCTGAAGTGCAGTTGTCCGGACTGGGCTGATCTCTGCAAACACCTGGCCGCCGTCCTGTATGGCGTGGGAGCTCATCTGGATCACCAGCCGGAACTGTTGTTCCTGCTTCGCGGAGTCGACCATACCGAGCTGGTCGGTGAAGCCGTCAGCGCCGAAAATCTGGATCTGGCCCTCGGATCGGGCGACGCCGGGCTCGAAAAAGATGACCTGGGCGCCATGTTCGGCATTGAACTCGACGATGCCGCGTCCGCTGACAGCAGCAGGACGCCCCGACCAAAACGCAAGGCGGCCGGCAGGAAGAAGGCGGCCGGGAAAACCGGCAAAGGAACATCGAAAGGCAAAACAAGCCGGACCACAACAGGCTCAAAAACGTCGGCGAAGAAGGCTGCGAAATCAACGAAGAAGAAAAAGAACGTCCCGAAATCGAAAGCTGCCGCGAAGAAGACGACCAGCGCAAGGAAGGCGACCAGCCCAAAGAAGAAAACCAGCGCGAAGAAGACGACCAGCGCAAAGAAGAAAACCAGCGTAGAGAAGAAGGCGGCTGGAAAGACCACAACTGCCGTGAAGAAGAAGCCGGTCCCCAGAAAGAAAAAAGCGGCGAAGAAACGCAAGAAATGATAGCTGCGTTTCGGCGGGCGGAAGTGTCTGCAGGGGATACGCGACGGAAATGCAGACGACGGAAATGGGACAGGCACCGACCGGATGACGGTCCAAAGGCCGCACTCCCGTTGTGGGGTGGTCTCCCGACCGCCCCACAACTTCGACCGCAGGTCTCCGGCCGAATGGGCGGCCGAACGGGGACAGGCATCATTCTCTTCGCCTTCCCGATTCGGGCTGCTGGTGGGCTGTTTGCCCTGACCCGACGGACTGGAAGTCCGTCGTACGGTTCACTGCGGGACCGAAAAAAATCCCTCCCGTTGTGGGGTGGTCTCCCGACCGCCCCACACCTTCGACCGCAGGTCTCCGGCCGAATAGGGACAGGCATCATTCTCTTCGCCCGAGCCAAACGGGGACTGGCTCGACGGCACCAGTGTTACCTGAACAGAGCATGCGGGCGGCCGCCGTCGTGCCTGTCCCCCTTTGGCGGCACCAACACAGCAGGCGACGGAAATGGGACAGGCACCGACCGACTGACGGCCCAAAGGCCGCACTCGCTTGTCGGCCGCTCGGAGCCAGTCCCATTTCCTTGTCCCCTTTTGGCGGCACAACATGGCCGACGGCGGACGGGGCGTCCGTCGTACGAATTGGCAGGCCGTACCACGAGGCCTGCCTTTTTGCGCTCGCAATCCGGCCGAATCGCCGACAGACTCAGCGCATCATCATGACGGCCAGGCAGCAGGCCAGACCGGCGGCCAGCAACATCACGGCTGAACCGCAACCAGCGCCTTTCTTCGTGAGGTGGGAGAAGCGATCAGGATCACGTTCGACCAGCGCCGGGATCAGTTCATCAATGAATTCCTTCCCTTCCTTCAGGCGTTTACCTGTCGCGTCGCAATAGATCTTGATCGCCTGAATCTTCTGACCTTTGGCCAGCGCTTCGGTGATCTGGTCCACCATTTCAGAATTCGGTGAATCGTCTGACATCGTCGACTTTCTGCGTTCAAGGCCCGCCAGTTCCAGGACTATACCCGACAAAGCCAGCGTTTCTCTGTTGCCTTCGTTGACTTCTGTACAAATCTGCCGGTGGTGATCGTTGCTGCTGTGAACAAACAGCAAAAAAAGAACAGCGTCGCGGGCCGGCTTTGTCACACTGTCTGCTGCTCAACCAGCGTTTCCCGGGCCACACGCAGCACATTGCCGCCGATAATCTGCCGGATGTCGTCGTCGGAATAGCCACGCTGCACCAGCCCGACCGTAAACAGCGGCCAGTTGGTCCACGCGATACTGCGATTCGCATCGGGATCCGTCTTATAGTCATCCACCGGCCACAGCGAACGAAACTCGGCCCGCTTCTTTCCCGTGCGAGGCACCTTCTTCTGTTCGGCCGACATGTTGGCAGAGGTATAAGCAACATCGGTTCCGATCGCCACGTGCCTTGTGCCGAACTTCTTTGCGATATGGTCAACATGGTCCAGCAGCGTGCTGATGTCGCCGGCACCGCGCAGGTAGCGGGGAATACAGCAGATGCCGGCATAGCCGCCGGAATCCACGATCGCCTTCAGCACGTCATCCGGCTTGCTGCGAATATGAGGATAAATGGCGCCACAGGTAGTATGGCTGGCGACAACCGGTTTGCTCGAACACTGAGCCGCCTCCAGACTTGTCTGCCAGCCCGAATGAGCACAGTCGGGAATGACGCCGATACGATTCATCTCCGCAATCGCCGCCCGCCCAAAATCACTCAGACCCGCATTCGATGTTTCGCCGCAGCCGTCGCCGATCATATTTCGCCGCTGATAGGTCAGATGCATCATGCGGATACCGAGCTGAAAAAAGATCCGAACATAGCTGAGTTCTTCCGGCACGGTGACCCATTCCTGGGCCAGCGGCACACCATTGCCGGTCAGGTACAGACAGCGTCGCCCCGCTTCCCTGGCGGCCGTCACATCATCGGGCACCACGGCTTTCGACACGAAGTCCTTCATCACGTCCGTGACGAAGGTGAAGCGTGCCAGACGTTTGATCAGCCGCAGCGGATCCTGTCCTTCCTCACCGGCATTCTGAAAAATACAGGTCACGCCGGAGGCTCGCCATGCGGCCTGAAATTCGGCCTGTTCAGCCGGATCGGTCGCGGACCGCGTCATGGTCATTTCTTCGCGCAGATCCTTGATCTCAGCATCCGAACCACCAGCTTCGATCAGCGCCGCGAGGGCGTCGCCGTCAATCGCAGCACGCGGAGCAAAGCCGTAGGAATCAAACACGATGCTGTCCGCATGCAGTTCCAGCCCGTGCTGCAGGTCGCGTGGCGATGGTTTCAGTATCTTCAGCGCCACTTCACGAGCGTGCTGAATGTCCGGATTCAGCCGTTGCGTCAGTTCGGCGACCGGATCGTCGCCCGGCTGATGCGCGCCGGCCAGACCACTTGTACTTAAAGCAGCTGTTGCCGCAGAAGTATGAAGAAAGGTACGTCGATCCATGGTCAATTCTCACTGCTTTCAAAACTCGGTGTGTTGTCGTTCGCGCGCCGGCTGTGCTCAACAATAAAGTCCACAATCGGTGTCGGATCCTTCAGGGCATGAGGATGGTGACCGATTCCGGGTTTGGAAATCACCTGAATATTTCCGCCCAGCGCTTTGTACCTGGCTTCAATGATAGCCGAGTTTTCGGCAACCGGTACCACTTCGTCCGCAGCACCCACGACATGCAGTATCGGAATTCCCGCCTCCGCCAGCGGCTTCAGATTGTCGACCGGATTACCCTGCCATGCCAGCGATTCTGCTTCGGTGAACCCGTAGGCTTTCAGACAGTCGGCCCATGCTCCCGGACTTCTCTTGCCCGCCCCTTTGCCACCCGGCCAGCTCTTGAAGTCACAGACCGGCGCATCCCCGTAGATGCAGGCGACTTTATCCGGATTGGCGGCCGCCCAGTTATAGATGATCAGCCCCCCGCGACTCATCCCTTCCAGCGCCGGTTTCTTCGCAAAGCCATGCTGCGCGGTCAACAGTTCGTAGAACGAATCCCAGTGCTTCACCGCCTGCGGACTGCCGAACAACTGAGCCACATCACAGTAGGCGACGTGAAATCCGCGATTCAGCAGTTCCACGTCGGCCTGCGGTTCGTGCCCGAAGAATCGAGCCCGCCAGACCCACGGCAAACCCGCCGCCGGATGCTTCGGAACCACCACAATGCAGGCCCGCCTATCATGCGTGAAATCATGACGTGCAAAGCCGTGCCAGCCGGATACCTTTCCGGGGAAGTCGAGTGTCGCGGCTGCCCCTGATCCGGAAATCGTCACGATCCCGAGACTGCAGACGATGGCGTTCAGAATATAGTGTTTCATGAGCCCGATCCGGTCGAAAAAAACGGTGTTCAGGATTCAACAAAAGACGTCAGATCACGCACCGTAGAGTCAGCGGCCGTGTCCGTCGAGTCCACGTCGGAATTGTTCATACCGCGCATAGCCGCAAACCGCAATCTGCGGTCGCAGACGAAGTGAAGTTCAGCCGCGGCAATCAGGGGAGGGCCGAGGGGCGGGGCTTTTCTGAACGACTGCCGAGTCGCTCCCCTCGCTGCGCTCGACCCTCCCGGAGGGAGGGTGACTGGAGACAACGCACCAGGAAAAAAGAACGGTATGCAAACACACAACGCCCATATCAGACAGGCGGCGTAGAAAACAATCGCGTTGTTCAAGAAGTACGGAATCCGTCATGATCCGCAAATAATACAAATCGTGGAGAATTTCGTCCGAGACGTACACACCCGCTGCTGCAACAATAGAATCCCTCAGAATCATTTTTCGCCGCGTGGAGTCGAACATTGGTCCGCCTGACTGTCCCACCTCTGCCGATCTGTTTCTCCATGGTGTACGCCGTCCTGACAGGCCTGTGCTGTCCGGCCGCTGCTCAGGAACCGCCGATCGATTTCAATCGCGATATCCGGCCTCTGCTGTCAGATCGCTGTTTTCACTGCCATGGTCCGGATCCCGGCACGCGGGAGGCTGATTTACGGCTGGATCAGGAAGCGGCGGCCAAAGACAGCGTGCTGGTCGCCGGCAGTGCGGCAGACAGTGAACTGATCCGTCGCATTCTAGCGACGGATCCGGACGAAGTGATGCCGCCGCCGGCCTCGGGGAAGTCTCTGAATGCAGAAGAACGAGCCCTGCTGACACGGTGGGTGAATACAGGCGCGGTCTGGGCGAATCACTGGTCCTTTGAACCTCCCGTTCGTCCACCGCTGCCCGAAGTCAGACAGACTTCATGGCCGCAGAACCCGATCGATTACTTTGTCCTGGCTCAGCTGGAAGAACAGGGGCTGCAGCCGTCTCCGGAAGCAGAACCAAACACCCTGCTTCGCCGAGTGGCCTTTGACCTGACCGGACTGCCTCCGACACCGCAGCTGGCGGCTCGGTTTCTGAATCCTGAATCACCGCACACCTGGCAGACGGTCGTCGACGAACTGCTGGGTTCAGAACATTACGGCGAGCGGATGGCCATGGTCTGGCTGGACGCCGCGCGTTACGCCGATTCTGATGGCTACCAGGCCGATGCCACGCGACAGAACTGGCCTTGGCGAGACTGGGTGATCGACGCCTACAACAGCAACATGCCGTTCGACCAGTTTACGATTGAACAGTTCGCCGGAGACCTGCTGCCGGACACGGATGAACAGCATATTCTGGCCACCTGCTTTCATCGCAATCACATGCACAACGGCGAAGGCGGTCGCGATCCGGAAGAATCACGCGTCGAATATGTGATGGACCGCGTCAACACGGTCGGCACCGTGTGGCTGGGACTGACACTGGGATGTGCTCAATGCCACAGCCACAAGTACGACCCGATTACTCAGGCCGAGTATTATCAGCTGAATGCGTTCTTCAACAGCATCGACGAAAACGGCAAAGCCGGCGGCGGGGCCGGCCCCTTTCTGAAGGTCCGGTCCCCGTACGTCGCTGCCGGCCTGCAGGACAGCGAAGTCTGGCTGCAGCAGAAGGAATCTGAACTGCAGCAGATTCGTGAAGAAGAACTGGCCGGGTTTGAAACATGGCTGACCGCCAGACGACAGGCGATCGTGTCGGCCGAAGGACGACACTCATCGTGGAGCGGTTGTTCCGCAGATCGAATGGTCACCACCGGCGGCACCGCCCTGAAACAGGTAGACCGTGTGTTTCAGGTGTCCGGCAATGACCCGCGGCACGACGATTATCTGATCACCCTTTCGCCACCGCTGTCCCGCTTGACGGGTCTGCGTCTGAAAGTGCTGCCCTCACCGGCAGCCGGCGGTCAGCTGTCGCGGTTTACCGATGGTCATATCATTCTGACCAATCTGAAAGTACGACTGCGATCGGCGGACGGCACCCGGGAACGCGACCTGACCATCAGCGAAGCGGTTGCCGATTATCAGGCAGCCGGCAGCGGTCGCATCTATGGACCGGTCAGTACGGTGCTGGACGATGATCCTCGTACCGGCTGGATGACGACAGGCAGCGATCCCACCGTATCAAAGACGGCGGCTTTTGTGTTCGATCAGCCTGTTGTGCCGGCTGAAGGCGAGAGCCTGGTGGTTGAACTGCGGCAGCGTTCTCTGCGCGGGCATTCGAATCTGCAGCGATTCACGCTGGAATTTACGGATGAAGCCGGCCCGGCCGCAAGGTCACTCGACAGGACCCCGCTGGAGCAGCTGGCCGATCAGCAAAGCTCTGAGGGTTCTCAGATCACAGACGAACTGCGGCAACAGCTGCAGGCGCAGTTTCTGGCCGATCGTGCCCGCCTGCAGGCAGCCGAAGAAAACGTTGCCCGGGCCCGACGCCGCCGGAGCCAGTATGACGCCGCTGGCAAACCCCAGAGCGTCACAGTGTTGAAGCAGCGGGACAAACCACGCGACACGCACGTGCTTGTACGAGGAATCTGGAATCACCGGGGAGATCCCGTGTCTGCAAATCTGCCGGCCGCCATCACAGCCGAAGGCGTCACGGCTCAGGACCGACTGCAACTGGCTCAGTGGCTGGTCAGCCGCAGCAATCCGCTGACCGCCCGCGTGACCGTGAATCGTTACTGGCAGATGTATTTCGGGCACGGTCTGGTCCGAACGCCGGACGACTTCGGAACGCAGGGCGAACCACCGACTCATCCGGAGCTGCTGGACTGGCTGGCCGTGGAATTCATGGAATCCGGCTGGGACATCAAACAGATTCAGCGGCTGATCGTGACCAGTGCAACCTACCGTCAGAGTTCCGAGATCCCGGCGACACTGCTGCAGCGCGATCCGGAGAACCGGCTGCTGGCGCGAGCCACTCGGTTTCGTCTGCCCAGCTGGATGCTGCGTGACGCGGCACTGGCGTCCAGCGGTCTGCTGGCCGAGCGGGTCGGCGGTCCACCCGTCTTTCCGTTTCAGCCCGAAGGCGCATGGCTGGACGCGACGATGGGGCGGTTTCGTTATGAACCCAGCGTCGGAGCGGACCGCTATCGTCGCAGCCTCTATACATTCTGGCGTCGATCGGTCGGCCCCACGGGCATGTTTGATGCATCCAAACGCCGCGTCTGTGAAGTTCGCAGCGTCCGAACCAATACACCGCTGCAGGCGCTGACGCTGATGAACGACGAAACCTTTGTGGAAGCCGCCCGGCAGCTGGCAGCCGCCGTCATTTCTCTGCCCGATGACAGATCGCAGATCACGACGCTCAGTCAGCGAATTCTGCTGCGGAACCCTTCGTCCGAGGAACTGAAGATTCTGCAGCACCAGCTGCAGCAGCATCGTCAGGAGTTTACGGCCGACCCGAAGGCCGCCGTCCAGCTGCTGACCGTCGGCCAGACGCGGGTCGAAACCAGTGAACCGAAAGAACTGGCGGCTCTGGCGATGCTGGCCACCACGCTGCTGAATCTGGATGAAGCGATCACTCACGAATAACCAACCCCACCGTCACCCTGCCCTTTATCCACTGCCCTGTTGATCACCGCCATGGACACCTTCCACAACACTCGTCGTCATTTCCTGGGTCAGGGCACCGGCTTCGCACTGGGAGCCGTGGCGCTGAATGCACTGCACGCCGAACAGAACGGTGACAAACTGCGTCCGGCCACCCATTTTCCTCCGCGAGCGAAACGAGTCATCTATCTGACTCAGTCCGGCGGCCCCTCGCAGATCGAACTGTTTGACTGGAAACCCGGTCTGGCGCGACTGGAAGGGACGATGCTGCCCGATTCGATTCGCAACGGCCAGCGTCTGACATCCATGACGGCCGGCCAGAAGCAGATTGTGATGGGGCCGCGGGCACGTTTTCAGCGCTACGGTGAAAGCGGCGCCACTGTGGGCGAGTGGCTGCCGCACATCGGTTCCGTCGCGGATGATCTGTGCTTCGTGAAATCCATGCACACGGATTACATCAATCATGCGCCGGCCATGACCTTCGCGCTGACCGGACACCAGATTCCCGGGCGCCCGTCCATCGGAGCATGGGCCAGTTACGGACTCGGGTCCGAGAACCGCAATCTGCCGGATTACATCGTGCTGGTGTCAAAGATGCAGCGTCCCAGCGATCAGCCGCTGTACGAATATTACTGGGGCTCGGGATTTCTGCCGTCACGTTATCAGGGCGTGAAGTTTCGGTCCGGCAGTGAACCGGTGCTGTATCTGAATGACCCGCACGGCGTCTCACGCCGGACAAGGCGGAACATGCTGGACAGTCTGGCGTCACTGAACCAGGTCCGCCGACAGCAGACCGGAGATCCGGAAATCGACACACGGATTCGCCAGTACGAAATGTCGTACCGCATGCAAACCTCGGTGCCGGAACTGATGGATCTGTCCGACGAAACGGAAGCCACATTTCGGCTGTATGGACCGGAATCGCGTCGTCCCGGTTCGTATGCTGCCAACTGTATTCTGGCACGGCGTCTGGCGGAACGTGGTGTGCGTTTTATTCAGCTTTTCCATCCGGACTGGGACCACCACAAGAAGATGACGGCCTGGTGTCCGGATCGCTGCCGGGATACCGACCAGCCGACCGCAGGACTGATCCGGGATCTGAAGCAGCGTGGACTGCTGGACGACACGCTGATTGTGTGGGGCGGCGAATTCGGACGCGGCGTGGTCGGCCAGGGCGACTTTTCCAGCCCCGAAGCCGGACGGGACCACCATCCGAGATGTTTTACCGTCTTTCTGGCCGGCGGAGGCATCCGGCCCGGCCTCAGCTACGGCGCCACCGACGACTACAGTTACAACGTGGCAGAAAACGGAGTCCATGTACACGACCTGCAGGCCACGATCCTGCATCAGCTGGGCATCGACCACAAACGGCTCACGTACCGCTTCCAGGGCCTCGACATGCGCCTGACCGGCGTCGAAGAACATCGCCCCGTGCTGAACATCATCAGCTGAGGTCAGCAGTCGCAGCCAGGTTTCTCAGTAACCTTGCCGGCCGCAGAATCAGGCACTCCACCGGACCGGCACTGACGATAATCCGACGCCGCGCGAACCCGGCCGCGTGTTGTCTTCAGCGACATTCCGCAGGGCACACACAAAGCCGCCGGCGCCGATTTCAGACATGGGCCACATGCGATAGCAGGGCGTGGTGGTATAGTCACTGCGAAAGGCAGCAAGAATCGGAATCTGCTGCGCTTCAAACGTTGGGTGCTTCTTCAGCAGCCAGTCGACGTTCCGTTCGTTTTCCTTCAGCGAATACGTGCACGTCATGTAGATCAGCCAGCCGCCGGGTTTCACAGCGGCCATCGAATTGGCCAGAATCCGCCGCTGCCGGTTGGCATTCATATTGATGGTCGCCGGATGAAAGCAACCGGGCGACGGCTTTCCGCGAGCGATCAGCGACTGACCGGAACACGGAGCATCCACCAGCACCACGTCGAACGCACCGGCCGCCGCCGTCGGCAACTGAACCGTATCGACACTCAGTACCGAGACCGGCGCGATCTGACAGCGTTTCAGGTTCGAAATCAGAGCTCCGATGCGCTTGCCAATCACTTCGTTACTGAACAGCCGGGATGGCTGCAGCGCCCGCCACGCCATGACGGATTTGCCACCGGGTGAGGCACAGACATCCAGCACCGTGTCTGCCCCGGTAACCGCAGACAGTCCCTGAGCCATAAAGACGGACGACGGATCGAGACAATAACAGGCTCCCTGTTCGTGCAGTTCATGACGGCCGGGGCGCTGCGCAAACGGGACCAGGTCAACCCAGGGCGGCAGCCAGTTTGGCGCCGGCAGAGCCCGAAACGCGGGAGGCTCGGGACGTTCCCGCAGCCACACCACAGCCACCGGAAAATCGTGGGCCGCGGTCAGCGACTGCACAAATTCGTCTCGCGAAGACTGTTCGGTGAACAGTCTTCCGGCGAGTCGCAGCAACGTGTTGGGAACGGCGGGCAGCGGCAGAATTCCATAATGGCCACAAGGGCCTGAGTAACGGCGGAAACGTGGACGGGGATTCTACGGCTGCTTCAGCCCGCGGCGAATCAGCAGGGCGTCAACTGTTGGCTCGGCACCGCGGAAAGCTTTGTACGATTTCATCGGATCGCGACTGCTGCCGCGTGACAGCACTTCCACACGAAAGCTGTTTCCGTTCTCCCGCGTCGCACCACCCCGCGTCTGCATAAAAGCGAACGCATCCGCGGCCAGTACCTCGCTCCAGATATAGGCATAATAGCTGGCCGCATAACCGCCGCCCCAGATATGAGCGAAGTAGGCGGTGCGATAACGTGGCGGCACGGCTGGAATATCCACGCCATACTTCTTCAGCGTAGCCGCCTCAAACGCTTCAATGTCGTCCGGAATCTCGTCGGCGGTCAGCGTGTGCCATTCGAGATCCAGAATCGCAGCGGCCAGATATTCCAGAGTGTCAAAACCCTGGTTGAAACGGCTGGCACGAATCACATTGTCCAGCAGATCCTGAGGAATCGGATCGCCGGTCTGATAGTGTCGCGCGTAGTTGCTGAGAATGTCAGGCTGAATGGCCCAGTCTTCCTCAAAGGTCGACGGAAATTCCACAAAATCGCGAGGCGTGTCGGTGCCGGAAACAGACGGATAGGTGACATCCGAAAACAGGCCATGCACACCGTGTCCCATTTCGTGAAACATGGTGGTGACGTTATCGAAACTGATCAGCGCCGGCTCACCTTCGGCAGGCCGGGGATTATTCAGGACGTTGACGATCACCGGCTTCTGGTTCAGCAGCGTCGACTGATCCACAAAAGAACTCATCCACGCCCCGCCCCGCTTGGAATCGCGTTTGAAGAAGTCGATGTAGAAGAGTCCAATCTGCGAGCCATCGCCGTCCATCACATCGAACACGCGGACTTCCGGGTGGTAGACGGGAAGATCCCGGCGTTCCTGAAACTCCACGCCGAATAACTTCTGCATGGTGAAGAACACACCGTTGCGGAGCACACTGTCCACTTCGAAGTACGGTTTAACAGCGGCGTCATCCACTTCGAACTTCTGCTGCCGCACTTTTTCGGCATAGTACTCCCAGTCCCACGGAGCCAGTTCATGATCAGCGCCCAGCTGATTCATCATGGCCTTCAGGTCATCGGCTTCCTGGTGTACGCGAGCCACGACTCCGGGAACGAGATCCGTGAGCATTCTGCGGGCGGCATCCGGAGTCCGAGCCATCTGATTCTGCAGCTTGTAGGCGGCATGATTTTCAAAGCCCAGCAGCTTCGCCCGTTCGGCCCGCAGCAGCGCCAGTTCCAGCACCAGCGGCCGGTTATCGATACCGCCATCGCGGCCCAGAGCCCGGTAGGCCGAGGCCTCCCAGACCCGCTGACGGAGTTCACGATTGTTCAGCGATGCCAGAATCGGAACACGCGTGGTGTTGGTAATTTCGAGCAGATACTTTCCATCGTGCCCTCGTTCTCCGGCCCGTTCAGCAGCCGCCGCAATGTCGGTGTCCGACAGACCGTCCAGGGCCGCCACGTCGTCGACAATCACTGAGCGTTCCTTTGTCACGGCCAGCAGATTGTCTTCGAACTTCGTCTGCAGCGTGGACAGCTGTTCGTTGAGCGACCGGACGCGGTTCTGCTGTTCGTCTGACAGTCGGGCACCCGCGCGGACGAAGTCTTCGTAGTGCCGCCGCAGCACTTCCTGCTGTTCCCCGGTCAGCGCCAGTGAATCACGAGACTGATACAGCTTTTCCACACGTTCGAACAGCCGACGATTCAGCAGAATATTGTCCGAATGGGCCGCCAGCAGCGGAGCCAGTTCGGTCTGAATATTCTGCAATGCCTCGCTCGTGTGCGACGAGGTCATGTTGAAGAACACCTGTCGCACGCGCGTGAGCAGCGAACCTGACCTTTCGAGCGCGTCAATGGTGTTTTCGAAGGTCGGCTCAGCCGTCTGAGCCGCAATGGCCTCGGTTTCCGCCAGCTGCTGTTTCATGCCGGCCATAAACGCGGGCTGGTAGTGCTCGACCCGAATCCTGTTGAAGTCCGGAGCACGCAGCGGCAGATCACTGGGACTGGAAAACGGATTATCGGCCGGCAGCAAACCCGCCGCGTCTGAATTCTGGTTGTCGGTAGCGGTCACGTCAGCAACACCGTTTCTTGAGATCTGAGAAGACCCGGGGGTGGCAAAAAGACACAGCACACCCGCCGCGACAAGTGATGAAATCCGTGGGGTTTTCAGACACATTCTGCGGGTCTCCGGGGAAGGACAGCGGAAAAAAATCAACCACGTTCAACAGCGACCGCGGCCGGGAACTACCGGACCGATGTGCGCCCGGAGCCTTGTTGGGCCAGCGCCTTGCGGGACCGGAGCGATGCAAGCCCGGAGCGGACAGCCATCGTTCACGGGCTTGTCTGCAGTGTCCGGCACACACAGGTCGTGGTCGGCTCGAAGCCACAGAACAAAACGTGTTCGAACTCAGCAGACATCAGCCACGCTACCGTGTGCGGCAATGTGACTGTATGCGGCAACGTGACCGTCAGTCGGCCAGTTCCAGAATCGCTTCAACTTCGACCGGGATATTGCCTGGCAGCGATCCCATGCCGACGGCACTGCGGGCCGCACGCCCCTGCTCACCCCAGACTTCGACCATCAGATCGCTGAATCCGTTGACGACCTTTGGATGGTTTTTGAAGTCTGCCGTACTGTTGACCATGCCCAGAACCTTGATGATTCGTTTGACGCGGTCCAGACTTCCCAGCTGAGCTCGAATGGTCGCCAGCATCGTTAGTCCGACCACGCGAGCAGCTTCAATCCCCTGCTCTTCCGTCAGATCGTCGCCGACTCTTCCTGTCAGGTAGCTGCCATCCGGTTGAACCGGCCCCTGACCTGATACATAGGCGGTGCTGCCGACAACCACTACCGGACTGTAGGTCCCGCCGGCGGCCGGCGCCTCCGGCAGTGACAGTCCAAGTTCCTTGATTCTGGCTTCGATACTCATAACTTCCCGTTTCGCGACGAAAAATGTTTCAGGTACAGAATCTTCAGATTCTGATGATCCGCCCCCGAACCGCCGGCGTTCTTCCGCCGACATGGTTCCGGAGCCAGCCGATGTTATCCGGTCCTGCCCGGGGTTCAACGCAAGGTCGACTGCAAAGTGAGGGAACAGAGAGCAACGCCGTGGTGGACTCTGCAGGAAAATTCGCGGGAATCCCCGGCCGGGCGCGACCGAAAAAAGAATCCGGGCCGGTCACATGTCTCGTCGGCCAGCGTTTTCCGTGCCCACAGGTCTTTGCCAGGTCTGACCAGACGGGCGGTCGTGCGGCAGGTTGAAACGGCGGCAGCCCGATGGCTGATGCAGCCGGCTTTGTCCGGCCCCGGACAGTGAGTGCTGACCGCTGGAAGACTGATCCGTGAAACGACGACAAGCGAAAAAATGGTAAATGGGCGAAAAACAGAAGGCCGATCTGAAACAACACGCCAATGATAGAGCGGTTGCCCTGCGGGGTGTGAACCACAGCCCACCAGAACGTCTGAGTGTAAGTTGCGAAAAAACCGGCTTCACCTTTACAATCAGTTTGTGTCAGCAGCCATGATGTGCGAATCTCGTGGAAGACGGCAGTGTGCCGTCATTCGATGTGGTTTCAGCAGCGCCCCACGCGAGCGGTACAGCCGCTGCGGCGGGCAACTTGTCCCCGGGCCACCGGGCATGCCCTTTTGAGGATGATTCAATGAAATTCGTTGAGTGGGTTCCGCAACTGTCTCAGCTTGCTCAGAACAACATCACATTCCCTGCAATGCTGCTGGTCGGATTTCTGATCGTCTTCGGCTTTTCGCTGCTGATTTTTCTTGGCATGTTTGCCTCGGTCGCGGCGCTGTGGTTTCGCGCCTTTATGTCAGGTGCTCCGGTGGGGCCGCTGCAGATGGTCGTGATGAAGTTGAAAAAGGTAAATCCTCAGGTCATCGTGGATTCACGCATCATGGCGGTTCAGGCCGGTCTGAAGGGAGTATCCACCAATGCGATGGAATCACACTATCTGGCCGGCGGCAACGTACCCATTATCGTGAGATCGCTGATTGCCGCTCACCGGGCCAAGATCGATCTGGACTGGAACACGGCCGCCGCGATCGACCTGGCCGGCCGCAACGTGCTGGAAGCCGTGCAGACCAGTGTGAAAACGAAGGTCATCGACTGTCCGGATCCCTCACGCCACGGACGATCCACGCTGGATGGTGTCGCCCGCGACGGAATTCAGCTGAAGGCCCGTGCCCGCGTCACGGTCCGCACCAACCTGGGACAGCTGGTCGGCGGAGCCACCGAAGAAACAGTGATCGCACGGGTCGGTGAAGGAATCGTGTCCGCAATTGGTTCCTGCGAAACGCACAAGGAGGTCCTGGCAAACCCGATGCTGATCGCCAAGGCCGTGCTGAACAAGGGTCTGGATTCACAGACGGCGTATGAAATCGTGTCGATCGACATTGCCGACATCGACGTCGGCGACAATGTCGGTGCTCGTCTGCAGGCGGACCAGGCAGAAGCCGACGTCCGAATTGCGCGGGCCAAGGCGGAAGAACGTCGTGCTCAGGCGGTTGCCCGGGAGCAGGAAATGAAGGCGCTGACGCAGGAACATCAGGCTGAGGTCGTGCTGGCCGAAGCTGAGATTCCCAAAGCCATGGCTGAGGCTTACCGCGGCGGCAGTCTGCGTGCCTCGTCCACCTGATCACACCGCCACCTGATCAAATCGTCCGGCCGACACGGTTGCCGATATCCCAAAGCACGGGCCTGGAATCTGTGAAAAAGCTCAGATGGCAGCCGGACTATTCTCAGTGCTTCACCGACACGCAACGCGTGGCGGCAGCGTTCGCATGAAGGTCACAGCGTTCTGAACAAGCACAGCGTTCTGAACAGCACCGGCTGACAGCACGGCCACCTGTCCGTCCACAGATGGCCGTGCCGCCGGCGCTACGGTACACCTGGCGGCGGTCGGCGCTCGGCGAGCGAGCGACAGCAGGCAGAGATCAGCGTTTTCGTTTGGATGTCAGTTCAAACGTGACATCCTGAGGAACCGAATCGACCGTCAGACGATACGGGTGGTCGTCCTGACGCACTTCCGTCAGATGGCGAGGCAGGCTTTCCACGGCACCAACATCTGCTGCATCCTGACCTTCGGGCAGAGGATTGCCGTCCGGCATCAGCAGACGCGAGAAGGTCAGATTGTAGATTCCCGGTTCAAGTCCGGTGGCCATTGAGTAGTGCAGGGCTTCAAACTGCCCCGCCACATCGGTCACGGCGAAACCTCCGGTGCCCGACGTTCCGCCGGCAGGCAGAAAGTTGACGGTGGCGATGGCGCGAATAAGAATCGAGCAATCAGCCGCGCGGCTCGCGCCATCGGTAAACGGCATACCAGTTGCATCGCCCCCGAACTTCACTCGGCGCGACGTCTGGCCTGCAGACGTCAACGGTCGAAAACTTCAACCAGGTATTCAGGGAAGACATGAGATCGATTCTGGTGTTGAGTGGCGGGACCAGACGCGAGGACCTGCGTCAGTACGCATTCCGACCGGATCGGATTGTGGAATCGATTGCCGATCTTGAAGCCACTGAGGCTCCGGAAGACGTGTTTTCGCCCGCGGCCGTCATGTCCGGCATCACCGCCGGCACGGCGGCAGCGGACGAGCGGTCCTTCGCCCGAGCTTCGTAGCGGACGACCGGCCCCGCCCCGACGACCGGCCCCGCCCCAGAGGCAGCCGCCGTGGGATGCCGGATCAGTGCCGGCACAGGGAAATTCGGGCAACATCGGTACTGATTCCAGGTACCAGTGTTGCCCGCCTGTGACTGGCTCGTCAACAAAAACACACCTCGCTAAACTGCCGCCCGCGTCAGTTTTCGGAGGTGCCTGCAGGTTCTGTTGCCATGCGGCCCCCATCGCCCTGGAACTGCGGCAACCCCTGCCCGCAGACGACAGGTGCGGTTTTCGTACTTTTTCACCCGCCCGGTCGGGATCTGCAGATCCATCATGCGTTATCAGCACGTCTGTGTCGAAGCGGTTGTCCATAACCCGCCGCCACACGTCCTTACGTCGGACGAAATCGAAGACCAGCTGGCTCCGGTCTACGAACGACTGAGTCTTCCGTTCGGCCGTCTGGAACTGATGACCGGCATCAGGGAACGACGATTCTACGAACGGGGCACGCTGCCCGGCCGGGTCAGCGTCACCACAGCCATGAAGGCGCTGGAACGCGCGGGACTGGACAGCAAACATGTGGGTGCTCTGATTCACGGGTCGGTCTGCCGCGATCAGATGGAACCGGCCACCGCCGCCGGCGTGCATGCCGGAGTCGGCCTGCCCGACGAAGCTCTGGTGATGGACGTCAGCAACGCCTGTCTGGGAATCCTGAACGGCATGCTGCTGGTCGCCGACATGATCGAACTGGGCCACATTCAGGCCGGGCTGGTCGTCGGCACTGAAACCGGACGCGGCCTGGTCGAAGGAACCATCGACAGCCTGCTGAAGGATCAGTCGCTGACCCGCAAATCCATCAAGTCAGCGTTTGCCTCACTGACCATCGGTTCCGGAAGCGCGGCCGTCGTCCTGTGCCACGAATCATTGAGCCGCACCGGGCACCGACTGCTGGGAGGCGCCTTTCTGTCAGACACGGCCGGACATAATCTGTGCGCCGGAGGCGTCGAATCAGAAGTGCACGGCGACAGCCGGCCGCGGATGGAAACAGATTCGGAAGCTCTGCTGCATGCCGGTATTGCACTGGCGGAACGGACGTGGCAGAAAACAAAACGGCAGCTGGGCTGGAACAACAACGACGTGGATCGCGTCTTTACCCATCAGGTCGGCCGACAGCACCGCAACCTGCTGATGGAACGACTGGAACTGGATCCGCATCTGGACTTCCCGACCGTCGAACAGTTCGGCAACACCGGAGCTGCCGCCCTGCCCATGGCGCTCGCCATGGGAATGGAACAGGACCCGCCGCCGCCCGGCACCCGACTGGCCCTGCTGGGGATCGGCAGCGGGCTGAATTCCGTGATGCTGGGAATTCAATGCGGTCCATGAGGGATGGGCTGCCATCTTTCGGAATGAAACCGCCGCCCGTTTATCTGACAACCGCCGTTCGCTACCATTCTGCCCCGTGGAAAATACCGCGGCCGGAGACAGACACCGTAGCCGGGACTTCCAGCCGCAGCCAAACACACACCGTAGCCGAGACTTCCAGCCGCAGCCAAACACACACCGTAGCTGGGGCTTCCAGCCGCAGCACACACACCGTAGCTGGGGCTTCCAGCCGCAGCACACACACCGTAGCTGGGGCTACCAGCCGCAGCACACACACCGTAGCTGGGGCTTCCTGCCCCAGCACACACACACCGTAGCTGGGGCTTCCAGCCGCAGCACACACACACCGTAG
>JAVKCM010000179.1:0-16102 GCA_040222735.1 Fuerstiella sp. | reverse complement strand
ACCCCACTGCCACGAACCAAACGCCGCCACAATTCGAACGTGGGTCCTGCGCACAGTTCGGGCTCCGTGCGAAGGGCATGCGGTCCCAGGTGGAGCCTGGGACCGAGGCGGGACAACTGTCTGGTCGGAATTTTCGGGGGGCACGGAGCCAGAGAGACCCGGGCAATCGCATCAGTAATTAAATCGACGTCCCCCGGGAGCGGTCGAACGCAGCGAGCGGAGGGGCTGTGCGTTGTCGGTGTGGTGTGTGCGCTGGAAGTCGCCGCGCCCTCCGCTTGCTGAAGCGGCTGAACGTCGCTTCAGCTTCGACCCGCAGATTGCGGGGCGGGTGTTGTCGTGTGGCTGAGCGGATGGGCGCGTCCGGTTCCCTGCCGGAAGGCTTCCCTTGAGAGAGGCGGTGACGCGCAGAGACGTTCATCAGGCGCGTGTAACCATGCGGCGGTACTGACTTCAGCAGAGGTGTCAGCAATTGCCGGTCGGGCGGGTGGAGTTTGATTTTCGGCGTCGTCGGCGGCATCCCACGGCCAGTCCCAGCATACCCGCCCACGCCAGCCCCATCGCTCCGGGTTCCGGCACGACGGTAACCGACCCGTTGCTGACTTCCTGGCCCTGATCATTGAAATACTTCAAGTTTCCAGAGGGCACATCCACGGTAGGTCGTGGCGGAGGTGGTGGGAATCCGGGCGGAGTAGGTGTGTATGTCGTGGGCGAGCTTGCATTAAACGCGATTGTCAGATCGCCCGCGTTGGCTGTCGTCGTCAGCGACACATTGGCAAGAATCGTGTCGGCGGTTCCGGTGTAAGAAGCGCCCAGGTCGAAGTCGCCGATTGTCAGCTCGACAATACCCACACCCGTGCCTGCGACGGACGTAAACGGCGAACCAAAAGGAAGAGGAGCACCGAAGAAAATATTGGTTGCCGCCTCGGTCGCAGAGAATGCAAAGTCAGTCCCTGCGACACCACTGGTTGACGCGGCCGTCAGGGACACCGAATAACCACTGATCGCCGTTCCATCATTCGTAATTCCGATGTCGAAATTCAACGTATCCCCCGGCGTATAGGCACTCGGCAGCCCGGAGATGAAGAAGATCGGTGCGGCGGTTGCTGCTTCTGATGTCACAAACAACAGGGCCGCAACGCAGGTCATTGAACGTGCAAAATACCTCATGGCCGATTTCCTCGGGGTACCCAGATTACCAAAAGTGCAAGTCTTTTCACGGTAATGTGACGCTGATAGCAGGTCAACAATTTCCTGACTGATTCAAGCAGAAAAACTGGTCTGATTGTCACCATTACGGGAGTACACCTGATCAGTATCGGTGCAGGCCCATCAACTCTTCCAGTAGCTGGTCCTCTGTGAATAACTGATCCAGTCCTGCCGGTTCCTGAGCTTCCGACTCAGACGATACGATCTTCAACGTCTGCTCTGGGCGGCGCGGCTGTATCAAGCTGAGGCTGGAATGATCTTTCCGGTCTGTGAGCCCGATGTTCAGAGCCGTCAGGTCACGCGGATCATCCACCATCGCCAGAGAAAGAATCTTTGTACGTTCGGTCACTTCGTCCAGCGCATCATCCGACTGACTTTCCGTGTTCTGCGACACATAACTGTGCCAGCCCGGTACCGGCACCGCCACCGGGGCTGTCTGGGTACTGAACGCCACACTGCCGTCTGCAACGTTCGCCTCGCTTGCCGGTGGCTGACCGACGGGTTCGGTCGTCGGCGGGTTGGAAACCATGTAGTTCAGTGCGGCGGCCACATCCAGACGGGCATAGGAACGCTGGGAATTGCCGACATTGTCGACTTCATCGTCTCCGTCAAAGACTTCAGCACCACTGTCCCGCAGAATACTCAGGATCTGGCTGGTTGAAAGTTCCAGTCCCAGTCGGTCGGCGGACTGACGCAACAGCAGGGCGGCTCCGGCGACCAGTGGCGCCGCCATTGAGGTGCCGTGGCGCACGACCAGTCCGTCCGTCAGACTCAGGTTCAGGATG
The DNA here is from genome assembly GCA_040222735.1 of Fuerstiella sp. GTDB lineage: Bacteria > Planctomycetota > Planctomycetia > Planctomycetales > Planctomycetaceae > Fuerstiella. Next base: position 14,111 of record JAVKCM010000179.1, on the reverse strand, counting down.
TCCCCACCCGGAGCCAGCAGGTCGAGTCCGGCAGCTCTCTGCGAGAACGAGGCAATTCGGTCCGCTGCGGTGGCAAGGTCTTCGGCCCCGCTGGTGAAGCTGACCGCACCGACATTGCTGTCCCAGACGGCGCCCACGGCGGCGACGTAGTTGCTGGCACCCAGCAGGTTCAGTCCTTCGGTACTGTCATAATTGAAGTAGGAGTTGCCGGCTGAGGTCGCCACGAAGACACCCATGGCGGCGAGTTCCTGATACAGCGGTTCAATCTGGGCAAGTGTCGTGCCCTTGCTGACATTGCCGGCACCAAATGACAGATTGACGGCGGCGATGTTGTAATCGGCCTGATGGTCAATCACCCACTGCAGCGCCTGGGCAATGGTTGTGATGGTGCTGCTGGTGGAACCATCCGGCGTAATTTTCAGGGCGATCACGTCCGCATCCGGAGCCACACCGGGCACAAACTGATTACCGCTGACCAGCAGGCCGGCGATGTGCGTACCATGTCCCACGGTGTCCATCGGATCGTTGTCGCCATCACCGAAGTCCGGTCCCAGGATCACTCGCCCGGCAAGATCCGGATGGTTGTAATTGATACCGGTGTCGATCACGGCCACGGCATAACCGGTACCGCGAAGATCGGTGTCTGCCTGAACAATGTCCACGCCGGCCAGGGACAGGTAATCGTCGAACTGATGCAGACTGAAGTCCAGCTGGTAGTCTCCCATGACGGCGCTGTCAGTTCCGCCGACGCGCACGTAGTACTGCCGACCTGCAATGGCTGTGGTCGTCGCCGTCACACCCGCAGCCGCTTCGGGTTTCAGCTGGCCTCCGGGTATCGCTGCTTCGAACAGCGTGAACTCAGGCGCTGATCCACTCACAGAACTGGTGGTGACCTGCAGCGTACCGCTGACCGGAGCGTCAAACGAATACCAGTCGACGTCTGCCGTCGAGTAGAGATCCGACGTCAGCGATTCGGTCCATGTGTACGTCAGATTTCCTGAGGAAACCAGCGTGGTTGGCAACGCCCCGGCAGAGCTGTTGCTGATATCGTCCGGAGGTATGATTTCATTCGGGTAAGCGCCGGCGGGAAAGTAAGCCGAATAGTAGGCCGGATACAGGACTGTGTAATAGTCGTTGAAGTCGACAAGGTTGCTGCGATCCAGGTCAGCGTTCGGATTCCATCGCGAGTAGCCTGGGATCGTTCCAAGGGCAGCACCCACGATGCTGACGTCGGTGGCGTCGACGGTGAGGTCGCCGTTGACGTCGGCGCCCAGTCGGTGCCAGTGGGCCACATAGTCGCCTTCGGGCTGATCATCGCCATCGCCATCCAGAAAGACGCCGTCGGCACCGGCCACCTTGTCACCTTTGAGCCGCAGTTCATAGTATCCCGTGGCCAGCGAGGATTTCGTGTCGGCGAAGCTGTCCAGTGACCATGTCAGAGTTCCCTTGCCGGTGCCGGCATTGAAATTATAGGCAAACTGAGACGCCGACAGAGTGATCGGCTGGTCAGCATCCACATCGGCGTCGATGCCCAGATTTGTGAGCATGACGGCATCGACAATGGTGCCATTGTCAATCAACGTCTGCAGGTTCATATCCCGGTCGAACACGATGCTGACCGTGTCGACATAAGACCGCTGGGCCATTCCGTTCTGCACCGTGACCGAGGTTACCGTTGGCGGTATAATGTTGTCATTGTCCCGGTTTGTGAGCAGGACGTTCGGGGGATTGATGGCGGCATAGAGTGTATCCGTCGATGTTACCGGTCCGACGCCGATTGAATACAGCACATCGCCGTCGACGGCCGGGTCATTCTGACCGGTGACCGTAACAGTCTGTGCCTGATCCCAGTCCGTCGGGGTAAAGGTCAGCGATGAGGCATTCGCCAGTCCTTCAGAGGAATCATTGGTGCCGACGGCAATCGTGACATCGTCCAGTGGCTTCGAATCCAGCACCACCGTGAACTGGGCGGTGCCGCCGTCTTCGGTGGTGATCAGGCCGGTGGCTGGTGAGACGGTGACACCGGCCGTGTCGTTGTCGACGTTCGTGAGTGAGACGTCCGCGGGATCGATGCCCTGGTAATTCGTGTCCGTGGTCTGGACGGTGCCGAGGACAATGTTGTAGGCCACGTCGCCGTCGTCCACGTCATCATCCTGGCCGGTGACAGTGACTGTCTGAGCCACGTTCCAGTTCAGCGGCGTAAACGTAATCGCCGTCGGTACCGTGCCTTCGTCTGCATTGCTGGATGACAGCGGTACGATGACATCGGCTGTCGGCGGGGCATCCAGCACCACCTGGAACTGAGCCTGCCCGCCGGCTTCCGTTGTCTGCAGTCCGGATGTCGGCGTCACCGTGACACCCGGGGTGTCGTTGTCCTTGTTGGTCAGTGATACCGTCACCGGAGACAGCGCCGCGTAGGCGGGGTCGCTGCTGGTGACCGGTCCGACCTGCACCTGATACGCCGTGTCACCGTCCACGACCGAATCGTCGGCTCCTGTGACCACAACTTCCTGAGCGGTGTTCCAGTTTGATGGCGTGAAGATCAGTTCGCTGACATTCACCGTCCCTTCATCCAGGTTCAGCGACTCAATCGCGATTGTGACTTCGGCCTGCGGCTGGTTTCGAAGAACGACACTGAAAGAGGCGGTGTCGCCGGATTCCGTCGTCATCAGGCCGGACGTCGGTGTGATGTTCAGGCCCGCATCACCCAGGACAGAGGTCTGTGCATCAGCCTGGGCCGGAGCCGCCTCGGTGTTGCCCGCATGGTCATGGCCGATACTGTAGAAGGCATAGGTATGACCGCGTGTACCGGTATAGGTGGCGGAAGTCTGAGTTGTTTCGGTCAGCCAGGCGGTGAATGCGGCTCCGTCGACAGACACAAACACGTCAAAGAAGGCCAGGCCGCTGCCGCCCGTATTGTCCTGTCCGGTCCAGCTGACCGAGAATTCGGGGTCAAGTGAAATCGCGGGAAGCGGGTTAACCGACGACACGGGCGGATCCGTGTCTCCGGCCGTCTCACCCTGTCTGACCCAGGATGTACTGACGTCTGCGTCGACTGCATTGCCCGCCAGATCCTCGATGCCGGCGGCGATGATGCTCAGCGTGTAGATCCCCGGCACATCCGTCAGCCCGGCCAGCCCGGTCACATGGTAGCTGTTGCCGCTGATATTGCTGACTGCGACATCGGTGGGATTGATCAGGTTCGGTCCGCCGTCTCGGGACAGCACCAGGTCGTCCACGGTCAGAAGAGAATTATTCAGGGCTTCGGAGGCCTGGAAATTGATCACGGTGACCGATGTCGTGCGTGGATCCGGCGTCACGGATTCGAGCGACAGTGTGGGAGCGGTGAGGTCCACAAACACATCGAAGAAGGAATCCGCCACATTACCGGCATCATCGACGGCTCGCACCTGAATGCGGTGCAGTCCACTGGTGGTGAGATCAATCGAATGGCTGAAGCCGGTTCCCGTGACGGTGGCATAACCCAGTTCCTGAGAACGCGTTTCGTCATACAGGCGAACGGCCAGACCGGTTTCTCCCAGATTGCCGGAAATCGTCACCTGAGTTGTATTCGTCAGGCCGTCATCGGCGGCTGCTCCGTTATCGGGGTCGATGCCGATACCGGTCGGTGCTTCCGGGTCCGTCGTGTCCATGACCCATGATGTGGAGGCCGTGCCCGTGGCCGCGTTTCCGGCGGCATCTTTGATACCCGTGGGATCGACTGAGAAGGTATACGTGCCTTCTGCACCGAGGAACCAGTTGATACCGGAGACGCGGTACTGACCACCCGACAGATGTGCGATCTGAACGCGATCATCGCCGGCGATCAGATTGCTGCCGCCATCGCGGGTGATGGACAGATTGGCACGGGTGAATGTCGACAGATCGATCTGCTCAGAAAACGTGACATCAAGCGTCAGGACGGTGATGTTGCGCGGGTTGGTTGCGAGATCTTCCACGTCGGTGACGACCGGTACCGTGGTGTCCATTGTCCACTGGATGGATTCACTGCCGACTCCGGCCAGACCTCCGGCTGGTTTCTGGACGCCGGTGGCATCGACCGTCAGCTGGTAACTTCCTTCGGGTGTGGTGAAGCCGGTCAGGCCGACGATCAGGTAGGTGAAGTCAGTCGACGGATCGCCGTCGTCGATAATGGAGACCGACGAATCCAGGGCGACGGCACCGCCGTTCCGAGTCAGCGTCAGATCGTTGACGTCGAACGTTGTGGGATCGATATCCTCCGAGAGCCGGACCTCAACGTTGTCGACTGCCGTGTTCCGCGGTGTCGGCTGATGCCCCGAAACGGATTCAATGAAGACCGGAGCGGAACCGTTTCGCCAGGTGTCAAAGGCACTGCCAAAGCCCGGGTTTTCGCCGTAGTCCTGAATGCCCGCGGGGTTTACAGAGAATCGGTAGACGCCTGCGGTGCTGGTCAGTGGTCCAAGGCCGCTGACGCGATAGGTTCCGGCAGACACATGAGTCACCTGCACAGTGTTATCTGCCAGGTTGGTACCGTCGTTCAGCGTCAGAGAAATGTCTTCCCAGGTAAAGGTGGTCAGATCAATCTGTTCTGAAAACTCGACGTCAATTGAATTGACGGCACTGGCCGGTTCGCGCGGATCGGGTGTCACATCGATGATGTCCAGCAGTTCCGGAGCCACCGAGTCGTCGACCTTGTAGAACAGCGTATAGGTCTGCGTCTGGTCGCCGTCGCTGTAATCGAACAGATGCAGTCGTTCTTCACGCGTGAACGTACTGTCCGACTGCGAGAAGACACGATTGGTCTGCCAGACGTTGTGGCCGACTTCGATTTCCTTGCCGTCGGACCTCAGCACGCGTGAAATAATGAAGTCAGAACCGGGGTCAGGCAGCCGGGTATAGTTCCAGCCGGTCAGCATGTCGACGGTCAGAACGACCTGCAGGTCTCCGAAGACGGCGGGAGCGTCGACAGCCGGATTCTGGCCGACTTCGACCAGGGCGACGGAACCGTCGCTCATGTGCAGCGTGTCGGGCAGGACATCGGGATCTTCGATCTCGTTTGTCAGGAAGTCCGGCAGATCATCGTCGGTGATGCCATTGGCTTCGGCCGAGGTGGCGTCGAACGCTCCCCGGTTGGCTCGAACCGTATGATTCAGTTCGAAGATTTCGACGCTGTTGATCAGTGACAGCCGCGGATCGCCAAGACCGCTCACGTGTTCAAAGGTGGCTGTGAAATCCTTGAACTTGCCCTGCAGTGTCGACGTCAGCTGCCATGCGGCAACCTGCGACGCGGCGGGATCGATATCTCCCAGATTCACCGTCAGCGAAGGCGTGACCTCTTCGTTGCCCACCTGTGACCCGATGATCTTGAAGTCGATCAGCAGGCCTTTTTCGTTTTCAATGATTTCCGGCTGTGAGGACGTGATGGACAACTCACGAGCGGCCCCGTGGCCCACGTTGGTAACCAGGACGCCCAGTTCAAACGGCTCGGCCGGCTCAATTTCATCGGTGTAGGGATCGTCTGAATAGACGTCGCGCTGATGGAAATATTTCAGTTCCAGATTGGCGTCCGGTTTGACCGTAATCCCGGCCGGCAGCAGTTCGACTTCGACCCGCACGCCGTCCTCAACATAGCTGAATGTCCCGCCGATGGTGTAGAACAACGGTTCTTCCTGAACGGCCGTGTCACGAGGAATGAACTGCCACACAATCGCCACATCGGCGCCGGCGGGAACGATCCCCGTACCGTCAACGGCGGCGATGCCGGTGGTCTGCACGATGCGGGTATTGAACTTATCCGCGGCCGGATTGCCCAGATGGTCGCGGATGTCGAGCGTGACTTCGACCTCTGTCAGATCGATATCGTCATGGCCGTTGTTGATTTCCAGCGTGCCATCAAAGGCGGTTCTGGTCAGCACGGCTTCCTGTTCGATTCGCATGCGAACCTGAGCACAGACGCCGTCTTCACCGATATTGGCCCGCACGCCATCCTGTGTCACGGTGATGTCAGACGAACCGGAACAGCCGGTGGAGGTCGGAATGGAATAACCTGTCGGCACTCCATAGGGATTGCCGATGCCACCGCCATAGAATGAGAAGCCGCCGCCGGGGCCACCACCGCCGGGGCTGCCGCCGCCACCGAACAGGCCGCAGAAGCAGTTCAGCAGACCAAGGCCACCACCGCTCAGGCCGCCCAGCAGAGCACCGGCCGGTCCGCCGGTCAGTCCGCCGGTGACCGCTCCGCAGGCCGCTTTCAACAGCGCTTTCTGGCAGCTGGTCAGTTCTGTCAGCTTGTCCAGAGCGAGTCCGATCAGGGCACACGGGGCATTTGCGAGGTTTCCGCCCAGACTTGGAAGCGAAGTGGTCGCGGTTCCCCAGGCATCCTTCAGGCAGTTGTAGGCGCTCTGCGTCGTACAGATCGGTTCCAGATTCACCGGGACCGCTCGCCAGCGGTCACCGTCGCAGATGTAGCGGTACGCAACCTTGATGTCCAGATTCAGACAGTCGATGCCCGTGTTGACCACCTGCAGATTCGGATTGAAATCGATGGGCTGCCCGACAAAGTTGCCGCTGGCGATGGCCTCATCCATGGCCGCCTGCATGACCTTTGTTTCGGCCGACAGTCCGGCGGCGCGGGCGTTGTTCCAGTCGACCGCAGAGATGCCCGGACGCAGCTCGATTGTCACCGGAATCGTCATCGTGGTCTTCGCCGGCAGCACATCCAGCTTGTCGATCAGCGGCGTAAACAGGAAGAAGGGGTTGTCATTCGGCACCTGAACGGCCACATCCAGAGCTTCGATCAGTCCGTGGTTGGTGACGGTGAAGTCCATCTGGGTCTTCTGGCCCTCGACAACCAGCGGAATCCGGAACGGCTGATCCACGGTGACGATCGGTGCCGGCACGTTGGTTTCGAAGGTGGATTCCAGCGTGATCTTGTAGACATCCTTGATTTCCGTTTCGACAACCTTCCAGTCGTAGCTGACCGTCTGCCGTTCAATGAAGACCGTCTTGTCTCCCTGCACGCCGGGCACGATCGTATACGGAGCGCGATAGGTGCCGTGTTGTCTGGCGGTGACGCGCAGTTCATACTCGCGCTGTGGCACGTTCTGCAGCAGGACGGTGCCGCCGGGGCCGGTGACGCCTTCGGCCGCTGCCTGTCCGGTGATCGGATTGATCAGCTGGACGCGAGCTCCTTCCAGATTCGGTGCGCCTTCGCCATAGAACGTGAGTTCGTCCTGCACCGTGACCTGCAGATCACCGACCTTGTCTGAGATGGCGGTGAAGTTGAACGGCACGGTCAGATTGGCATTGATGCCGGTGCCCAGCAGAACCAGAGCTCCGGAATATTTCACCAGTGGAAGATCGGCCGCGGGTGTCAGCAGCAGGGAAATGGTTTCGGACTGGCCGGGCGGAATATTCGGAGTCACGGTCTGCGACGCCAGCGACAGCCAGGGCAGGTCGGGCAGCTGGACTTCCATGGGGCCCGTATCCGCACCGCCCAGGTTGGTGACCTTGAATGTTACGGGAGTCTGCGCGCCCCTCAGCATGCCGTTGTTCAGTGAGCCGGGATTGGCCACCGGCCGGGCGACAAACGGACGAATGTCGACTTTGACGTTGAGTGTGGAGACCGTTCCTTCCGCACTGGAGACACGGATTTTAATTGTGCCCTGGGTGGGCAGCGTGCCTTCCAGAGCTGACAGCGTATAGCTGACGGGGATGGTACCGTTGCCGGGCAGTGTCGTAGGCAGATCCACGTCGACATCCAGAAACGACGGTGCTCCGATCACACTGGCGGTCAGTCCGGTCAGCGGCACCGAGGTCAGGTTGTCCAGTTCAATGGTCGGATTCACGGGAGTCCCCGGAATCACGCGTTTTGATACCGTGACAGCCTGCGCATGCACCGTTCCGCTGCTGATCTCGTCACCAAATTCGGCCCCGAGAATGATAAACGAATCCTGTGCGGTGAATGCTTCCACACCGGGATGACTGGCACCGACCTGGTAGTCGCCGGCCTCGCCGGGCAGCGGCGTAAACTGGGCGGAAAAGTTACCGTCAGCGTCTGAAAAGGCGGTCAGACTGCGAGTGAAGCCGCCGGTCACGACCCGAATCCGAACGAATTCGAAGGCTGCCGGGTCGCCGGTATCGCTTTCGGTGGCCGAACCGGTCAGCAGAATCGGGGTCCCGGGGGCGGCCGTTTCGACATCGGTCGAGACAGTTGCCGTATAGTCCGGCAACACGTTCATTCCCGGAGTTGAAACGCCCAGGTTATTGCCTTCCACTCCTTCTGTCACTGCCTTGCCGTGGTCTGTGACGACCAGCAGGTAATACATGCCGGGCTGCGGTGGCAGGAAGATGTTGAAGGTGTTGACATAGGAAGCGTCGACGGCCAGCGGCCCTGTGTGGGTCAGGGAAGTCTGCAGCGAGTCCTCGGAACTCAGAATATTGTCGGTCGACAGGTAAACACGGTCGGTCCATGATCCTTCTGCACTGGACAGGCCGCTGTTCACAACGGTGTAGCTGACCTCCTGCACAGTATTGGCCAGTGGCGAAGCCGGTACGGTGATCTGCTGGACACGCAGGTCCGGCAGGTCCACGTCGGTGACACTCAGGCTGGCTGAACCGGTGCTGTAACCCGTCGCGCTGGCCGTCAGGGTGACATTCTGCAGTCCGTCCAGGATACCATCCAGTTCGACGTTGACATCGAAGTTGACCGAGTTGGCCCCATCTGGAATGGTCACCGTGGTGACTGGCAGCGTCGCCTCAGTGGTATCGCTGCTGGCCAGTGTCACGGTCAGATCACCAACGGTTCCCGTATTTCGCCGCACCGTTCCGGTGGTGGCAGGATTGGTGGCGTTCTCACTCAACAGAGTCTTCTGGAGGCTGATTGTGAGTGTCGGGCCGTCGTCGTCCGTCAGCACCACATTTTCGGTATCGGCACCCTGAGTAATCGGCAGTCCCAGCAGCGCATCGGTATTGAAGGCACTGACAACGATGGTCTGATCACCGGTCACTTCGCTGTCATCGATCACGTTGACCGCGAAGGCGTCCGAGGTGGCCTGATTGGCCGGGATGATCACCTCCAGAGGCAGGTTAATGCGATCGGCATGGCTGGAAGTGAGTCGGACAATCAGGTCCTGATCGTTCACAATGGATCGTGTCACCGTCCCGAACGTTGCCGGATTAACAGCAGATTCAGAAACGTGTGAGGCATTAATTGCCAGCGTCAGCTGGGGAATGTCATTGTCGGTGACTGCCAGATATCCGGTGCCGTTCACGAAGTCCGTCGCCGCGGCGATGATTCCGACATTGTTGTCACCTTCGGCCAGATTGTCGTCAATCGCCTGAATCAGGAACGTGGCGGATGTGCTGCCGGCGGGAATCTGCAGATTGCCGTCAAAGACGGTCTGTCCGGGCAGAGTCGTGGAGAGCAGCACGTCCAGAGGAGCGGACGTATCTGTATTGCGGGTCACGGTGGCCGTGGATGACTGGCCTTCGGTCACGATGTCCGGACTGAACGACAGGGTCAGCGTGGGAATATCGGTGTCGACGACATCGATCGGGGTCACCGCATCCGTGAAACCGGCGGCGGTTCCCGTGATGGTGGCCGTCTGCAGCCCGTCCACGATGTCGTCCGGGGCTCCGGTGACGGTAAATGTCTTCGAGGCCGCTCCGGCGGGAATGGTCACCGTGGCCGGTACGGTGGCTTCACTGGTGTCGTCGCTGGCGAGCGTCACGATCAATGCCGAGGTCGTGGGACCATTGCGCGTGATGGTGCCGGTCGCCGTGCTGCCGCTTCCGTCTTCCTTAATGGCGGATTTGTTGAACGTCAGCCCCAGCATCAGCGGAAAGTTCACGGCCGCATCGTCGATGGACGTGTTATTTGTTTCATCTGTTTCGAAATGCTGATTGGACGCATCCGTGCGGATTACGCCGAAATAGTCACCTGAGGCGAATATCGGGATGGTGAACGTACCGCTGCGGACCACCGACGATCCGGCGCCCAGCGTTCCCGTATAGGCAGACGACCCCAGAAAAGTGTCGGAGCCGATGGCGGCATCTGCGGACAGATAAAAATTGTCTGTCCAGTTGGTCGCCGGGGCCGTGCCCAGGTTCGTGACCGTCCAGGTCACGGTGACGGGCTGACCGGCGGTCCCGGGCGTCGGGATGGAAATGTCTGAGACAAACAGATCCGGGTAATCTGCCTGAGTCGACGTGATGGTCGTCACCTCGGCATTATTTGTTTCTCCGGTACCGCTGCCGTTGTACTCAAACACGTAGTTGTAGATGTCGGCCGTGACCGTCACTTCGATGTCTCCGGTACCGGCGACTCCGTCTGGCAGCTGGTAGGTGTATTGCAGGCTGCGGGTTTCTGTCGGCAGGATCGGTCCGTTGCCTGTCAGCGTCTGGTCATAGTACAGGTTGGCTGTTTGCAGCGTCTGATTGGTCGAGGCGTTGCGAACGACGACTCGATTGTAGAACGAAGCCGCGGTTCCCGCGTTACCCGTGTTTTCGACGTCCCAGCTGATCGTGAGCGTATTTCCGGATTCCGCGGGACTCGGGACCACGCCCAGGCCGGAAACGATCAGATCCGGTGCGGGGGCGATGGCGGACGTGACCGTGGTATCAGCCTGATTATTGGTCTCGGCGTCGCCGGTGCCATTCAGTTCGAACACCTGATTGTAGGTGTCTGTGGTGACGGTTACCCGGATATCACCTTCACCAGCGTCACCCTGTGGCAGCGTGTAGCTGAACTGTCGTGCGGTCGAACCGCCGGCGGCTGCCAGCGGTGTGCCGGCCGCGTCGTAGTACAGTACGGTATTCCTGAGCGTGGCTCCGGTCGTGGTGTTGACGATCTGAATTCGTTCGTAGAACGAACTGTCTGCGTCGGCCGTGCCGTCATTCTGCAGATCCCAGGAAACCACGATCGTGTTTCCAGACTGCAGACCGGACGACGGCGTGACGGCAAGGTTGTTGACCGTCAGATCCGGGTACGGGGCCACCGTGGACGTCAATGTATCGGTCGCCGTGTTGTTGGTTTCAGCGTCACCGGCTCCGTTGTGTTCAAAGATGTTGCCGAAAATATCGGTTGTGATCGTTACATTAATCTCGCCCTCTCCGGCTGCGCCATCCGGCAGCGTATAGCTGTACTGGCGCGAACGTGTCTGGCCGGAATCAATCGGACCATTGCCGGCCGTTCCTTCGTTATAGTGCAGATTGGCGGTGCGCAGTGTCTGATTGGTGGTCGTGTTGACGATGCTGATGCGGTCGTAGAAAGAGCCGTCTGTGGCGCCGTTTCCGTCGTTCAGCAGATCCCAGGAAACGACAATCGTGTTGCCGGTCTGAGCCGGCGACGGTGAAATGGACAGTCCGGTGACCTTCAGATCGGGATATGGCGCGAGCGTGGACGCGAACGTCGTATCGGCTGTGTTGTTCGCCTCGGCGTCTACGGTGGAACTGTATTCAAAGATCTGGCTCAGGTTGTCGGTGGTGATCGTGACGACAATATCGCCTTCGCCAGGCGGTCCGTCGGGCAGCGTGTAGTCATAGGTTCGCGTGCGGCTGCTTCCTGCGGCAATCGGGCCATTGCCGGTTGCCCCTTCGTTGTAATAGACATTGGCCGAACGCAGCGTCTGATTTGTAGAGGTATTGACGATGCTGATGTGATCGTAGAATGACCCGCTGGTGGCGGCGTCGCCTGCGTTTTCGGTATCCCAGGAAACGGTGAACGTGTTTCCGGACTGTGTCGGCAGCGGCGACACGGACAGATTGGAAACGATCAGATCGGGATACGGGGCGATTGTCGAATTGAACGTGGTGCTGGACACATTGTTCGTTTCGGCGTTGCTTACGGCGTTGTATTCCGCCAGTGTGTTGTACAGGTCGGTGGTGATCTGGATATCCCAGTCACCCACGCCTGGCAGACCGTCAGGCAGCGTAAAGGTCTGCTGACGGGCTACCGCCGAACCGGCGGCGATGGCCCCGCTGGCGGCATGATTGTAAAGCTGCGTTGTGTTCAGCAGCGTGGCACCGGTGGAGGCATTGGTGACGATGATGAGTTCGTGGAACGACGCTGTCGTCGGCAGGTCGCCGGTGTTGGTGGTGTCCCAGTTGATCGTGACCTGGTTACCCGACTGAGGAGCTGTCGGAGTGATCGACAGATTCTCCACGGTCAGGTCCATGAAGACGTCGAAGAACGACTGCAGCGAATTATTCTGTTCCGCGTCCAGATGACCGTTGGGATTATGTTCGAAGTGGTCGTCGTCACTGTCGGTGGTCACGGTGACGGAATAATTTCCGGCGACCGTTACCGGAAACGTATGAGACCGAGCCAGCGTGCCGTCGGCGGCGAGACTGCCGGCGACCGGTACCACCGTATCGACAACCACGCTGCCCGTTGTTTCGTTGCGGATCAGGATACGTTCATTGAAGCCGCTGCCGGTGGTTCCTGTGCCGCGATTGGCGGAAGTCCAGCTGACGGTCACTTCGGCATTCACGGGGGCCGCCCCGGAAAGATTTTCGACGCGCAGGTCCGGCAGTGGTGCCAGGGTGATATCCAGCGGACCGGTGCTTTGAGTCACGTTGTTGTCAGTCAGCGTGAATTCAAAGACTTCGCCGAGTTCATCTGTTTCGACGAAGATATGCTGCAGGCCGGAGACATCCAGTGGCAGTGTGACGTCGAGCGACGTGGTGTACGTCTGGCCGGGCAGCAGAGAACCGCTGTGCTGCAGTGACCCGAGGTGTCGGTCGTCGTCGTTGCCATAGATTTCGTCGGCGGACAGCACCACTCGATCAAACCACGTCGCGTTGTCCGTTTCGGCCGTTCCGAAGTTGCCCCCCGTCCAGCCGATGGTGATGGTGTCGCCCGACGTGGCTTCGGCAGGATCGGGCAGTGTGATATCGGTGATACTCAGGTCCGCAAACTGCAGCTCACTGGTCGGGCCTGCGGTGACATCCAGCAGATAGGTGGCGTCCGGACCCTGACCGCCCTGCCCCAGGATCACGACAAAATATTCGCCGGTCGTCTGGATGTCGTAACGCGCAATGGATGCGTCAGTCGGGTTGGGGTTGATGGACACGACAAAATTGCCCGAGTCGCGGATTTCGATGATCGGACTCAACGTACTGCTGTTTGGCAGTGTCACCCGTGAAAAGACGGTTTCGCCGGCCTGAACTGTTCCGAGCGCGAAGTAGTCCGCGTCCGGAGTACCGCTCTGACCGGACATGATCTTGCCGGCAATGGTGGCGTTGCGCTGATTTCCGGACGTGCTGTAGGTCAGCGGGTCGGCATTGCCGGTGGATCCATTGTGGTATTCAGCATCCGTCTCCAGATCGATGCCACGGGTAAGCTGCAGGCGGATTTCATAGTTTCCGTCAGCGGAGTTGTAATAATAATTGCCGATTCGGACGTAGTAGGTGCCGTCCGCCGGTATAACGGCGCCACTGATGAACGAGTCGTTGCCCGGACCGTCATCGTTATCGGTCTGCATGTGTGCATTGCTTTGATTGCGCAGCTCAATATAGGGATCGACTGCACTGTTTGGTGTGTCGACGGAAATCGACACACGGTCTCCGGCCAGAGCTTCAAAGCTCCAGTAGTCTTCGTCGCTCCAATAATCAGCGTAGTTGGCCGGGTCCTGTGAACCAACACCGACGAATTCGGTCACATAGTGGTCTGTGTTGTCAGGATCTTTCACCAGCGTCAGCGGAGTAGCGTTCAGATAGTTGTTATTGAACGGCGTTTCGTACACCGCGTTCCCGGGTGTCGGGTCTATGGTGAAGAAGGTGACGAAGTCTCCTCCGGCATTGCCGTCGCGGTCACCGTCCAGCGGATTACCGACGACATCGGTCAGTGAATCGGTGACGGTGATGCGGTATTCACCCGGAGGCAGCGGTCCGTCGGCGATCGTGACGTTCACGCGTGTTCCGCTCAGACTGGCGCGGGGGTCGTAGACCACGTCATCGGTCGTGTCAAACAGGCCGTCCACACCGGCGGCGCGGATCTCCAGACCATTCAGGGCATCCAGTGGCCGCCAGTCGATGACATCGGGAATCGTGTCGCCGTCGGTGTCGGTGTCTCCGATGAATTCGACCAGTCCGGGTCGGGCGGTGCCGTGGTAGTCAGCCTGTGACCA
>JAVKCM010000178.1:0-79317 GCA_040222735.1 Fuerstiella sp. | reverse complement strand
TGGGACGGTCTCCCGACCGACCCACACCGTTGACCGCAGGTCTCCACGAACGTGCTCAGCCCGAATCCACCGAGACATGCGTGTGCCGCGGCAAAAGAATCCGAGTTACCCATCTATCGCTGACAATTGAGGCTGTACGCGTTGCAGTCGTTCCGTGGCGGTCTCCGTCGCTCCCCGCTGATTGATGGGAGCATCGCCGGGACAGACCGGACGCGACGCGGGGGGGAGACCTTCGGTCGGGTGTGTGGGCGGGTCGGGAGACCCGCCCACAACTGGGATCGGGAGACCTGCCCGAAACCGGGATCGGGAGACCTGCCGACAACAGCGGTCCCCACAACAGCGGTCCCCACAACAGGGGTCGCCACAACAGGGGTCGCCACAACAGGGATCGCCCACTTCGTGGCAGAACCGCCTGAACGGCTCAGTTGCCGCTGAGCCAGGGCAGGCCGGCGCCGGCTGGCGGCAGGCGAACCACTTCGACGCCGCTGACTTCGGGATGGTTACCGATTTCTGTCAGAGCTTCGGCAGAAGGTTCACTGTCCAGGTTCAGCACGGCTACTGAATCTCCGCCCGGCTGATTGCTCTGACGCCCCAGCGCCATGTTGGCGATATTCACGCTGTGCTGCCCCAGGATGCTGCCGATGTACCCGATCAGGCCGGGCACATCGCGGTGACGGTAGACCAGCAGGGTCCCGTCCAGAAACGCTTCAAAACAGAAGTGATCCAGCTTGACCAGACGCAGAAACTGGTGTCCGAAGATCGTCCCGGCCGCCTCAAAGGTGCCATGTTCCGTCGTCAGGCGGACCGAAATCATGGAAGAAAAATTCTCTGAGTGCCCACTCAGTTTTTCCGTCAGATCAATGCCGCGCGACTTGGCCACGGTGGTCGCGTTGATGATGTTGACGTTGGCGTCCAGAGCGACTTCCAGCAGCCCGGCGGCAAATGCCGACGTCAGCAGACGCGTCTTCTTCTGTGCCGCATCGCCGCGATATTCGATCTCCGCCGACTTCAGGGAATGCCCCTTGATCATCTGTGCAGACAGCAGTCCCAGTCGATGAGACAGGTCCAGATAATGTTTCAGGTCTTCCATTTCGGCACCGGAAACCGGTGCCATGTTGATCGCGTAGCGAATTTCGTTGTTCAGCAGATAGTCGGTAATGATCTCTGCGGCTTCGACGGCCACCATTTCCTGAGCTTCCTCAGTGGACGCTCCCAGATGCGGGGTGGTCAGCACCTGCGGCAGGTCGACCAGACGGCGATCCTGCGGCGGCTCAACCGTAAACACATCCATCGCCGCCCCGGCAATGTGCCCGGATTCAATGGCATCGGCCAGATCATTTTCGTCGACGATTCCGCCACGAGCACAGTTGATGATGCGGGCCCCCTTTTTCATCGTCGCCATGCGTTCGGCATTGATGATGCCCCGGGTCGCATCGATCAGCGGCGTATGAACGGTCAGATAGTCGCATTCCTTCACGATGTCGTCGACGTTTTCAAAATACTCGATGCCGTGTTCAGCCGCTTTCTCAGCCGAGTAAAACGGGTCATAACCGAGGACCCGCATTTCGAAGGCCACCGCTCGCTGAGCCACGGTCAGCCCGATGCGTCCCAGACCGATGACGGCCAGCGTCTTACCCGACAGCTGGCTGCCCTGAAACAGCTTCTTTTCCCACTTGCCGGCTTTCATGCTGGCACATGCCGGCGCGATGTTGCGGGACAGGGCCATCATCATGGCAAAGGCATGCTCAGCCGTGCTGGTGGTGTTTCCGGTCGGCGTGTTCATCACCAGAATGCCGGCTCTGGTGGCGGCTTCTGAATCGATATTGTCAGTCCCGACACCCGCACGGACGATGACCTTCAGCCGTTTCTGACCTTCGAGCAGGTCAGCGGACAGCGTGGTCTTGCTGCGGATGATAATTCCGTCGGCGTTCTGCAGTTCTTCTTTCAGCTGGTCCGGCGACAGATCGGGCTGCAACACCGGTTCTATGTTGTCGGCATTCTGCAGAATCTGCATTCCGGCGGAATGCAGGCCGTCAGTAATCAGGACTCGATACACCTTCGATTTACCTTGAATTTGCCGGTTTCGCCGTCGTTTGTCGGCATCCGGACCCGGCGAAGGGGCAGGCGGAGCCGATCTGGGGTCGTGTTTTATGGCACCTCTGCAGCGAAAACAAGACGCCCCACGCGTTGCGAATCAGTATTCGCAAGTTCGCGAATGCCCTTGCCCCGGTCAGGATGCTGTAGCAGAACCTGTCTCTGCCAGCCGACAGCGTCGCCGACGCGGGTGACGGTGGCGGATCACTGGCCGGCCTCGGGTTCATTGCAGATTTCCGCAGCGGATCGCAGCGACACCGGGAAACGCTGCATTCAACTCGCTATAATCGCCGAACTGATGCGAATCGAGCGTGTCCGCAGATTCGCCTGCCCATTTTTCTCCCGTTGCACGACAAAGCCCTATTCGATGTCTGATCGACGCAATCTGTTCAATAAGGTGTGGGACCTGCACACCGTCCGCACGCTGCCAAACGGCCAGTCACAGCTGTTTATCGGCCTGCACCTGATCCATGAGGTCACCAGCCCGCAGGCTTTCGAAATTCTGCGTGATCGCGGCCTGAAGGTGGCATTTCCTGACCGCACCGTGGCCACCGTCGACCATATTGTGCCGACCGCCGATCAGTCGCGTCCGTTTCAGGACAATCTGGCCGAGCAGATGATGTCGGCGATTGAACAGAACTGCGACGAATTCGGCGTCACGCTGCTGGACCTCAAGGACGGGCGTCAGGGAATCGTGCATGTGGTCGGTCCTGAGCAGGGTCTGACTCAGCCCGGCATGACCATCGTCTGCGGAGACAGCCACACCAGCACTCACGGTGCCTTCGGAAGCATTGCCATCGGCATCGGCACCAGCAACGTGGCTCAGGTGCTGGCCACTCAGACCATGTTTCTGGGACGTCCCAAGGTTCGTCGCATTGTGGTGAACGGCGAACTCAGCCCCGGCGTCTATGCCAAAGACGTGATCCTGTACATCATTCAGCAGCTGGGCGTGCAGGGCGGTGTCGGCTACGCCTATGAATACGCCGGCTCTACCTTCGACGCGATGTCGATGGAAGAACGCATGACGGTGTGCAATATGAGCATCGAAGGAGGAGCGCGGTGCGGCTACATCAATCCCGATGAAAAGACGGTGGAGTACCTCCGCGGTCGCCCCGCGGCGCCGCAGGGTGAGGAATTCGAACGCGCTGCTGAATGGTGGCTGAGTCTGGCGTCCGGCGAAGATGCCGAATTTGACGACGAAGTGGTGTTCAATGCGGCAGACATCGAACCCACCGTGACCTGGGGCATCACTCCGGCTCAGTCTGTCGGCGTCAGCCAGCCACTGCCCCGCGTGGCCGAATGCCCGCCGGGTGAACAGGTGCTGATTCGCGAAGCACTGGAATTCATGGGACTGCAGGAAGGTGAACCCGTCAAGGGAACTCCCATCAATGTGGCCTTCATCGGTTCCTGCACCAACTCACGCATGTCCGACCTGCGCGAAGCGGCACGGATTGTGGAAGGTCACCGCGTCGCGGACGGCATCAAGGCGATTGTAGTCCCGGGCTCACAGCTGGTGCGTGAACAGGCCATGAGTGAAGGACTGCACAAGATCTTCGAAAACGCGGGTTTCGAATGGCGAGGCGCCGGGTGCAGCATGTGTCTGGCCATGAACCCCGACAAACTGCAGGGGCGGGAAGTCTGCGCGTCGTCCAGCAACCGAAACTTCAAGGGACGTCAGGGCAGCCCCACGGGCCGAACGCTGCTGATGAGTCCCGCCATGGTGGCCGCCGCAGCGATCGAAGGCAAAGTCGTAGACATCCGCGAATTCGCCGCCGCCACGGTCTGAACGGAGATCGCCTGATGCTGTCCCGCATTCAGATCCTGAATTACCGGTGCTTTTCATTCATCGATCAGGAACTAGATCCGTTTCATGTACTGGTCGGACCAAATGCATCCGGGAAGACGACGTTTCTCGACGCCCCCGCTTTTCTTGGAGACCTGGTATCAACTGGCCTCGACCACGCACTGGATTCGAGGTCACCAAACTTTTCTGACCTGCTGTTTCTGGGAGAAGGGTCGGGGTTTGAGATAGCGGTTGAGATGAAGGTGCCGGCCGATGTGTTGGGGAAGATCACGTGGGACCATGATTTTGATACGGCACGTTACCAGGTCTCCATCCAGATGTCGGCCGAATCCGGACAGGCAGAGATCCAGACAGAAACCCTGGCACTTCGACCGGCTGCACGATCCGCGGCCCACAACGCCCCGCTACAGCTCAGCCTGTTCCCGGCCGATCGGACCAGACCGGACTCGGCGATGCTGGACGTGCGTCGCGCGGACATGAGGTCGGTCATCAACAAGCGACCACAGGGCAATGACAACTTTTATCCGGAGATCAGCGAACGAACCAACAAGAGCTGGGCGCCGAGCTTTCGTTTGGGACCACGCCGGTCTGCACTCGGAAATTTGCCGGAAGATGAGTCGAAATATCCGGTGGCGACCTGGTTCCGCGAACAATTGACCTCAGGACTCCAATATCTCATTCTCGACAGCCTGATTATGCGTCGGCCAAGTCCACCGGGGCGTCCTCGCGTGTTTCAGACCGATGGTTCGAATCTGCCCTGGGTCATTCAGTCTCTCAGAGATGATGCACCGGACCTGTTTGATGACTGGATTGCTCATCTGCAGACAGCCCTTCCAGATCTGACAGATGTGATCACCGTTGAACGCCCCGAAGATCGGCACCGCTACCTGATTGTCTGTTATGAAAACGGTTACCGTGCTCCGTCGTGGGTCGTGTCGGACGGGACGCTTCGACTGCTTGCCCTGACACTGCCGGCTTATCTCCCCCGAACGGAAGGCATATATCTGGTTGAGGAGCCGGAAAACGGAATTCACCCATCCGCGCTGGAGTCAGTAATGCAGTCGCTGAGCCATGTTCCAAATGCGCAGGTGCTTGTCGCCAGCCATTCACAGGGCATTCTGAGCGGAACGGCAGCGAATCAAATTCTTTGTTTCGCCCGGACAAGCGCAGGGGCGACGGACATTGTCCGGGGCAGCCAGCATCCCCGACTGATGCACTGGCAAGGCGAGGTTGATCCTGGCACGCTGCTTGCCGCGGGCGTGCTAAGCTGAACATCCGGAGATTTTACAGGAACCAACGATCTTGATGGACCTTATTGTGCTCGCAGCAGACAAGAATATGCAGCAGGCGCTGCAGGCGCTGCAGGCGCTTCTGACGAGAACAGAGGCACTTGGCACGCGCAAATTCAGATTTGAAGTGTTTGCCCATCCTCAGCATGACCCGGCCGTGCGCACTCAGGCTGCCCAGTTTCTTCGACCGCTGCAGGAAAAATACGAACATGCGCTGGTGGTATTCGATCACGAAGGGTCCGGAGCAGAAAGCACGACGGCGGAAAAACTGGAATCGGAGGTCGAGCAGAATCTGGATCGAAGCGGCTGGGGAGCACGGAACTGCGTCATTGTTTTGTCACCGGAACTTGAGGCCTGGGTATGGTCGTCATCGCCGAATGTGGACCAGGTACTCGGATGGCAGAGCCGCATCCCGTCTCTCCGCCAATGGCTGGTGGAGCAGGGTTTCACCCATTCCCCGTCTGAAAAGCCAGGTCGGCCAAAAGAAGCCATGGAGGCAGCCATGAAGTTTTCAGGGAAACGCTGGTCGTCTGCCGTATTCAGGCAACTCGCCAGCAGAGTCAGCTTTGCCGAGTGCAGGGACCGATCATTCCTGAAATTAAATGACCGTCTAAAAAGCTGGTTTCCCGTGCCATAACCCGCGTAGAAACACGTCTTACACGGCGACCCCATGATTCCAGGGCAATAAGTTCTCTGGTCCTCTGACGATTTGCCAAAACACACCTCGAAAAACCTTTCTCTCACTGAAAAGAAAGCAGAAAAGCCCGAAATGTCCAACGAAATCAAATCTGTGACCGGTACCGGCATTCCTCTGATGCTGGATGATATCGATACTGACCGCATCATCCCGGCTCGCTATCTGCGCTGCGTGACCTTTGACGGCCTGGGCGAACATGCCTTCGAAGACGACCGCCAGCAGGACCCCGGACACCCCTTTAACCAGCCGCAGTTCGCCAAAGCCAGTGTCCTGATCGCCGGCCGGAACTTCGGCTGCGGATCGTCCCGCGAACATGCTCCACAGTCACTGATGCGCTGGGGAATCCACGCCATTGTCGCCGAATCGTATGCCGAGATCTTTTTCGGGAACTGCTGCTCTCTGGGAATCGCTACCGTACGAGCCTCCCGGGAAAATCTGGACAGACTCGCGGCCGTCATTGAAGCCAACCCCGAACTGCCGGTCACCGTGGACCTGGAACAGCTGAAAGTTTCCGCCGGAGATCTGTCGGTGCCCGTCGAAATGCCGGACAGCGCCCGTGAAGCACTGGTCACCGGACAGTGGGATTACCTGGGACAGTTGCTGAGCGCCCAGGATCAGGTGACGGCTCACGCCGAAAAGATCCCGTACCTGACGGGATTCAACGCCTGAACACGAACCGCCTGACAGCATCAATCCTTTTTCTGAACGGCTTCGTCTGCGCCCCCTGATGCCCGCTGCCAGCAACAAACTGAAGCATTGCTGGTTCCTTGCCGGCCCCACGGCCTGTGGCAAGACCGCGACGTCGCTGGAACTGGCACAGCAGCTCAACGCAGAGATTGTGTCTCTGGATTCGATGGCCGTCTACCGCGGCATGGATATCGGAACGGCCAAACCTGCGAAACACGAGCAGAACCGTGTTCGCCATCACCTGATCGATGTCGTCGCGCCACACCAGGAATTCAGTGTGGCCGACTACGTCACAAGAGCCGTGGAGACAATCGACGACATCCTGAACCGGAACCGGGTGCCGCTGTTCGTCGGCGGCACCGGACTGTACCTGAGGTCGCTGCTGCGTGGTGTGTTTGAAGGTCCGGCCGCCGACTGGACACTGCGACAGGCATTGCAGAAGGAAGCCGAAGAACACGGACCCGACTGGCTGCATACGCAACTTGGACAGGCGGATCCGGTCACAGCCGACCGACTCCATCCGCGCGATGAACGAAGAATTATTCGAGCCCTTGAGGTCTTCCGCCTGACCGGGCAGCCCATCTCGGAACAGCAGGATCACCAGCCACTGCCCGAAGCAGAACGCCCGGCCGCCGTGTTCTGGCTGGAGCCGCCGCGGGACTGGCTGCACCAGCGCATCAACCAGCGTGTGGATCAGATGATGCAGCAGGGCCTGCTGCAGGAAACGGAACAACTGCTCGCATGTCAGCCACCCCCCGGTCGCACGGCTCGCCAGGCCCTGGGCTACCGGGAACTGATCAGTCATCTCGAAGACGGTATACCGCTGCCCGTGGCCATCGAACAGATCTGCATCCGGACGCGTCAGTTTGCCAAACGACAGCACACGTGGTTTCGCAATCTGGAGGAATGCACCAGCATTCAGATTTCCGGCACTGAACAGCCCGCAGAACTGGCCTCACGCCTGCTGGCCAAAGGATCGTCGGCCGGGCACACCGGCTGACGCTCTCAGCTTCGGTCGACACACCGGGCGGTGATTTGTCAACTGCCGTGGCAACCGATAAATCTGCCCGCCGGTGTCGTCTGTCCGCCCGGAATCAGCCAATGGCCGACTTGAATCGCTCCAGGGCCGTTTCCACATTCTCGCGGCTGTTGAATGCGCTGAGCCGAAAATAGCCCTCGCCAGCAGCTCCGAACCCGCTGCCGGGCGTGCCCACCAGGTGCCCCTTCTGCAGCAGCAGATCAAAGAAATCCCAGCTGCTCAGGCCCTGCGGCGTCCGCAGCCAGACATACGGCGCGTTTTCACCACCGAAGACTGTGATTCCGACGGCTTCCAGGCCTTCTTTCAGCAGACGGGCATTGGTCATGTAGAAGTCGATCAGAGACTTCATCTGCTGTCGCCCGGCCGGCGTATAGGTGGCTGCGGCTCCCTTCTGCACGATGTAGGAAGCACCATTAAATTTCGTGCTCTGGCGCCGATTCCACAAGTGATGCAGCGACACTTCCGTTCCATCCGAAGCGGTTACCTTCAGATCTTTTGGAACCACGGTGAAGGCACATCGCACACCGGTGAATCCGATGTTCTTGCTGAAGCTGCGGAATTCGATCGCAACCTCACGCGCCCCTTCGATTTCGAAGATTGAATGCGGAATCGAATCATCCGAAATAAAGGCCTCATACGCCGCATCAAACAAAATCAGGCTGCGATTCTCGCGGGCGTAATTCACCCATTTCTGCAGCGTTTCACGAGACGCCACGGTGCCCGTGGGATTGTTCGGATAACAAAGATAGATGACATCCACCGGCGATGCCGGCAGGTCCGCCACAAAGTTATTTTCTTCTGTGACCGGCAGGTAAACCAGGTTCTGAAAACGACCGCTCTGGTCGGCGGCCCCCGTGTTGCCGGCCATCACGTTCGTGTCCACGTAGACCGGATAGACGGGATCCGTAATCGCAATCCGATTGCCCGCTCCCAGAATATCCAGAATGTTGCCGGTGTCACACTTTGAGCCGTCAGAGACAAAAATTTCGTCGGCGGCGACTTTGATACCACGCGCCTGAAAATCCTGTTCGGCGATCGGTTCACGCAAAAAGGCGTAGCCCTGTTCGGGACCATAACCGTGAAAGGTGCTGTGGCTGGCCATTTCGTCGACAGCCGCGTGCATCGCTTCCACAACGGCCGGCGGCAGTGGTTCCGTCACGTCTCCGATTCCCAGCCGGATAATGGCAGCCTCAGGATTCTCGGCCCCATACGCGTTGACACGCCGAGCGATCTCGGGAAACAGATAGCCGGCCTTCAGCTTCAGAAAGTTTTCGTTGATGCGAAACATATGATCAGACAGTCCGAATGGATAAATCAGAAACCACAATTCCGGAAGTCGCGGGCCGCTGCGACGCGATGCCGGAGCCTGAAAGCAGAAAAGGCGAGGACACCGGAGCGGAATCCTCGCCTTTCTGTCATTCACAATCACGCGACCCGTGGACCGCGTGCCAGAGACCACCACCACATCTTCAGACGAAACCGGCTTTCGAAAAAGCCGGGCTTCCGGGTGGTGGACCGCACGCCAGAAATCAGCATCCTTCAGCACCGAGCAATATTGCGCGGCCGCCATTCGACGCCGTCAAATCCGGCGACGAGAATTACTCACCTTCTTTGGGTGCCGCAGCATCGGCTTCTTCCGGAGCTGCCGCTGCATCATCGGCTGGTGCGTCAGCAGCAGGTGCTTCATCAGCAGGTGCTTCTTCCGGAGCACCACCACCAGTGCCGGAGCCAGCTTCGCCATCGTGGCTGCTGCCACTGCCGTCGTCATGCATGCCATGATCGGCGCCGCCCTCGTCACCACCGCCAGTTGTTTCCGTCTCACCAGTGCATCCAGCCACCAGACAGAATCCGAACAGCAGCACACTTAGAGTTTTCAGTACAGACATTTTCTGCCTTCCCCACTTCGATATATACGAGATTTTCCCAGTGATTAACAAACCGGTGAAACATTCACCTGTTCCCCGCCACCAATTTTTCACATTTATCTCGAATTGCAAGGGTGGCCCGTCTTAATCCATTAAACTTTGGCGAATGGGAATGGTGCGACCGTTGCCGCTGCCAGCATTGTCCCGGACGTGCGAAAATAAAGGAATTACGGGGGTTGTTCGTGGCGAGTGAGCTTCTTCGCCAAATGCAGCCGTGACACTATTTGTTTCTGCGCTACGATTCACAAAATCCACTCGTGTCGCTGGTGCGTCCCGCGGTGCCGAGACAGTAACAGGCTTACTTTCCACAACAGCCTTACTTTCCACAACGGGCTTACTTTCCACAACGGGCGTTCAGTCTTCGTCCGGTGACTGTCACATGACGGGCCTCGCGTCCCCGCTGCCATCGTGCGGCACCAGCACAGGAAACGTGTTTTTCCGCCATTCACGCAGCTTATGAGCACTTCTGACAACGGTCCGTCACCCGGCACACCGAACCAGGATCTTCCGGATCCCGATGCTTTAGCGGCGTCGGACCCGGGTGACGCCGCCGACTCCCGGACGCTGACGCCGCAGCAGAAAGTCCGTCGGTTTCCCACCGGTCCCGGCGTCTATCTGATGAAGGATCAGCACGGTGTGGTGATCTACGTCGGCAAGGCCGTCAACCTGCGAAGCCGGGCCGGCAGCTATTTCACGAAAGCCGCCGAAACCGACCGCCGCACGGCAGAGCTGGTCACAGAGATCGCCGACCTGGATTTCATCGAAACCGACAGTGAAGTGGACGCTCTGCTGATGGAAGCCCGGCTGATCAAGGATATCCAGCCCCGGTACAACAACCTGCTGAAGGACGACAAAACCTTTCCGTACCTTCAGATCACCACACGCGAAGACTTTCCCCGAGTGGAATTCACGCGAACACCGGCCACCAAAGGGGTTCGGCTGTACGGCCCGTTTACCAGTGCCGGACAGCTGCGGGGCACCATCGCCGTCCTGCAGAAGATCTTTCGATTTCGAACCTGCACGCTGGACATCGAAGATCAGGACGAACGCTGGCGCTGGTTTCGTCCGTGTCTGCTGGCCAGTATCAACCAGTGCACGGCCCCCTGCAACCTGAGAACCTCAAAGGAAGATTATCGCCAGGACATTCACCGCCTGAGAATGTTTCTGGATGGTCGCAAGGCTCGCCTGCTGAAAGACATGCAGAAGGAAATGGAAGCCGCTTCCAAGGAACTGCTGTTCGAAAAGGCAGCCCGAATTCGAGATGATATTCAGTCGCTGAACACCCTGAATCTGCGCGGTGATCTGGAAGACCATGCTCAGCCGGAAGTCTTCTACGTTGATCCCAAGAAAGGCCTGATCGGCCTGAAGAAGACACTGAAGCTGCCCGAAGTTCCTCGACGCATCGAAGGAGTCGACATCGCTCATCTGCAGGGTGGCGAAACGGTGGCCAGCCTGGTGCAGTTCATCGACGGGCTGCCCTTTAAACACGGTTACCGTCGGTTCAGAATCAAATCGGTGGAAGGCGTGGATGACTTCGCCTCCATGCGCGAAGTCATCACGCGACGTTTTCGGCGACTGACGCAGGACGGAGAATCGTTTCCGGATCTGCTGCTGATCGACGGCGGCAAAGGGCAGCTGAATGCCGTCATGGAAACCTTCAAAGCGCTCGACCTGACTCCCCCGGTAACCATTTCGCTGGCCAAACGAGAAGAAGAAATCTACGTCCCCGGAAAGTCAGAACCTCATCGACTCAGCCGCCATTCATTTGCTCTCAGACTGCTGCAGTACGTGCGGGACGAATCACACCGATTCGCCCAGCACTATCATCACATGCTGCGGCAGAAGGCAACCTTCGACGGCACGGGAAAACGCGGGCGAAGAAAAAAACAATGACCCGGTCGACCACTTCGCCACTTCAACTGAATGCCATCCGTTTCGCGCCTCCCACAGATCAGCCCTATGGACGACACCTCACCAGACACCACCGATGTGCATCCGCATCCCGCATGCCGCCCGGTCGATGACCTGCTGCAGGACTGCGAAATCCGTCGCGGACGCGCCGGCGGTCCGGGGGGACAACATCGCAACAAGGTGGAAACCGCCATCACCGTCACCCACGTGCCCACCGGCCTTGCGGCGGCCGCGTCGGAACGTCGCAGTCAGGAAGAAAACCGCCGCGTCGCCGTCTCCCGACTGAGACGGACGCTGGCCGTGGAACACCGGCAGCTTCAGTCGGCCATGGTCATACCGTCGCGGCTGTGGCAGTCCCGCTGCCGCAACGGACGAATCAGCTGCAATGACCAGCACGCCGATTTTCCGGCCCTGCTGGCCGAGGCCATGGACGCGGTGTATGCCAAGGATGCGGACGTAAGAATCGCCGCCGCCGCACTCGGCTGTTCGACCACACAGCTGATTCGGTTCCTGGCCAAAGCGCCCGAAGCTCTGGAACGCGTCAACGCGTTGCGAACCAGTGTCGGCATGCGGAAACTGCACGCCTGAACCAATTCATCACGTCGGTGAAGCGGCTATCGGTCAACAGGCCGTCGGCAAAACGGCCGTCGGTGCGGTGTTTCAGTCGGCACAGCCGGCGGAATCAGAATCCTGTACCGCGCACTCGTCGTCGTACTGAAACTGCAGCGGTGTGGAGGCACTGGGCGGCGCCACGCGGAATCCGACCTTTCCGTCCATGACATCCAGCAGCAGCTGACCAAAGACCTGAGAACGCCATCCCTCCAGAATCCGGGGTACTCCGTTCTGCCCGCTGCGGAAGCGATGATGACGAACCAGCTCGGCAAGGTCCTTGTTATTGGCGACCAGCGTCTGTGAAATATCCAGTTCAGCACACAGGTTGGCCAGCGACAGGGACAGCAGTTTGGAAATCACCTGTTCGTCAGAGGACGATTCCTGACGGCGATTTCGCAGCTTCGCCGGCAGCTGGTCGTCCGGAACCTGCAGCGCCTCACTGATCACGCGGACCACATCCTCCAGCCGCCGCTTGTAATCGGGGCGATTCAGATCGCGCGTGGCCAGCGCCTTCTGCACGGTCGTCGGCTTTCTGCGAGCCAGGTCAATCAGCAGGTCATCTCTGAGAATGCGTCGGGTGGGGCGATTGCACGAGGCAGCTTCCTGTTCGCGCCACTCCGCAAGTTGTCGGACGACCGCCAGTTCCCGCCGCGACAGTTTGTGCACACCAGACAGTCGCTGCCACGGCGGCGTGGCATCATCAGCCACAATATCATCCACCATCCGCTGCATTTCCGACTCGGCCCAGGCCAGTCGATCATGCGCGGCCAGCCACTTCGTCTGAATTCGCCAGATATCCAGCACGTGCTCCACATCTTCGAGCGCGTACTGCAGCTGGTCTCTGGAAAGAGGACGTCGCAGCCAGTCTGTCCGAGTCTGACTGCCATCCACCTGCTGGTTCAGCACACGCTGCACGATAGCCGAGTAGGACAGCGGGTAACTGCGTCCCCGAAAACCTTCCGCAATCTGAATGTCAAACAGCCTTCCCGGAGGACGACCGATCTTGTGCAGGCAGAAACGAACCTCCGCCTGACCACCGTGCACGATCACGGTGGTCTGATCGTCCGCCATAATTTCCCACCAGGCCGACAGGTCGCCCACGGCCAGTGGATCCACCGCCACACTCCGCGTATCCGTCGCAAACTGCAACAGTCCCAGTTCAGCCCTGTACGTACTTTCAGATACGAACTCGGTATCGAATGCCACAATGCCCGATGAGCGAATGTGATCACACAGTTCGATCAGGTCTTCGTGGTGAGAGATCAGGGTGACGGACATAGATTGCAGCTTATCGACAGAACATCATCCGCGGTAGAAAACGGGACTGCCTGCCATCAGGGAAGAGGTGATCACAGATTGTGAGGTCAAATACCAAAGATTCGCAACCCCGCGGGCGCAGAACTGCCCCCACAAAACGCGGATTCCTCATCATCTATCGACCGGAATCAGACAATCGGTCAAACAGAACCGGCCGCGGACAGCCCGGAAGAAGGCCTGTGGATGGCCGCGGTCCCTGGAATCATCAGTCCTGGACTGACGCCACCGCCACTCAAACGGGGCACGACGGCGCCCAACCGGAATAATCGCTGTAACCCGCAAACTTTAGCATTCGGCCTCGTTTTCCGGGACAAGAATTTGACCACCGGCCGGTTGGACCTATGTTTCCGATGTCTTCGCCAGTCAGGACCCGAATCCACGACGAACGGCTTTGTGAAGACAAGAAAACAACGAAAACAGCAGCGCGTTAAGGAAAGCTGGGAGCTTTGAGGGGACCTTAACGCGCTGCTTTTTCTGTGCGCCGGGATCAGCTGAAGTCCGCGACCTTCAGCCCGTGCTGCCGAATCTTGCTGCGGAGCGTGACACGAGAGATCCCGAGAATTGCTGACGCCTGCACCTGGTTTCCCCCGGTGTGCTTCAAAACGCTGGTGAGCAGTTCCCGCTCGGCCCCCGTGATGACTTTTGAATACAGATCCGTCGGGTGCGGCTGCTGCAGCTGGTCTTTGACGAATGCCTGCAGATCAAAGATGTATCGGCCCTGATGTTCGTCCTGCCCCCCGAATTCCCGGGGAAGAAATTCGCGAAACAGCACCGAGCCGGTTGTGTTCAGCAGTGACTGCTTAATCACACTCTCCAGTTCACGAACATTTCCCGGCCAGGTCGCCTGCCGCAGGGCCTCGGCGGCGGCTTCGGAAAGCTGAGTCGCCGTTCGTCCCAGCGCGGCACTGTGCTTGCGAATGAAGTGTTCCGCCAGCAACCGGATGTCATCACCACGTTCGCGCAGTGGCGGCAGTACGATGGTGAAATCCCGAAGTCGAAAAAACAGGTCAGCTCGAAAATCACCGTTCGCCACCAGCGTTTCCAGGTCGCGGTTGGTGGCAGCGATGACGCGCACATCCACGCTGATGGTTTCTGATCCGCCCACACGTTCAAAGGTCTGTTCCTGCAGAATGCGCAGCAGTTTTGACTGTGTCAGAGGCGACATGTCGCCGACTTCATCCAGAAACAGAGTACCGTGGTCGGCCTGTTCAAAATGACCGATCCGGCGTCGATCGGCGCCGGTAAAAGCCCCCTTTTCATGACCAAACAACTCACTTTCGAGCAGCGTATCCGGCAGCGCCGCGCAGTTGAGTGCCCGGAACGGACCTTTGTTTCGAAGGCTGTGCTGGTAAATCGCCCGGGCCACCAGTTCCTTGCCGGTGCCGCTTTCTCCCTGAATCAGGACGGTGATATCCTGTGCAGCCACGCGCCCGATGGCCTTGTACACATCCTGCATGGCATCACAGCGGCCGACCATCGCCTGCCGCCCGTCGATTTCGGCATGTTCGTCCGGGTTCACCACCGGTGCCGTCCGCATCATTTCACTCAGCCGAATGGCTTTCGCGACCAGTTCCTTCAGTTCGGGCAGTTCCAGGGGTTTGAACAGATAGTCAAACGCGCCATGCTTGGTCGCTTCGATGGCACTTTCCACCGTTCCGTGCCCGGTAATGAAGATCACGGGAATCCGATGATCAATGGCCTTGATGCGCTCGAAGCACTGCAGGCCGGAACCATCCGGCAGGTTCAGATCCAGCACCACCACGTCCGGCCGGTCTTCGCGCACCGCGGCTTCACCGGCGGCGCCGGTTTCTGCCGTCAGCAGCTCCAGCTGCGGGTCGTCAAAGACGCGACGAAACGCATGCAGGATGGCGGGTTCATCATCAATCACCAGTAGTCGCGGCATTTACGCTCTCGCTTTCGACGTCCGTTGTGTTCAGACAGGGCACGCATAATTCGAAGACGGCTCCGCCGGTCGGACTGTTCCGGGCCATCAGCGTGCCGCCGTGTTCTTCGGCGATGCGGCGACAGATATTCAGCCCCAGCCCGATACCCTGCTTGCGGGTCGTGAAGAAGGGGTCGAAGACATGATCGATGACTTCCGGCGAAATGCCCGGCCCGGTGTCCATGACCTGAATGCAGACCATGTCCGGCTGATGTGAGTCGACGGAAAATGACAGCGTGCCGCCCGCGGGCATGGCGTTCAGTGCATTCAGTCCCAGGTTCAGCAGCAACTGCTGCAGCTGGTCGTGATCCGCATTCAGCCGCAGGTCGGGACGGCGAACATCGGTCCGAATCCGCACCGACTGCTTCGCTGCCTGACCTTCCAGCAGACGAACCACGGCCGGCAGCATATCCCCCGGACTCAGCTGTCGGCGTTCCACTGGTGCCGGTCGAGCGAAGTCCAGCAGGGCATTGACAGACTGTTCCATCCGCCGAATCTGGTCTTCCACGATCTTCAGATCTTCCCCCGACCATTCAGAGTCAACTCCGGTGGAACGGGTGCTCTGAACCAGCATCTTGATAGCGGTCAGCGGATTGCGGATTTCATGAGCCACGCCGGTGGCCAGCTGCGCCAGCGTCGCCATCTGCGACGCACGCATGGCCTCCTGCTGACGCGCGGCCAGCGTGCGTTCCTGCTCACCCCGGCGGGCTTCGGTCAGGTCTCTGACCACAATCACGCTGGCCGAGGCGTCCTGGCCACCGAGATGACGGATCGAAACCGACGCCGGAAACTCGGTCCCGGACCGCCGCCGAGCGTTGATGGAAACCGCTTCTCCGACCCCCGTGGAGGCAAGGCTGATTCCCGGCAGCAGCTTCGTCACCGGACGCCCCAGCACCTCTTCTGACTTCCTCTCAAACAGCATCAGCGCCGCCGGGTTGCAGGTCCGCACCCGCCCGTCGGCCCCCACAGTCACGATGCCGTCGCCAGCGTGCTCAACAATCGTGCTGGAAAGCGCCTGAGCCTCAAGCGCGATCCGGCGCAGCGGAGCAATGATGATCCACCACAGGGCAGGGGCGCTGATGGCCGTCAGCAGAGCCGCATCGATCACAGCCGCCATGGCATCAGAAATGCCTCGCGGCAGCAGCGACGGCAGCAGCAGCATCACAACGGCCTCAACAGCGAAGACCACGATCAGCATCAACCCCAGCACACGCCACGGCGTGCCCAGCAGGCTCAACAGAATGCTGGTGCGAGTCGAATTCGCCGATCGTATTTTGCTGTGCATCAGTTTTCCGAGTCCGGCAGGCAGGCACCAGTATGACATTTGTCCCGGCATCCTGCGTCTTTCACTACCAGATTAAGGGAAACAGCCGGCGACTTCGAACCCGGAGCCGCTGACAGATCAAACCGACGGCACCATACCCCCGGTTCGATCCATGTGCCGGACAAAGCCGGAAAGTCATCTGCAATGCAATCGGCGTGCCCACTCGACCGATCGTTGCCAGCCGAATGACTCGACATGGCCCGCGGCCAGACCTGATATGAGCGGCACACCGCATAAGCCAGCCCGCCAATACGGTCGAAACCCGACATCCCGACGGCTGTTATGGACAGCGTCTGACCAGCCCGTGAAAAGGCTGTGACCATGTCAACAGGTGGAAACCGCCGGTTGACGCGCCGAAATCACCTTCAGAAGCGGACACACCGCCGGTTGCCGTCGTCCGCGAAAATGTCGCCCTTTTCATGATGATCCCTTCCGTCTCCGGAATTCTCATACGGATGCCGTCAGACAACTTCGTCCCGACTCAGCGAACGCCTGGCAGACGTGGCCGCGACGCCCGGGCTGAATTTCCGTAGCTGGGGCTTCCAGCCGCAG
The DNA here is from genome assembly GCA_040222735.1 of Fuerstiella sp. Lineage (GTDB taxonomy): Bacteria > Planctomycetota > Planctomycetia > Planctomycetales > Planctomycetaceae > Fuerstiella. The sequence continues at coordinate 62,124 of JAVKCM010000178.1, read as the reverse complement.
CAAGACGTGATGTCGAGTGAGACTCAAAGTCGGCAGAAACTGCGGCTGGAAGCCCCAGTTACGTTCGGACAGAGACGTCAGTGGACAGGTTCCAGCCACCACTGGAAAGAAGTTTTCCAGCGAAGACGGGACTGCCGTCGCCGCAGAATTCGCACATTCCGGGCGAATTGCGGCATTCGACAGCCAACCACCAGATCGGCGTCTCACTCTCGGCTTTGGCACCAAACGTGCGTAGCTGTGCCACATGAAAAGATCCGAGTGAACAGGGGCACAGGTCTGAATTGCTGATTTCCCTGTCAGGACGGACATCAACTGGAAACTGCAGAACAGAGTGGAGTCACGATGTCACAACCAGTCAAACGCCCGACATTCGGGACCGTACTATCAAAACTGTCCGCGTGCCTGTTTGTCGGCGGCACGCTGGCCATCGGATGGTTCATTGTCCAGAAAGTCACCACCCCGGACCAGCCGTCTGAAAGTTCAGAGCTGGCAGAGGCCCCGGCAGCAGACAGCGCGACCGTGACCCTGTCACCCGCAAAACTCGCACAGGCCGACATCGGTCTGGATGAGGTACGTCTGCAGCCGGTGAGCCATGTGCACACGGTAGCCGGACGGCTGGCCTATCACGAAGCACGACACATCGAAGTCAAAACACCCGTCTCGGGAGTGCTGGCTGACGTGCTGGTAATGCCCGGCAACCATGTCGATCAGGGGCAGCTGCTGGCGATTATCCACAGTCCGGAGATCGGTCAGGCACGTGCGGACCTGCTGAACCGGCAGGCCGCCCTTCAGCTCGTGCAGCAGCAGGTGGATCGTCTGCGGCAGATCACCGAGAACCTTAACCGCCTGTTTGAGCTGCTTGATCGCCGGACACCGCTGAACGAAATCGAACAGCAGTTCCGGGACAAGCCGCTGGGAACCTATCGCGAAGCCATTATTTCGGCGTATTCGGAACGCTTTCTGGCGGACCAGCTGGCCACCTCAGCCCGCCCGCTGATGGAATCAGGGTCACTGCCTCGGAAGACCCTGCAGGAACGAGACAACCAGCTGCATGTGACAAATGCCAGATTTCTGTCGGCACGCGAAAATGCGGCCTTTCAGGTAGGGCTGGAAGCCCGGCAACTGGATGCGAAACGGGCCGACGCCGAACGGCAGGTCCTGATCGCTCAGAATCACCTTGATACACTGCTGGGCTTCCCGGAAGACAGCAGTCAGCAGTTCAGCGGGGATTCGCTGTCACAGATGGAAGTTCGCGCGCCGATTGCGGGGACCATTGAATCCCGTTCGTTCGCCAAATCCGAACGCGTGGATACCTCGGACGCGTTGTTCGTGCTGGCGAATACTGAGTTGCTGTATGTCACGGCAGACATCCGCGAGAACGATTTTGCCGCCCTGGCCGTCCGGCCCGGTCAGCAGATTACCGTCGTCGCCCCGGCTCTGCACGACCGAACGTTCTCGGCAACCGTGCAGTACGTCGGGCGCGAAGTGGCCCGCGACAGCAACTCGCTGCCGCTGGTGGCGACGATCGCCAACGATGACGGCCTGCTGCGTCCCGGCATGTTTGTCCGTGTCAGCATTCCGGTTTCACAGGGCGAGGATGTTGTCTCTGTGCAGTCTCGCTCGGTGCTGCAGCATGAAGATCAGCAGTTTGTCTTTGTGCCGGAAAGCGACGGCCGGTTTCGTCGAGTGGATGTAAAAACCCAGGCCGGCAACGATGACTGGGTGCAGGTAGTCGAAGGACTGGACGTCGGGCAGCCGATCGTGGTCGACGCCGCCTTTCTGCTGAAATCTGAGCTGCTGCTGGCGAGTGAAGAATAGGTCGCCGTTGCCTGAATCGTCTCGCTGTCCGCGCCTGCCGGACCTGACGAACCGCCTGTCTGGTGTTCGGACGGTCGATCCAGGGTCTCGACAGCGTTTCCGCTGATCAGTACCTGCCCCCCCCCTCGCGAAATATCTCCGGAAAATATACAGCCATGCTGACCCGCCTTATCGAACTATCGCTGACCAACCGAATGCTGGTCCTGATCCTGGTATTTCTGATGGCCTGCGGAGGCATGTACTCGGCGATCCATCTGCCGATCGACGCCGTTCCCGACATGACCAACGTGCAGGTACAGGTCGTCACTGACGCCGGATCCCTTTCGCCCATCGAAGTGGAACAGTACGTCACCTACCCGGTAGAAGCCGTGATGGGCGGGCTGCCGGATGTGGAAGAACTGCGGAGCGTGTCGAAATTCGGCATTTCCGTCGTCACCATCGTCTTCGAAGAAGGCACCGATATTTATCGGGCCCGGCAGCTGGTCACTGAACGACTGGGCGATGCGGCTGACAGCATTCCCGCCGGCTATGGAACGCCGGCCCTGGGACCGCTGACCACCGCACTGGGTGAAATTCTGCAGTTTGAAGTTCGCAGTGAGAATCATTCGGCCATGGAACTGCGAACCATCCTGGAATGGAATGTGGCCCCGGGGCTGCGCGAAGTACCTGGCGTGACCGAAATCAACACTCACGGCGGCTTCTACAAGACCTTCGAAATACAGCCGGACCCGGATCGCCTGACCAGCTACGGGATCTCGCTGCAGACATTGTTCGAACGGATGCAGCAGAACAATGCCACGGCCGGCGGCGGCTACATCATCCATAACGGTGAGCAGCGTTTTATCCGCGGCGTGTCTCTGCTGGAAAACGAACAGGATATCCGGGAAGTCGTCGTCCGCCGCGAAGCCGATGGCACGCCGATTCTGGTCCGCGACGTGGCCGAAGTGACCATCGCCCCCATGACACGCCAGGGCGCGGTGACACGCGATGGACGCGGCGAAGCCGTTACCGGTCTGGTCATGATGCTGATCGGCGAAAACTCACGCGAAGTCGTGGTGGCCGCCAAAGAGCGACTGCGGAAGATCGAATCAACGCTGCCCGAAGGCGTGACGCTGGAAGTCACTTACGACCGAGCCGCTTTGATCGGCCGGACACTGGACACGGTGCTGCACAACCTGACCGAAGGCGGTATCCTGGTCATCGTGATTCTGCTGCTGATGCTCGGCAGCTTTCGCGCCGGTCTGATCGTGGCCCTGGCCATTCCCCTGTCCATGCTGTTTGCCACCAATCTGATGCACACCTTCGGCATCACCGCCAGCCTGATGAGTCTGGGAGCCATCGACTTCGGACTGATCGTGGACAGTTCCGTCATCATGATCGAAAACTGCATACGCCGACTGTCACACAACAACGAAGGGACACCCCATATCGATGTGATCCGGGATGCCGCCATCGAAGTCCGAAAACCGACCATGTTCGGAGAACTGATCATCTCGGTCGTCTACCTGCCCATTCTGATGCTGCAGGGCACCGAGGGAAAACTGTTCCGCCCGATGGCACTGACCGTCCTGTTTGCACTGGCCGGTTCCATGATTCTGTCCATGACGCTGATGCCGGCCCTCGCTTCGCTGGCATTGCCCCGCAGGATGAAGGAAAAGGACATCTTCCTGATTCGCTGGCTGAAGGTTATCTATGAGCCGCTGGTGACCCGAGCGATCAGACATCCCGCCGCCACCGTCACCGCTGCCCTGACCGTGTTTGCGATCAGCATTCCGGTCGCAATGAATCTGGGTGCGGAATTCATGCCGCGGCTGGAAGAAGGAGATCTGCTGGTCGAAGCCGTCCGACTGCCCAGTGCGACGCTGGAAGGATCGATCGAAATGTCCACGCAGATCGAAACCATCATCGGTGCGTTCCCTGAAGTCCATACCGTCTTCTGCAAGACCGGGCGCCCGGAAATTGCCAACGATGTGATGGGCGTCCACCAGACCGACGTGTGGGTCCTGCTGAAACCCGCCGCTGAATGGCCCCGCCCCAGAACGCGGGACGATCTGATCAACGAAATGTCTGAGGCGCTGAACAGTCAGGTGCCGGGCGTGGCCTTCGGTTTCACTCAGCCGATCGAAATGCGCGTGGATGAACTGGTCGCCGGTGTGAAGGCAGACGTGGCCGTGCTGTTGTACGGCGATGATCTGCAGACACTGGCCAACAAGGGCAAGGAAATTGAAGCGGTGCTGCGAAATGTGGCCGGTGCCGTGGACGTCAAAGCCGACTATCAGGCTAACCTGTCAACTCTGACCATCAAGACACGTCCCGCACAGCTGGCACTGTACGGCATCGATGCCGAAACCGTGCTGGATGTGGTCTCGTCCCTGGGCGGACACCACGTGGGACAGATCTTTGAAGGTCGGGCCCGGTTCCCGATCATCGTTCGCATTCCGGAAAACTGGCGCACACGACTGTCGCTGCTGGAACAGCTGCCGGTCGCCACGGCCGGCGGAAAACCGGTGCCGCTGAGAGAACTGGCCGATATTTCACTGGAAGAAACTCCGCCAACCATCGAACACGAATCCAACCGGCGCCGCACCTTTATTTCCGCCAATGTTCGCGGTCGTGACGTGGCCACCTTTGTGACAGAAGCACAACAAGCCGTGGCCCGTGACGTGAAACTTCCGGCAGGCTACGAAATCCGCTGGGGCGGCGATTTCGAGAATCTGCAGTCGGCCAGCCGACGACTGCTGATCATCACGCCGATTGTCCTGGTGATCATTCTGCTGCTGCTGCACACAAGTCTGGGATCGGTGCGTCTGGCGCTGTTGATTTTTCTGGCCGTGCCGATGGCCGCCTCCGGCGGTGTGTTTGCCCTGTACCTGCGTGACCTGCCGTTCAGTATCTCCGCCGGTGTCGGCTTTATCGCACTGTTCGGAGTCGCCGTGCTGAACGGACTTGTCTGGGTCAGCGCCGCCGAACATCTGCGACACGAAGGGCTGCCACTGCTCGACGTAAGCCACGAAACGGCGCTGGTTCGCCTGCGGCCCGTGCTGATGACGGCTCTGGTGGCCAGCCTCGGCTTTCTGCCGATGGCAATGTCCACCAGCGACGGCGCCGAAATGCAGCGCCCGCTGGCGACCGTCGTCATCGGCGGGCTGATCACGTCGACACTGCTGACCTCTCTGGTGGTGCCGTGCATCTATCCGTGGTTTGCCAAAGGCCTGGAACGCGTCCGGCTGACGCACCATGACGTGCCCGAAGACTAAGGACCGAGCGGAAAACAAGTGGCGTAAGCTTCCAGCTTGCGATGCTGAAGACCGCACGCTGGAAGCTTGCGCCACGGTTCGACACGACAGTAATTTTCCGATTGATCCTAGCTGTGCATCCGAGGCAGGTCGCAGCCGTCCGCAATGATGGCTGCTTCCTGCCCCGCCAGTTCCTCCAGCCGCCGGCTGACGTCTTCAGAGGCGGCATACTGTCGGGCCAGACGAACATAGGTGGCGTGATGCCGCGCCTCGGATTCGTACAGGCTGCCGTAGAATTCCTTCAGCTCAGGATCTTCCAGATGATCCCGCAGCAGCACAAAGCGTTCGCAGCTGCGCGCTTCAATCAGCCCGGCGATCAGCAGGCGGTCGACGGCCTTGTCCGGTTCCTGACGCCGGGCCAGCGTCTTCAGTTTTCGACCGTAGGTTCCGGGTTTCATGCGATAAAAGCGTATATTCCGCTTTTTCAGCAGGGCCAGTACCAGGTGAAAATGCTCCAGCTCTTCCTGCACGATTTCGGTCATCTCACGACACAGATCTTCGTTCTCAACATAGTCGAACATCAGATCCATCGCCGCCGCGGCCGCCTTCTGCTCACAGTGAGCATGATCGATCAGAATATCCTTCAGGTTGCGGTCAACCTGAGCCAGCCAGCGTTCAGAAGAAATGGTATGAAGGTGCAGCATGGGAAACGGGGGCGGTATTGGTTTCGGGTAGAGAATCGTTGCCGTGTTTCCGGGTTTGTTCACAAGTATGGAGATCGCCCCGGCGGCGGGCAACACCGACCGATGACAAACAAATCCTCGTCGTCGAGTGCCCCGGAGCATTCATCAAACTGTCTGCCCCCGTCCCGACCAGGTGCTCTGAAGGGCATTTTGGCAATCAATGGTTGCCACATTTACAAATCCTGCAAGTCTGCCGGAACCGGGTAGTTCGCGGTTTCGACGGACCGGTGACAATACACGGCAGGAATGGGTGGTTCGTGCAGAGCTGATATGGAGGCGATTTCTTCTTCGTCAGTTCCCAGTGCCCCGGGAAGGTCCTCAATCCAGTCGGCCGGCCAGTCAGAGGCGTCAGCGCGTCGCACGACGATCCCCATCCACCGCTCGCGCAGTTTTTTCCACTGTTCAGACTGTGCACCACTCTCGGTAATTCCGGTCGCCGGACGCAGCTCGACATAAATCGTCCGACGCACGCCGTGACTGCGTCTGGGGGGCGAACCGTGCAGAATCATCATGTCCTGGACCAGAATGTCCCCGGCCTGAGCCGGCTGTTCCACGGCACCGGGAATATCCCAGCCATAGGTCTCCGACAGTTCACAAATGTTCTGTAATTCATGCTGGGTGCCCGGCACGTATTGCAGACACCCATCATTCGCATCGGCATCGTCAAGATAGATCCCCACGTTCAGATAGGCGTATCCACGGGGGTGGGCAGCTCCCTGATGCCAGTTGATCACGGGGTGAGGGTGCTGGTGTTTGTACAGAATATCACACTGCAACGGCACGGTACCACGACCACATAACTCTCTGGCAACAGCCATCATGGCCGGACAGGCGAGCAGATCCACCACGGCGTCCCCGTGCCGTTCCAGAATGTCATCGCAACGCATCAGCCGAGGCCCCACAGGATCTTCAATGACACAGACCCCGGGCAGCCATTCACTCCGCGCGTGCGCTTCCATGGCGGCAGCCTCCAGCTGTTCGGCAAGGTCACGCCATGTGGCCAGCAGATTGTCGGGCAACGCCCTCGGCAGCAGGACAAACCCATCTGTCCGCAGCTGCTCTTGTTGTTCAGCGGTGGTTTCGTAAGCTGGCATTGTGCTGGTGGTATTCCGGTATGGTCCTGTTTGTCGGGCGTCGTCTCAAAGAAACAGTGGATGAATCATTCAGACGCAGTAAATGTCGGCCGCCATAGGAACTTCCGTCCGACAGTAAACGACTGTCAGGTGGCAGATATCGAAAAATAAGAAAAGCAGGAACGACACACAGTCACCGATACGCCACTTCCGGCCATTCTTTTGAACTCCCCGGTTTCGTATCGGGACGGCTGCCATCAGCCGAACAGATCCAGCAGCGGCTGGCCTCCGTCGACGATGGGCACGGGGCGGCCCTGGCCGTCTTTCACCCGCAGTTCATAATCAATGCCCAGCGCATGGTAGATGGTCGCCGCCAGATCCTCCGGCGACGTCGGTGGTGTCACGGCATACGCGGCGTCGGCATCTGTTTCACCATACACGACGCCGCCACGGATGCCGGCACCCGCCAGCACCGCGGGAAACAGGGTACTCCAGTGATTCCGTCCCCACTTCGCATTCGCCTTGGGCGTTCGTCCCATCTCACCCATGCAGACCACCAGCGTTTCATCCAGCAGTCCGCGGTCATCCAGATCCGTCAGCAGCGCCGACAGCGCCTGATCCATGGTCGGCAGCAGATGCTTCTGCACGTCATCACTGTGCTGATGAGAATCCCAGCTGTAGCCGTCCACACATTCGTAGTGCACCGTCGCGAACCGCGTGCCGGCTTCGATCAGACGTCGAGCCATCAGGGTTGACTGTCCGAACAGGTGACGTCCGTACAGATCACGAATTCGGGCGGATTCCTGAGTCACGTCGAGCGCGGTGCGTGTCTTTTCTGATGTTACCAGTGCCAGTGCTCGCTGCTGAAACTTACCGTAGGCGTCCACAGTCTGATTACTGAGCGTCCGTCGAGCGTCGTCGAACTGGGTCAGCAGTGAACGCCGTCGGTCCAGTCGGTCAAGATTAAGCGTGTCCTGCGATACGAGCCCGTCGATCTGGAACGTCAGTTCTTCATCCGTGCAGTCTCGCCAGTACGGATTGTCGCTGCTGTCCCGTTTATCAATGCGAGTGGTCACGGGATCGAAACCACGTCCGAGCCAGCCGGCCGTTTCTCCCGGTCGGCGCAGCTGCACCTTGTATTCCTGCAGGCGTCCCAGAGAATTGGGCAGCACCGCGTAGGTGGGTACACCGCGACTGTGACTCGCCAGCGGCCGGTGGCGAGCCTCGTAGTCGACCACCGCTCCGATCGCGGGCCAGTCATTGGGCGTGACGTTAAATCCACCGCCGATCGGCACCTCCCAGCGGTGCCCCGTCTGAATATAATGAGCTCCACCGCTGTGATCGTTGTAGCTGTGACTCATGGTCCGGATCACCGTGCAGCGGTCAGTCACCGCTGCGGTTTTCGGCAGGTGTTCGCAGATCTGCAGTCCGGGCGTCCGCGAGGCAATCGGTCTGAACGGTCCGCGAATCGCATCCGGCGCTTCGGGCTTCATATCGAAGGTTTCCAGCTGACTGGGTCCTCCGAACAGAAACAAAAAGATCACCGATTTCGCTCGGGCTCTTCTGTCAGCACCGATTGCTTCGGCCGCCATCAGCTTCGGCAGAGTCAGTCCCAGCAGCCCGGCCCCGCCCGCCTGCAGCGCCTGTCGTCGAGTTCCGTGTCCGCAGACATGAGTCGTTGTTCCGAGCAGATTCAGCATTTTTCGTGTCTCCGCAGCAAACTCGAACCGTGAAGTCAGTGCATCGGGCCAATCAGGTCACATCAGGTCAGCAGGCCATTCACCAGCACGCCGTTCTGACCGTCCAGCAGTGTTTCTTCTCGTCCGTTCTGTTTGAACGTCAGGGCCGTCGGATCAATTCCGAACAGATGCATCAGTGTGGCGTGATAGTCAAAGTGATTGACGACATCGGTGACGGCATGATGGCCAAAGTCGTCCGTTTCGCCGTATGTTCCGCCGCGGCGAAATCCGCCACCCGCCAGCCACATGGAAAAGCCGTAGGTGTTGTGATCGCGTCCGACTTTGGCCGGTCCGGCATCATTCTGAATCACAGGCAGGCGTCCCATTTCACCTCCCCAGTGAACCACGGTGGAATCCAGCAGACCGCGTTGTTTCAGGTCAGTGACCAGACCGGCCGCGGGCACATCGGTTTTGCGACACGCCGCCGGCAGTGACGTGCGGATCGATCCGTGATGGTCCCAGTACTGGTTTTTCGTATAAAGCTGAACAAATCGAACGCCGCGTTCAATCAGTCGACGAGCGATCAGGCAGCGTCGGCCGTATTCTTCTGATTCCGGCTGGTCGATCCCGTACAGTTTTTGAGTGGCCTGCGTTTCCCTGCTGATGTCCAGTGCCTCCTGAGCCGCCGACTGCATCCGGGCGGCACGCTCATAGTTGGCAATTCTGGCGGCCAGGTCCGAATTTTCGGGGTGTTGCTGCAAATGCTGTTCGTTCAGGTGACGCAGATAGCTCAGATACGACTGCTGCACCGGACCGCGTCGGCTGACCGGCGGTTCCAGATTCAGAATACGCGGTTCCTGCGGGCGCACCACCGTGCCCTGAAAGATCGACGGCAGCCAGCCGTTGGACCAGTTCAGAACGCCTTCGACCGGGATCCCCTTCGGATCGGTCATGGCCACAAAGGACGGCAGATTTTCGGTTTCCGCCCCCAGACCGTAAGTCAGCCAGCTACCCAGTGACGGCCTTCCTCGCTGAATGCGTCCGGAATTCATCGCGTGGATGGACTGCCCGTGATTGTTCACGCCCGTATGCATCGAACGGACGATCACAATATCGTCGACCACCTGAGACAACCCCGGCAGCAGTTCGGACAGGGGCGTCCCGCAATCGCCGTGTCGGCGAAACTTCCACGGGCAGCCCAGTACCCGGGAACTGGCCTGAGCGGCGTTATCGTATTTGATGTTGCCGGGAAACTTCTGGCCGTCCAGCTGATTCAGCGCCGGCTTGGGATCCATCAAATCGATATGACTGGGGCCGCCCTGCATGAACAGCGAAATCATGGCTTTCGCTGATGGTTCCCGGCGCGGCGGACGATCAGCCAGCGTGTATTCCTGCCTGTGAATATTCGGCTGAATCTGCGCACCATCGACTCTGTCGCGCTGCAGCAGCCATGACAGGGCCAGCGGACCCAGACTGAAGGCTCCCCCGCGAATCAGATCGCGCCGATTCCAGTGCTGATTGGTAAAACAGCTGTTCATGAAGTGCATTATTCAACGTAGAGAAACTGACTGGAACTCAGCAGTGCCTGACAGAAGACCGCCATCGCATTCTGAGCGGCCTGGTCAGCTTGCGTCTTTTCATCGGCCGCCTCAAATTCGGCAGCGAGTCCGGAAATAAATTCTGTCGCTGCGGTCACGTCGTCAGCGCTCGGCTTCAGGCCGAATGCCAGACGCCATGCCAGTGTTACCCGGTCGGCCGGGTCATCACCGCCTTCGCGCATCACCCGATCGGCGAACGCTTCCGAGTGATCGATGGCAAAGTTGCTGTTCATCATCAGCAGCGACTGAGGCGTCGCGGTGGAAAAGCTGCGCTGACTGCAGTTGGGGCTCAGCGTCGCCGCGTCGAAGGTTTCGAACACCGACAGCGTGCGGCTGCGACGAACCTGAATGTAGATGCTGCGACGGAATTCCTCACCATTCAGTGACACCGGTTTTGTCGGCTTTCGTTCGCCGTCAAGATTTTCTTTTCCAATGACAATCTGTCCGACCGCATCTTCCATCACCGGGACCGGTTCACCAAACTGTTTTTCGTTCAGCAACCCGCTGACCGCCAGGACGGCATCCCGGATCACTTCTGATTCCAGACGTCGCAGTGGGTAGCCGACATAGCCTGTATGGCTGCCTTCAGAAGCTTCACCCGTTGCTGCCGCCAGTGATGCCTGCCGATACACGGTGGATCGCATCATCAGTCGATGCATGTGTTTCGTGCTCCAGCCGCTGTCAACAAATTCCGCTGCCAGCCAGTCCAGCAGTTCCGGATGTGTGGGACGAGTCCCCAGCACACCGAAGTCACCCGCTGATTCAACCAGACCTTTGCCGAAATGGTGCATCCAGATTCGGTTCACGGCCACGCGCGCCAGCAGCGGGTGCCGACCGCTGGTCAGGTGCTTCGCAAACGCCAGACGGCGGCCCGTGGTGGGGATCGTCTCGTCATTGGCAGCAAACGTTGCCGTCCCGTCCAGAATCGACAGATCGCCCGGCCGAACTTCGTCTTTCGGCTGTTCGTGGTCGCCTCGGAAAAAGACAAACGTGGTCGGAATCTTTCCCGGAACTTCGGCCAGGGCCCGGATAAAACCTTCGACCGGCTTGCGGCCGCGAATTTCAGCCGCTCGGTCCGCGTACGCCTTGAGATCCACGGCCGCCTTGCTGCTGCGAAGTTCTTTGGCCTGGTCCGCCAGCCACTGCAGTTCCGCCGCCGCTTCCGGAGCGAATTCAGCCAGATTCGCTTCCGTCACAGGGACGCCGGCCGTTCGCGAAGCGTCGGCCGTATATTGTTTCGCCTTCTGAACCCGCTCTGCCTCAAGCTTACTCGCCCGCTCATCACGGCGTCTGTCGTACAGATACAGTGAACCGACGCTGATGCTGGCAACGCTGGGATATTCCTTCAGCAAGGCGGTCTGCTCGGCCGTCCGTTCCTTGCCAGCGGTGCGGTACGCGGTCCGAAGTGCATCGCGCCGGTCGGCCGGGACCAGCAGCAGTTCTTCTTCCAGTGTGCGAGTGATGTACTGCTCAGCCTTCTGTTGCCGTTCCTGATCGACCGCAACGGCCTCGGCTTCGACAGCGGCTGCCTGAGCACGATCACTGTCGGTGTACAACGAAACCTGACGACCAGCCGGGGTTCGCCAGTTCTTCGTGTCAAATGCCGGTTCAAAGACGGCTCGCAGGCGATAATAGTCGGCCGTCGGAATCGGGTCGTAGCGGTGGTCGTGACACTGAGCACAGTTGACGGTCAGCCCCAGCAGCGCCGTGCTGACAATTTCCAGAGTATCCGCGATGGCCTGATTCTGAGCTGCCGCTTTGTCAATACCGCCGGAAGCCGTGCCATCCGGTGCCATCCGCAGAAAGCCGGTTGCGGTCAGCTTTTCAACCGCGTCCGGTGTGAGATTCCTGTGCGGCAGCGGCACCATTTCGTCGCCGGCCAGCTGCTCCTGCACAAACACGTCAAAGGGTTTGTCACGATTGAACGACTGAATCACATAGTCACGATAACGCCAGGCGTGCTTCCGCTCTTTGTCTTCTTCCGTATAGCCTTCTGAATCGGCATACCCGGCGACATCCAGCCAGTGTCGCCCCCAGCGTTCACCGTAATGTTCTGACGCCAGCAACTGATCAATCAGGCGTTCCCACCAGTCGTCGCGATCATCGTTCAGTGCTGCGTCCACGTCAGCGGGGCTCGGAGGCAGTCCGATCAGATCAAACCACGCACGACGCACCAGGCGTTCGCGATCCGCGTCCGCAGCAAAGCCGTTCTGGCGGTTCAGAATAAATGCGTCGATGGCGGTTCGCACACGACCGGCGTCAGCCACGTCAGCCACGTCAGCCACGTCAGGAACGTCAGGAACGGGCGGACGATCAGGCGACTGAAACGCCCAGTAACTGCGTTCTTCTTCGGTGAAGACGGGGCCATCGCCGATGTTGGTTGGTTCCGCCCGAGCGGTTCGGGCACCGCTGGTGATCCACTGCGTCAGCAGATCGATGTCCTTTTGCGGAAGCCGTTTGTCATCACCCGGAGGCATGTCGCCGCTCTGAATCCGTTCCAGCAGCAGGCTTTCGTCGGCTGCTTCCGGAACGATGGCAGGACCGGAATCTCCGCCTTCGACCATCAGGCGTCGCAGTCGCAGATCCAGTCCACCTTCTTTTTCGCCGCCTTCCCCATGACAGTGAAAGCAGTGAGCTTTCAATATGGGGCGGACATGTCTTTCGAACGAGATATCTTCAGAGCGGGCCGAACCGGCGAGCAGAACGACGATCAGCAGCGGCAGCCGCATCGTCGCGGTCGTGCGTCTGAGCAGTCGACAGCCCCGGTGTCCGCCGCGCGAGCCACCGTCATCGCAGCACGCAGAACCGGCAGAACCGATAGAGACCGAAGGTCCCGAGGGACCGGTCAGACGTGAATACAAAGCAGTGACAAGATGTATGTGGAAATCAGCCATGGGCGGGACTGCATTGGAGGGGCCGAGGGGGGAAGGTTAGTGTGCAGGATTGCGGACAGATTCGCAACACAAAGAACAAAAGTTCCTGGCGAACAGGTGTTCAGCCGGACCGAGGTCGATTCCACAATTCTTCTGGAATTTGGTGGAAGTCCACCACTATGATCGGATCAGCCTGAGGTCCGGTTACCAAAATCCTCAGCGAACGACGAAAAACTCTGACTTACCCGATCCGTCCGGCAGCCGCTGAAGCATTCTCTGATTAACGTCCGTTCGCGCTTCATAGGCCTGCGTCTCTGATCAGATAACTCAGACCGGCGGGCGTGGTTCCACTCAGTGTCGTCCGAGTGCGATGCCGGTTTTCTACTGCATTCAGCAATGTCCTCCAGAATACACGACTGTCGCCATGAAGTACCTGAAGCCTCTATTGAAACATCTTCGACCTGTTTCTGCGCATCGACGACGGCGGGTCGTGAACGCGGGCCGCTGGACTTCAGTTCAAAGTCTTGAGGTACGCGCCCTGCTGGCGGGCAATGTCCTGGCAACACTGAGTTCCGACGGCGATCTTGTGCTGACCGGTGATCGACTGGGCAACTCTGTGGACGTGGTCGTCGACGACGGCAACATCGTGGTCCGTGGCCGCGAAAACACCACAATCAATGGCGGAACAACGCCGTTTGTGGCGGTCACCGGCTCAACCACACTGTCCGATGACTTCTTCGCGCGTCTGGGCGGCGGAGACGATGTGCTGTTTGTGGAAGGCATTACCATTACGGGCCGGGCGGCTGTCGATTCACACGACGGCTACGACCGGATCGGGTTCGACAGCAGCAGCATTGGCCAGGACCTGATTATTCGAACCGCCAACGGTGCGGACATTGTGAATCTGGAAGACGTTCAGGTCGGTCGCGACCTGGTGCTGGACACCGGCCGACAGGGCGACACCATCCGTCTTGCCGGTACGAGTGTGAGCAATGATCTGTCCATCGCCACGGGTCAGCGACCGGATCACATCATTCTGGACAACATCACCGTCGGCGACGACCTGCGAGCCGATACCGGTGAAGGCACAGATGATTTCATCATCATGAATTCCAGCATCGGCGATTCACTACACGTCCGCACGCAGCGCAGCAGCGACTTCGTGATGGTCGACGCCACGTCAGTCGGGGGGATGGCCAGCATCGGCACTCAGGGTGGCTATGACAATGTGGTCATTGACAACAGCAGCCAGATCGGCACCCTGCACGTCAATACCGGAGGTCGCCGCGACGCCGTGCAGATTGATTCCTCCACAACCGTCACCGGACCGACGCGCATCCGGGGAAGCGAGTCCAGTGCGGTCAGTGATGCTGTCCGTGACGGCCGGCTGAATTCCAGCTTCAACGGATCCCTGACATTCAGCGATGCCGTCAACACATTCTTCGACGATCTGGCAACCGCCCCACTGACACTGACCGTCGACGCTTCGATCAACGGAGCCATTGAATCCAGCGATACACTGATCACCAGCGATCCGAACTTCGCACTGGAAGTCGTAACTCAGCCCGGCGCCACGGTGGCCGTCGACAGTGACGGGGACGGACAGTTCGACGATGCCAGCGCCACGGCAGATGACGCCGGCAACGCCACTCTGAATGTCACCCTCACGCACACGGACGCCAACAACGGTGCAAACGTGCTGAACGTGCAGGCCAGCAACGCCGTGGACACGTCAGGAACCGAACAGGTCAACGTCCATCTGGCCGAAGGCAGTGTGGTGCGGTTTGACACCACGCTGGGAACATGGGACGTCGAAATGCTGGATGCCGATGCTCCCGGCACCGTGGCCGCGTTCATGGATGACCTGAATCGCTATGCCAACACCATCGTGCATCGCAACGTCAGTGACTTCATTGTACAGGGTGGCGGGTTCTCTGTGGATGGCACCACGGTTCAGAATGCACCCTCGTTCTCGGCTCCGCCAAATGAATTCAGTGAAATCAGTCCGCCGAATTCGAATCTGCGAGGCACACTGTCAACGGCCCAGACCTCAAACATCAACAGCTTTACCGGACAGTGGTTCGTGAACACCATCGACAATGATGCCACCAGCCCGATCAATAATCTGGACGCTGTTCCTCACACGGTCTTCGGACGTGTCATCGGCAGCGGTATGACTGTCATCGACACCATCAACAACACACCGGACTTCAACGTCTCCGGGCTGCTGACCGGTTCCGGTGCTTCCGCCCTGACCGATGTCCCGCTGGTGAACTACACGGACGGCAGCGTCCCGACCGAGGACAACTTTATTCGATTCAACAGCGTCACGAAGATTCTGTCACCGCCGGGCACCGACAACACGTTCGCCGTGTTTGAAAACAGTCCCGACGGCACCGAGGTCGGCACGATTGCGTCCGCCAGCGCCAGCACCGCTCCGGTTATCTTCGAACTTGAAAACTCGGCACAGGACGCTGAACTGAATCTGTATCCGGATGACCATCTGGAAGGAGATACGGCCGCCCCGGTCGTACTGATTGAATACCTGTCACTGCAGTGTCCGGCCTGTGCCGCTGCCCATCCCGATATTCAACAGCTGCTGGCTGACAATCCGGATGATCTGCTGGTTGTCCGGCGCCACCTTCCGCTGGACACGGACACCGGCGATGTCTTCGAACATTCCTTCGAAGCGGCGCTGGCGGCCGAGGCGGCGGGGCGTCAGGGAATGTTCGACGAAATGGTGGACGGACTGTTTGCCCGACAGGCCGACTGGACCAACGCCGTCTCCTCGGCGCAGGCTCAGGCCGTGTTTGATGACATTGCCGTGAATACCCTGGGGCTCGACGCCACGCAGTTCGCCGATGACATGGCTGATACGGCGCTGGCCGATCGCATCAACCGCGACATCACTGATGCCGGAGCCCTCGGCGCCACCAGCACCCCGACGTACTTCCTGAACGGACAGCAGACCAGCGGTATTCCGACCAGCACCGATGTTCAGAATGCCGTCCAGGCAGCAGATCAGACATTTGCACTGGATCGCCTCACCGGAGAACTGACCGTTGCCAACGGCGCAGCGCTGGACTTCGAAACGACTCCGAGTTTCGTATTCAACGTCACGGTAACAAACGGGACCACGGAAACGATTCAGACGACAATCAATCTGATCGACATCTTTGCCGGGTAACGACCAGAAGTCCGGGTCTGTGGCACTCAGGGAATCACCGTGGCCTGCGTCGCGGTGACAACTTCATTTGCGTTCGCCTCTGAAAAACGGTACAGCTATACTTCTGGCTGCGGTGCGGCGAGCCCCGTTTCTCACCCCAATTCCCACCTTGATTAATTCCCTGTGTCCGCCCGGCGGGCTGCAGGTGCCCACTTGTGCAACACGAGTCCGGGCCTTCGATCTTCCCGGATTCAACGATTCGACCGGACCCACCCGGCCATTCCAGGATGTCCTGTCCTCGCCTTCGTCGGCGGAAAGTCAGGTAATGTCCGACTGCCGCCCGGGCCCCCTTGATGACGGTGTTGTCATTCGTATTCAAAGGATGACTGACATATGTCCGCCACGACAAGACAGGTTCTGATCCTTGCAGTTTCGGTGTGCATCTCCCAGGTTGCCGCCCCCCAGGCTGTCGACGCTCAGGTTGCCGACGCTCAGGTTGATTATCTGCGCGACGTGAAACCGGTACTGAAGGCTCGTTGCTTTGCCTGCCACGGCGCCCTGAAGCAGGAATCCGGACTGCGGCTGGACACCGGTGAACTGATTCGACGCGGCGGCGACGGTGGCCCTGTCGTTGTTGGTGGTGAGCCGAACTCAAGCTCCCTGCTGGAACGTATTGCCGAACCCGATGCCGACGCCAGAATGCCGCCGGATGGTGAGCCGCTGACGGCCGAACAGATTGGAAACCTGGCGGCCTGGATTGCTCAGGGAGCACCGTCGCCGGAAGACGAAGAACCCGAGCCATCCCCCGAGCAGCACTGGGCCTTCAATCCACCGGTGAAGGCCCGGTTGCCCGCCACGGGCGACAGCAGTTCCGCCGGCGACAGCCAGCAGACTCACCCGATTGACGCCTTTATCAACGCCCGACTGCAGCGGCAGCACCTCACTGCTCAACCTGCCGCTCCGCGGCACGTCCAGCTGCGACGATTGTACCTGGACCTGATCGGGCTGCCTCCCACTGCCGAAGAACTGCAAACCTTTCTGAACGACGAATCGCCGTCCGCCTGGCAGACGGTCGTTGATCGTCTGCTGAACGATCCGCGACACGGTGAACGCTGGGCGCGTCACTGGATGGACGTCTGGCGTTACAGCGACTGGTATGGCCGCCGTCATGTACCAGACGTCTGGAACAGTGCCCCGCAGATCTGGCGCTGGCGAGACTGGATCGTGCGATCACTGAACGCCGACCACGGGTATGACAGAATGGTTCGTGAAATGCTGGCCGCTGATGAACTGTGTCCCGACGACGATGACGCCGTGGTGGCCACCGGCTATCTGGTTCGCAACTGGTATGCCCTGAACCCCAACGACTGGATGCGCAATACGGTGGAACATACGGGCAAGGCCTTTCTGGGCCTGACCTTCAACTGCGCTCACTGCCACGACCACAAGTATGACCCCATTGAACATGAAGACTATTTCCGCTTCAGAGCCTTCTTTGAACCGCTGGGCCTGCGACAGGATCAGGTACCGGGGCAACCGGATCCCGGCCCGTTTCAGGAATACGAATACGGTAAGCTTCGTAAAATTCAGCGACTCGGCGCCATCCGGGTTTTCGACAAGTCGCCCGATGCTCCGACATGGTTCTACACCGGTGGCGATGAACGTAATCGCGTGACCGAACGAGGCTCCATCGCACCCGGCATTCCTGCCTTCCTGAAGGGTCCGGCCCCTGAAATCCAGACCGTGCAGCTGCCCGAGACGGCATGGTACCCGGGCCTCCGCCCTGCGATTCACGAAGCGGCGCTGAACGAAGCACGGACCGCCGTTGCTGAAGCCGAAGCGGCACTCAGCGACGTGCAGACGCCCGCTCAGAATCCATCGTCAGAAACACAGCAGGTGGCAGATCAGGACCACCTTGCACCGGCGGAAGCGGCCTTTTCCGCGGCACTTGAAACAGCGAGACAGGCCGGCCGCCCCGGAGCACTTTCCGGTCAGCAGTCGCTGCTGATAACGGCCGGGACCGGTCGGCGGATTCTGAATCAGCGACTGGCTGAACTGAACTCGCTGGACAATGGAACGACACTCGCCTTTGAACTGCTGATTCTGAAGGACGCTCATTTCAACTTTCAACTGGCAAAGGACGTGGTGAAGGGACTCACGGCCGGCTACATCGGCTTCAACCAGGGGCGGATCGTGTCCTACCAGCCGGGATCCTTCACAGAGTTCGAAGTCGGTCGTTACGACTTTGAGAACGGGCAGACGCGTTTTGATGTCCTGCTGCGGTTCCGGACGGATTCGGACCACTGCCTGCTGACCGTCACCTCGGTTCCTGACGGGGCGCGTCTGGTCGATCAGGTCACCGTGGCTCTGAACGGATGGAATCCGGTCGGCGATGACAGCAAAGCCATCAGCATTGACTGCCGCACCGGGTGCGCGGTCGTCATCGATGACGTTACGGTAAATTCTGCCGCCACTGACTCTGCCAGTGCTGACAGCCAGGCATCCCGGCCACTGGTGCATCTGAACTTTGAACCACCAGCCCACACCGTCGATCAGGACGTGGTCGGTACCCATGGCTGGTCGCTGTCGTCGTTCAGCACTGCACCGGGCACATCCACGGTGTCGGCCATCGCGGCCAACGCTCAGCTTCAGCAGGCGTGGCAGCAACTGGTGCTGGCGCGACGAGGCAAAGAGGCAAAAACACTGCCGCAGCGGGCCGCTCAGGCAAAACTCATCGCCGCTCAGGCAGCGTTTGCCAGTCTCGAAGCCCGCATCGCCGCCGACCGGGCAAAGTACGCCAACCCACCGGCCGCAGACGCCTCAGCGCTGGCCCTGGCCGCCGGCCGACAGCAGCGACAGGCTGCCGTTCTGCAGGCGGAAGCACAGGTCCTGGCTGACGAACTTGCTCTGGCCACGGCAGAAAGCAAACCAGCCGACGATGAGCAGCGAGGGAAGGAAACAGAAGCGGCCGGCAAGGCCCTGAACGCTTCCAGAGAAAAACTGCGGACGGCCCGGGCTGCTCAGGCCGAAAAGGCTGACAGCGCATCCTATACGCCGTTCAGTCCGACCTATCCCGAGACCAGCACCGGACGACGAAAGGCGCTGGCCGAATGGATCACGAATCGCCGGAATCCGCTGACCGCACGCGTGGCCGTCAATCATATCTGGACGCGGCACTTTCATTCGCCACTGGTCAGCACCGTGACGGATTTCGGTCGAAACGGTGCGACTCCGACGCACCCCGAACTGCTGGACTGGCTGGCCGTGGAACTGATGGAACAAAACTGGAGTATGAAGCATCTGCATCGCCTGATCGTGACCAGCAGTGCGTATCGACGAGCGTCGTCAGCCGGCACGGCGGGAGAGCACGGATTCGAGTTCCATCCCGCACATGCCCATGACCCGGAAAACAGGCTGCTGTGGCGCATGAATACCGGACGGATGGAAGCCGAAGTGCTCCGCGACAGTCTTTTATACGTCGCCGGTAAGCTCGATCTGACCATGGGTGGACAGGAACTGGAGAACACTGAGGCCCTCACCACGTTCCGGCGCAGTCTGTACTACAGTGTTTTTCCAGAGCAGGGCGGAAAAAGTGCGCTGGGCGAGCTGTTTGACGCCCCGGACGCACTCGAGTGTTACCGCCGGACCCGCAGCATCGTACCGCAGCAGGCGCTGGCCCTGACCAACAGTGAACTGGTACATCAGGTAAGCCAGCAGATCGTGAGCAACTGGAACGAAGAACATAAGACCGAAACCGCCAACGATGTGCTGACGACCCCTGATCGTGATCTGCAGTTTATCACGACCATGTTTCTGAAGCTGCTGAATCGGTCTCCTGAAGAAGCAGAACTGCAGCTGTGTCTGGACGGGCTCAACGCTCAGAGGCAGCTGTCGGAGAAAACTGATTCAGCACAGGCCGGCTCGCGAGCTCGTGAGAGTCTGGTTCGGGCTCTGCTGAATCACAATGATTTTGTGAGTATAAGATAAGACATCCATCCAAACACCGTTGTCGCTGAAACACGATGAATACCAACAGCTCACGCCGCCTGTTTCTGTCTGACCTTGGAATGGGCTTCACCGGTCTGGCACTCGGTTCACTGCTCGCCGACGACGGCGTCGTTCGTGCTGCGCCGATGACCGCGACCGGCGTGTCAGAAGACAGGCCCGGTAAGAATACCGACGCAACTCACCACCGGCCGATCGCTAAATCTGTGATCTGGATCTTTCTGTCCGGCGGCTACAGTCATGTGGAAACATTCGATCCCAAGCCGGCTCTGAATAAGTATGCCGGGATGACGTTTGACAAAACACCATTTGAAAACCCGGTCAATTCGCCTCTGCAGATGAAGCGTTTTCGTTCCGTGGCGGCCGAAGAAATCAATGTTCGCGACGTGTACCCCACCATCTACCCGATGCAGGTGGGCTTCAGAAAACACGGCGAAAGCGGCATTGAGATGACAGACTGGTGGCCGCACCTTGCCCGTCAGGTCGACGACCTGTGTTTTGTCCGCAACATGTGGACCACCGACAATGATCATGCGGCTGAAAACCAGATCCACACCGGCCGGCATCGTCTTGATCCGCAGCAGCCCAGCATCGGCGCCTGGGCACATTACGGACTGGGAACGCTGAACGACAACCTGCCGAAGTTTGCCGTGCTGGGCGGCCCCACTCGATCTGACACACGGCTGTCGATCGATTCACTGTATCTGGGTCCTCAGCATGCCGGTGTTCCGCTGACACTGGATCCGAAAAATCCGCTGCCCTTCGGTCAGCGCGTGGCCGGCCAGAGCCTGGAAGAACAGCGTGCGGAATACGAACTGATCGGAAAGCTGAACCGTCTGTCCGCCGTGGAATACCCCGAAGATCAGGAACTGACGGCTCGGATCCGCGCCTACGAACTGGCGTTTCGGATGCAGGCCGCTGTTCCGGAAGCCATCGATCTGGCACAGGAAACCGAAGCGACGTCAAAGCTGTACGGCATCGACAACGACGCCACAAAGCTGGCCGGACAGCGTCTGCTGGCCGCACGTCGTCTGGTCGAACGCGGTGTCCGGTTTGTCCAGGTCTTTCCGTCATCGTACGGCGTCTGGGATTCACATCGAAAACTGAAGGAAAATCACACGCGGCTGTGCGGAACCGTCGATCTTCCCGTCGCCGGACTGATTCAGGATCTGAAGCAGCGCGGACTGCTGGAAGAAACGCTGGTGGTCTTCTGCACCGAATTCGGCCGCACGCCCGGACTGGAACTGCGGGGCGGAGGCACCGATGGACGGGATCATCATCCGAACGGTTTCACCATCTGGATGGCCGGCGCCGGCCTGAAACGCGGTTATGTCCATGGTGCAACGGACGAGCTGGGCTACCACGCTCTGGGAGAAGGCCACTACGTCACCGATCTGCACGCCACCGTGCTGCATCTGCTGGGGCTGGACAACCGTCGTCTGCAGATCCCCGGTCGCAAACGCCTGGACATTGATCACGGTCATGTCATGCAGGATATTCTGGCCTGATTGGATTCATGCTCTGTCACAGCTTAATCTGCAGACTCTGTTTTCGTGGCCCCGGCTTACAGCCTGCGACAAACGGCAGAAAATATCGCACGCAGGCTGCTGCCCCCACTTTCTGGATGTGGCAAAGCACGACAGTGCCGACAGAAACACGTTGCTGCCCGGCTGATCCCAGCGGCAACAGGTCGGGTTTCAATCCTGACCGATCATCGCTCCGACCCGCTGGCGGACGGCAGCCACCGGATGCTGCCGCAGACCTTCTGTTTCAGCCGCCGTCAGTGTGAGCTGACCGGTCTTCACCAGGTGATTCAGCGCCGCCGCGCGCTCATCCGTGCGAAACATGGCTTCCAGAGCCAGCGTTCGGTTGCGACCGCTGAGCCAGCTGAGTGCCTCGGCCAGCAGTTCTGTCGACTTCTGCGTCGGCACGTCCCCCAGTCCGCTCACCGCCCCCATCTGCAGCTCCGCCGAAATTTCCTTTCCCAGAAATCGCTGCAGCTGCGGCACAGCCACGTCCGCCGGCAGCAGGGCGACCATGCGCAGAGCATCATACCGAGTGCCGGATTTCACTCGTTCGTCATCGGCCATGACCGACGCCAGTTGCAGAGTCCGCGGCCATGCGGCTTTCACCGCCGGAAGCCCTTCCAGAATTTCGGCCAGTCGATCGTGTGGCCACAAGCCCAGCTGCGCGGCGCCGTTAATCAGTCCACCGCCGATCACCACGGCCTGCCAGTCTTTCAACGGCTGATCCGCCCCCGGTACACAAACTTCCAGAACGTCCCGAATTTCACCACCATCGTTGCGGCGGGCCACGGCCATCGCCACACGCCAGATCCACGGAATCCGTCGATATTCCTCGTCTGTGTCACCGGGCTTCAGATCTGCCACCAGCAGCGAAATGATGGCCGGTCCCATCCCCGGTCGCTGGTCGATCACCTTCTGGCGGCGTTCAACCGACTGACTTTCGTCCAGCAGAAAAGGCGCGATTTCAGCCGGATAGCGGGGCAGGGGCGTGTCGTTCAGATCTGACGCCGCGAACATCGGAGCCGCTCCCACCGGCACCAGACGGACCTCACGCAGGTCGAACAGCGCCTGTTTCACCGGCCCTTCAGAACGTACGGTCACCACGTAAGTTCCAGCCGACAGTTTCGTCGTGCCAACCTTGCGCTGCCGATACCGATCCCAGCCGCCGGTACTGGCCACGGTACCCCTGACCGCTTCCGGCAGACCGTCGATGCGAAACTGATTGCCGGCCGCAGGGCCGGCACAGGCTGCATTCACGTAAATATCAAAGGCAGCCGGCTTCGCAAGCTCAATCCGCCACGCCGCGGAATCGTTTTCATCATGCCAGTACCCAATGTTGGCAAAGGGCGTTTCAAAGGTGATTTCGCGGCCACGGATTTCTGCCGCGGTCGCTGTCAGTGACAAAAACCCGCGTTCATCCGGCGTGACCACCTGCGGCTGGTTGCCGGGCAGTTTCTTTGCGGGAATCTCAACACTGTCAAGGTAAGCGATGACATCACGGAAATCCTGAGCCGACATATCCCGCTCCAGCCCTTCCGGCATCACAGATCGCTGTGACGAATGAAATTCTTCCAGCTCATCCCGGCCGATCACGTGTTCCTTACCGCCGGATTCCCGCAGCGTGATGGTGCGGGCCGATTCTTCCACAATCAGTCCCGATGCCGTCCGGCCATCATCCTTCACGGCAGTCCACGCAATATACCGGGCATCCACGTCTTTGTTCGGATCCAGTATCGCGCTCAGCAGCCAGCGCGGATCGCGGTTGGTCAGCGCCTTCAGATCCGGGCCCACCACATGTCCATGATCTTCCAGCCGATGACAGCTGGAACAGCGTTTCCGAAATACTTCCCGTCCCTGACCGACATCACCGGGCAGCTGAAGGGCGGATTCAAACGTTTGGACAACCGCCGCCCTGTCCGACATCCCGGCCGCATCGAAAATACGTTCCGCCGCCGTCCGCACGTCGCTGTCTTTGCTGGACAGCAGCCTGTCACGATGCGAGGCATCCAGCGTCGCTGACCGGATCGCACCCGATTCCAGCGCAGTCAGCAGTGCCGCCGGCCCGAACTTATGACCCAGCAACGCATCCAGTGCCGCCGCGCGAACGTCTCCCGTCAGCGACACACTGCCCGCAATCAGCAGCTCAGCCGCTTCCACCGTAGGCACCGACATCAGTGACTGCAGCGCCGCCAGCTGCACTTCGGTGGCATGCTTCGGCGACAGAAATTCAGCCATCATCTGTGCCCGACCAGAATACGCCAGCAACGCCGCTTCGTCGAACGCCGAACGGGTAAAGGGTCCCGCACGCCGGCTGAGCAGCTTCAATGCCGCCAGGACAGCGGCATTATCGGAACGCTCTGCCACCAGCGAATCAACCGCCGCCTGGTAAAGCTGTCGGATCTGCTGCCGGGCAGCAGGTTTTACGGCCGCCGTCTCATCAATTTCCCGCTGATCCAGCGCATCCAGAAGGCTGATCCACAGGTCCAGCGGCGGCCCCGGTGTCAGCGGACTGACATCCGGCAGACCGGACAACGCGGTCTGAATTGTCGACGCGTCCCCGATGGCCGTGGCGACCACCAGCAAACGGCTAAGAATGCCCGCGTTCTGCTCCTTTGTCGGCAACTGACGATAGTGGCTCAACACCGATGCCACGCTGGCGGCAGTGACGGAACTCAGGGCGGCCGACCGCACGTGGACGTCGGGTTCCGCCTGACTGAGCTGCTTTGCCAGCGTCTTTACGACGGCCGGTCGCTGGCCCGAGGTCGCGGCCCGCAGTGACAAAGCGACCTGCCGTCGCAGACGCACATGGTCGTGATCGGCCAGCGTCAGAACGGCAGACTGCAGCTCCGCAGATTCGCTCAAAAAAGCCTCACTGTGTGCGACGGCCAGACGCAGCACTTCCGGGTGAGCAGATTTCTGCAGCACTGCCAGCACATCCGCCGGCTGCAGCGCATCCAGTCCCTTAAGCACCGACATGCCATGGACGGTTCCCATCGGTGTGGTCTCCGACCTGATCAGGCGGCGCAGATCCGGCACGATCGTTTCGGCCTCGCGCCACAGCAACAACTGGTGTGCCAGATCGCGGATCGTTCCGTTGTCCGAAGTCAGCTTTTCCACCAGTGCAGCACTGTCGAGTGCGGTCAGGTCCGGGATCAGCGGGACACTCGGACTTTCGCTGCTGTTCTCTGCGGCCGCTCGCGGCACAATCCGATAAATGCGGCCGCGTCCCTGACCGGCATAGACGTTCAGTTCGGCCAGCGTTTCCTGAGGAATCCAGCGTGAGTGTTCAATCACGTAACGATACATGTCCACCACCCACAGTGCTCCGTCCGGTCCTGTACGCGCCTGTACCGGACGGAACCAGCGATCAGTGGAACTCAGAAATTCACGCATTTCCTCGCCGGCCCCCCGACGCCCGGTGTAGCCGTATTCTGAGGCGGTGAGCGGTCCGTCGATCCTGTCCGAAAGATCGATGCGATGCACAGACTGATGCACCGGTTCACATGTAAAAGCGTCGCCGAAATAATCCGCTCCCAGCCGTGAGTCACGATAGATCCCCAGCCCGCACGCTGATGTCGCGCGCCCGGGAGCGCCGGATAGTTCAAACGTTACCAGGTTTTCCGGAGGATACAGCCGAAAAGCTTCGGCATCGGCCGTCAGTCCGGGGGGCGACGATGGCATCGCTGCCGAATGACGACCGTCCCCGTCATCGTTGGCTGGAATGGCTCGCAGAAGAGCTCCATTGGAACAGCCAAACCAGTCGCCCCAGTCGTTGCGAACGCGCCCCTGCTGAGTCCGTCCGGTGACCGGTTCAATGGTCCCCGCGTCCGGATCAATGCGAAAATCCCGGTTGCTGCAATCGACCACCGTTCCGCTGCCGGTGCAGGTGATCACGCCGCCAAACAATCCTCCGGCGCCGTAAATCCGGTTATCCAGCCCCCACTGCAGACTGTTGACGCGCGCCTGCGCATTCCGAACCTCGAAACCCGTGAACAACGTCGTGATCGAATCAGCGGCTCCATCCTGGTCAGTATCCCGGGCATACAGAATATCCGGAGCATCACAGATCAATACTCCGTCTCGCCAGACCTTCACATCGGTCGGAAATCGCAGGCCTTCCACAAAGGTTGTCGCGCTTTCAAAAAAACCATCGCCGTTGTCATCGTGGAGCCAGCGGACTCGGCCGTGCTGTTCGAATGTTTCATACACCCCGCGGCCATAGTCGTTCATCTCGGCCACCCACAGCCGCCCATCCGCGCCGAAGTCAATCGCCACGGGATCACTAAGCTGAGGTTCCGCGGCCGCCAGCAACACCTGCAGATTCTCAGCCGTGACCATGCACTGGCGGGATTCTTCCGGCTTCTTCGGAGGTACTCCCTGAGTACCATCGGGCACATGGAAGGCAGCGGGCACCTGGCGATGCACTTCGTCAATGATCCGCTGCTCAAGCCCGGCTTTCAGCGTGGTCGGCAGAGCAAAATATGGCACTTCGGCCCCGCCACCATAACCGCCTTCCACCACCAGTCGCTCCGATGGAATGTAGCAGCAGAAATCATTGCTGTAGGTGTTCAGCCAGAAGCGTTCACGATCCATTTCCGACTTCAGCCGCAGGGCATAGTCCACACAGACTTCACCCGCCAGAAAGGTCATGCAGAAGCTGTCACCGAAAGTCCACGTCTGGATCGGATACTCAATTTCCGAAAGCAGCGACTCGCCACGATCCAGACGGGCCAGCTGAGTTGTCGCGTTATAACGGTCCGTCGGTCGACCGGTTGTCGTCCGAGCCATCAGTTCATCCCGCGTCGGCAGCTCGTTCAGCGGCAGATCAATCTTATTCAACACCGATTTCGGCGGGCCGCTGATTTTTCTCAGCGGCCCCTGCAGCAGCCGAACTACTTCCGTCGCGATTTCCACGCCCTGAGCTTCTGCGACGGCAACCTGATCGCCGGTTACCCCCGACACGGGATTCTGATCCGAGCCGGCCCCGATGGATACCATGGCCACGACCTCAGGCAGCTGCCGTTCAATCATGGCCGCCGCATATCCGGCCCAGTCTCCGTTGACCTGATTAAAAGACAACGTCACGCAGTGACACGCGTACGACACGTAGATCGCCCGAGGCTCATCTGTGTCCGCGTCTCGCACCACCAGCATCGGCAGGTCGTGATCCACCGGTCCGCCGACCATGCGTCGGTTCTTCGCAAAACCCACCGTTCCCACGGCCCATTCCAGACGAGCCGGTCTTCGATCATCCAGGGCCTTTCGAGCAGCCGTCGTGATATGATCCGTCAGTTCCTTCGTGTACTGATCGATGTGAACCTGATGTTCCGGCGGAATCGCCGTGCTGAAGATATTGTCACACGCACCGTTCACCTTGGGAGTACAGTGCGAATGCGAAAACGTAACCGCCAGATTCTGCCGCGGCAGCTGGTGAGATGTACGAAGGCGATCCGCCACCTGATCGACCATCGGCAGACGGATGCCCAGACTGTCCAGCGTCACCAGCACCAGAGGCGGCTGATCCCCCTGAGAAACCGCGAGCGCTCTGGCAAAGATCGGCTGAGACACACCCTCGGATTCTTCACGGCGATTGCCGAATCCGTTCAGCCGAATCGGATACTCAGGCGTGATGTCAACGACGGCTACACCGACATCATAGAGGTTGTCGGACTCAGCCTGAACAGCATTGAACGTCAACAGCGAAATTACACACGGCAGAACAAGTCGTCGGTTGGTCATCATGGGTTCGTTGCATCGAAATCAAAATCAGAATCATGGAGCCCGGCCATGCCGGAACGCCTTCCGGAACTTTAGTGCCCCGTCTCGCTGGTCACAACCACCACAGCCAAACGTGGCGCAGGCATCCTGCCTGCGGACCCGGTTCACCCTGTGCCGTCGCAAGCTGGAAGCTTACGCCACGGGATAGCCGTGGCGCGGGCATCCTGCCTGCGGACCCGGTTCGCCCTGTGCCGTCGCAAGCTGGAAGCTTGCGCCACGGGATCGCAGCACTTTGTTTACTTTGTCTTCTCAGCCAGTTGACGAATGGCCTCGGCGGGCAGGGCACCGCGATAGATCCGTAGATCCGCCATCTGTCCGTGAAAATGATCCTGAGCACCAAAGCCGATCTGCAGCGGTCGATCGGTGTTCAGCTGAAACGAATCACCGTCCATCACAGACGACTCGGCCACCGGTTTCCCGTCAATGTACAACCTGATTTGATCCGTATCGCGCACAGCGGCCACATGATGCCAGCCGGCAGGCAGTGATCGGTCCCAGGTCACATTGCGTCCGGCTTCAATCGACAACACGCGGCCGGAAGGCAGCGTCCCGACAAACAGGCGTCCCTGATACACGGCCATCGACCATGCTCGGCGGTACTTCACATCCGGCGTATGGTCCACGCGGCCGATTCTTGTCCACTGCTGCGCGCCGTCGTAGCGGTGAACTTCCGCCAGCGGCAGCGTTCCTCCGTACATTTTTCCGTTGTAGACCAGCAGCGGCATGGCTTCCAGTTCATTGCCGAGCTTGCCAACATCCTGCCACTCAGTGCCGCCGCGGTATCGATACACATGAGCCTGCGGCCACTCACTCACAAACAGACTTCCCTGATGCACGGCAAATCCGTACGTCTGAGTGGCCTCGGGAATGGTACCTGCGTGATGCCACTGGTCACCGTCAAACCGAAACACGGATCCTTCGTCGTAACAGGTTGCATAAATGGCGCCGTTGAAGACAGTCATGGCTTCGACGCGTTTTCCATCCGGCGTGGCACAGGGTGACCATGATGTTGCGCCGTCGTAACGGAAAAAACCGGCGGGGCGATACAGAGAACCGGCATACAACTGACCTCCGAATTCCACCAGGCTGGCGACCGCTTCCGTTTCTGCAGACAGACGGCCGCAGTGAATCCATTGATCATCCGAACCCAGACGAAAAACGTTGCCGCCGAAAGCCGGGTTTTCAGACTCCGCCAGCGCTGACCCTGCCAGTCGGTATTTGCTGGAAGCAACATACAGGGCTCCGTCAAATTCGATCATGGCCGAGACCGCATTGGCCTTGTCCGGAGCCCCCAGGTCGGTCCAGCGATCACCGCCTTCGAAACGGAACACATGCCCGGCTTCATCGCCGCCGGCACTGCACGTCGACGCATAAAGCTGCCCGTCGTGAACACACAAAGCGAAAACAAAAATCGCCGACCCCAGCCGTCCGTGATCCGTGAAGGTCGATTCCAGCCGCCCCTGATCGATCCCGAAATGCAGCTGCCGCCGATTCGACTGCGAATTGGTGACACCGCCGTGCGAGTACAGTCCGACATGAAACCCGGTCCGGGTTTCCGGGTCGTATCGGCTGACGATATCTCCCGGAACATCGTCCAGGTGCTCCGGAACGTTGATCCACGCAGCGACAGAGAACGGTTTGTTCGCCAGCGCAAGTTCTTCTTTGACAGCCACGTCAATCACTGACGTCGCACCGTCAAAGACCGCTGACCGGGACAGCAGCTTGGTGGGCCCGTCGTCGATAAACCTCACACCGGTCCCCACCGACTTCAGTCGCAGTGGTGACTGATCACCAATAGTGCTCTGCAACGGCCAGTGGCCGATCAGCGTGGGTTGTGCATCGACAACACTGGAAACCAGACACCAGAAACAAACGGCTGTGATGAATCGCATGAGTATCCTCCGGCGGCAGAATAAATAAATGAACGGGCGAGGGCTACCAGCGACGGTGCGGACAGCGATTCGGTCGAAAACAGTTTTGCAGCAATGTTCAGTATTCAGCCGCATCGAAAATGAATCCTTCCCAACCCTGGTTCTGGACGAAGCATCCCGCTGTGCTGTAGAAACCCTGACCCAACTGTGCATACTGCAGCACCACTGACCACTCGGACGCATGTTTGCTTCGCTGCACCGTGCCGGATCGTTCGCCACGGCAGCTTCCACCTCAGCCCGATCCAGCGACGACGGCCGCGGTCATCCCGCCGTTCTGGTGCTTCGGTAAAGACAAAACTTCTGGCAGGTCGAACTCCACCTTATTCTCTGACGTCCAACAACAGAAGAACACACTGACCATGAATCTGACGATCCCCGAACATAATGACGTCGTGGCGGCCGAGTCCGTACTTCGCCAGCATCTTTCCGCAGCCCCGCTGATTCGCAGCTACGCGCTGGAACGACAGCTGGGGCTGGCCGAAGGCCGGCGTGTCTGGCTGAAGGATTACGGCTGGACTCCGGTCGGGTCCTTCAAAGTCATGGGCGCTTTGAACTGGATGCACCACAACCAGCAGCAGATCGGTGATCGCCCCGTGGCCGCTCATTCATCCGGCAACTTTGCCTGCGGCATTTCGTATGCCGCGATGCGTTACGGCAAACGCATTCTGATCGTCATGCCGGATACCGCTCCGCAGGTCAAGTTCCGCATGGCCAGGTCCTTCGGCGCTGAGATTCGGACGTACAACATCGCTCGTGACCACGAAACCGGAGAACGAGATCGACTGACTCGGGAAATTGCGGAACAGGAAAATGCCGTGCAGGCGTCCCCCTACGATGATCCGTACGTAATCGCGGGCAACGGCGTCGGCGGGATTGAAATCGTCAAAGAACTGCAGCAGCAGGACCGCAGCGTTTCACACTTCCTGTGCCAGGTCAGCGGCGGGGGACTCATGGCCGGTCATGCACTGGCCATCGCTGATGGTTTTCCTGAGGCACGGATCATCGGTGTGGAACCGTCCGGCGCTGACGATTTCCGACAGTCACTGGCGGCCGGCGAACGAGTTTCGCTGCCTCAGCCCGCCAGTATCTGCGACGGTCTGCTGTCCTATGACGTGGGTCTCCACAACTGGCCCATTCTGAAGCGATATGTGGCGGACAGCGTGACCGTCGCCGACGACAGGACGAAAGCAGCCATGAAATGGCTGTACGACACGCACGGCCTGCGCACCGAGCCCTCGGGCGCCATCGCCACCGCCGCGGCTCTGCAGCATCCTGCCAGCCTGGACGGAAAAGGGGACATCGTCATCATCATCAGCGGTCGCAATCTGGACGAGGAACAATTTCGGGAATGGATTCAGGCTGTGTAAGAACTGAGCCGCCTCCCCCGAAACAAACCAGCAAGAAAAACGCCACTGAACTTTCTTCAGTAGCTGCCAAGCCTCACAACTACGCCATTTTTACACCCTTCACCAGTGCAGCACACCCACCCTCCCGTGCCAACGAGAGGGGAGGGCCCACGTTCGAATTGTGGGAGCGTGTGGTTCGTGGCAGCGGGCTGTATGAAGTGGCGTGTCTGTTGCAACCACAGTCGCGGCTGCGCCGCGAAGTGCCGCCCGGCAGGCGGCACCTACAGTAGGTCCTGCCTGCCGGGCTGGACCTTCGGGCGGAGCCCGAACTGTGCGCAGGACCCAGGGTCGAATTGTGGGGGCGTGTGGGTCGTGGCAGCGGGCTGAATGAAGTGGCGTGTCTGTTGCAACCACAGTCGCGGCTGCGCCGCGAAGTGCCGCCCGGCAGGCGGCACCTACAGTAAGATCACGAACCGGTGGTGCTCTTTCGCCAGGGAGAAACGATCGAGTCACTCCGAATGCTTGCCAGTAATTGCCGTCACATCCACCGCGGGAGGGTAGGTTTATTACGAGTAGTGAGTAGTTCCGAATACCACCAGCAAGAATTCGGTGGCGACGGCGGTGCGTTTCTCGGCAGCTTCAACTCAGGGAGTCCGTGCAGAACGGTGCAGCTGCTGATAGATTTTCTGGTGATGCGCTGATTTTTCGTCTTCCCCAAGGCGACGGTAGACCTCCGCCAGATTGAAGTGCAGAACTTCGTCTTCCGGCAGCGACTGCAGCGCCCGCTCAAAATCGCTGGCGGCGGCCCGCAGACTGCCGAGGTCCAGATGCACACGCCCGCGAAGCCAGATGACACGCGGTGAGTTGTCGACTGAATCCCGGATGCGATTCAGAATGGCAAGCGCCTGCTCGGGATTGCCATCCATACGGTGCAGACGAGCCTCGGCCACGTCCAGCCGCAACGATCTTAGATTCAGCATGCGCAGGTAGCTGACTTCCTGACGAGCAGCGGAAACGTCCCCCAGAAAAATCAGGTGGTCCAGCAGACGCAGCCGCATTTCCAGACGGTCCTGTTGCGGTAACTCGCACGCCAGCGCCTGCCGATAAGCCTCAACCGCATCGGTGATTCGCTTCTGAGATTCCAGAATTCCGACGAACTGCCACCATGCCACCGCAGAATCCGATGTCACCTGTGTCAGCCGCCGAGCCCACTTCAGAGAGTCAGCATCCCGGCCATCGATCTGCGAAGCGCGGAAGAGGGACTGCAATGCGGCTGGCTGTTCAGGACACGACATGCCGCTCACCTCGACCCACAGAGTTCTGGCGAGCTCTGATTCCGAGGCGGACTCAGCGTCGTCCGCCAGCTGCATCATCAGCGCCGCGCTGCCATCCTGCAACGGTGTCTCAGAAAGCAGCTTCTGCACCTCGTCCCAGCGGTCCTGCTGACCGAGCAGACGTCCGAGCAGAATTCCAGCATCAGCGAATTCAGGAGACCTTTGCAGGGCCTCGCGAAGCAGGCGTTCCGCCTGATCCGGATCTGTGGCCATGATCTGCTCTGACTGCCGATACAGGTCAGCAACACTCGGCGGCCACAGCCAGAACAGAATTACACCAACGGTCCCGCCAGCCAGCAGGCACAGACGCTGGAACCGAGTGCGAAAGAACCGGATCTGCTGCCGTTCATTATTCTTCACGCGAACTTCCGTGCCCCTGATGAAGTTCATGAGTGATGTTTCCCGGTGTCAGCCCCGCAAAGACTTCCCGACGGCCACCGGGCCATGCGACGGCGACATCAACCGGACCATTATCCGTGACCGGCACCAGAATCCGCTGGTCCGAGTGAGAAAAATAGCCGGCACCACTTTTGACAAAGTGTGTCGTCTGCTGCCCCGCGGCGGTGACCGTCACCGTGGCTCCGATGGCTTCCCGCGTTGCCTGCTCGCCGATCACCTGCAATCGAACAAAGCGCTTCATCGGAAAACGATTTCGCAGTACGGTGACCGGGGCATTCTGATGGACGATCACAAGATCAAGTCCGCCGTCATTGTCCAGATCGCCCACGGCAGCACCACGCGCCGCATGCCCCGTTATGAAATACGCGGCGGCAGCCTCAGAAATGTCTTCAAAATGGCCGCGACCCGTGTTTCGAAACAGCTGAGGTTGCTGCAGATAGGGCAGCTGTCCGCCGTGATAAAAAACGTGGCCGTTCGCGACAAAGATATCCAGCTGACCGTCGCCGTCAAAATCTGCCAGTGCTGTGCCGAATCCCACCTGACGACGTGAATCTCCCGCGAGCGACATCTTTGCCGTCACCTGAGCAAAACTGCAGTCACCAAGATTCTGATACAGCGCGTTGTCCTCGCTTTCAAAATTGGTGACCCACAGATCCGGTCTTCCATCGCTGTTGACGTCACCGACGTCCACCCCCATGCTGCCATCGTGCATCCCGTATTCATTTACGGCAACGCCGGCGGCCGCTCCGATTTCCCGCATCGCAGTGTCAGTTCCACCCAGATAAAGATGATTTTCAGATTCATCGTTGACGACATAGCAGTCGATCCGACCGTCCGAGTTCAGATCAGTGGCAACCACCCCCAGTCCTCGTCCGGGTCGATCAAAGCCGACTGACTCAGACACCTCCTCAAATGATCCGTCTCCCCGGTTTCTGAACAACAGGTCGCGTTCCGGGTCAAATCGTCCCGGCCCGCAGACTTCCTTCTTTCCGTCCGCATTGAAACAGTCCTGATCGATTTCCGGAGACCATTTCAGATAACGGATGACGATCAGGTCCGGCAGCCCGTCCAGATCAATGTCCGTCCACGCAGCCGCCGTACACCAGCCGGACGTCCGGATCCCGGCGGCCTCTGAGCATTCGACGAATTTCCCGCCTTCGATGTTGCGGTACAGCCGACACTGTCCGTAGCAACACACAAACAGATCCGGATAGCCATCGCGGTTGAAATCTGCCACCGCCGTACCGTGTGAGTAATCGATCGGCTGGTCCAGTCCGGACTCGCGGGTGACATCAGAAAAGCGTCCCTCTGCATCATGACGGAACAAGGCTGAATCTGTACCAGTGATCCGGCCGGTCTTTTTCGCGATACTGCCGCCACCGGTGAAGAAGAGGTCCAGATCGCCGTCGACGTCGTAGTCGAACATCGCCACGCCGCCGCCCAGACTCTCCAGAATGTAGCAGTGACCGGCTTCCTGTCCGTTTCGGTAGCTGAAGTTCACACCGGAATGTTCGGTA
Source organism: Fuerstiella sp. (assembly GCA_040222735.1). Classification (GTDB taxonomy): domain Bacteria; phylum Planctomycetota; class Planctomycetia; order Planctomycetales; family Planctomycetaceae; genus Fuerstiella. The sequence continues at coordinate 28,102 of JAVKCM010000178.1, read as the reverse complement.
ATGTCCTCGAACCAGTCGGTCGCACGCGGGCGTCGCTCAGGCGCTGCTTTGCCTTCCATTGCCGCCTGTTGCTGCTCAGCGGAACCAATGCCGCTGTGTGGCTGCAACCGTTTCTCGTCCACCGACGAACCGCTGCATCCCGAAACGAAACACAGCAACAGCAGGCAGAGCACGAACGGTCGCCGGGCTGACTCCGGCCGTTTCGTCGGATGCTGAAACAAACCAACGTCCGGCCCGCAGAATCGCAGTCCCTGTATCGCCGTATTGAAGAAGCCTGCCGCCCGTGATTCAGGAAGTCTCACCTGCCTTCTCCCGCACGCTGCCTCGCTTCCCGAAGTCGAGCGACAATATCCTGATGCCTGGCGGATAATTCGGACTGCCCGGCTTTCCTTAATTCGTCGGCCAGCAGAGCGTTGATGTCGATTGAGCCGGGCTGAAGTTTCAGAGCTTTGCGGAAGGCAGTAAGGGCGTCCGACGAACGATTCTGAAGGCTTCTGCAGACCCCCAGCATCTGCCAGTCTGTGAACCTGAGCCGCACCTTTGTCAGCTGTTCGAACGCATCGGCCGCCATCCCGAATTCACCGCGCCGCAGATTCATATCCCCAAGCACAATCAGCGAATGAATTCGTGTTTCCGCGCTGCAGTCCGGAGACCGGAGCGCTTCACGGGCAAATTCAAGAGACTTCGGATCGCCACGCATCCAGTAAAGGTAGGCAAGCCCGCCCTGCACCTGAGCGTCACGCATTCCCTGACGGTACACCTGAGTGAGATTTCGCAGCGCCAGTTCGTACGCGACCTCCCGCGCCGCGGGTTCGAATTGCCTGAGGGCACGTTCCAGCGCCAGCCCCAGACAACGCTGCAGATCCAGCGGCGTCAGGCGAGAAACATCGCCGAATGGAATAAGGTCGGCACTTCTGCTGCCGGGAGCCTGACGTTCGTGGTCAATACCAATTCGGTGATGCGTAAACGTGAAATGCGGGATATCGGTTTCAGAAGCCGGCATGTGGCAGGTCACACAGTTATCAGTCTCGCTCTGCAGCAGACGCTGCGGTTCCGGCAGACCGCAGTCGGACGACGCATCGTCGTGGCAGCTGAGACAGATGTTGCGATAATGGGAGACCTTATCCTGCGGGTCGGGAGCATGATGAGGATTGTGGCACGTCGTACAGGTCAGCGATTCGGTCTGAGAATAACATCTGCTGGCGTGCATCTGCTCGAAATGGCCGACGACCTCCATTGCCTCTGAACCCTGCTTCTGCACAAAGTCGACACGGAAGTCTGACAAAGGCAGGCCGGGCCGAAACTCGCTCAGGCCCCGACCGCGCACAATGGCCCATCCGGCCGCGCGAAGATGGCACCGCGCACACACACTTTCGTTCAGACTTCGCGAAAGCTTTCGCGGATTGACGATCGTGTCATCAAAGTCGGCGGTAACAGCAGCCCCGGCAGACCGTTCACGAACGTGCAGCGATCCCGGGCCATGGCAGTTTTCGCAACCGATCGACGGCTCCATGATCCTGAGTCGATGGTCGCTGTCTCCCGCTGATTCAACCCTGCCGCAATGACACTGAACACAGCCATCATGCGCCGCCCGGGCAAATCCTTCCTGCTGCGGATTGTCGAATCCGGGCGACATGGCCCAGGCATTCTTCGACGCGTACCACGTGACAGGGGATTCAAAGAAATAGCCGTCCACCTCAATCAGATAGCTGCGACTGTGGTGCCCCGATCCGATTCTCCACGCCAGAGCATGCTCAATCGCGGCAATCCTGTTCGAGCGACCGTCGAGAAACAGTTCCTGATGCCACAACTGATCGTCACGACGTTTAATGCGGTAAGTTGCCGCGGAGGCCGCGTGAAGAAACTGCCCGTCGGGCGGCTCGTCCTGAATCTGCACTCTGGCCAGAGAATGGGCATGAGCCGTCGCCCCGAATGTCTCGGCCTCAGACCTGTGACACTCAGTACAGCGGGCAGTTCCGACTCTGGTCGCCTCAACCGTGTTTCGATGAGCGGAAGTAAATGCCGCTGTGGGTTCCGGCAGGGGAAGGCGATTCGCTGGTCCAGTCAACGGCGCTCCGGTCCGAGCTGCCGCGGAGTCCGACAAAGTGTCCTCATCCGGCAGACGTTCGCCGGCCACCGGGACAGGATTCGGAGCCCCCGAACGCTCCGTCATCCCGCCGGATATCCAGACCACGACCACCACAAGCACCAGAGCGCCGACCAGACCAATAAGAAAGCTGTTCGCGCGTAACATTCGTCAGCGTCTCCGGACGACAACTCACTCGTAGTGATGAACCGAAGCCCATTCAGAGATTGAAGTCGGCCGTTGTGGTTCCACCGGAGGGCACCTCGATCGACAACTTTGTCAGATCCGGATCACTGTACTCAGGCGGAAGAATGGGCTTCGCTCCGGGCGGGGCCGCTGCCTGATTCATCGCCTTCAGCTGCTCCGGATCCATGGCAATAGCCACATCCACTTCCCCCTTCGCTCCTGAAGCTTCCGGCAGTTTGCTGATGTAGACCTTGCACTGCCCTACCGGGGCTCCTCGCACCAGAGAATAACTGCCATCTTGCTTGGTTTTTCCAAAGCCTTCAAAACCATCGGCGACGAAAAACACGTCGGCCTCCGTCAGTGGCTTCCCATCCAGCGTAATTGTGCCGGAAACAGGTGCCATCTCGGGCCCTTCTGAATCCCCACCGCAACCACCAACGCAACCGATCAGTACAGCGACCAGCACATACTGCTTATTCATTCGGAATCTTCTCCGTGTGCATTCACGATAAAAACGGACACAGCCTGAGCCCATGAGACGAATTCCGGGCGGGCACGGCGAGCATACACTCGCCAGTGCCATCCGGAATTCGATTTAAGGCATTTACCAGGGACGCGTCGGATCAGAACTCTCCGACAACTTCGCTTCCCTTGATTGACTCGATGGCACGCAGAATGTTGCGGTCCATATTTTCGCTCAGAAACCGGACGCTGCCGTCGCCCAGCAGCGTCTGACATCCGCCTTCATGCGGGCTGCCGGCCCCCCAGGCGTACGGATAGGGATTGCCGCTGTACTGTTCGTTCAGTCCCCGTCGCCAGGGAGTGATGAAGTGAGTGTGCACATAGGCCTGCAGATAAGGTCCGTACGCAGCGTTCGCCTTCTGCTGCGGCGTTTCAATCATCAGCATCGTGTTCGTCGTCCCATCTTTGATGTCGGCAATCCGGGCGGAGCGATTGATGCCGAAAGCGGAGCGTGCGTTGGACTTATTCTGCGTCCAGTATCGGCCGGCTGTGGTACTGTATTCGTAGTCCTCATGAACAAATCCATAATTGACGCGAGTGAAGTTGTCAGTCGTGTACATGTTCTGGGTGGCGTAGGTGTGCGGGTTGTCATACTCCACGTCACTCGGACAGTACTGAATCGGAACGGAAACACGGTCCAGCACCGGCTGAGTGCCTCCGCCGCCGATGCCGTGCCAGTCCGCCGGTCCCGTCGCCAGGTTGAAGTCAATTTTGTTGTACAGCGGCGCCTGCTCAAGATAAGGCAGCAACAGCAGGTAACCCGTGATGTTGCGTACCTGATAGTTCGGGTCCAGCGTCTGGAAGTAGGTCGACTGGTTTGAACCGGGATTGATCACGGAGGGAGGAAACTGATTGGCCACATCGTGATAATTGTGCAGGGCCAGCCCCCACTGCTTCATGTGATTCTTGCACTGAGTACGCCGGGCTGCTTCCCGAGCCTGCTGCACCGCCGGCAACAACAGTGCGATCAGAATGGCGATGATGGCAATTACCACCAGCAGCTCAATAAGTGTAAAACCACGTTTGGGCAGAGTGCGCATGACGTTCCTCCTGAGAAGACAAATGAGAAAACTGGAAACCAGAACCTTTTACAAAACCGAGAATTCCATCAACCAACGGTTATTGCTGATAGGAATCCCCGGACGCGAAGTTGTCAAGCTTCAGTACATAACTTTGGTGGTGAATTCGTCTAATGAAGCACGCGTTGGCGTCTTTCTTTACCCACCAGGTCACCAGATAATCAGAATCAAAACTTTAGAAACCAAGTGTGAGGTGCTGAAGACCCAGTGACGGATTGACGTTCCGAGGGACAGCTACGCCGAGTCGATCGCCGCTTGTCCAACAAGTGTGTCAGCAACGATTGTGCCGCCGCCCTGCGCAACTGACCGAACACCCATTCCTGCCGAATTGTTTCGGCAAATTCGGCCGAAATTCAGCGTCGACAACAGGTGAACCCCGAATCAGAGAAAAAGAGTCGCACATAAAAGTGCTTCCTGCCGGTGCATCGTTGCCCATGTTCGGCGCACGGCCTTTTTCATTCGTTGACGCATTCTCCCGATGCACATCTCCACCAGATTTGTCTGAAAATGGGTCGACTGCGAAATCCAGACAGACAATCGTTCAACCGCAGTTCCGGACGAACCCTGCCTCGGCAGTGCATCAGGCGACGGCATGTCGCCCGCATCACCAACACCATGGGCGCGGACTCAGCAAACCGGGCCATGCTTTGCCGACCAGCACCAAAACGCCCACCGCGTTTTCAGTCGCCGCATGCCGGGCCGCCAGCAGTTCAGAACTAATGAAGCCCTGCCTTCATGACTGAACATCACCCCGGGCACTTCCCGCCCCAGCCGTCGTCAGTCAGAGCCTGATGACTCCAGGAGAAACACCGTAGAAGACGGCACTTTGTGGAATCCATTCTTTCAGCTGTTTCGCAGCTGCTCCGGAGACCGGAGAGTCGGTGACGGACACCAATTCAAGATTTGTCACGCCTTTCAGATGCACCATGCCGTCATCTGTGATCTGCGGACATTCATTCAGATGCAGGCGTTTCAGCGAGCGGATCGTTGCCAGGTGGATCAGCCCCTCGTTCGTGATACTGCCGCAACGGTTGAGTTCAAGTTCTTCCAGATTCGGCATGGCTGCGAGAAAAGACAGGCCTTTGTCCGTAATTTCAACGTCTCGGCACTGCAGCGTTCTCAGGGATGTCATCTGACCCAGGTATTTCAGCCCCTCGTCTGTGAGATTTTCCTTTGCCGGCAGGACCTGCTGCAGCTGTGTCAGCGTGGCCAGCTGCTGCAGACCGGCCTTTGTCAGCACCGTCCCCCGCAGGTCCAGCTCCTTCAGTTCGCCCAGTCCTGCCAGATACGATAATCCCTCGCCGGTCAGATTCGGACAGCTCTGCAGGCTAAGGCGTTTCAGATGAGACAACCCGCTCAGCACCTTCAGTGACTGATCGCCGATGTGAAGCCGGAACAGTTCCAGTTCTTCACATTCGGGTGCCGCACTCAGTCCTGCCATGCCTTCGCCGGTCACCGGCAGGTCAGACAAAATCAGATTCTTCAGCGACGGCAGCGTGCCGGGCTTCAGCATCAGCAGTCCGGCGTCGCCGATCCCGGTCTGATTGATGGTCAGCGTGGTGAGTTCTTTCTGAGCTCCGATGGATTTCATGGCGGCATCACTCACACTGGAACAGTTCAGCAATGTGAGCGACTGTACGCCCGGATGATCCTTCAGCACAGCGAGACTGGCGTCTTTGACCTCGGCCCCCTGAAAAGTCACGGCCGTCACTTTGCCGGCCGCATCCCGGACCAGGCGGACACCGTCGGCGGCTGCGTTTCCGCCGCCGGACGATGAGCTGTCCGAACCACACCCAACGCTGCCCAGCAGCAGGGCTGCTGCCGCGGCAAGGCTCAGAATTTCTATAAGGCGACAACACCTGCTGCCGATGATAATTGGCATTCCGTGATCCTGTTTCTGCTGACTGGCGGTCGACGAACTGTCATACGGGACCGGATTTCCCGGTCCCAAACACGAGTGACGGCGTTTATCTGAGCAGCAGATTCAGACAGACGCAAGCCATGCCACATCCGGCGAACGACAAAAAGTCAGATCCCGTCGTCCACAAAGCGACCGGGCATCCGGCACGACCACTACCACTACCACGCGGGTGATGCGCCGGCGAGGCTGTTGAACACGCAGCACCTGGGAACTGCTCTCCAGAATCAGTTTTCAGTTGCAGGATACGGCCGAAGCCGACAGATATCGACAGCGGATGCAACAGGCCACACGAACCGATGACTGGCCGGATCCGCTGCTGACGCAGGTGATGGAACGGCGGCGGGATCTAGGCTGGGCGATCAAAGCAGGGCTCTTGAAGAATTCCGGACCGCTCGTCGTCTGCAGCCCGACCTGCCGGATGTCAGCGAGCAGATCACCCGGCTGGAAAAACAGCTGGCGGACGACTGACTGACCTCACCAGCAAAGCCGGGTCAGCGAGGTACTTCGTAAAGGCGCCGGCGGCCTTCGATCACGGCGTATGTCTTTCCGGCGGCCACGTTGTTGATCACATCCTGTCCGGCGCCAAGCCAGTCAATCTGCAGCTCAGCAATCTGTCGCTGGTCATACAGCCCGAACACAAGCATTCGTTCGTTGGACGCCTGATAGCCGTCCCCGGCGATCAGTGACCTGCGCAGCATGGCGGTGTGTGCGGTCGTAGCAGCAACAGAAGTGCCGATGGCATCGCGCTGCATCGTGGTGGCGTGAAGCACGATGCTGACAGAATTTCCCCGCCCCGGAGTAATGTTCCGCAGCAGCGCTGAAGGCTCGCCCAGCAGCCCGATCGCCACTTCTTCGGCACCATCTCGATTCCAGTCGAGCCGCACGACACTCCGTCCCAGATACTCGCCGGAAAAAAAGCCACCTGCCTGATGCGACTGAAACCTCATTCCGCCCAGATTCCGGAAATACTGCGGTGGCATGGCATAGGGTTTGTCGCGGTCGCGGAAGTCATCGACGTGACCATTCACCACGACCAGGTCGGGATGCCCGTCCAGTTCTGCATCCAGCGTCTGCACGCCGAAGCCGAGCACCGGCAGACTCGGCGGGCCCAGACCGGTGGTCACCGTGGTATCCTGAAAAAAGCCACGGACGTCCGAGCCGGCGAACAGCGTGTTGGTTTCGTCCAGAAAATTCGTCACGAACAGGTCGGTGCGACCATCGCGATTCAGGTCTTCGGCCACCACCCCCATACACGCCTCGCTGATACCAGACCGATTCACGGCAACGCCACGTTCCATGGCCACCTGATTGAACAGACGCGGCCCGGCCGGCACGCGTTCAAACAGAAAATTCGGGACGCCATCGTTGGCCACAAACAGATCCAGCTGGCCGTCTTCGTTCAGGTCGGTCGCCACAACGCCCAGTCCCTTGCCCAGCGGAACCTGCACGCCGCTGGTTGATGTGGCGTCCACAAACTGTCCGGCTCCGTCCCCCAGAAACAGCTGATCCTGAGAAGCCGGGAAGTCCTGAGGCGCACAGGAATTCTTCCGCCCTGTTTCGTCCCGACAGATCCGGGACACAATATCTCCGGACAGATAATTCACCGTATACAGATCGGGCCACTGGTCGCCGTTCAGATCGCAGATCAGACAACTGGTCGTCCACCGGTGCTCATCCTGCTGTATGGATGAAGAAACATCACTGAAGGTACCATCGCCGTTGTTCAGCAGCAGGCGGTTCCGTCCCAGATTGGCAATGAACAGATCCTGAAAGCCGTCGTTGTTGAAGTCACCGGCGGCCACACCCTGACTGTAGTCGGGATCGGCCGGAATACCGGCAGCCGACACCGCGTCAAAGGTTGTCCCCCGCAGGTTGCGGTACAACAGGTCCGGCGGCCCCTGCTGTGGCAGACCGGTATCGTCGTCAAGCCTGCATCCCTGAGAAAAATACAGATCGGGCCAGCCGTCGGCGTCGTAGTCGACGGCAGCGATGCCGCCGCCCGTAAAATCATATGGACGCTGTGCGCCGCTGATGCTGCTGTCGACACCGTTGTCAAATTGAAAGCTGATGCCAACAGCCATGTCGCCCCGCTCAAACAAAGCCCGCGGCGTGTCGACGTCGGTGGAATCAGCAGCACGTGGAACGGTTTCTGATTCCACTTCCGGCAGGCGGTATTCTGAAAGGTCAATCGTCTGAAACGGATCCGCCTGCGGCGCTGTCCGCTGCAGTGGCAGATCCCTGAGCAACAGTGCTGTACTGTGCGAAGCCTCAACCGCCCACGGCAGTCCCGGCTGCAGCTGCTGAGCCAGCTCTGCAAACGCCCACGCCTCCCATGTCAGTCCCAGCGAAGCGGCCACCTCATGGCCGCTGTGCAGCAGGTCAGGCGTCCATTGAAGAGACGCTTCTGCGCCGCTGTCGAACAGTTTCCGATAACGTTCCAGAGCGCGTGCCCGGTCCAGAAAACGAGTCGCCTGGCTGTCCCGACCGAGGGACGAGAGCTGCTGGCCGAGCAGATAACAGGCTGACAAAGACGCTGCATCCTTCAAACCGGCTTCCCAGTAGCATCGCGCGGCCGCGCGGTGGTCCCGGCGGCGTTCTGCCAGCTGCCCCAGGATGATCCAGGTCTGCGGGTGTGCCAGCGCTGCAGACGGGAGACTTTTGCTCCACGTGCTGAGTTCCTCTGCGGCATTCCTGTCCAGGAGAACCTGTCCGAGCCGAACCCGGGCTTCCACAAGACCGGGATCTTTTTTCAGAGCCGCTCGCAGCAACTGTTCGGCCGTCAGAAAATCCTGCTCCAGCAGACGAACTCTGGATTCCCCCAGCAGCAGTCCGGGATCATCGCCGGCCTGTGATTTCAGCTTTGCCAGCAGTCGGGCATCGGGGAACAGCAGATCCCCCTGCACCAGCGACAGAACCACCGGCGGTGACACCTGATTTTGACGCAGTCGCTGCAGCTGGATCGGGATCAGTTCTGCCGTGCGCGTCTGCAGGCTCAGCAGAAAGGCCAGACGTTTAAGGGCGACCGGGCCGGACGGGTCAGCGGCTGCCGCCCTCCGAAAATATGGCTCGGCCGAGGAAGGCTGGCCGAGGCGTTCCAGCAGAAGATTTCCCGCCAGCACCTGGGCCTGTGCATAAGTATGAGCCGTCTTGTTCGGCACACGCCGACAGAAGTCGACGGCCTGCTCAAACCGGCCGAGCTCAGCCGCCGAAACAGCGGCAATCATCAGGCCGTCAGCATGCCGGGGCTCCACAACAAGGATCTCCCGGGCCAGATCGCCGGCCCGGGCGTATTGATCCTTATGCAGCGCCCGGCGAGCTTCGATCAACTGACGCTCAACCCGGCCGCTGCGTGCATAAAAGATTCCGAGCACCATAACGCTGATCACGGTCAGCGCCAGAAAAGCCCGAAAACGCGGTCGGAGATTGGAAGCGTGGTCAGTCAATCGCACTCCCTGAGCTCAATCCCGAAACAGGATCGCACCGCCGCCCCTGCAGCACAGCTGCACACGCGAGCACGGGAAAAAGGGCCGCCACCGCAGTTAATACGGCGGCGACAGATCGCCTGCAGTGTCCTACTGCTTTTCCTGACCGGCGAACGGATCCATCAGCGCGGGATCGGTGCCAACACCAGCATCTGACTCCGGGTCCTGATCGGTATTGGCCTGTTCACCGGCACCAGTATTGACGGCACCGCCTTCAGGTGCACCAGAACCACCACAGCCTGCGGCGAAGAAGGTGATCGACAACAGCAAGGCCCACAAAGATAGCTTGTTCATTTGAGTAAAACCCCTGAAGAAAAAACGTCACGAACAACAGATGACCGAACTATGTTCGGCACCAATATTCTGAAATACAGCCGCGATTTCGACTGTGAAAACGGACCGCTTCACGACTATCCCAATTCACGTTTCCCGGTTCAAGCGTCACGCCCCGACCCGCGATTTTTCTTTGTTATCCGACAGGCTGTTCATGGCTGCGATCGCTCGTCCATGATCCGGATTAAGTTGCAGACATTTCTGATAGGCAGCCATGGCCCCGTCCCGGTCGCCCCGTAACCGCCTTGCTTCCCCAAGGTAAAACCAGGCCGTCTGATTCTTCGACAGCTCACTGGCGGCCTGTTCCAGCAGGCTTTCTGCCCGTTCGACATCGTTGGCACGCCACGCATCAATCCCGGACATCAGTACCGCCATGGCCCGGTTACGGGCTCGATCCTGTTCCGCCAGCGGACCGCGGGCCCGGGACAGCTGATCATACAGATCCACAGATGGCTTCAGACGACAGGCCCGCAACAGAATCTGATAGGCCGTGTCGTCATCACCCGCCGCGGCAGCCAGCAACGACTGCAGCTCCAGCAGATCGACGCCGCCGTATGTCGAGTTTTCGATCTGTGTCGCCAGCTGCCGGGCCGCCTCAAAATTCCCCAGCCCCAGCTCCACATGTGCCGCGGCAACCAACACCGACCTGAACTGCCATAGCCGGTTGTGCAGAACCACTTCCAGAACCTTCGCCAGCGCTGCCCGACGAGCCTGTAACGTGCCTTCTGTCTTCAGCCGCATGGCGTTCGACAGTCTGGCAGACAGCCCGTAGCGGCTGGCGAACATACTGATGAAACTCTGGCCGTACTCCAGTACCAGCTGATACTGAGCCCGGTCTTCGCGATCACGCAGGGCCGTCGCCAGTGCAAAATCGCCCTCGGCCTCGGCCGCCCTCATCTGCAGCTGCAGCAGTTTCAGTGAATTCGGAAAGACCTTCAGCTGCCGTTCCAGAATCGGCACCGCCTGAGCCGATCGATCGGACCGAATCAGCAGTTTGGCCAGCTGATAAGCTGCCGGGGGAAAATCCGAAATTCGCAGAAACGCCTGCTCTGCTTCAGCAGCCCGTTCCTCGCGCAGCAGACAACGCCCGATCTGATACCAGCATGTCTGCACCAGTTCTCCGCTGGCTGACGTGGCCGTGCGGGTCAGCACTTCGATCGCTTCTGTAGTGCGACCAATACGTTCGAGACAGAAGCCCTGAGCATAACCGGCCTGCTGATCGCGTGGATCGAGTTCGATCACATGTCGAAAGCACTGTTCAGCGGCAACATAGTAGCCGTTGCCCAGATAGGCTTCACCCAGTTCACGCCACTCGCGGAAACCACCATCTCGGGCGGCCGCCACCACTTCCTTCAGATCAGCTCTGGTCAGCGGATCCAGCCGCCCCATGTCAACGGTCGGAGGCCGGACGCGGCCGGCCCGCTGAACCACATACCAGCCCGCCAGAATCGCTTCCAGAAGAATGACGACTGTCAGAATGCGGCAGACAGCTTTCATGGCCTGCTGTTCCCCGGATTCACCCAGCTCGTGACTCGTCCGAGCCGATCATAAGGACCACGGATATGCAGACCACCTGCCACAATGTCAGCGGCACCGTCTGCGTTCAGATCCCCCGTCGCAACGGTTACCAGATGGGTCGGTGCGGAATCAATTCTCCATGGCTGAAACTGCTGGTGTCCGTCGTTCTCGAGCCAGATGATGCTGGCCCGATCGGGGTCGTCCCACACGTTTGCCATGCTGACCAGCACCACGTCCGTGTCCTGATCATTGTCAAGGTCGCCGACAGCAGCCGCGTACGTTCCGCCAAACCTGGCAATCCGCCGTGGTTCGAAGTTCCAGTTGCCGACATTCTCAAACCAAAGGCAACCATGATAGGGCTGAGGAAACGGGTCGAAGTCCTCCAGGTTATCCCCGGCCGGAAGAATCAGATCGACGTCTCCGTCGCGATCCAGGTCGTCCGCCAGCAGACCGGCACTCCCAAGGTCAAAATTGACGGTGAACCAGAGTCGGCGTTTCTGAAACTGTCCGTCGCCAAGATTTTCAAAGGCCCACAACTCTTCTTCGTCCTGAGTCACGATGGCCGCGATATCCGGGTCGCCGTCCCCGTCGTAATCGGCGATCGGCACGTGGATCGTACCAGGAGCAGACAACAGTTCGTGCTCGCGAAAACGACCATTTCCACGATTCTCCAGCCACAGTACCTGACCCCGATTATAGCCGAAGACAGCCACTGCCAGATCGATGTCACCATCGGCGTCAAAATCAGCCGGCTGCACATCGGCAACACGCCGTACGTCGTCCAGAATCGTCCGCGGCGTGTACCCGCTGCCGTCGTTTTCCAGCAGAACGACACGTCCGATCACGCCGTCGTCGGGCTCGATGTTCCCCAGCACAGCAACCAGAATGTCCAGATCCTGATCGCCATCAATATCGACCACCGTCGCATGGGCCGGAGCGCTCACATCGGCCAGCAACACCCGCTCGTCCCAGTCTCCGTCATCGTTCTGCACACAGAAGGACACCGTATTTCTGCCGGCGTCGCAGACCAGAACTCCGACGGGACCGTCGGTCTCCAGACGGGTCACCTGAACCTGACAAATCCGAGGATGCCCCTGAACGGGGTCACCCACGATGTGTTTTTCAAAGACACGCGGCGAACGGCTGAATGCGGTCCCGATCGGCACCGGATCGGGTGGTGACCCAATGGCAGGAACAACCGGCAGAACAGCTCGAACAGCCAGAGGCAGAACAATTGCCACCAGAAGCAGGACAATGGCGAACCCGCGGGACTGCAGAAACGGATGGTGGTCAGGCATTTCTCTGGCAACAGACACAGGCATTCCGACATCATTTTGTCGCAGGACCTGAGCGGGCAACGGTGGCGCAGCCGAATCACGTTCGGCCAGAATGAACTGAACCGCAACCAACAGGTTGCGGTTCAGCAGAAATTCGCATCGACGGTATTGACCGAGCGAAGCCCTAGAACTCACCAATCGGCTCGCCGTCACCGATGTACGCGAGGTGAAGCCGAGTTGTGTTGTCGATGTTTTCGCTGATGAAGCGAACTGACCCGTCGCCCAGTGCAACCTGCAGCCCACCAACATGATTGCTGCCCGGTGCACCCCAGTTTCGAGTTCGACCGGCGTCAGTGCTGGTATCCGGAGTACCCCACCACGGACAGCAGATCCAGAAGTTGATGCCTTCACTGGCGGCGAAGTCAATGCCGTTGCCGACCCACTTGGAGTAACCCCATGTGTTGGCAATACCGTTCTTGACGTCTCGGGTTCCTTCAACCAGCATCACAGAGTTGCTGGTTCCGTCGGTTACGTCACGAATACGAGATGCTGAGTGGGGACCAAACATGCGTCGAACCTTCTTGTTCTCGGTCTTCCACATGTGACGGGCACTTGAATAGCGGTACACACTGAAGTCGTAGTTGGTGATCGCACCGTAATGCCCGTTCTGGTAGGCCTGGTCGCTGATGCGGTAATGAACTCCGTTGCCCGTGTAGTGCGTCTGACCCGGATCTGAGGGGCAATGGAACGCCGGAATCGTCTGGCTGACCAGCGCCGAGTTACCGTTGGTATACGGGTCACCCAACGCACCCGGAAGCAACGGAGCACTAACGCGGTTGTAGCTACCGGTCGCGCCGCTCAGGTTCAGCTTGTTGAACATCGGGGCCTGGTCCATGAACGGAAGCACACCGAGCCAGCCGCGATGATTCAAAAGGAACGGATTTGTAAAGGTGGGGTGATTCATACTGGCGGTATAACTGGCGTTGTCCAAAGACGCGTCGTTATTCGTTGCCATCGGGAACACGCTGTACGTGTCGTGATAATTGTGTAGCGCGATACCCAGCTGCTTCAGCTGGTTTTTGCACTGCGTTCGACGAGCAGCTTCACGCGCCTGCTGCACAGCCGGCAACAACAAGGCGATCAGAATCGCGATAATCGCGATGACCACCAGCAGCTCGATCAGCGTGAATCCGAGCCGCCTTTTCCCAAACTTGATCATAAGAACCTCCTACTAACGAAAAATCGGATCAGAACATTGACGTTACTTTGAGCGTCACTTTTCAACCTGAGACTAACAAAAACCATCGAACAACCAATACCGAAAACAGGAAACTTTTCCCACTTTCTCTTTTAAAACACTGTTAACAAACGGAACGTCGACGTCGAGCGCAAACGCAGTGTTGCACGTCGAATCCACACATCGACGCGGCTGAAAAAAGGCCTCTGGCTGCACTGATGACGCCTATTCGATCGCACTCAGTACTTCTTCAAAAATGTCCATACGCAACACGTCATCCACCCGTACGTAAACCAACGTGGCTGCACGTGACATTCCTGAGTCTGAAGGATTCCTGTCCGGTGTTGTGGAACGAAAAGCAGATAAACACCAGACAACAGTTACCACGTTTAAACACCAGACAACAGTTACCACGTTCCGGCTGCCTTTGGAACGTGTTCTGGCAGCAATTCTCTGCACTTTGTAAAGCCGCAGATCGCGGGACCGCCCGGAAACGCGAACCCTGCCCAGGGGATGTCTGCGAACAGCATTAGACAGCCAGCCCCGACAAGGATGTGTCATTTTTGGTGTCAATCGCAGGGCGCCTTGTCATAGAATCGCAGAGACGTGACATGAGTGACAGGCGACAAAGCGTGGACTGTTCAGTGATGAAAAGGCCCGGTTCCGGAATCAGCGCGGCTTCAGTTCTGACGGTCTTTACGGTCGGCCTGACGATGCGAATCTGGCACCTTGCGGAAATCCGGTCAGCTCATTTTTTTCGCATGAAGCTGGGCGACGCGCTCAGCTATCACAATTGGGCGCTCGACCTGGTCAACAACAGCTGGATCGGCACCGAGGTATTCTATCAGGCACCCCTGTATCCGTACGCCCTGGCCGTCAGCTATCGCCTGCTGGGCACGGATCGACTGACGGTGGTCGGGATTCAGGCCGTGCTGGGGGCAATGTCCTGCGTGCTGATCTGCGATGCAACCACGCGACTGCATTCGCGGGCGGCCGGCATAGCGGCCGGGCTGATACTGGCGTGTTATGCCCCATCCATCTTCTTTGACAGCCTGATTCAGAAGACGGCCGCTGATCAGTTTCTGCTGTGCCTGCTGATCAATCTGGCGGTGCGGTGGCAGGGTCGGCCGAATCTGCGGACTTCCGTGCTGGCCGGCCTGTCGCTGGGACTACTGATTCTGTCCCGTGAAAATGCCATGGTACTGCTGGTGCCCATGGCAACCGGGATGGTGCTGCATCGCAGGCCGGATTACCGGGCCGGCGTCGTCAGCGTGATGATGCTGGGGCTGGGGCTGAGTGCCGTCCTGCTGCCCGTCGCGGTGCGGAACCATGCCGTGGGCGGTGAATTTCATCTGACGACGTCTCAGTTCGGCCCCAACTTCTTTATCGGCAACAACCGATCCGCCAACGGTATGTACCAGCCATTGCGTGTCGGCGGCGGCAATGCCGAACGAGAACGAGGCGACGCCACGCTGCTGGCCGAACAGGATCTTGGCCGCAGGCTGACTCCCGGCGAGGTCTCGGAATACTGGACCAAACGGACACTGCGTGACATCAGCGAGAGCCCTGCACGGTGGCTTAGACTGTTGTGCTGGAAAACAGCGCTGCTCTGGAATCGAGTGGAAGTCACGGACACCGAGGATCCATATACCTATGCCGAATGGTCGCTCCCGCTGCGTCTGCTGCTGCCATTCTCACACTTCGGCGTGCTGCTGCCGCTGGCCACCCTCGGATATCTGCTCGAACGGCGGCACCGACGGCAACTTCACCTGCTGGTGCTGATGACGGGCTGCTATGCGGCCGGAGTACTGCTGTTCTACGTCTTCGGCCGATATCGTTTTCCTCTGGTACCGATGCTTTGTCCGCTCGCGGCTATCGGAATCACTGATGCGGGACGGTTGTTGCATCACCTGTGGACAACGAACGGCTTTCGTTTTAGCGCTTTGTTCAACCGCAGAGGCATCGGAACCATAAGCGTGGTCACCAGCGTGGCCGTATTGTCCAACTGGCCGTTTCTGAGTGAAGACCGGATGAAATCCATATCGTTCTACAATTTCGCCGTCGAACTTGATCTGCAGGGAAGAATCAACGAAGCCGCGCAGTGCTACCAAAGAACGCTGGAACTGAACCCGTCGGACGTGGACGCCTATGTGAACCTGGCCGACGTTCAGGTCCGTTCGGGACAGCTGGCACGCGCCGCGCAGAACTACGAAGCGGCACTGCAGTTCGAAACAGCTCCGGTGGAAATTCATTTCGAACTGGCCAATCTGTGTGCAGCCATGGGGCAGACCGCAGCTGCCGTCAGGCATTATCACAGCGCGATTCAGGCAATGCCGGATCTGGCGGCAGCCCACCTGAATCTGGGAGTCGCCCTGCAGCATCAGGGGCAGACGTCCGAGGCCATTCAGGCCCTGCAGCGGGCGGTCAGTCTGGACGACGCCTATCCGGCAGCCCACCTGAACCTGGCTCACCTGCTTGCGTCAACCGGACGGTATCAGCAGGCAGCTGTCCATTACCAAAGGGTATTGCAGCTGGTCCCCGGTATGCCGGTGGCCGAACGTTGCCTTGGCGAAGTGAACGAGTTGCTCAGGAAAGAAGGTTCGGCGCCATGACAAAAACCAGGCCGGGCCGCATCAGCGTGTGTCGGAGAGCAGTGTACAGCCTTGTCGTGTTCGGCAGTTTCTGGCTGGTCGTGGAAGCAACGCTCAGAATCATCGGCTTCCGCTATGCGACCAGTGTCGAAACGATGGTCTTCACTTTCCCGATTGACGAATACAACAGGAATTCAGAAGAACCGTTTCTGCAGCGGGATACACGGCTGTTCTGGAAACCGAAGCCGCATGTGCTGGGGCACAATTCCCGCGGCATGGTGGGCCCTGAATTTCAGGATTCGAAACCGGATGGAGTCTACCGAATTGTATGCCTCGGGGATTCCTGCACACACTTCGGCCCCGATTCGTATCCGGAAAAGCTTCAACGGCTGCTGGATGACACTGCGGAGGGGCGTTTTGAAGTCATCAATGCCGGCTGCATCGGATACAGCTCGTTTCAGGGGCTGACCCTGCTGCGTGAAAAAGTCATGAACTGGAATCCTGACCTGATCACGGTCTATTTCGGCTGGAACGACCACTGGCTGGCTCGGGGCCGCCGGGACAGCCAACAGCACGAGGCCCGAGGGCACTCGTCTGGATTCAGCGAACACCTTCAGCCATTCCGCACCTGGCAGTTTCTGCTGTGGGGCAAAAGTCTGCTGGCGGCCCCTGCGATTCCGGAATCGCGAGTACTGCCAGACGAATATGCCGCCAATCTGCGTGCCATCGCCGACATCTGCTCAGCAGACAACGTGGACTTCTGGTTGCTCACGGCGCCACATGCATTTGAAGCCGGAATTCCTGATTATCTGCGGACTTCAGGTGAAGTGGCCGATCCGGAGCACGTTGCGGAACTACACGAATCCTACAACGATATCGTTCGGACCGTCGCTGAAGATCTGGATGCCGTCTGCATTGACCTTGCCTCTGAGTTTGAGACGATGGACAAGCGCTGGTTGTTTCTGGATGATCATATTCATCTGTCAGAAAGCGGTCGGCTGTTGGTCGCGAAACGGATGCAGGAAGAGCTTCGGCGGCGGATGGAACCAGATCCGTCACGATCGGCGGAACCATAACCTGTGACCTGAGTTGTCAGTCCGGCTTTCTTAATGAAGCACAGGTTCGACCGCGGCGGGCGCGTCTGCGGCCCGCGACGTGGCACGTTTCGCGCGCCCGCCAACCAGAACCCCATCGACAGCAACGGCAAGAAGACCGTGCTCAGCCTGAACAGAAGACGAATGTGACGATGAGCCAGACTGCTGCGACACCTGAAGGCCGGCGAATTCCAAACTGGTGGATCCTGAGCACGTGGCTGGATCTGGTGTTCTTTGTCGGGACGCCACTGCTGATCCTGCCCGTCCTGATGGCCGCCGGATCGCGGTGGACGGGAGAAGATGTCTTTCTGATTGTCTCCACCTTCGGCGCCCTGGGACATCATGCTCCGGGGCTGATGAGAGCCTACGGCGATCGACAGCTGTTTCGGCGATTCCGGATCCGTTTCACACTGGTCCCCATCATCGCGCTGACGGTGTTCATGTACTACAGCGTGGAAGAACTGCCCGGCGCCATGCTGGTGCTGCTGTTGTGGGGTGTCTGGCATTTTCTGATGCAGACGTACGGCTTTGCCCGCATCTATGACTCAAAGGTTCGCTGTTTTGACGCCACCACCCGCCGGCTGGACTTTGCTGTCTGCGTCGCATGGTCGGGCCTGTGTCTGCTCTCCGCCCCGAACCGGATAAAGGAATTTCTGTCGCTGGCCCTCAATTCCGGACTCAGCATGGTCCGCGATCTGCCATTCGATCAGATCAGAACAGTGTGGACCATCGGCACGGCAGTCATCACGGCACTGTTTGTCGGCAACGTGCTGCGAAAAATGATCCGTGGTGAGCCGACCAGTCCGGCCAAGCTGGCTCTGCTGGTCGGCACCTTCACCTTCTTCTGGATCTGTTCCGTCTCATTGACGAATTTCCTGCTGGGCGTGGCCATGTTTGAGCTGTTTCACGACGTCCAGTACCTGGCGATCGTGTGGCTGTTCAATCGCAACCGCGTGGACAGGGATCCGGAGGCCGGCGCCTTCACAAAATTTGTCTTTCGACGCAGCGGCGGTCTGGTTGGCGTGTATGTCGGACTGGTTGTCGCCTACGGTTTCATCGGCTTTGCGGCCGAACGCCTCACGTCTGCCACGCTGCAGCAGACGCTGTTCGGAGTCATCGCCGCCTCGAATCTGCTGCACTATTACTATGATGGTTTCATCTGGAAGATTCGCGAACCGGAAACCAGTAAGGCTCTCGGTGTCGCTTCAGAAACCGCCGGGTCGCTGACGCTGCCGCGCGGACTGACCCACGTGCTGAAGTGGGGCGTGCTGCTGGTGATCGTCGGCCTGTTTGTGAAAGCTCAGCAGGCTTCCGAGATGACGCCACTGGAACGTGCTCAGATCCTGGTGGACTGTGTGCCGGACGCGGTAACCGCTCAGAACGATCTGGCGAAGGCTCTGATTGATGACGGTCGCCATGCTGATGCTGTCCGGGCCTGCCGAGCGGCAGAACAGGTGGGGCCTGGTGATTATCGGACGCACATGTATCTGGGCATTGCCCTGACCGGAATTGGTCAGCCACGAGCGGGGACGGCCGCGCTGCAGAAGGCGTTTGAGCTGCAGCCGAATGATGGCTTTCTGAGATTTCACCTCGCTATGGCTGATTTTCGACAGCAGCGGTACTCGCAGGCGCTGGGTCATCTGAAGGCCTCAGTAGCTCTGCGGCCACAGGACGCTGTCGGGCACTACAACCTGGGCATTCTGCATCAGATGCTGAATCAGACCGACAATGCCATCCGCAGCCTGCAGCGAGCCATCGAAATCCGACCCGCGTATCCGGCCGCCCACCGTTCCCTTGGCGAAGCCTACGCTGTCGCTGGTGACCGCACCCAGGCTGTGGAATGCCTGAAAGAAAGTCTGCGACTGGATGCTCAGGATCCTGCCACTCATGAATCGATGGCAAATATTCTCCGCGCAGAAGGAAGGGTCAGCGAAGCCAACGAATTTCTGAAATCCGCCGTGCAACTGCTGGCAGAGATTGCTCCGACCGATCAGCGGGCCGGCGACGGAGCCCGCCTCGCAGATCTGCTGCTGGAACACACTCGCCGTGAAGATTCCGGCTCACTGGCGCTGGCAGCAAGATGTTATGCCGCGGTCAATCGTCTGACGGATGCCGCCGCGGCGGCGACCGAAGGCCGCCGAATTGCACTGCAGCGCGGCGAGACAGACCTGGCCGATTCACTACAGCTGCTGGCGGCACAGTATGCTCAGCAACTGGAATTCAATGGCAATCGATGATCGCTGTCGTTGACAGTCGTGGGCGTGGTCACCATTCTTACGGTTGATTTTCCGGCACGGACAGTCACTTTGGTGACATTCTGAAGCGACGGCCGGTTCCACGGCCGCTCTGCGGCACCACCGCAATTCCGAGACAAGGCCTCAGCACGTTCCATGGCGGAAAACTTCATTCTTCTTCTGTTCACAATTCTACCCCCGGTGCTGTTCATCTTCACCGGCAGGTTCATTCGCCAGTCACGCCCGACCTGGAAACAGCACAAACTGCGTTCGCTGCTGGTCGGAAATCTGATGGTGCTGCTGACTCTGCTGTCGGTGGCGATGCTGGGGGGTGAAGTCTATTACCGTTTTTTCTATGACAGCACCGATTCCTTTGGACTGACCAGGACCACCAAACGCTGGTTCGAACGTCACTTTCAGCGGAACAAAACCGGTTTTCGCGATTCTCTGAACTACATGCCGACGGCGCCGCCGGACAAACGCCGGATCACGTTTGTCGGCGATTCCTTCACCGCCGGCCACGGCATTAAAGATGTGGAACAGCGGTTTGCCAACCGCGTGCGTGCGGCAAACCGGGATTGCGAAATCCACGTGCTGGCCGAATGCGGGTGGGACACCGGCAAGGAACTGGAGCTCATCAACTACATTCCGACGTCCGGCTACGAACTGGATGTTGTTGTGCTGGTCTACTGCCTGAACGACATTTCTGACATCACCCCCGAGTGGCAGGACATTCTGGATCGGCTCTACAAGGTGCCGGATCGTGGATTCTTCAATACTCACAGCTACCTGTTCAACACCATTCACGCCCGACTCAGGATGGCCCGAGAACCGGAAGTCAGAAACTACTACAGCTTTGTGAAGGATGCCTACGCCGGTCGGGCGTGGGAACGACAGCAGAAACGCCTGACCAGCTTTCAGAAATTCGTGACCGACGCCGGCGGTGAACTGCTGGTCGTGACGTTTCCGTTTCTGCATGACATCGGCCCTGATTATGAATACGGCGAAATTCATGCTCAGCTGGCGGAATTCTGGCAGCAGAAGGGCGTGTCGCACCTTGACCTGCTGGACGCCTTCAGCGGCGTCTCGGCAGACGACGTTGTGATCAGCGTGCACGATGCCCATCCCAACGAACGGGGTCACGCCATGGCCGCCGAAGCGATTTCCGCCTTTCTGACTGATCACGTTCAGAAGGACCGCCCGGTAGACAATCCGATGACGAATGGCCCGCTGCGGAACGACCCGGGCCGGCCGTAGTGCCGGATCACGGTCCGCAGGGCAATCCTGTTCTTGGAAACACAGGCACAGAAAGTACCGACCGATGGCGTCGTACGGGATCTGTTTCACGCCATGAAAAGTCACCGACTCTGGATAGCCGGCCTGCTGACGGTCCTGACCTTTCTGGTTTTTTCGCCCGTCCTTCGTTTCGGCTTCGTCAATTTCGACGACGGCGCCTACGTGACGGAAAATCCCCGCGTGCTGGCCGGGCTGTCCTGGCAGAACGTTATCTGGGCGTTCAGCTTTGACAGCTGTGAGCCCACCAGCAACTGGCATCCGCTGACGTGGCTGTCACTGATGGCGGACGTCACGATCTTCGGCGCACAGGCCGGGCCGATGCACGCCGTGAACCTGGTCCTGCATCTGATCAACGTCGTGCTGCTGTTTCTGGTGCTGGAGAAAATGACGGGCGCGACCGAAGCCAGCGCTTTTGTCGCCGCCGTGTTCGGCGTTCATCCGCTGCACGTGGAATCAGTGGCCTGGATTTCCGAACGCAAGGACGTACTCAGCACGCTGTTCATCCTGCTGACAATTCGGTGCCATCTGCTGCACGTGCAGACCGGAAGATTCGTGTGGAACGCCGCCGCGCTGGTGCTGTTTCTGCTGTCTCTGATGTCGAAACAGATGTACGTCACGCTGCCGTTTCTGCTGCTGCTGTTCGATTACTGGCCACTGCGGCGTTTGTCCGCGGCGCCCAACGGTGACCACGTAAAGAGCGTCCGGTCAGTTATTGTCGCCTTTCGCTCCGCGAAAGAGCGTCCTTTCGCGGAGCGAAAGGCGACCAGCCAGTCAGTTATTGATCGAACGTTTCTAAAGAGCGCGACGGTCTGGCCACTGGTCCGTGAAAAGATTCCATTGCTGCTGACTGCCGTCCTGTTCTCGGTGGTGGCATTCGCCGGCCAGCGGAGCGGCGGTGCAGTCGGCAGTCTTGAAGATTACAGCATTCTGCAGCGCGTTCTGAACGCCTGCGTCAGTTACGCCGCGTATCTGAGCCAGACCGTGTGGCCGCTGAACCTGGCCGTGTTTTATCCGTACCCGGACCAGCTGCCGTGGGGCCGGGCGGCTCTGTCGCTGGTGCTGCTGGGCGGTATCACACTGGCGGTCATCCGGCTGCGTGATCGCCATCCGGAACTGCCGGTCGGCTGGTTCTGGTATCTGGGGACCCTGGTGCCGGTGATCGGTCTGGTCCAGATCGGCCGGCAGAGCATGGCGGACCGGTACATGTATTTTCCGATGACAGGACTGCTGGTGGCCGTCACCTGGCTGGCGGTCGGCATTACCCGCGATCAGCCGGGGCGACGCCGGGTGCTGCAGATCTGCGGCATCTCGGTCGTGCTGCTGCTGGCCGTGGCCGGCCGCATTCAGACGACATATTGGAAGGATTCTCTCACCCTGTTCACTCGCGCCGCGGCTGCGGCGGAAAGCAGTCTGGCCTATACCAAACTCGGCTACGAGCGGGCTCAGCAGCGTGAGTTTGACGCGGCCACGACCCTGCTGCACCGGGCTCTGCGTCTGGACCCTGACTACACGGCGGCACACAGCAGTCTGGGCAACACCTACCTGGCGGAAGGCAACGCTGAACTGGCGCTGCAGCATTTTCACCGCGTGATCGAACTGCAGCCGGATCATGCTGAGGCTCACTACAACCTGGGCATCATCTACGCCCGCCTGGGACAGGTGTCCACGGCCGTTCTGCATTACGAAGCGGCGTTAAAAGCGAGTCCGAAGGATGCCAGTATTCACTCCAATCTGGGGATCGCCTTCCTGATGCTCGGTCGAAAACCGGAGGCTCTGAATCATCTGGAGCGGGCTCTTGAACTGCAGCCGGACCTGCCGGAAGCACACTTCACGCTGGGCAGTGTGCTTGCCGCAGAAGGTCGCGAGGCCGAGGCGATTGGCCATCTGAAACAGGGCCTGCAGAGTCGCCCCGACGCGGCCGAGGCCCATGAACGGCTGGGACAGTTGTATCTGTCACAGGGCGAAACCGCGCTGGGCGAACACCATCTGCAACAGGCCGCGGAATATCGGAAGCCGGTATCTGAGCAGTCGGCGGACCCGGGTCAGAGTCGCGGATCAGCGCGTCCCTGACTGCACGATCGCAAAATCGTTGTCTCCCTCGGTGAGTACAATCTCAGCCGTAACCGGAACATCTTCCCAGATCTGTTCGCGGCCGGTGGGCCACCGTACAACCAGTCTGTTGAACCGCAAAAAACGGCTCCTGGACCAGGTCCGCCTTTCTGTTTCCGAGCCATCCCTCAGGACTGCCGGACGGATCCAATCAAATCAGAACGAAACAACTTCACCGCCGTTGATGGTCGACAGAGCGCGGTAGGTGTTGAAGTCCATGTTGTAGCTGAAGAAATGGACCGACCCGTCGCCGAGAATGAAATGCAGTCCGCCGGGATGCCAGCTCCAGAAGCGACGCAGCGTTCCCTGCCAGGACGGAACGTTCTGTCCGGGACTCAGGCCGCGTTCTGAGCTGACATAATGTTCGCATTCGGTGCCTCCACACAGGTACCAGCCCCAGCCCCAGTCGCTGGGAATGCCGCGTTCGCCGATGATCAGTGTCTGCGAGGTACCATCCTTGAAATCCCGAAACCGCGTGCTGCTCTGCGAATAAAACGTGCCGTTGCCATCGGCAATTCCGGAACAGCCGGGCGTGCCTTCGGTGTCTCCGCTGACGCCGAGGTAGTCGCCCGGATAAAGCCGGCCGCAGTCAAAGGTGAAGGGCGACGGCCCGGTCGGACCGCTCAGCAGCTGAACCCCCGAATTGAAGTCGTCCGGACAGAAGAAGACCGTCATGGGCTTCGAGGAAGGATCGGGGCGCGGCGGCGTTGCCAGCTGCCGTTTCTTCACGGCCGTGCAGCATCCGGCTTCTTCGAAGTCAATCAGATCGTACACATTCTTCAGCTCCAGATACGGCAGCACCTGAGCCATCATGCCCCATGCTCCGGGCAGCGTCTCGCTGGTACTGCCCATCGGAAAGACGTTGTGCACATCGTGATAGTTGTGCATCGCCAGCCCGATCTGTCTCATGTTGTTCTTACACTTTGTCCGGCGGGCCGCGGCACGAGCCTGCTGGACCGCCGGCAGCAGAATGGCAATCAGTGTGGCGATGATGGCGATCACCACCAGCAGTTCAATCAGCGTGAAGCCGGAAAGACGGCTGCCGCGGACAGTCGGCAGATGCCACCAGAGTCCGGGACGGTGTCGGGTGTGGCAGTCGGCACGGTGCCGGGAACGGGGGTTACTCATCAAATTCCTCCCGAACAAGATCGAAGTCCAGTGTATAAGGAGGTTCTGCCGGGACGCTGACGTGAAATTCAAACTTCCACTGCTGCTGAGTCGACTCAGCGGCTTCGTCCATTTTGCCGCGGGGTGGTTCAACATCAATCAGTACTCGATGGCGACCGGGCACCGGACCGTTTTCGACAGTGAATTCATACGTCCCGCTGCGAATTAACCCGTTCGCGGCCGGGCCTTTGGTGTCCCCTTCCGGCAGAACCGCGATGGAACCGTTCAGATTTTCCGGGATGCTGCTGGAATAGACCAGGCCGGTCACCGGAATTCGCACCGGGCCCTTGTCGCCGCAGCCCGCCAGACTGCCGACAAGAAACAGAATCAAAGTCACCCAACGTACCGACAAAGATTCACCTGCTGCGAACGGGCCTGCCGAAGGCCGGACGTCTGAGTGACACATTGCAACTGCCGTCGGTGGCATTCGGCCGTGCCATCGCCTTTGCAGAGTAACTTTCCGGCAACAACGCGTCCATCCCGGGGGTTCTGCCACCTCAGCGTCCCCGGAAACAGAGCCACCAGCCCATCCTTCAGCTGATGTTCGGGCGGGGTGGCCGCCGACTATTTTCCTGACTTCCGCCGCTTTCGGCCGCTGGCGTCCGCATCGGCTTCGGGGTCAAACTTCGGATTGGGCGTGGTGGGAATTGGCGCTCCGATGTCGGTCCGCCACTGCTTCATCGCCGCGTGCAGTCGGGCCAGTTGTGTCGGATGAGTGCGGCTCAGATCCGTTGATTCGCTCAGATCATCTTTCAGGTTGTACAGTTCCAGTCTGCCGGTTTCGAACCATTCAATCAGTTTCCAGTCTCCCATGCGGACAGCGCCGGCGGGAGTCGTGCGGAACGGACCGCCGTGCGGATCGCCGCTGCCCTGCAGGTAGCAGGGAAAGTGCCAGAACAGTGCATCGCGGTTCAGTGAAGCAGAAGCATTCTTCAGCAGGGGCACCAGGCTGACACCGTCCAGCGCCTGACCGGTCGGCCGCGGTGCTCCGGCGATTTCCAGCAGCGTGGGAAAAAAGTCAACGCCGGTCACCGGTTCGCGGCAGCGGCTGCCGGGCGCGGTGATTCCTGGCCAGCGGATCACCAGAGGCTCGCGGATGCCTCCTTCGTACAACATGCCTTTGGCACCTCGCAGCGGATGGTTGGACGTAGCCCCTCCGAAGCCGCCGTTATCCGAATAGAACAGCACGACGGTATCATCGGTCAACCCCAGCTGCTCAACGTGATCCAGCACGCGACCGACGCTCTGGTCGACACTTTCGATCATGGCGGCGTACCTGGCATTTTTCTGATGCCGCCCGGGTGTCCTGGCGCTGTACTTCGCGGCAATCTCATCCTTGGCCTGAATCGGCGTGTGAACGGCGTAATGGGTCAGGTAAAGAAAAAACGGTCCGTCGCGATGCTGATCAATAAAGCGAATGGCTTCGTCCGTCAGCCGGTCCGTCAGATACTCACCCTTCGTTTTCTGCGTCAGATTTGGATATCGGTAGGGACTGTGATAACCACCGCCGCTGGGACTGCCCCATTCACGACCGGCGATGTTGACATCAAACCCTTGTGTGGTGGGATCCGGCCCGAGGTGCCATTTCCCCATGCTGGCCACCGTGTAGCCCTGATCACTCAGGACCTCGGCCCAGGTGATGATGTCATCCGGCAGCACGGTTTCATTTTCGACGGGTTCGAGCCTGCGGAACTTATCGTTTCCGCGCCGCGGGTCACCCACGGTAAAGATGCCGTGTCGTGGCGTGTACTGACCGCTCAGCAGGCAGGCGCGGCTGGGAGCACAATTGGGTGCACCGGCATAGGCGTCCGAGAAGACCATGCCGCTGGCCGCCAGACCGTCGATCCGGGGTGTTTCGTAAAAGTCGGATCCCTGAAATCCGGTATCGGCCCAGCCCAGATCGTCGATAAAGAAAAAGACGACGTTCGGCTGGCCGGCCGCGTGCCCTCGGACAGGGGTGACGAACAGTGCCAGCAGCACCGCTCCGCAAAGCAGGGCAGTGTGCCGCGGCGCGACTGCTGGTCCGGACCGAAAGACGCCGTTGCCCGTACGGTGGTGTTTCATCAACATGCGGACCTTTTCCCGTTGATTAAGCCGTCTACTGACCTGGCAAATCGGCAGGCTTTGCGTCTATAGTGTGGCGGTTTGTTGGTTTCGTTTTCCGTTATTACCGATGAACAAGAGAATTGCGACACGATTCCTGTTTCGCATCCTTTACAGCTGACGGCAACTCCGGTGAAATAGTTGTTGGCTGTGCAGTTTACCCATTACCCCGTAGCGCCTACATTCTTCGGCGTTCTGCATTTGGCTTTTGTTTTCAGAATCGACCGGTTCCCGAACAGCATTTTCCACGTCCCGCTGGAAGTCTTCAGGCTAAATCGCTACAGTTTTCACTGTCCGTGTGCCCGGTTGTGCAGGTTTCAGCTCGGCCCGGCGTCTACCGCATGAGGAGCTACCCAAAGTTATGATCAGCGTTGAACTTCATGTCGTTGGCGGTAAGCACGCCGGTCAGGTTATACCACTCGACCGGAAGAAATTCCTGATTGGCCGAGAATCCGATTGCCAGCTCCGCCCGAACAGCGAACTGGTAAGCCGCCACCACTGCGTGTTCACCGTTGATGATTTTTCTGTCCGCCTGCGTGACCTGGGCAGCACCAACGGAACATCGGTAAATGGCGAACGAATCCGCAAGGAAGTCGTGCTGCAGCCCGGCGACCGCGTGATTGTGGGCAGCCTTGAATTCGAAGTCACCGTCAGCGATGGCAGCGTCACCGGAAGCATTTCGGCGGCCTCGGAAGAAACCGTGATCGCCGGCGCAGACACATTAAGTGAGATGAAGCCGATTGACATACCGGGGGCCGGGCTGGCAGAGACCTCGGCTGCCGTTCCGGTTCAGCCTGAAGCACCGGCAGAACCTGCCGCCGCGGAGCCTGCTCCAGAGACCGCTGCCCCGCCGGCAGCGACTCCTGACGCTGCGGTACCACCACCACCGGAATTGCCCCCCGGCGGTGGCGCAGGTGACACCACCGTCATCGCACAACCGATGATGATGCCCGGCCAGACGCCCTACCAGCCCATGATGCCTCAGCACATGGGTTATCCGATGTACGGAAATTATCCGTATCCCGGCATGCCGGGCCAGATGCCCATGTATCCGCAGCAGTACGGCTATCCTCAGGGCCCTGCCGGCTACCCGCAACAACCTCAGCCGGCGGCGCCGGCGGAAGTTGATGAGCCGAAGGCCACAGCCAACGTCTCGTTGCCGGATCCATCAGAGACCGGCGCACGTCCGGATCCGCCGAAGCCGGCACCAGCCGAGGGCCAGAGCGGCGCCGCTCCGCCACAGTCCAACCAGTCGGCCGCGGCTATCATCCAGCAGCACAGGCATCGTCGCCCGGGAGGTTAAACGCCATCACCACCAGTCGACGACAACGAAATCCCGAACGCACACACGGAGCGGAGAAACCCATGGCGGACCCGTCTGATCAGCAGCGGAGGTACAAGGAATTTCTGGACCTGCTGCCGCTGACCATGGCACTGGCCGGACTTCCGACCAGTGAGCCCGGCCGGTATTTTACGGCGGAGCAGATTGAATCACGCGTATTCACGGTCAAGCACGCCTACAAGTGTGCCCGGATGCTGGCCCGTGAAACAATCCAGCACTGATCCGAATTTCACGACCGTATGGCGGACACGAACCAGCGGCCGCCAGTCATGATTTACTTGCGGCGTTGCGGCCGCTTGCGGCCCGCCATTACTTGACAGTCAGGTGATTCCGCGATAAGGTTCGCGGTTCTGGTGCTGAGACTCAAAATTCAGCACTCTCGGCGACTCACGTATCCGAATTGTTGTGCCCTAACCCAGGGCCACGACACCGAGGAAGCACCATGAATTTCGTGTGAGAACACCCATTCCTGATCGTGCAGCATTTGAGAACAGGCCGTTCTCCTGGTGTCGCGGCAGGCATGCT
>JAVKCM010000177.1:0-21420 GCA_040222735.1 Fuerstiella sp. | reverse complement strand
GCCCCGGTCGAGCTTCACGAAGGGCACGGAACGACGGAGCCCTGTGTTCATGGTTCCGGCCTGCGATGCAGCGATAAGGGATTTCTGCCGCTGACCACGGCCGAATACCTGGATCTATTGAACTGGACGGCCGGGCAGATTAGGGCGAACCGCTCCGCCGCCGATTCTTCAACGCTTCCACCGGTGCTGCAACGACTGCAGCTGAGCCGCGAAGTGTGGCTGCAGCTGGTCACGCGTTTCGGGCGTCTGTTCAGTGTGGTCGCCGGTCGCCCCTGCTCGATCGAGGCCTGTCGTTCACGCAGCGGGACGCGGCGGTTCAACGCTCCTCGGGAAGCCCGCGAATTGCTGTCCACCGCGTAAAAGGTGTCCGGTCAATGATTGTCGCCTTTCGCTCCGCGAAAGAGCGCCCTGTCGCGGAGCGAAAAGCGACCAACCAGTCAGTTCTTGATCGAACATTTCCAGGTCTGCCAGCGCAGGCGAAACGGTACAGCCGATCAGCCCACTGACCTGTGGGACAGTCAGGGAGTCCCGTTGCTCCGCGGCCGTCTCCGCACCGGAACTTTCCTGCTGGATCCGGCTCCGCCCTTTCCGAAACGCGCTGCCACCTTGGGACACGACCAAAGCCGGAGCGAAGCATCACTGGGGCACGCGCCCAAAAGTGCTCTGTCCCTGCGGCTCCCGCCGAAAAGTGCACTGTCCCCATGAAGCGCGGCCCGATTCGACTCTGCTCTGTCCCCAAAACGCGTAGCCACCGCGATGCACAACTGATGTGCATCAAAACAGACAGCCATGAACCGCACGTTCTGAGCCGAAGGCGGCGAGGGAACTCACGGAAAAAGCCCGGCTTGATCACAAGCCGGGCTTTCTGATTTCGGAGAGATGTCCGGTTCCGCAATCAGCTCTGTTCCAGGGATTGCTTCAATCCTGACCATCATGCTGCAGTGGCACGTCGAAGCTGAAGGTCACCGTGGTCCCGTAAAGGTTGCCGCTGGCCGTGTTGCTCCATACATTGGCCGAGGCGACTCCTCGGATGATACCTGCGGCCCCTGCCGTCGGCAGTGTGACCGGATCGATATCGATCGCCGGCGGGGCGTCGAACGTCGTTCCCATGACAATTCCCTGAGCTGTGGTTCCGGGAGCCACCGGAGCGTCATTCAGCATGTCGCCGGCCCACATGGAAATCGGCGTCACCTGCTGCCCTTCCAGTTTCAGATACAGGGCCACAAACTGCGGACGGTCAACCGTGGACCAGCTGGAAAGCATGCCCACGACCACCAGATTGGCCCCGTTGTCGAATGCTCCGCCTTCAGTCAGACTCCAGCCCAGATCCGAGGCCGCGTTAGGAAAACGGGTGACCGGATACACGCCAAACGGAGTACCGGTGGAGAACGACACAAAGCCGTCGTTGTTGTAGTCAAGAAACGCGGCCGACTGCTGTCCCTGAATCACGAAGTCTCCGTTGATAAACGGATTCGTGAGAGTGGACTGAAAGCTGAGCATGGCAGTATCGCTGGCCGTCATCGGTTCTCCGTCTACCTGAACGTCAAAGTTCAGGTCACTGATCTGAGCTCCGGACGATACTTCATGGCCGATCAGCCGGAAGGTACCGACGGTTCCCTGAACGGCCGAGGCCTGTGCGTGAATCTGAAGCTCGAAGACATTGTCGGCAAACAGAAGACCTGTGGCAGGGCACACCGGGTTCACTGTTACGGTGAACTGCTCCATCCAGGCCATGTCACCGGCAGACAGCGAGTCGCCGTAGTCGAACAGTCCCGCGAAGTACAGATTGCCGATCACGCCGTTGCGCGTGATGGTCACCGGAATCGTGAGCGTTTCACCGGGAGCAATCGTCAATGCCGTGCTTTCGGCCGAGATCGAGGCGCTGGAAACCTCGGGATCGGTCATTCCGAAATCCAGCCCCTGAAAAAGATTCTTCGACAGCGTGGACAGTGGAGTCGTGCTGACCAGCCTCGGAACCTTCTGCGTGGACGTTTTAGTCAGGGACGTCAGTCCGCTGGTACGGGAAGTGATCCCGGTGCGTGTGACGGCTAAATCTGTCGAGGATGTGGATGACTGTTTGTCAGTCGCCCGGCCCGTGACCTTGATTTCGGCAGACGCCGGTGTGCGTGCGTCACAGACAAGAGAACAGACAAGCAGGGCGAGGCCTGTAAGACGTCGAAGATTCACGGCAAACTCCTTGATTTCATCGTGGCATGAGAAACAGATCGATGTTTCCGCAAGCGAAATCAGGATTCGTTTGTTACAGAAAAACAGCTGCATTGACCTGGCGCCGACGCACCGCGGCCTGTGACCGACAGCGGTTCCGGGTCAGACACCAAAATCAGGGACGCATGACGCATGGCAGGAATGCCTTCGTCCCACTAACATGCTGGGCACCGTCTTTTGTCCTGAGTTGTTCCTGTCCTGAAGGAGTCCCCGTGTCTGCACATGCTGATCGTCTGAAGTTTGCCCTGACTGTTACCGAGCAGGCGGCAGAACTGATTCTTGGTCACTATCAGTCTCAGACGCTGGGAGTGGAGTCGAAGGCCGATGATTCACCCGTGACGGTGGCGGACCGCGGGGCCGAGACACTGATTCGCGAGGCGCTGGCCCGCGAGTTCCCGAACGATGGAATTCTGGGCGAAGAATTCGACGACGTTCCGGGCAGCAATGGCTATCGCTGGATTCTGGATCCCATCGACGGCACCAAGCCCTTTATCTATGGCGTGCCACTGTTCGGCACTCTGGTCGGCATCGAATTCGAAGGCCGGATGGTGGCCGGCGTGTGCCGACTTCCGGCGTTGAACGAGGTGATGTATGCCAGCGAAGGGGACGGAGCATGGTGGCAGATCGGCGACGCCGATCCCGTGCCTGCATGTGTGTCCGACGAAACCAGTCTGGCCAGTGCACGGCTGATGTTTACCGAACCGACGTCTGATATTCGCTGCGGGCGTGGCGACGTGCTGCCGCAGCTGCTGCAGAAAGTCCGGATCGCTCGCGGCTGGGGCGACTGTTACGGCCACATGCTGGTCGCCACGGGGCGAGCCGACATCGCCATCGATCCGCAGATGTCGGCCTGGGACATCGCGGCCCTGATTCCGATCGTCCGCGAAGCCGGCGGCAGCTGCACCGACTGGAAGGGCAAAGAATCCGTCACGACAGGAGAGGGCATTTCTGTCGTCCCCGGATTGAAAGACGAAATACTGGCACTGCTGAGCGACGCGCCTCCGTTGTCGTGACGCGCGATCGACACAAGTTCAAAGTCAGGCCAGTCAAAATGCAGGCAGTCGCTGAATAAGTCTGCACTCAGCACTTTCAGGCTCTGCCTGCCATTCCGGGCGTCCAGTGTTTCAAGAACCGGCCGAACCGGGTTGTCCAGCCGAGGTTGGCTCGGGAAGGTGCTGCCTCTGAAAATCGCAGTGACAAAGTCATAAGTTATGCTCAGTTGTCCACCCGAAATGCACCAATTCCGGTAATGTCGACGATTATTTTTCGATTCGCGGCGATGATACCGGTAAAGTCTCTGCAATGTGTTTGACCCTACCTGTGCCGAAGCCGCATACTACGGTTCGATTCCTTCAATTTTCATACAGAGAATGAATACATGCGCAAGTTAGTCACGACCCTCGTGTTCGCCATCGCAGCATCTGGTACGTCACGTGCTTCGGTTGACCTGAACACATGGACAGAAGAAACCTACGGAGGCGGCGCTACGTGGACTGTGTCGGGGGGCGGGACAAGTGTTCTGCAGTCGCAAAACGGTGATCCGACGATGTTCTACAGTGATTTCAATGCGCAGGGCACTGACGTCCGCGGGAAAATCAAAGTCGAGACATCTGGAGACGATGATTTCATCGGGTTTGCCCTGGGTTTTAATCCGGGAGATTCAACAAGCACGGCGGCGGATTATCTGCTGGTCGACTGGAAGAAGGCGAATCAGTTCTGGGATTTTGGTGGTGCGACGCCCGGTGGAACCGGATACGAAGGACTGGCTGTCTCACGCGTGACCGGTACGCCGACCTATAACGAATTCTGGCAGCACGCGAATCACGCAGCCAACACCTCTGGCGGGCTGAACGAACTGGCTCGCGGTGCGACGCTCGGTTCCACCGGCTGGGTCACAAACACCGAATACGAATTCCGCTTCATCTTCACGCCAACCAACCTGCAGGTGTTTGTCGATGACGTTCTACAGATGAATGTCTCCGGAGCGTTCGCAGACGGGCGGATGGCCTTCTACAACTTTTCGCAGTCCACTGTCCGATATAGTGCCTTTACGGTAGAACCCGCCGCGGTTCCCGAACCCGCATCATTCGCTATGTGGTCCCTGCTTGGCGGTGTGGGAGTTATCGTGCATCGACGACGTCGAAAAGCCTGAACGACTGCAACTGCGTTTAGTTCGCGTCGTTCAGAATGCCGGCGATCGGAAATTGCAGGCTGGGAGCCTGCACCAGGTTTTGAGGGGTGCAGACTGGAAGCCTGAACCAATTCGGGCCTGGGTCAGGCGAAGAGTGCTTCAACGGGTTTGCCCTGGCCGTCTTCGGTGACGTAAAACGGACGGCGTTCGATTTCCAGACCGGTTCTGGCAGCAATGCCCATGGCCTGGTAGATGGTGGCATGCAGGTCGGTGATGCTGACCGGATTCTCTACGGCAATGCAGGGACGCTGGTCAGCCGTGCGACCGTAGACAAAGCCGGACTTCATACCGCCGCCGAACATCACCACCGACGTGCCTCCTGTAAAGTGCCGATGCAGACCGTAGTGTTTCATTTCTTCCAGTGCATCGGTGCGGGCCCGTGACTGATCGCGTGCGTTGCTGCCCGGCACGCCTTCAATAATCATGTCCCGACTGAATTCACTGGCAATCACCACCAGCGTCCGGTCCAGCAGGTTTCGTTCTTCCAGATCGCGAATCAGCTGCGCAATCGGCTGATCGATTTCCTGCTTCATCCGTTCGATTGTGGTATGACCGTTTTCATGAGTATCAAAGTGCAGAAACGGCACGTACTCCGTCGTGACTTCAATAAACCGAGCCCCCGCTTCCACCAGTCGCCGCGCCAGCAGACATCCGCGACCGAAACGGCCGGTGTCATATTTCTTCTGAACCTGTTCCGGTTCCAGCGACAGATCGAACGCGTTTCTGTCCTCAGAACTCAGCAGCTTATGTGCGTTGTCCACCGACTTCAGCATCGACTGCAGATGAAAGTCGCTCATGGTGTTTTCCGCGGCCCGCGCTTCGATCAGCTTCTTCAGCACGTCGTACCGCCTGCGGAAACGGGCCGCCGTCATACCTTTGGGAGGCCGGACTGAACGAGCCGCCTCTTCCGGATACGGCAGATTAAACGGACCGAATTCGGTTCCCAGAAAACCGGCCGTCGTGAATGCTTTCAGTTCTTCCGACTCACCTACGCCCTCCAGTCGCTGGCCGATGTTGATGAACGGTGGAATGACTTCGTTTCGCGGGCCCAGCAGTCTGGCCATCCATGCTCCCAGATGCGGAGCGGCCACTGTCTGCGGCGGCACATATCCGGTGTGCCAGTGGTACTGATGGCGGGAATGCAGAATATTTCCCAGGTCCGGCTGGAACGCGGAACGAATCACGGTCGCCCGGTCCATCACCGAAGCAATGTTTTCCAGTCCCTGTGATATCTGCAGCCCGTCCACTGCGGTGTCGATGGCCGGAAACGTGCTGATGATCTTCTCAACCGGCAGCCCTTTCTGAAACGGTTCGTAGTGTTTCGGATCGAACGTTTCCGGAGCCGCCATGCCACCGGCCATCCACAGAATGATGCAGGCATCGGCCGTGGGACGCGGTGCGGGCACCGCTGACGAGACATCAGCACGCACCACTGGAGCGTCCATGGCCAGTGCGGCCGTCGATGCGGCGGCCAGCGATTTCACAAAATTGCGGCGAGATTCGTGCTGAAACTGGTCGAAGTCGTTCATGGTTCAGGCCTCTGCTTCCGGACATACCAACCGTTCGGGCGGCTCTGGGGGATAATCATTGTATCACGGGTAAACAGCAGTTTGCAGCCCGGTGGTTGCTCGCACCTGTTCAGCAATGGCATTCAGGTCAGATTCCGACAGCGACGTCACAAACGATTCCGCCGGCTGACGAGCGACCGTGTAGATCTGAATCAGTTCCAGCTGCCCACCAGACGCTGCAATCTCTGCCAGCCGCTGACAGAAGGCGGAGATTTCGGCGGCCTCAGGCGGGGTGCCACGAACATTCATCCACAGGCTTTGAATCACCAGCGGACGCACCCGGGCGGCCTGCGCGATGTTGTCCAGAATGCGGCGAAAAGGAATCGACGTTCTGTCAATCAACCGGAAATAGTCTTCCGTGCCCGCATCCAGCTTCGCCCAGATCTGTCCGTTATTCTGGTCCAGCAACTGAAGGCCGCGCTGAACGTGCGGTCGATGAAACATTGAGGCGTTGGTGATCAGCACCATCTTCACTTCGCGGTTCGCGGTCTGACGACGGACTGTGGCCGCCTGCTCGATGATGTCGTCAAAATTACGAAAGGTGGTGGGTTCTCCATCGCCGGAAAAGGCGATGTCGTTCAGACGGCGCAGGTGAGGCGGCGTGGCGGCAAACTGAGGATGCTGAAACAGTTCTCCCGATGTACACTGCTGCAGCACGGTTCGCAGTTCGTCCAGCAGTTGGTCCATTTCCACAAAACGGGTTTCTGATTCGCTGCGTCGATCGACCTGACAATAGATGCAGTCAAAGTTGCAGACTTTGTCCGGATTCAGGTTTACTCCGACCGAAATGCCCCGGCTGCGTCGGGAAACGACGGGATAAACAAACCGATTTCCGGCGAACAGTCGACTGTGCTGTCGAAAAACAGAGGTGGATACAGCGGCAGATTCTGCCGGTTGGTCGGTGCTCATGATCGGCGAATACTTCGGGCCAGAGACAGAGAATCCGTGATTCCCCGGGGTTCGTGTTTACGCAATGTCAACACTGCTGGTATTTTGCGGCTCAGACGCTTCCTGGCCAGCGAGAATCGGAATCTCGCCCCAACATTCCACGGATGGAACCCTGAACATGCCCGTTCGATATGCCCTGCTGCTGATTCTGACCGGTTTTCTGACGGGCTGCGGATCCTCGGACGCCGGATCCGAGGACGATGGCAGCGTTCTTTCTGACATTCTGGCAGATATTGATCTGACAGAAGGCGGCCCGGCCGATGACGGCGACGCGGCGTCCGCGGCAGCAGATCTGCTCGGAACGATTGATTCCTCTGAACGCACCGATCGCGGCGAACCACTGGCTCTGAAACTGTCACCCGGTGACCGCTTCCCTCTGGTCAAAACGGTCGAGCAGACGCTGGTGCAGAAGTCTGCTCAGTTTCCCGCCACCGCCAACAGCAGACTGGAACTGCACATGCAGCTGCAGGTACAGAATGTTCAGCCGGACGGAATTCTGTTCAGTGTGCGGTACACGCGAGTGGTCTGTACTCATGATATCAACGGTCAGCAGGCAGCGTTTGATTCCGCCTCGGTCACAGAGTCGATCCCCGTCGATTTCCAGCCTTATGCCGGTATGGTGAACAACGGCTTTCAGTTCCGGCTGGGCCCGGACAACAAAGTGCGTGAAGTACTGGGCTATCAGCAGTTTCTGGAAACCTGTGTCCGGAACGTGTCGGCCGACCGCCGTGAGACGCTGCTGGCCGACATCCGGTCGCATCTGGGCGCGGACAGTGTTGCTCATTTTGTCGACGACGCAATCGGCATGTTGCCATACAACCCGGCCTCCGGTCAGGACGGGGCTACCCATGTGGCCGTCGGCGATCAGTGGATTCAGGAACGCCGGCTCAGCAGTTCAGCACCGGTTTCGCTGCAGTCGACCTGCCGACTGACTTCCATGAATGCCCAGACCGCCGAGATTGACGTGACGGGGAAAATCGTGGCCGATGATTCGGCAACCGCACAACAGGGCCGGACGGAAGGCGTGAGAATCACCGGAGGTCGCAGCAGTGGTTCCTGTATTGTGGACCGCGCCACAGGCCTGCCACTGCAGGTGAATCGCAGTCGATATCTGAATTTAAGCGTTACGGACCAGAACGGCTTTACCGTGGAGCAGGACAAACACGTCCGCACCACGATCCAGACCTTTCCTCATGCCGGCACGGTCGCAGGAACCGGCAGCGATATCCGCCCGGCAGCCTTTAACCCGGCTGCCTTCAACCAATCTGCGGGCGTATCGAACGGTGTGCAGCAGGCTGGCGGACTGTCGATGAATCCGTCCGGCACAACGGCAATTCAGCGGGCCGGTGGCAGCATGGCGACAAGCCAGCAGCCTCAACCGTTTCCCGCCCGGACTCCCGGCGCTGCGGCAGCAAACCCGGGTCGCCCTCTGAGTTCCACTGTTCAGGCCGTGTATCCCGACTAAGGAGTGTCCGGTCAGTTATGGTCGCCTTTCGCGGAGCGAAAGGCGACCAACCGCGGTTTCTGCCGGCTTCGAGTCCCACTCGGTATCACGTCTTGCTGCGGCTGGAAGCCCCAGCTACGGAAATTCAGCCCGGGCGTCACGGGACCGCTGCGCTGGGCCGGACTCTGCCGCCAAAAGGGGACACAAACCCGACTGCACCCAGGTCACGACGCCCACACGCGCAGGCCAGCTGAATTTTCGGGAACGAGCCCGATCTGACTGGCTCGTGACGACAGTTCGGCCAGGGCCTTCCGACCGACGTCTCCCAGTTCCACGGTCCAGTCATTGACGTACAGATCGACGTGTTGCTGCAGCACGTCGTCATTGAATTCCTGAGCGTACTGCCGCATCGTGGGCAGCGCAGCGGCAGGGGCCGCGAGTGCCAGGGTGAGCGAATCCCGGATCACTGCCTGCACGTTCGCGATGATATCGCTGTCCAGATTCGTCCGCGCGATGATTCCCCCCAGCGGCAGCGGGCCGCCTGTTTCGCTTTCCCAGCGAATCCCCAGGTCTTCCACCAGATGCAGCCCCTGATCCTGCCAGGTGAATCGACCTTCGTGAATACAGACACCGAAGTCCACCTGCTGCTGCCGCAGCTGCGGCATGATGTCAGAGAACACACCGTGTCGTATCTGTGTCGTCTGAGGATAGAACAGCTGAAACAGCAACGCGGCGGTCGTGTCGCGACCGGGGCACAACGTAATCTGATCCGCCGACGACGGACGCTCGCCAGTGCGTGCCGCCAGCAGCAGCGGCCCCACGCCGAATCCCAGGGCCGAGCCGCTGGGCAGAACGACCGTTTCGTGGGCGAGCCGCAGACTGGCGTGAAAGCTGACTTTGGCGACATCGAAGTCACCGCGAAACAATCGGTCGTTCAGTTGCTGAATGTCCAACAGTTCGATGTCGAATTCAAGGCCGCGCCAGTCGACCAGACGATTCATCAGGGCGTGAAAGGTGAACGTGTCGTTTGGGCAGGTGGAAATTCCGAGTTGAATCCGCCGGGTCATGAAAGTATCTCCGCGACCAGATCGGCCGCTGCATGCAGAGCGTCAGTAATTCGCCACCGCGCCTTGTCACGGTCGCCGGCGACGTTTGAAATGCCGCGAATGATTCTGACGGGAACATTGCCCAGCCCGCCCGCGAACGCCACCGAGAAGCCCTCCATGTCTTCCGCTCGGGCGTCCGGAAACTTTGCCAGGCGGTCGCGCACATCCTTTTGAGTCGCGGCGGCGGCACAAACGGTCAGCAGCTGAGCTCCGGAATCCGGTTCCTGGTCTGTCTGCTGCAGAGAAATGCGGTCGCCCACGTGAATTCGGCCACCTTCCCGGGTCGTGGCTGTCCAGTGCGGCCAGCCCAGTTCGCCCGCATTCCGATATGTGTCTCCGGTTCCCGCACCAATGCCGTACATCGCCACGTGCTCAAACTCGGCCGCATGACCGGGTGCGAGTTCGCGATCGAGTGATCCGGCGATACCCACCAGCAGAATCCGGGCGGGCTGCAGCGCCGCAATCAGCTGCGACGTTCTTGCGGCCGCCGCCACGGGCCCGAAGCCACAGAGTTCCACCCGCACACTGTCACCGATGCATGACGCAAGGCGAGGACGCAGAATCTGTTGCTCACCGGACGTTGGAATCAGAATCAGGGTTTGAAGCATGGTACGGCCTGACAAAGTTCCGGTGGCGGCGGACGCTTTCGACAGTCTGGTGAATTTCCGAGTACATTGTTTCGCAGACAGGATAACGCACCATGCTGACTCGTCCAGCGGAATGCGTGCCGGACCGATCGTGCGGGTTTTTCGTGCCGAAACGAACTTCAATCTGCCTGTTGCCTTTGATTCGCATTCACGTCCTGTTGTTCGACTGGTATATTTATGGGTTGCACAACGCCCCTGTGGTCTGAGCACTGAAGGTACTGATGATCGGTTTATCGGACGTTTACCACTGGACGAAATCGGGGATGATCCCAGGCACGGCCCGCCGATCGCGTTGGCGCGCCATGGCCAGAACGGTGATCCGCCGCAGCCAGCAGCTGAATTCGCTGACCGACGATGAACTGACATCGGCCGGGCGCAAACTGCAGTGGGATGCCAAGGCCGGGATTCCGCTGGACAAACTGCTGATCGAAGCCTTCGCCCTGGTGCGTCAGGCGGCGCGGCGGGTGCTGAAGATGGAGCACTTTGAAGTCCAGATCATGGGGGCCATTGCTCTGTTTGAAGGCCACATTGCCGAAATGCAGACCGGCGAAGGCAAAACGCTGACCGCCACGATGCCCGGTTTTCTGAGGGCTCTGCCGGGCAACGGCTGCCATGTGATCACGGTCAACGACTACCTGGCCGAACGCGACTCAGACACCATGGGCGCGGTCTACCGCAAGCTGGGCCTGACGGTCGGCCGGATTCTGGAGCCCATGGAACCGGACGAACGTCGGGAAAACTACGCCTGCGACATCACTTATGGCACCTCCAAGGAAATGGGGTTCGACTTTCTGCGGGACCGGCTGCGGATGGGAGCCTCACCCGACGAAGGCGGACCGTCGCTGCGCAAATTCGTTCGTACGCTGAAGGGCGGCGAAGAACCGGTTCAGCGGGGACACTATTTCGCGCTGCTGGACGAAGCCGACAGTATCCTGATTGATGAAGCCCGGACACCGCTGATCATCGGTCTGACGCAGCCGAACGATCCCGGCACCGTGAATCTGTTTCGGTGGAGCAACCGGGCCACGTTTCAGCTGACACCACGCGAAGACTACGTGTACGAACCCGAACGCCGGTCCGCGTGGCTGACCGATGCCGGGTGCCGCAAGGTGGTGCTGATGGCCAAGCCGTCGCTGATGAATTCGATGGACACAGAACGGATCTATACGCAGGTGGAAAAAGCGCTGACCGCCAAGCACGCGTTTCACAGAGATCGGGATTATGTGATTGTCGAAGACAAAATCATGATCGTCGACGAAGGCACCGGGCGCGTCATGGACGGGCGAAAATGGCAGGATGGCCTGCATCAGGCGATTGAAGCCAAAGAACTGGTTCCCATCACGGCTGCCACGGGCGAAGCGGCCCGCATCACGGTTCAAAGCTTCTTTCGCAACTACACAAACCTGTGCGGGATGACCGGAACCGCCCTGCCCGCACGTCGGGAACTGCACAAGACCTACAAACTGAAGGTCACAAAGATCCCGACCAACAAGAAGTGCATTCGAAAGGGCATGCCGGTACGAGTCTTCAAGACTCAGGCCGCCAAACGTCAGGCGATTGCCGCCGACATTGAAAAAATGATACAGCGGGGGCGCAGCCTGCTGGTCGGTACACCGTCTGTCGATGCCTCAGAAGCACTGGCCGCCGTTCTGGCCGAACACGGCCTGGAAGCTCAGATTCTGAACGCCCGCTATCACGAGCAGGAAGCGGAGATCGTGAAGCGGGCCGGGCAGTCCGGTCGAGTCACGATTGCCACAAACATGGCCGGCCGCGGAACGGACATCATTCTGGACGACGACGTCAAACACAACGGCGGTCTGCACGTGGTGGCGACCGAAATGCACAGCTCCAAACGCATCGACCGCCAACTGGTCGGCCGAGCTGCCCGACAGGGTGACCCGGGATCGTTTCAGTTCTATCTGTCACTGGAAGACGAACTGCTGCGGTGCCGGGAACCAAAAGAAGTGCAGCGGCGGCAAAAGATGGCCATCGGAAACAAGGCCGGCGAACTGGGACGCTCATGGCAGCGGTACTTCAACAAAGTGCAGCGATTTCTGGAAAAGACACACCGCAAGCAGCGCAAGAGTCTGCTGAAACAGGAACGATTTCGACTCGAACAGTACGAAAACATGGGACTCGACCCTTACCTGGAACTGACCGAGGCCTGAGTCGTCGGACTTCCGTCTTCCCGTCTTGAGCCGATCCGCCGAATTCCGGTACAGTTGTGCCGGAATCTGTGACAATTCACCGCGGGCAGGGAAGCCATGAAGACGGAATTACAGGATTTTTTTCGCCGCAACACAGCATCGTTTCTGGTCGGTGTGGCGGCCGCCGGCGCGGTGGTGCAGACGGCCGTCTCGTGGACTCTGATCTGCGGACTTTCCGTTCCGGCTGTCCTGACGCTGTGTGCCTGCGGAGCAACTGGCTGCCTGCTGGCGACCCGGACTGATTTGCCTGCCGCCGGGGCCCGGACTCAGACGGGACTGGTGATCGGCCTGACCGCCCTGGCGTGGTCACTGCCGAATCTGCTGAATAAACTGCTGAACACCGGCACCGCGACCTTTCAGTCTGCCTGGCTGCCGTTTCTGCTTCCCGGAATCATCGTCGTCCTGTCGACCACCCTGCTGATCTGGTGGATGCGACAGCCGCGGCGCACCGTCACTTCCTTTTCCATGTGTTGTGTCGGAGCGGCGGTGGGGCTGCTGATTCCGCTGCTGCCTGAGGTGGCCCCGCTTCCGATGGATTCAGTTCCGATGGCCGCGGTGGTGACGGCCGTGCTGGGAATCGAATTGGGCCTCCGCTGGCTGCCGGCTGCGCAGACGTCGCTGTCGACTCAGACTCCCTCGGATGATTCAGAATACCAGCCCGCCGAAATAACGTCGGCTCTTCGCGACTGGCCTTTGTGGCTCCAGACATTCTCTGTCGGATTTGCCGCCCATGTGGCACTCCGCTGCTTTGGTTTCCAGATGCCGCTGACGCCGGGGCTGCTGTGTGTAGCCGCGGCCATGGTCCTGCTGACGCTGTCTGCCAGCGGGTGGACGGCGTTTGCCAGATTCACTGCCAGACGCCACGCCGGTATCGGAATGCTGGTCTTGTTCAGCTTGTGTCCGCTGCTGACGGAGCCGCTGATCCGGCTGAATCTGTATCTGAATGCCACGATCGTCCCCGGCATCCTGCTGGCCGGACTCAGAGCCCTGCAGGTCGGACTTCTTTTAAGCATTCTGGCGGTGCTGTATTGCTGCGGGCGTTCCTCGGCGTTCGTTCAGAGGCGTTCGAGCAAATCCGTCAACGTGTGGGGCTGGCTGCTGCCGGGCTTCGCGGCCGCCTCGACGCTGATCACTCTGGATATTGCGGTTGAGTTTCTGGCGGCGGTTCTGCTGCTCACAGTTTCACTGGCACTTGTGCAACATCGCCTGGCGACGGCCTCCGATGCGCGTACGTCCGCTTCTCCCCGCTGGCTGTCCGCCGCGCCCATTGTTGTCGCCATCACGGCCGTCGCGCTGGCTCCCTTTGATTCCGCAGCTTCGGTTCCGCTGCTCTTTAACACCCGATCAGCGCATGCGTATCGGATCGGGCTGGATCCCCAGCTGATTTCGCAGTCACACAGCATCCGGCTGCTGGAACAGCACGCAACCTCGACCGGGGAACTCACCGTCTGGCGGACGGTCGGAGATCAGGTGGAACTGCGCCGCAACGGCCTGCCCATCGGACTGGCCACGGCCAATGCGATGACGACTCCGCAACCGGTGTCCGGGACACTGGCGACGCTTATTCCGCTGGTGCTGCATCCCAACGCCGGTCGTGTCCTGCTGCTGAATGACGACGCCGGTGTTGGTCTCAGAACCTGCTGCGAATTTCCGGTCCATACAATTCGCGCTGTGCGGTCCGATCCGGAGACCACCGATGTGGCCCGTCGCCTTGTCTGGAATTCGCTGCCAGTCCCGCCTGACGATGACGACCGCGTCACGATCTCGTACGAACCTGTGGCCACGGCTGTTCGACGACAGTCTGCGGAACAACGCTGGGATGTTGTGGTGACGTCACCGCCTGACCTTGGCGCCGCAGCAGCCGGGCAACAACTGACGCAGGAATTCTATCAGGCCGCATCCGGATTGCTGGCGGCGGATGGGATCTTCTGTCAGCACATCAGTCATTACAGCCACGGTGCAGAGCCACTGGTGAAGGTTCTGTCGACCGTTGTGCGGGTCTTCGACCGCGCCGTGGTCGTTCGAATGGCGCCGGGTGAGTTTGCCGTGATCGCGGGCAACGCCCCGGAAAAACTGCTCGACAATCAGATTCTGGATCGCCTGCAGAAGGACCATGTCGGTCGTCAGTTATCGCGGAGCGGCTGGGACTGGTCTCAGGTGGCAGCGCTGCCCGTGGTCGATACGGCCGACCCGGTGGGAATTTTCGAACATACTGAGCTGCGACCGTCAAGCACCGTGGCAACCGCCGGGCTGGCCTTCGCGCTGATTCGTTCCGGCGGCTCGACGGTGAACGGTTCGGCTGAAATCCGCGCCACCTTCGCTCCTCATCAGCAGCGACTGGCTGATGCTGCTCCTCGAGGCGATGCCTACGCTGAGTTCGCCCGCCGATACAGCGCGGTTGTGCAGCAGACAGAGATCCTGACAAACTTCCCGGATCAGCCGTGGACGTATCGAAAATCACTGAAGACAGAAATGCAGCGGAACCCTCGACCAGCCGTCCAGAAGGTGGCAGACGGTCGTATCACGCAGGCGCCTCACCCGCTGGACGAACATCGGAAGAACTACTTCATCACGCTGGGCGAGGTTCTGCAGCAGGCACGCGAAGGGCAGGTCGACCCGCTGCTGCTGCGAAAGCTGTCCGATTTCACAGCTCACTACGAGCCCCTGCTGTCTCATTTCGCCCATCATGAACTGATC
Source organism: Fuerstiella sp. (assembly GCA_040222735.1). Lineage (GTDB taxonomy): Bacteria > Planctomycetota > Planctomycetia > Planctomycetales > Planctomycetaceae > Fuerstiella. Next base: position 6,386 of record JAVKCM010000177.1, on the reverse strand, counting down.
CGCATTCACGAAGCAGCCGCTCACCCGGGGCCGGCTCTGGAACTGCGACATCGCCTGCACACGGTCTACTACACGGAAGGCACGGACTGGTCTGTTCGCCAGGTGGCGGATGCGATGAAACAGATTCTGGAAGACCCGGAGCTGCTGGCGACGGATGAACTGCGGTTTGACCACGTCAACTCGATGCTGCAGGAACTGGTGCGCCGCTGGGAAGGACGCCGCGACTACCATCCCCCGTCCGCACGCCGAACTCAGCGGGACGTCGATGAATGTGTCCGCATCGCCAATCTCGCGCTGGATGCCATGGAACAGTGGGCCGAGGCCGTCAATCTGACGGCCGAAGATATGCGTCTGCGACGACGGTTCATCAACGCCGCACTGATCTCTCCGCTGCGTGATTATCGAGAACAGGTGCTGGCTCACCGGATCAAGACTGAACCACTGCTGGTCAGCCCCGCCGCCCAGCCCGACGACACTGATGCAGACGATCTGCCCATGCTGCTGAACCCCGGCGAACTCGCGACCAACTGATCGGCGCCGAGGCATCCCTTGCTCCGGAATCTGCCCCGGTTCTTGTTGCCACTGCTGCTGCTGCAACTCGTGCTGCACGCGGTGACAGGATCGAAGTGAAGCGCTATGCAAGCAGGTCCTCGACCACTCGGCCATGCACATCCGTCAGTCGAAAGTGGCGGCCCTGATATCGATACGTCAGCCTTTCGTGATCGATGCCAAGCTGGTGCAGAATGGTTGCCTGCAGGTCATGGACGTGAACCGGATTCTGAACCACGTTCACGCTGTAGTCGTCCGTCTCGCCATAGGTCATACCGGCGTTGATACCGCCGCCTGCCAGCCAGTAGGTAAAGCAGTTCGGATGATGATCGCGGCCGTAATTTTCTCGCGTCAGCCTGCCCTGACAATAAATCGTGCGGCCGAATTCACCGCCCCAGACAACCAGGGTGTCGTCCAGCATGCCTCGCTGCCTGAGATCCTTCAGCAAGGCGGCGGTGGGCTGATCCGTGTCGCGACACTGGGAGGCGACGCCTTTGGGAGCGTTGCCGTGAGCATCCCAGCCGCGATGGTACAGCTGAATGAACCGCACGCCCCGTTCCGCAAGCCGCCGCGCGAGCAGACAGTTGTAGGCGTACTTACCGACCTTTGTGGCCTCGGGACCGTACATATCGAGCACACTTTTCGGTTCATTGCGAACATCGATCAGTTCCGGAACGCTCATCTGCATCCGGAATGCCAGTTCATACTGAGCAATCCGCGTCGAAATGGCCGGATCGTTGAATCGGCCGGCCTGCTCGCTGTTCAGGGCATTCAACGAATCCAGCGTTCGTCGACGTTGCTCACGAGTCATGCCGGGCGGATTGTAGAGATCCAGAATCGGGTCTCCCTGACCGCGGAACTTCACTCCCTGAAACCGTCCCGGAAGAAACCCGGCCCCCCACAATCGGTCGTACAGCGGCTGCCCCTGCTTGGCTGTTCCGTTGGACGTAAACGCGACAAATGCCGGCAGATTGGCGTTTTCGCTGCCCAGCCCGTAACTAAGCCACGCCCCCATGCTCGGTCGTCCCGCAATCACCGAACCGGTCTGAAACAGCGTGGCGGCGGGATCGTGATTGATGGCTTCCGTGTACATACTCTTGACGATGCAGATGTCGTCAACAACCTCAGCCAGGTGCTTCAGTGGTTCGCTCAGCCACGTACCACTCTGTCCATGCTGCCGAAACTTCAGCGACGACGGTGCGACGGGAAACGAGGTCTGGCCGGAGGTCATCGTCGTCTTGCGTTCGTCCGGGTAGATCGACTTCGGAACTTCCTCGCCGAATCGCTTTGCCAGCCCCGGTTTGTAATCGAACAAGTCCATCTGAGCAGGACCGCCGGATTGAAACAGGTAGATCACACGGCTGACTCTGGGTGGGAAATGCGGCAGACCGTCGAGGCCGCCGATTGCATTTCGCTTCCGGGCCGCGGCCCGAGCCTCGGAAGCTGCCAGTGAACCAAGAGCGATCGCCCCAAGACCCAGCGTTCCGCCTTCCAGGAAGGCGCGGCGAGTCTGCTGAGTGCGAATTTCCCGGAAAGTGTTCATGGTTTCCCTCGTTGCCGGCAGGCCCGGAGCCTCGGTCATCACAGAACGCCGAGTCTCCTGAACGGTTTTGCTGCCAATGACTAATTCTGGCTCATTGCCTCGTCAAGATTCAGAATCGTATTCGCCACGAGCGTATAGGCCGCGAGAGTGGAAACATCCAGTTTCGTGTTACACGGCTTCTCACCCGTGGCCAGCAGTTTCTGTGCTGCCTCCGGGTCGCCCTGAAATTCCTCCAGAAACACCAGCAGGTTCTGGACAAGCAGCGCGGTTTCGTTTGGTCGCGGTTCGCGGCTGGTGACCAGTCGAAACGCCCACCGGATTCGCTCAGCCGGAGCCTCGTTGTGCCGAGCCAGCATGCGTTCGGCAAGAAATCTTGCGGATTCGACAAATGTCACGTTATTCAACAGGGTCAGCGCCTGCAGCGGCGTGGTTGTCATGTCGCTGCGAACGATACAGGTTTCGCGGGACGCCGCGTTGAACGCCATCATCGTCGGCGGCGGTACGGTTCGTCGCCAGTAGGTGTACATGCTGCGGCGGTACAGCTTCTCACCCTTGTCCTGCGCGTATTCTGCATTCGAGATACTTTTCCAGATTCCCGGCGGCATGTACGGCTTTACCGAAGGCCCACCGATTTTCTCGACCAGCAGACCACTGTTGAACAGCGCCGCATCCCGAATCGCAAACGGCGAAAGTCGACGTCGTGGACCACGGGCGAGCAGACGGTTCTCTGGATCGCGCTGCAGCAACTTTCTGCTCGCCACGGACGACTGTCGATAAGTCGCACTCATGACGATCAGCTTATGCATCGCCTTCACATCCCAGCCGGACTGAAAAAATTCCGTCGCCAGCCAGTCCAGCAGCTTCGGGTGCGACGGCAATTCGCCCTGCATGCCGAAATTCTCACTGGTCTTCACCAGGCCGGTTCCAAAATAATGCTGCCACATCCGATTCATCGTCACGCGCGCGGTCAGCGGGTTGTCAGGACTCGTCAACCACCAGGCGAGTCCCAGTCGATTCCGCGGCCAGCTGTCCCGCCAGCCGCCGAGGACCACGGGCGTCGCCGGTGACAGTTTTTCCGTCCGGTCCGGCTGATCGTATAGTCCGCGTTTCAGTCGATAAGTGTCACGCGGTCTGTCCAGTTCATGCAGCACCATCACCGTTTCCGGCGAACCGGGCTGCGGCCGCGGCACCGAAGTCTGAACGACTTTGATTCTGACAGGCTCGGGATCGACAAACTTCGCTTCTTCTTCCGAGAGATTCGGCCATGACCCGGGGACGGGAATGAACGGCGGACTGTTTCCGTTGTTCGGACCAAGCCCGGCCTCGGCGATGTTATTGAAGAACGCAAACATGCTGTAAAAATCGCGCTGCGTCACCGGATCGTACTTGTGATCATGGCAGCGACAGCAGGTCATCGTCAGACCCAGAAACACTGTGCCCGTTGTTTCCACGCGATCCGCCACGTACTCGACAATCCATTCCTCAGGAATCGATCCGCCTTCCGAATTGATTCGATGATTGCGGTGAAAGCCGGTGGCCACCTGAGTATAAAAGTTGCGATCCGCAACCAGGTCGCCGGCCATCTGCTCGATCACAAACCGGTCAAACGGCATGTTGTCGTTAAGAGCCGAAATTAACCAGTCCCGCCAGACCCACATGTATCGCAGGCGATCGTTCTGATAGCCATCAGTGTCCGCGTATCGAGACGCTTCAAGCCAGTCGAGCGCCATGTGTTCGCCATAGCGCGGCGATGCAAGCAGCCGATCCACAACCTTTTCGTAAGCATTGCCTGAGTCGTCAGCAAGGAATGCGTCAAGTTCCTCAATCGTCGGCGGAAGCCCGGTAAGGTCAAACGTCACTCGCCGCAGCAGTATGTCCCTGTCCGCGTTTTTTGACGCAGCGAGCTTCGCCTGCTCCAGACGCGACAGCACAAAATGGTCGATTCCGTTCTGCACCCACGTCACGTTCTTCACGGCCGGCAGATCGGGACGCACCGGAGGTACAAACGCCCAGTGTCGGTCATCCTCCGGCCACCGGGCTCCCGCTTTCAACCATTCGACAAGCGTGGTCCGATCGGCATCCGACAACACTCGGCTGGAATCGACCGGCGGCATTCGTACATCGGCATCATCAGACTGCAGTCTCCGGAGCATTTCGCCGGACGAAAATACGTTCGATTCCAGCGCCGAGGCACGATCATCCAGCCGCAGTTCCGTCGACCTCGCACCAGCATCCGGACCGTGACAGGTATAACACGCATCGGACAGAATCGGCCGTATGTCTTTCGCAAAATCGATATCATCAGCCTGGACGGCTGCATGAAGCAGCGTCGCGATGATGAGTCCCCTGGTTGTTGAATGAAAGGTCGTCATCGCTCTTCCGGGTGCAGAGGAATCTTTGGCAGGCCTGCCGGCCGTCCCGCCGCGAGCGCGTTCGTTTACTGGTCTTCGTCCTGAAGCACACGGATTTTAATATTGCGGAAGGAGACCGTTGCACCGTGATCCTGCAGGCCGATGTGGCCTTTCGCTGTTTCGGCAAAGCCCTTTTTGTTTTTCCACTTGCTGTTCGCAATCCGTTCGTTCCAGTCGTCGCTGCCGATTGTGTAGCTGCAGACCTTGTTGCCATTGAACCAGTGAGTTCCCTTGCCATTGACCATGCGGATGCGAACTCTGTTCCAGCTGTCGGGGTGAATGACGTTGTTGCCTTCGGCGGCGTAGATATCGTACAGCCCGGCCGTGGACGTCTTTCTGTCGCCCAGTTTCGGTTCGATCTGCATTTCGGGAGCCACGCCGTAGATGGGGCCGTCAGCCGTCGGATCAACCCGGATCAGAATGCCGCTGTTGCCGGTCGTCTTCCATTCCAGAACCAGTTCAAAATTTTCGTAGGCTTCGGACGTGTAGATGTCACCGCCGCCCGCATTAAGTGTCAGAGCTCCATCTTCCACCACCCACTTGCCGAGTTCGAGAGATTTCTTTGTGGGCCAGTGGTTCCAGCCCGCAGCGGACTTGCCGTCAAAGAGAAGCTTCCAGCCGTCGGCCTTTTCCTGGCTGGTCAGTTCGTTGTGCGGAACGGGGACAAACGGAAGGCTGCCCGCTTCGATTCGTTCACCATAGGTGCCTTCTCCGGAAGGTGACGGAAGCCTGAGAACCTTCTTCAATGCGGCAAGAAGTTCTTCGTCAATCTTCGCCTGCATCGCGGCCCTGGCATCGTCGCCTTTCGCGGCCGCTTCCTTGAGTCTGGCACCCGCGTTGCCTTCGATCAGCCTGTCCAGTTCAACGCCGAACGGATTGCGAACCGATTTCTCTTCTCCATTGATATGGCACACCTTGCAGCTGCCGATGACGTTGTCCGCAAAGGCCTCCTGCAGAGACTTTGGACCGTCATCGACAAACATTTCCTTGAATCTGGGTTTCCAGGGAGGAAGACCGTACGCCGAAGACGTCAGGTAAAGGCCGGTGATCAGCAGCGACAGGTTTCGAATTTGAGTCGATTTCATGCGGATGTCTTTGGAGGGAAGATCAGAAAGGAAAGTGGCAGTGAGCAACAACACGGATGCAGAGCGTCGGATCGGTGCTGATCTGTGTCCACCGGTGGTGAGCAAGGATAACGCCGGCGGCGTTCGACCGCAAATCGAGCGGGGTGGCCCACTCCAAAGGAGCATCACGATAGCCGTGTTTTCGGACTTCCGCGATTTTCGCCTTCTTTAAGTGAGCCCGATCCATTTCTCCGAGTCTGGGAAGAATGCTCGCAACCGAACTGGGACGGTTATGACGCCCTGCCGGTGAGGGCCGTAGCGGCAGAACTGGAACAGCAGAACATCCTGACCAAAGCAGGAAACGCAAAAGGTGAACCAAGCGCTTCTCAGAAGAATTCTCAGTAAATCAGCCGACGGTCCACGATGGTCTACGACGACGACAATAATATGATCGCGTCCGTTGATCCTGACGGTGGTCGCAGCACGACGATTTACAATGCTGCCACACAGACGGTCGGCAGCATCGACGCGCGAAACTTCCGCACGACCAGTACCTACAACGCCGACGGCCAGTCCGTCGAATTCATTGACGCCCGTGGCTACCGCACCACCAGCGTCTACGACAGCAGCGGCCGAGCGGGCGGAAGAATCGATGCTCGGGGCCATCGCAGCACCACGATCTACAACAATGTGGGTCAGGCTGTCGCTCGTCAGAATGCTCTTGGCCAGCGCTGGACGACCGTGTTCAACAATGTTGCGCAGCCGGTGGCCAGTGTCGATCCGCTCGGCAACCGCAGTTCCAGTGTCTACGATTCAGCG
>JAVKCM010000176.1:0-4169 GCA_040222735.1 Fuerstiella sp. | reverse complement strand
ACGTTGTGGCCGGGTCTCCCGACCCGACCACACACCCGACCGAAGGTCTCCCAAACCGCGGCACGCTCACGCCCGCGGAGACCTGCGGTCGAAACCGGTGTGGCGGTCCGGAGACCGCCCCACAACAACGGCGGTCCGGAGACCGCCCCACAACAACGTTGCCATCGCGTCACCCCGTTGCGATCGCGTCCCCACGTTGTGGCCGGGTCTCCCACAACGTTGTGGCCGGGTCTCCCGACCCGACCACACACCCGACCGAAGGTCTCCCAAACCGCGGCACGCTCACGTCCACGGAGACCTGCGGTCGAAACCAGTGAGGCGGTCCGGAGACCGCCCCACAACAACGCGGTCGAAACGTGAGGCGGTCAGGAGACCGCCCCACAACAAGGGGGTGTTTTCGTGCGGCGCACGGTGCCTGACGGCACTCGGCTCACGGTCTGCGAATGCGTCAGGGCATACAGTCATAAATCTCACGTCCCGGCTGAACACACGCGATCGGATTTGAATCGATTTACAAAGAACGTGACAATAGTTCTGCCTGACAACCAACAGGACCGCTCCGAGCCAGTCGATCAGACCGAAGCCGTCACTGTTGATGGCCCGTCAGTCCGCTCTTTGACAACTGAATCATAAATTGCCTTTCGGAAGGGATACTGAACTTCCGCGAAAGCTGAGTGACCGGTGTTCGCAGAACTCGGTCGCCCTGTTTCCGCGGCCCCATTGTCTTTTTTCCGTATCTCTCCCGACGCGGGACAGGATCTGTCCAGGCGACCCCTTAAGTTGCAAAGTCCGGGCAACTGATTCGCCCTCAAGTCTACAACACGGAGGTCCATCCTGATCCTTTTATGGGGGACCTGAACTGTGATTGCACCAGAACGACCAACGCAGCCGGAGCCGACCAACGTCGACCAGCAGCAGCAGACCGGCACCACGCACTCTCTGACCGCAGCAGACACTGTCGCGCCACCGCCCGCCGCGGCAACGCGGAGCGACCATCGGGAGCGTCTCGGCGGAGAGAACTCTCCAACCCCAACCGACTCTCCAACCCCAACCGACTCGCCCACGCCACCGCCCGGCCGGGCTCCCGGACCACTTGACCTGATTCCCGTCCGGATGCTGAACGAATTCACGTACTGTCCGCGACTCGGTTATCTGGAATTCGTGGACGGCGAATGGGACGATAATCTGGAGACCAAACAGGGAACGTTCGGTCATCGACGCGTCGACAAGCCGGATCGAAAAAATATTCGCAGCCCCGACGCTGCGGGCAACGGCAATCGCGACTCAGATTCCAGCAACCAGCAGCAGCCACCCGGCGACTCCGGCGCCGCCGTCTCAACAGACTCACCCACGTCATCCGACGTCGAGGCATCCCGGCTGCACGCACGCTCAATTCTGTTGTCGGCACCCGGTGAACGGCTGATTGCAAAGCTGGACCTGCTGGAACTGAACGGTGTTGCAGCGACGCCTGTTGACTACAAGCGAGGGAAATCGCCGAAGGTTCCGGAGGGCGCGTATGAGCCCGAACGAGTTCAGTTGTGTGCTCAGGGTCTGATCCTTCGGGAAAACGGTTTCGACTGCAACGAAGGTGTGTTGTACTTCATCGCCTCAAAAAAACGCGTGGTGATTCCGTTCACCGACGAACTGATCGCCAGAACTCGACAGCTACGGGACGCGTTTCGGGAAACAGCCGCCGGAACAACCGTGCCGCCTCCACTGGTCGACAGCCCCAAGTGCCCTCGGTGCTCGCTGGTCGGCATCTGTCTTCCCGATGAAGTCGTGTTTCTGCAGGCGGGGAAGGGGTGTCAGGTTTCAGGGTTCAGGGTTCAGGAAGAGGCATCGGAGACACCTGATGAACTGGATTTGAACTGGTCTGATCCACAGCCCGAAAAAGACTTCCACAGCGACCAGCGGGAGCGGTTCGGCGGTGAAGACGCGGCCCCGCTCACCGATAATCCCACGCCACCGCCTGTCGCGGCAACGCAACCGCCATCGCCCGCCGCGGCCACGCGGCCTCCTGTGCGGAAATTGTTGCCGGCACGCGATGATGCCACTCCGTTTTATGTTCAGGAATTCGGGGCCATGCTGGGCAAGTCGGGCGACCGGCTGCAGGTAAAGAAGAAGGGCGAGGTTCTTGGAGAACGTCGACTGATGGATGTTTCTCAGGTCAGTCTGTTCGGCAGTGTGATGGTTTCATCTCAGGCGCTGAGCGAACTGATGGCGCGCGGCATTCCCATCTGCCACTTCAGTCACGGAGGCTGGTTTCATGGAATGACGACCGGACTTGTCCACAAGAACGTTCATCTGCGCATGCAGCAGTTTGCCACCGCATCTCACGAAGGAGAAGCCGTGGTGATTGCGCGGCAACTGATCTCCGGAAAGATTCGTAACTGTCGAACGCTGCTGCGACGGCACCTGGACCGTTCAGAAAAGCCGCTGCTGGACAAGCTGGAACGTTACCGCAGAAAAGCCGAATCGGTTCGCCGTCTGGATTCGCTGCTGGGCATTGAAGGGATGGCGGCGAAGCATTACTTCAGTGGTCTGTTTCGGCTGCTGGGAGAACGGCACGACTTCGACGTCAGTGATCGCAACCGGCGTCCGCCGCGAGACCCCGTGAACGCCGTTCTTTCATTCGCCTACGCATTGCTGACAAAGGAGCTGACGATCACGCTGCAGGCGGTCGGTTTCGATCCGATGCTGGGGCTGTTCCATCAGCCGCGTTATGGACGACCGTCGCTGGCACTGGACATGGCTGAGGAATACCGGCCGCTGATTGCAGATTCGGTGATGCTGACGGCATTTAATAATGGAGAACTTTCCAGTGATCGATTTCTGGAGCGGGCGGGCGCCGTCACGCTGACCGCGGCTGGTCGAGCGGCGGTGATTTCCGCGTTTGAACGCCGGATGTCCACAGAGATCACGCATCCGATCTTTGGCTACCGCATCAGCTATCGTCGCGTGCTTGAGGTGCAGTGTCGTCTGCTGGCCCGGACACTGCTGGGCGAGATCGAATCGTACCCGGCGTTCTGCACTCGATAGGGGGATGAACTGATGAGAAACGTCTTCCTGATCTGTTATGATGTGTGTGATCCCAAACGTCTTCGTCAGGTTCATAAGGTGATGAAAGGAGCGGGCGATTCGATGCAGTATTCTGTGTTTCGGTGTGAACTGTCTGCGGAAGAACGGCAGGACCTGATGACGGAGCTCTGGGAGATCATCAATCCGGGGGTAGACCGCGTGTTGTTTGCCAACCTTGGTCCGGTCAACAGCCGGGGGCAGGAGTGTCTGGAGTACTGGGGAGATCCTCGGGAGCAGCCCGCGTTCACCAGCCCCGTGGTGTTGAAAAACATTTGCGTGGACGGGCGTGCGAGCGGTCTGGTGCCGCGAAAAGCCCCCGAACCGCTCGCAGGCGTAAGTTGTTTTCAGCAAACAGGATAGAAGGAGTCACAATTTGAAAGATGATTGAACCGCCGCAAAACCACGGACGTCTCGAAAACCGGCTCGCAACTGTGTTCCTGCCCGGGACTTATGTCGCGGGCGGTCTCCGGTGCTGAAACGCACCGGCCCCATTGAAGCCGACTCACCAATGTCGGGCTCGTGTCGTAGTCGCGACGTCTCCGGTGCTGAAACGCACCGGCCCCATTGAAGCTTGGCGGCCTTGTCTTCGTCGTCGAGCGAGCTGAAGTCTCCGGTGCTGAAACGCACCGGCCCCATTGAAGCAACCATGCCCGCACTGAAGGCAAACACCAGCCGGGAAAGTCTCCGGTGCTGAAACGCACCGGCCCCATTGAAGCACGCCCATCGACTCAGCCGCCTCACGCACCTTGCTCCGTCTCCGGTGCTGAAACGCACCGGCCCCATTGAAGCCCGACGACGCAGACAGCATCGTCGACGAGATCACGGTCTCCGGTGCTGAAACGCACCGGCCCCATTGAAGCCAGATCCAGCCGCCATTCCCATCCGGCCGGCGCTGGGTCTCCGGTGCTGAAACGCACCGGCCCCATTGAAGCGAATCTGGATCTGCCAGAGGTCCCAGCCGATGGAGTTGTCTCCGGTGCTGAAACGCACCGGCCCCATTGAAGCGCACCAGACCGGCCCGGACCCGCGGCAGCCGAATCCGTCTCCGGTGCTGAAACGCACCGGCCCCATTGAAGCGGCGACAACACAGC
>JAVKCM010000175.1:0-3284 GCA_040222735.1 Fuerstiella sp. | reverse complement strand
GCGCTGGTTGCACAGGGACCAGTCGAGATCAGTATTTGCCGTGACAATCTGATCCGCGCCGCACGTCAGGTGACAAGGCTCGCCCTTCCACGTCTTGTGCCGCGCCGACACAGACTTGCCAGCGGCCGAGGCGAACGGCAGGACCAATTCCGGAAAGTCCTCTGCCAGCGGCGAGTCCCCGTCCATCAGGACCTTCATCAGCCAGTTCTGTGACTGGCCCTTCAGGTTCTCCGTCGCCGCAATGTAGACGCAGTACTGGAACCGGCCGTAGCAGGCTCCTCACAGCATAAAGCCACGGCACCGCGTGGTCTTGCCCCCTTCACGGCGATCCGCGATGGCAAACCATTCTTTGTCTTCGACCGCGCCCCGGAGTTTGCGGGCGTCCTGTTTGTGGAACTCCGAGAACGGGACGTTGAAGTGGTGGGGCAGGTAGGTGCGACAGAACAGCAGGGGATCGTCGGCGCAGGTTGCGCGACGCTCGGGATTGCGCGGACCGGCGAGCCACCGTTACTGAAACTCAAGGAACAGGTCGTTGGCTTCGAGTCGGCGCGGCTTCTTCCAGTGCGCCGTGGCCGCGGCGTTGTTGGACAGGGTGGTGGTGATGGGGTGGTGGTGATGGGGTGGCCTCAGGTCTATGCATATCCGAACGGCATGAGTGAGCGCCAATCGAAACTCTTCGGCACCTTGCAGGCAGTTTTCATTCACAATGCATCAGAAAGAGGTTGGAGATCGAACGGAACGTCGTCCATGGATTGGGTCAGAATGATGCGGTTATCCTTCACGCACACCGAAAGCAAGAAATTTCCGCAGGGCCGGGTGAGGGACGAACATTTCGCGAATGATTCACAACGAATAATTTGCACAGCGAGCATCGCTCCCCATAATGGCAAAGAAGGTGGAGTGGGAAGCGCGGGCTGTTGTCGGTGCCGCACGATCTCCATCGTGTGAGAGTCGAGGAGCGAAGAAATGTTTCGACGACAGCAAATCCACCGAACCGGGGGAAATCTGTTTATTCCCGTTTGTTGCGTCCTCTTCTGCTCGGCAGACGTCGCTCGGGCCGGCGTGGTCATCTCTCCGGTTCCGGGGACCGAAACCATCAGCTTAATTTCGAATGGCGGCTTTGAAACCGGCAACCTGACAAACTGGCCCGGACGGATCATTGGTACGTCCAATCCCGGCGACTGGCAAGTAACGTCCGATCGTGCCTTCAGCGGCACCTACAGCGCGAAGACCGCTCCCGCAAGAAACTTCACCGGCCCCGGCTTTTCCCGGGTTCACGATGCAATCTCATTGACAGCGGGCGTCGAGTATGTCATCGGCGGCTACTTCTACTTCGATAACCTTCTCAAGCCCGCTTCATACATCGACCTGAATGATGTCAGTTCGAGCCAGGTCGCCGGTGGGGACATAACGTTTGAAAGACTCTTCGATGTCTCGACGACCGAAGCAGACACGTTTCTGGCCAATAATCAGGACCGTTGGATTTTCGCATATGAATCGTTCACACCAATCGTGAACGTCTCGGTCAATCCGCGCATTATCCTGGACCGCAACGTGACTACCTCGACCGTGGTTTACGTCGACGACGTCTTCCTTTCTGAAGCGAGTGCATTCACCGCCCCGCAGTCCTCCTTGGTCGTTCCCGAGCCTTCTTCCCTCGCTCTGCTCAGCATGGGAGCCTTCAGCATATGCGGCTACGGCTGGCGTCGGAACCGGAAGTCGGCTGCGTAGGACTATTCAGGCTTCACGTACGAGACGAGGGTGATCGCGGGGAGGAAGCACGTGTGCCTGCCAACATTTCTCGAGCTCCAGGAACAGGTCGTTGGCTTCGAGTCGACGCTGTTTCTTCCACTGCGCAGTGGCGGCGGCGTTGTTGGACAGGGCGGTGGTGATGGGATGGCCTCAGGTCCGGGGTGGACGGTGGGGCGGTGACAGGATCACCATACAGGAAGTAGGGGGCAAAGCCTCAGGCGTTGGCCAGCGGAAACCGCGTCTCGAACGCGTAAATCCCCTCCAGTGCCTTGAGCGGGTACCGTCACTTTGCAGGCGGCGATTGCTCATACGGCAGACGTCTTGTCAGGTGGCATCCTGTTCTGATCCGCGCCGACCATGTTGTTGCACGACCTGGGGTGTAGCGACGACGTGCCTCAACTTGCTCCGTAATCCATGTCATGCCGACATGGATCCCGCTGATGGCCAATTCGCCTCCGGTGCCATCGTCAGCCGACTCCGGGAAATGCGCCGTTGTGTTCTTGTTTTGAGGCTGGGGACGTTGTTTCCTGGGCGAATCCTCGTCCGGTTCGTCGCGAAATAAGGCCGCCGTGATTTCTTCGGCGGTTCGGACATGAGGATCGACCGAGTAGACACTCGTCACGGTGGCCATGCGCCGGTTGCCAGGGTTCTTCTTGGCTGTCTCAAACGCGGCAACCTTCTCACGGTCGCTCTTGACGAGCGGTACGCCTTTGCAATCGGCTGTCGCGACCAGGAATTTCCCTTCGCTGCCTTCGTCGGGCAGCGGCAGATCGGCGAGGAATTCACCGGCGGAACTTCCCATCTGCCCGTTGATCCGCTCAGCCGTATCGACGCTGAAATTGCTGCCCAGGAATTGGCCCAGATTCTTCATCGCTTGATCGTATGCCTGATCGACGCCGAGCATCTGCGAGAACTCCCGTAACAAGAACGACCAGCGGCTGGCCGGTAATGAAAGCCGGGCACTGATCGGACGCAGGCTGATCGACTTGTTTTTTCCAGCCATATAAGTGAATTGATCGAAAACGTGTTCGCCAAAGATGGACCGCAGTTTGGTGGTGGACTTTGCTCCGCTGCGTCGAGCGGTTTTGCCGTCATGGGTTTGGAGTGTTTCGCCGAGATCGCCGTCACCTTGCAATGCCAGCAGCAAATCGAGGGCTTGAAGTCCGATTTCGAACACACTGGTCAACACGGTCCTTTCCACGAAATCGAAACTTTCGCCCTCTTGGGCGGCTGTTACCACATGCGCCTTGAGTTGATCGACAAGCGAGTTGAGTTGCGTGGCGATCTGTTCGGGGTTGCGTTGCTGAAGGACCTGCCGGATGCGGCTCGATGGAAGAACCTGAAGGCGATCGGTATCGCGATCAACAACACTGTCCGCGACGGCAGGATGAGCGTCGCCGTGCGCTACTACATCCTGAGCAAATATGTATCCGGACGTCGTTTTGCCGATGCTGCCCGCGGTCACTGGGGTGTCGAGAACAATCTGCACTGGCAACTGGATGTCACCTTCAACGAAGACCAGTCGAGACTCC
>JAVKCM010000174.1:0-9181 GCA_040222735.1 Fuerstiella sp. | reverse complement strand
GCCTGGTACCCAGGCAGACTCACCCGTGCGTTCGCGAAGTCGGTCACGATTTGGTGGTGGACGCGGGCGAGGTACCGCTTCACTTCAGACGCTGCAGTTCACCCTCTTCTGCTTCGATCGCGGCACCGGAGAACAGTTGTGGAAGCAGGTGGCGGTGGAAGCGAGGCCGCATCAGGCCACGCATTCGACCAATAACTTTGCCTCGGCATCTCCCTGCACTGATGGCGAGCATGTTTATGCTCACTTCGGTTCACGGGGCCTGTACTGTTATACGATGGACGGACAGCTGAAGTGGAAGCGTGACGACCTGGGCCGGATGGAAACCCGGAACAGCTTCGGCGAAGGCAGTTCACCCACACTTGCGGGCGAAAAAATCATTGTCCCATGGGATCACGAAGGACAATCCGCGTTGTTCGCTCTGAACAAACGCACGGGAGAAACGATCTGGAAAACCGAACGCGACGAGCCGACCTGCTGGGCCACACCGCTGGTGGTTCAGCACGACGGCCGACAGCAGGTGGTCATGAATGGACAGACCTGTGCCCGATCGTATGATCTGGAAACCGGTGAGGAGCTCTGGCGGTGCGGCGGACAGACCGAACGCCCGGTGGCATCTGCTGTGGCAGCCGACGGACTGGTGTTTGTCGGCAGCGGTCACAAGGGCTCGTTTCTGGCAGCGTTTCGTCCCGGTGGCCGTGGCGATCTGGAAGGTACGGAGAACGTGGTCTGGACGATTCAACGTGACACGCCGGATATTGCTTCACCGTTGCTGTCGTCCGGTCGACTGTACTTTCACAAAGGCAAGACCGGGGTGCTGACGTGTGTCGATGCGGCCACCGGCAAGCCTCACTTCGGCCCGGCCCGTGTGTCGGGGCTGGACAGCATCTACGCGTCTCCCTTTGCCGCCGGCGGTCATGTTTATCTGACTGGTCGGAACGGCACGACGGTGGTCATTCGGGATGCGGACACGCTGGAGGTTGTGGCAACGAATTCTGTGGGAGAGACGGTGGATGCCACGCCGGCACCGGTCGACAACGAACTGTTTATTCGCGGTGAAAATCATCTGTTCTGCATTTCAGGGTCCTGAACCTGGAATTCGGCCGGCTGTGCCGTTTCCGGGATGTGGTGACGGTCTGCCGTTCTCGAACTCGTCTTCAGAGCCGTTCTCTGGCATCTTTTCAGGGCAGATCAGGTGACTCAGGTGCGAGTTCTGCAGATCCGTTGTTTCACGGTTCCGATGAAGACGCGGTTTCCCTTTCGTTATGGGATTGCCAGTCTGACGGAACTGCCGCATCTGCTGATGCAGGTGCAGCTGGAAGTGGATGGTGTTGTCGAATACGGCATCAGCGCGGACGGGCTTCCGCCGAAGTGGTTCACCAAGAATCCGCAGACACAGTTCGACGACGATGATCTGCCGCAGATGCAGCTGTCCATCCGCCGTGCTGCCCGGTCGGCGCTGGAGATAACGTCCGGCGAATCATGGTTTGACTGGTGGATGCAGCTGTACGCAGCCACTCGCGGCATGGCGGCATCGACAGGCATGGCACCGCTGATGGCGGGTTTTGGGTTCAGTCTGGTGGAGCGGGCGGTGTTGCACGCTTTCTGCCGGCTGCGGCGAGCGTCGATCCACGACGTGTTTTGCCACAACATGCTGCAGCTTGACGGTGCAGCCCTGCGACCTGAGCTGGCGGGTGTTCCGCTGGGGCAGTGCCTGAGTCCTGCGCCGCGACCCTTTATTGCCGTCCGTCATACGATCGGACTGGGCGATCCGTTAACCGGTCACGATGCCGCGTCAACGCAGCGCCCGAACGACGGGCTGCCGTTTACGCTGGAAGAAAATATTCGCGAATACGGTCTGTCGTATTTTAAAATCAAACTTAGTGGCGACTTTGATCAGGACCACCACAGACTGCGGGCGATTTCTGAGATCATCAGGCGCGAGGCGGTGGTCAGGCCTCGGGTAACGGTCGACGGAAACGAAAACTATGCTGAGATCAGTGAGTTCCGGGATCACTGGCAGGCTCATCGTGCCGACTCGGCCATTCAGGAGTTTCTGGACCACAGTCTGTTGTTTGTGGAACAGCCGCTGCATCGTGATCGAGCACTGGGAGACGACGTTCGAGCGGCTTTGCAGGACTGGGCGCAGGCGCCGCCGGTGATTATTGACGAATCGGACGCTGAACTCAGCAGTCTGCCGCGGGCGCTGGAGCTGGGCTACGCCGGAACCAGTCATAAGAACTGCAAGGGAGTCATCAAAGGTCTGCTGAATGCGGCGACGCTGGCGGCGGTTCGTCGGCATGGTGGTGCCGGAATTCTTTCTGCTGAAGACCTGGCCAACGTCGGGCCGGTCGCGCTGCTGCAGGACCTGGCGGTTGTGGCGTGCCTTGGAATGACCCATGTGGAGCGCAACGGTCATCATTATTTCGCCGGGTTGAGTATGTTCGGGCGGTCGCAGCAGGAACAGGTGCTGAAGGACCATCCCGACCTGTTCGGCAGACACAAGACCGGGTTTGCCGCTGTCCGCATCAGGGACGGCCGACTGGCTCTGGGCAGTGTCAACGCTGCTCCCTTCGGGGTGGCGGAACTTCCGGACCGGGACAGTCTGACTGAGTGGGAGATCGGGTAGGCCGGTTGCAGTGCTGGTTCCGTTTCGGAATACTGCGGCCTGTTGAATCCCGCGTACCTCGGTCACCGCATCGATTTTCGGAACCAATTCATGTCAGATCCCGTCAACCACAGACCCTGGTACACTCGGATCGGACCGGGGCTGATCACAGCCTGTGTGGTCATCGGGCCGGGCAGCATCATGACCAGCTCCACGATCGGAGCGAACGACGGCTATTCGATGCTGTGGGTCGTGGTGGTGTCGGTCTTCTTTATGGTGATTTACATGACGCTGGGAGCCCGGCTGGGCGTGGTGGCGCAGGACACGCCCGGCGACCTGATTCGCCGAAAGGTGGGACGCTGGCTGTCGGTGCTGGTGGGGATCGGCGTGTTCTTTATTTCGGCCGCCTTTCAGTCCGGAAACAACATCGGAGTGGCGGCCGCTTTCGGCGCGTTTATTGACTCAGACATCGTGATCGCTGTGCTGGTCGTGGTGTTCAATGCGCTGGCGATTTCTTTTCTGTATGTGTTCCGGGACATGTACAGGATGCTGGAACGCGTCATGATGATCTTTGTGGCGATCATGCTGCTTAGTTTTGCCATCAATCTGCTGATGCTGAAACCGGACGCCACCGCCCTGTTCAAGGGCTTTATTCCGTCGCTGGGCAAATCCGGCGATGCCCTGCCGATCCTGGGACTGATCGGGACCACGTTTGTGATTACGGCCGCGTTCTACCAGGCCTACCTGGTTCGGCAGAAAGGATGGAAGATTGACGATCTGAAGAGCGGACTGCTGGACGCCCGGATCGGTTCGCTCATCATGTTTCTGATCACGGTGATGCTGATGTCCACAGCGGCCGCCGGGCTGGCAACCGGTGGTGAAGTAAAACTGGCCGACCCGGTCGCGGTGGCCACGGCTCTGGAACAGACCTTCGGCGCCAGCGCCAAGATCATTTTCTGTCTGGGACTGTTTTCAGCGGCCTACTCATCCTTCCTGGTGAATTCCATGATCGGCGGTTTCATGGCGGCGGACGGTCTGGGACTGGGAAGCCGGCCGACGGACACGGGACCACGTCTGTTGACCACAGCCGCGCTGCTGACGGGCATGTTTGTGGGTGTCGCGGTGATTGCCTTCGGGTTCGACCGGACTCCCACGATCATCGCCGCGCAGGCCGTGACCGTGGTGGCTGCTCCGCTGGTGGCCGGAGTGCTGTTGTGGCTGACCAGTTCGCGTGATGTGATGGGCGATCATGTGAATGGTCCGGTCACGACCACGCTGGCCGGGGTCGGGCTGGTGATGCTGATCGCCATGGCGGGCAAGACGGCCTTTGTGGATCTGCCGAAGACGATCGACAAGTATCGTCAGACCGCAGTGACAGACAGCGAATTGCAGCCCGGTGTCACGATGACCGCGAGGTAGCGATGCTGAGTCCTGACCAGTTGACAGACTTCCGCCGAACGGGCCACCTGACGGCGATCGGACTGCTGGACGACACGCAGATTCCGGAGGCGCTGGACGACATCGAAGTCTGGAGCCGCCAGTTTCTGGCGGAACTGAATGATGATCGGAAGTCGTGGTATCTGGAAGGCAGCGATTCCGAAAGACCCGTGTTGCGCAAGCTGGACAACCCGGTGTTTCATCGCGATGTCTTCCGTCAGATGGCTCAGAATCGCCGCCTTGTATCCGTTGTTGAGCAGTTGATCGGGCCGGGAGTCTCGGTGTTCTTCAGTCAGGTTTTCTGCAAGCCTCCCGAAGTCGGCGGTCCGAAACCCATGCACCAGGACAACTTTTATTTCGGGCCGGACGATCCCGAGGCCACGCTGACGGTATGGATCGCTCTGGATACTGCGACGGTTGAAAATGGCTGCCTGTACTACGGCAATGGAACTCACACAGGCCCGATCCTGCCGCATTTCGCTCCGGAATCAGAACCCTTCAATCTGCAGATTCCGGCGGACGCCACGGCGGGAATAAAGATGACCGCGGCCCCGGTGCCACGCGGCGGGATCTCGTTTCATCACGGCAACACGCTGCATCAGTCCTCCGCCAATACCAGTGCTCACGCCCGCCGTGCCGTGGCCTTTCACTATCTGAGAAACGACGCACGACTGGTCAGTCCGGCCCTGCCCTATGATTCCTCACTGAACGTCAGGATTACCTGATCCATGCTGGAAAAATACCTGCCGGTCAGGGTCAACGACGGCCCGTGGATCACAGCCTGTACGCTGTATCGACTCAGGCAACTGCCCGCCGATACCCGCTTTGTGCTGCCGATCTGTTCGCTGGCTGAGAATACTGAAACGCTCACCCAACAGGACGGTCTGCTGCTGCCGCCCCTGTTTCACGAAGCGATGGACGAATCGCTCAAGGACCGCGTCGTCCAGCGCATCATGGATTGCTTTCCGGTACACGGCGGTGGAGCGGACAACCGCTGTCGCGTACGGATCGTCGAATTTCCGGAACGCCCGCTGCCTGTCGTGTCGTCACCGAATGTGCTGGCCTTCAGCGTTGATACGGCGGTCGAGGAACACGGGCCGCATCTGCCACTGGGCACCGATACGATTCAGAGCTACCTGGTGCTGGGAAAGCTGGCGGAACAAGTGCCGGGGATGGAATTGTTTCGACCGGTGGACTACGGACAGCTGACCTGGGGCCTGCCGTTCGGCTTCAGTATCGATCTGACAGCAGAATTGCTGACAGAATATGTGGCACGGTTCGCAGAAGCGGTCATCGCATGGAAACAGCCACAGGCGCTGTATGTGGTCGACGTGCACGGTTCAATCACCCACCGTCAGGCGATCGTGGACGGGCTTCGTCGTCTGCGGTTCACAAACTGGGTCTTTCGCTGGCTTCATGAACCGCTCGCCGAGGTGGCTTCCGGCCGCGGCGACCAGCACGCGGGCGGGGTCGAAACCGCACTGATTGAGCTTGCCGGCTCGGACCTGCTGGATCGGGCATGGTTTCCAGGCCGCGTGGATGAGCTGGCAGAACATCAAATGAGTTTTGAAAAGGCGGTTGAACTGACTTCGGATCTGCAGGCGTTCAAGTCTGAGGTGAATGATCATCACTACAACGGAATCATTGGTGATATCCGGAACTACGACACCCTGGATGCAGCTGCCCTGTGCACGCAGATGCTGCAACAGGCCGAGGCTGATATCAGGCTGCTGCGTGAAGGCGGAGCTTCGACCATCCACAATGCCGGAAAGAATCTGTGGTGAGTCCTGCCGTCGGAGTTGAAAGATGAAAGTGACCATCCGGCCCTTCGACACGGATGATCTGTCTGCCGCCTTCGAACTCAGCAGTGCGGAAGGCTGGAACCAGACCCTGCGCGACTGGCAGCGACTGATCGAATACGACCCGGTCGGGTGTTTTGCGGCCGTGGATGGTGATCAGCTGGTCGGCACAGTGACAACCACGCGATATGGTACTCGGCTGGCATGGATCGGCATGATGCTGGTCGCGTCCACGCACCGGCGACAGGGGATTGCCATCAGGCTGATGGAACGCGCCGTCAGCTTTCTGACCGCAGCCGGTGTCGCCTGTATCAGGCTGGATGCCACGCCGGTCGGGCGGACCGTCTACGAACGTCTGAAGTTTGTAGCGGATCTGGATCTGCATCGATGGTCACGCGGCAGCACGGAACCAATGCCGCAACTGACGCCCGGGCCACAGCAGCCACAGTCGCTGCCGCTGCCGCTGGACGCGCAGGCATTCGGCGTCGATCGACGCCGTTGGCTGCAACGGCTGGTTCCGGATTCGGTGGTCAGCGTGGTCGATGGGGGATTCGGTCTGCTGCGGTGCGGGCGGCTGGCCAGCTATCTGGGGCCGATCACCGCGGATTCAGAGGCCGCCGCTCGGACGATCATCGATCGCCTGTTGTCCGGCGTCGATGGTCCGGTTTTCTGGGATATCCCGAAGCTCAACCAGGCGGCAGAACGAATGGCGGATGAGCTGGGCTTTCAGCCGGTGCGGGATCTGACTCGGATGACACTGGGTGGTCCGCCACCCGATGCAGATCTCACAAAACAATTCGCCCTTGCCGATCCCGGCACCGGCTGAATGCACCGCTCAGGGAAAATCAGGCTTTGGATAACAGCGTTTTGATTCCGCCGGTCAGGATGCCGTCAATGGCCGGGTCGCACCACGCGACGCTGACCGCGTAGCCGCCCTGAGGATAGGCTTCTGCCGTGGGAATATACCATGGGCCGCCGTCACCATAGGCAGCACAGGCGACAAACCGATCCGGTGTATGAGCCTGAGCGCGCAGCTGATATTCAATGAAACTTTCGGACGGCAGGTGCAGCATCGAAATGTTGTTCACGTGCAGCGAACTGAGCGTGATCGGAATATTCGCCGCGGCGCGCCGCAGCCAGGCAACGGTGTACGACGGCCGATTGCGAGCGACGACTCGTTGGCTGCTGTCAGAAATCTGCTTCATCAGCTGTGCTTCGTCGAACACCGGGTTCGACGGCGGCTGAATGTCGTGCGTTGTCCAGCGAACGGATTCAATGGACTGCGGATCGAGCTTTTGTTCAGACTTCACGATGCCCTGCAGCATGCGGTCGGTCAGCACCGGCCGCATTTCTTTGGAACCATCGTTGTATTTGCCGGCACCAATGTTGCCGCCACAGCCGTTGAAATACAGATGGGTGCAGCCGGGTTCCTGCTGTTGACGCTGCTTCCTGGCCAGGCCGCAGAAATCGGCGCTGACGCGGCCATCGCCGTAGTAGCTCATCGGATGACAGGCGTAATAATGTGACGCGACAATTTTTCGGTCGCCGTTGTAGAAGGCCACCGTCTTCAGCATCGGATCAATCAGGCCTTCCGGCAGAGCATGATGTTTCGGGTCTTTTGAACTGCTGCCGCGCTGGGACGCCACCTTGCCGTCGGGTCCCAGAATCCGTCGATTGCCCGCGACCTTTTCTACTTTTGCTTCGCCGTGAGCGATGTGAGTCACGGGTGTTGTCTGCTTCATGGCTCCGGCTACGGCGGCCCGTCCCGCGTCCAGGCAGCGGCGAAAGAAATCCAGTTCCACGATGTGCGGCAGATCTCCCTGGTCCAGCACAATCTGTTCCGCATCCACGCAGGCAAACGGGGCGTTGTGCTGATGGACACAGTGCACCGTGACGCGATCCGGAGTGGTGCCGGCCGCGTCCGCCAGTGCCTGACGCCACTGCACATGGGCGTTGTTCAGAATACCGGTCCAGTCAACAACACAGACCACGATCGGTGCTCCGGCTCCCAGCAGCACATAACCGATGGCTTCCAGCGGGTCGTCCACATCCACCACCGGTTTAATCCAGCCGCCGCACAGTGAGTGGCCCATGGGCGGTGTCACATCAAATCGAAACGTGCCGACATGCAGATTGCCGGCTGAATCGGCCGGTGCGGCGCTGGCCGATTTTGCTCCGGTGGACGGCAGCAGCCCGGCAGCGAGCGAAGCGGCAGAGGCCTGAAGAAACAGTCGACGGTCGGTGTGGGTGGCGGATGTGTGGTGCATGGAACGAAATTCTTTGCGGGGTTCGGAAGGCGGACTGTGTGAAGGACGGCGTGGATGGTTTCGAGCGTGCTCAGCAACCGGAACGGATCAGCAGATCTTCTTGGCCGTGGAAGTGGCAGGGATTTGCCGCGTAGTTCGCCGAGGCAGGATCGCCGCTGGACCAGTTCCTGAATCTCTACAGTACCAGACGGATCCCGCCGGTTTAAGCGAAACACAAGTTCAAAAAGGGACGCAGCTCATTTGTCGCCCGCAGCGACCTGACCGCACATGCGGCCCGGCAGACCGTAGCGGAAGCCGCGCAGGCTTTCGGCCCGTCGATGCCACCCGTTGGTGAATTCGTGTTGTTTGACAGAAGGCAACGACGGGAATGAAGAGTTTCTGCCAGCCTCGGGGCGTTGTGAGCAGCGGGGTTGAGCGGGTGGTTGGCAGACCGGCCTTCGTTTCCTTTGTTTTCTTCTGCAGCACAACCGGTGCCACCCATTTATCAGGGTGCCACAACCGGTGCCACCCATTGGTTATTTGCCACAACCGGTGCCACCCATTGGTTATTGACAGCCATGACCGGTTTGGTATTCTGATGCCGGGCGTGAACTTTTCTTCCTGTCGGGGAGCAGCATCATGGGGCGTGTGAGTCGGGCGGAGACTTGTCCGGATGATGAAATCAACGTGGTGCACTGCATTAATCGCTGTGTGCGACGCGGGTTCCTGTGTGGCATCGATCCCTTCACAGGCCAGAATTATCAACATCGGCGCGAATGGATTCGTCACCGGTTTGAGTTTCTGGCAGGAGTGATGGGCATCGAGGTGCTCGGGTTTGCCATTCTGCACAACCACTTTCATGTGGTGCTCAGGAATCGCCCGGACGTGGTTGAGGACTGGTCTGACGACGACGTGGCTCTGCGCTGGTGGCAGCTGTGCCCGGGACGCCGCGACGAGGACGGGGCGGCGGCCGAACCCACCGAGCTGGAACTCAAGGCTCTGAAAGGCGACCCGGAAGAACTGGCCGAGTATCGCAAACGCCTGTCCAGCATTTCCTGGTTCATGCGGTTCGTCGCGGAAAACATTGCTCGTCG
>JAVKCM010000173.1:0-24598 GCA_040222735.1 Fuerstiella sp. | reverse complement strand
CCGTCCCCCGCCCCACACCACGCTAAACACCCCGCGCCCACCCCCTGGTTCCGCGATTTGAGGGCCCCCGCGCGTGGGCTCGGCTCGGGTGCGACGTTGAAGAGGCAGTGGTTGCCGTTCGTGACTCGCGCGATTTGGAGGGATCCCTTCGCTTGTCACACCCAGGACGTCACGCTTTATCGGTGGCGAAGCCGTGCGGTGTTACGCGTCGTCGGGGGCCGTCTGCAGGCTTTCCAGCTGGTGCAGATGAAAATGATGCGGACCCAGCTTGCCGCCGTAGTTGCCGGCCGAGATTCTGAGCACACCCGGCATGGCGGCGGCCGTTTGCAGGCCGACCTGCATGGCGGCTGCCACAGCACGTTCCGTGAATCCGTCGATCACGATTTCGTAGACGGCACGTTCACCATTGCAAAGATCGGTTTCTGTCTGACCGGTCAGCGTCGGGCACCACTTGTGGCTGGTGCTGGCTTTCAGCTGAGGGTATTTTGAACCGACCTTGGAACCGCTGCGGACCACTCCGGCCGGGAAGGGCAGAATCACGTCTTCCAGGTCGTTGATGGCGGTGGCCGCTGCCTGAGCAGCTCTGAGCGTCTGAACCTGACTTCGTCCACAGATCAGCAGATTGCCGCCGCCGATGCCTTTGGTTGTACCGAAGACGTCCTCGCACAGAAACTCACCATCCATCACTGGTATTCGCCAGTAGCGGCGTGATTCAAGTTTCTTTGAGATCTGGAAGCCGTCTCCGAAATATCTGAGCTGTGCGCCGACTTTGATCCGCGTGTCTTTCGCCGCATCCGGCAGACCGGAGTAACAGGCGGTGGTCGGACAGGTGAGCACGTTCTGACCGATCCGGCTGGCGACTGCCTTTTCCAGCGACTTCCTGTTGAATGCAAATACCAGGACCGAGACACCCGGGCGGCCGTCCGGTGTCAGTTCTGCACTCAGACCACGCTCGACCCCGGCTTCGGCATCGCAGCCGATGACGCTGGATGCGTTTCCGCAGAATTCGAGCGCCGCCATCGCGGCCAGATCCAGATCCAGCGCGGTAATGATCAGGCGAGTGCCGACCATCGGAAACGCTTCGGCAAAGGTATCGTCGATCTGTGGCGTATCCGTCATGCAACCCGGTGATGCGAGGTGAAGAGTGCGATTCAGAAGGCGGTCGAACCGTGAACAGGGTGAAAGGATAAAGAAAGTGGCACCGCACCGCGCTGCTGCAGACCTTCGGCCCGCTCAAGTTTTCAAGATTTTCGGAGCCACCGAACTCGAATTCTGCGGTCAATCGTCACAGCCGCGCGGCTGGATCGGCCAGATTGAAGAATCCCGCTGATCGCGATATCCCGTGATATGTGGTTCCGATACACTGCGGCGCCACAGCCAATACTTCTGCTGCCGGCATCGGTGAGCTGATGCAGCCGGGCAGCGTTTTCGACGCGTGGCTGGTGTCCTGCGACACAGTACCCTCGGTTTACCCTTCCCTGCTGGCGAGATTCAATGACATTTCCGCAGCCGTTTTTCAAGTGGCGTCCGCATCCGTGGCACGGACTGGAAGTGGGACCGGATCCCCCGGGCCTGGTGCACGCCTTTGTCGAAATCTCGCCGTTTGACCTGGTGAAGTACGAAGTTGACAAGGTAACCGGCTATCTGCGAGTGGACCGGCCTCAGCGAACCTCGTCTCAGCCGCCGGCTCTGTACGGGTTTATCCCGAGAACATATTGCGGCAAACGCGTTGCGGCCATGATGCCGCGAGCGAAACGGGGCGACGGCGACCCGCTGGATATCTGTGTTCTGAGTGAACGTCCGATCACCAAGTCCGAAGTGATTATCAATGTTCGCGTGATCGGCGGACTACCGATGCTGGATGACGGTGAAGCCGACGACAAAATCATCGGCGTTTTGGCTTCGGACAACATCTGGTCGCATGTCGAGGATATTGACGAACTGCCGCAGGCTCTGGTGCAGCGATTGCGGCATTATTTCACTACCTATAAGGTCATGCCTGGAGATACCGGTCAGCAGGTATCGATCGATGGTATCTATGACCGCAGTCATGCCGAAAAAGTCGTTCTGGCGGCCATGGCCGACTATAGTGACGAATTTGGCGAAGGGTAGAACAGCCGTAGTTGTTGCAACATCGTCCAGCGCTTCGAATTGCAACAATCAGGTGCGGCAGTGGGACGCGATTCAGGGCGATCCGGTCAGGCGGGATGTCGTGGTCAGCACTTCTGCAAGGTGTTGTGGAGACTGCCTTTATGAAGTTTTTCCAGATATCCGGCAATTACTGCAGACTTTTCAACGGAATTGCCCCAGAATTTGCGTTACTGGTGTACGGAGGCACAAGGTGTCCCTTCTGAAGGAAGCTGAATACGAACGAAAACCGCTGCTGCGATCGATGGACAGCTCGGTAATTTCCCGTCTCACATCACTTCTGATCACACAACTGTCATCAAATCTTGCTGGAGA
Source organism: Fuerstiella sp. (assembly GCA_040222735.1). Classification (GTDB taxonomy): domain Bacteria; phylum Planctomycetota; class Planctomycetia; order Planctomycetales; family Planctomycetaceae; genus Fuerstiella. Next base: position 22,135 of record JAVKCM010000173.1, on the reverse strand, counting down.
ACTGTCATGCAGTCACGTCGTTCCACAGCAGCGTCTCGGACTAAACGACGCGGCTTTACCCTGATTGAATTGCTGGTGGTGATTTCGATCATCGCCACGTTGATGTCGCTGATTCTGCCGGCGATTCAGAACGCCCGGGAAGCCGGCCGTCGAACTCAGTGCCTGAACAACATCCGCAACATCACCGTGGCCACTCTGAACTTCGCCAGCTCCAACAGAAGCCGCCTGCCGGCGCTGGGGTATTTTCCGCTGAATCCGGCATCCGGCACTCCGCCTCGCATTAATGGCCGCAGCTGGGTCGTGGAATTGCTTCCGTATATGGACCAGCAGGGTACTTACGATCGATGGGATAAGGACCTGCCGTTCGACAGTACGATTGTTAACGTCAACGGCGCCATTAACAGAGATCTGGCGAGTGATCTTTATGTCGAAGCACTGGCCTGTCCCAACGATGAATCAGCGTTTGTCGTTCCCGGTGGTTTATCGTACGTTGCCAACGCTGGTTTCGGAGACTACGACGCTACTGCCGATTCGATTACCAACGATTCAGGAAACGAACTGCATTCATTCCGGGTTGAACCGTTCGACTGGAACGGAAACTCGACCCCGGCTGACGCGACAGATATTGAGGTCACCAAGGCCACAGGAGTATTCTGGTCGGAGTTTGCGACTATTCCCGGTTCACCGGGAATCCCCGGTACCAGAAATGACAGTGCCACCATCGGCAAGATCTATGACGGCTCTGGCAACACCATCATGTTCGGCGAAAACATCAATGCCGGTGGTACCAACTGGGCCGACCCCAGAACCCGTGCCTGTGGCTTTATGTTTCCTCTCGAACCCAGCCTCGTGAATGCAACGACGCTGAACAACCCGACCGGGGCGATCAGCCAAAATGCGACTCCGGCCAATCGTCCGGCCTATCCGAATCAGGCCAAAACCGGTCCCGAGGGACAGCGGCCGTACCTGAACTCAAACCACCCGGGCATTGTTGTCATTTCCATGTGCGATGGTTCAGCAAGAACCATCAGCGAGAACATTGACGAAAATGTTTACGTACGGCTCATCACTCCGAATGGGACGCGTCTGCGCAATGGTATCGGCGTCGAGGATCCTCTTAGCGCTGATTCATTCTGATCGAACGACGTCAAAGGCGTCACCTGAACACCAGGGCCGGCTGAGCATCTGCTCTGCCGGCCTTTCCTATGCGCCATTCCCTGTTGAGTCCTCGTAGGGTGTGACAAGCGAAGGAATCCATCCAAATCGCTGGAGCCACGAGCAGCAACCACAGCATCTTCAACACCACCCACGAGCCGCCCTTCGCGCCGGCACACCAGCGCGAGATTCCCGGGATGGCAGGCTGGTGATTCACGGTGGTGTGCCGGCGCTTCGCTTGTCTACGGTTTGCCACCGATTGAACGTGACGTCCTCGTATCGCGGTCCCCTCGCAGCGTTGACCCGGGACGCTCAGGAACGTACACCTTGATTGCCTTTGATTCTGATCACTCGACCGACCTGACCTGCGATGACACCCCTCGAACCTTCCATCCTGATTCGCGTCGCGACGATCGATGATGTGGAAATTCTGGCCGACTACAACTGTCGCCTGGCGCATGAAACCGAAGATCGGCAGCTGGATCGGACGACCGTGCTTTCCGGTGTGAAACGCGGCCTGAACGTCGGTGACGAGGTTCAATATTATGTCGCGGAATCCGGGGGCAACGTCATCGGGCAACTGATGCTGACGCGTGAATGGAGTGACTGGCGGGACGGCTGGATTGTGTGGCTGCAGAGTGTCTACGTGGCTGCGGAATTTCGCGGACAGGGTGTGTTTCGCCGGTTGCTGCAATACGTCCGTCAGCAGCTCCACGATCAACCGGATGTACTCGGCCTGCGGCTCTACGTCGAAGAAGAAAACTCGGCCGCCATCACCACCTACAACCGGCTGGGGTTTCAGCACCCCGGCTACCGGGTGATGGAACTACCGCTGCCCTGAACTGGTCATCGGACAGGGCTTGTTGACTAAATGCAATTGGGCAACCCGCTGCGTCAGCGAGGCACTCGTTGTGGGGCGGTCTCCCGACCACCCCACGCATTGGCGTGACACGCACCGGGAGACCTTCGGTCGATCCCGTGGTCGTGTCGGGAGACGCGACCACAACCGGTGTGACTTTCGGCATCACCGGGAACCGCCGAAACTCTGCGCGAGTTTCGCGGCGACAGGATCTGGCAGAGCGACACCAGATGGGCCCGGGCGGTCTGTTCCTCACCACGTCGCGGTGCCCGGGAAAAAACTACACCGGCTGACCGGTGGTTGCATCACGACCGTGTCGCTGCATCACTTCCGTCCATTCTTCGACCGACAGCTGCCTGGCCTCATCCGCCAGCAGCCGAGGAATGTCGTCCACGATCGGATAGCAGAACCGCGTTTCCGGGTTGATGCACACCAGTAAATCGCCATCGTAGACCAGGTCGCACCGGCACTTCGGGCAGACCAGAATATTCTTCACTTTGTCGTAGTCAAAGGACATCGTTCGTTGTCATCTCTTCAGATTGGACGGGAAATCGCCGTCGAAGACCGGCGACCAATCAGCGTCGGTGACGGCGGCAGCCACTGGGTCGTACTTTAGCCGGAACCGACCGCATTTCCCAACGTCGCGGACCGGATAGTACTGGATGCGGTCGCGGCCGTTAGCAGGGTCTCCGCCGAGTCCGGAATGATGTTGCGGGGCGGTCCGAAAGCACAAGTTTTCCCTGTTTTTCTGACCAATCGTGTCATATTCTAGCGTTTTAGGGTCTCTGGAGAATGTAATCCAATAGCGTCAACTGATCGGCATGATTAGTCTGGGCAACAGGATTCGGCACGCCATCAGTGAATCAACGGCGGCTCACCGCCAACGATCGATCGGCATCACCTTTCCGGACGGCAACCGCCGATTGACTGACTACGGGCGGAAACGCCAATAAAATTGCAACTTTCGTGGAAGCGAGAACTACCGTCCAATTGGGCCGGGTTCTCTGAGGACCACTCATGGGTACAGCTGGTAAATTCTGTCTGGTCGTGACTTTGCTGCTGCTGCTGCTGGCAATGGTGCCGATTCCCGGTCCCTGGGGCGGCTGGACGCCGAAGCTGCTGGTCATTCACAACGAATGGTCACAGAAGATTCGCGACGGCAAGGAAGACGTCCAGAAAAAGCGAGAAGCGGAAATCAAAGCTCGTCAGGAGCTGATGAAGGCGGCGGCAGAACTGGAAGCCCTGCAGATCGGCTGGGATAAATCATGGGAAATCCCGGCCCGCGGTCCCAATGTACCTCAGGCCGCACCGACGATCTCCAATCGAAACGGCGAACTGGTGCTGAACAACCTGGGCGTAAACCAGGGACTCGTCAACAGCACGACCACCGACGAAGCCGGCAATACTCAGACGGTCCGGCCGGTCATCCACGCCTTCTACGGAAACGCGGAAGGCTCGACTTACGTCGGCGAATTCATTGCCACGGATATCGGTCCCAACAATGCGGTTCTGAAATCGGTGCATGGGCAGGATCCGAACGAGGTGGCCTCATGGCCCATGAATGCCTCATGGCGTCTCAGAACCATGATTCCCGCTGCCAGCCGGGCCAGGATTGATGAACTGTACCGCCGAGCGATTCGGACTGGCGAACTGACACGGCAGACGCAGGCCAACAAGACTCGGCAGGAGGCCCTGCTGGCCGCTGCTCAGCAGGCGCTCCAGGTCCGTACGAACGAACTGCTGGGCGATGCCAACCGGGAACCGGTGCCCGGACGACCGGAGTTTACAGAAGGATTGCTGCAGGTGACGGAAGACGTCGAAGAAGAGCGGAATCAGCTGCTGCTGTACGTGGATACTCTTCGCCGCGACATCAAGTCTCAGTCTGAGTCGCGGGACGCCCGTCTGGAAGCGCTGCAGCAGGCCATGGAATCGCTGCCCGGAGCGTCTTCCGACTACGATACTCTGACACCTCAGGTGGCGGTTGGTCAGTAGCAACCGCCCCAACCACCTCAGATGCAGCCGCCGCTAGACGGTCCGCTCAAGATATCCGGGCCAGAGATCTCGTTTGTTTCTGAGCTGCGGTACACGCGTAAAGACCTGATTCGTGTCGTCTTTTCGGTTGCCTGTCGTCCCGAGTTTTCCGACGGCGTCTGTGTTTTTTTCAGTCCGCCGGATTCTGGTCAGCCCGCTGTTCAAACCACCGGCGGTCAGCAGTCGATGGACCACAGTAGAGCAGAAAAACAGGGGGCAGGTTTCTTTCACTGCCCTGTGGCTACGCCGGTGAGACAGACGGGCTGAAAAAGAAACCCGACCCCTTTTTTGTTTCGGCATAAGTGAAGTATTTCATGGGAATGCAAAACCGCGATCAGCCGCCGCGGCCGGTGACAAACCGCCCTCAGGAAACTCCGGGCCGGATGTCGGTGGTTTCGAAGCTGATCATCGTCACCGCAGCAATCTATCTGCTGCAGCTGTTCACGCAGCGCGCCGACGGATCATCTCTGGCGGCGGAATGGCTGGCGCTGGAACGTGACCTGGTCTTTCAGTCCGGGCAGATCTGGCGTCTGCTGACGTACGCGTTCTGCCACAGCGAAGTGCACCTGATGCACATCGCCTGCAACATGCTGGCGTTGTTCTTTCTGGGGCGGATTGTCGCGCAGACGCTTGGTCAGCGTGAGTTTCTGTGGGTGTATCTGGTCGCGGCGGTTTTCTCTGGCATTGTTCAGGTGTCCGCACTGGCCATCTTTCCGACATCGGAAGCCACCTGGGTACTGGGAGCGTCCGGGGCCGTATCTGCCGTCTTCATGCTGTTCACGCTGCATTACCCGCGACTGAGGCTGTTTTTGTTCGGTCTGATTCCCATCGAAGCGCGGTGGCTGCTGGCCGTCATGCTGGCCTACGATGGACTCGGCTTTCTGGGGCTGATGCCGTCGGTGTTTGTGTCGAGCGGTGCCGGCGTCGGGCACGCGGCTCACCTGGGCGGCCTGATGTTCGGCTGGCTGTATTTTCGCTGGCACATGAATCTGACCAGCTGGTGGGATCGTATTGCCGGTCGGGTTCGCACGGCAGAGCTGCCGCGGCACAGCCTGAAGATCTACAACCCGGAGACGCAGCCTGATGTCGATTATGCAGGCAAAGTTGATGACATTCTGTCGAAGATCAGCCGTGAGGGCGAAGCCAGTCTGACACATCGAGAACGCCGAATTCTGACACAGGCCAGCGAACACCTGAAGAGCACTCGCTGACAGCCCGGCAGCGTTTACAGGCGGCAGCGTTTACAGATCGTCGATCTGCTGCAGGGCGGCGGCCCAGTCCTGGGGCGCTCGAGCGATTTTTCGGGCAATCCACGTGTGTACCGAGCCGTCCCACCGCCCGGCCGTCAGCAACAGCCGTCCCAGCTGAATTCTGACGGACGCCGACATCGGAGCACTATATGGATTCGGGCTGTCTGTCTTCTGAAACAGAATCGGATCCCAGAATACGGACGCATCCAGCGGCGAAAAGCCGCTGCGCTGATACAGTTTCTTCAGGTCTCCGCTGAATCGACGGTTTTCCTTCAGGTGTGTCGACCTTGTCCAGTGAATGCACCAGAACGGCGCATGCACAAACAGCAGCCCGTCGGGTTTCAACCATTCGTGAAACCGCTGAACCAGAAGCTGTGGCTGTGGCACGTGTTCCAGCACATCCAGACAGACCAGGGCATCCAGCGATCCGGGGCTGATGTCGTCCAGGCTTTCCAGTCGAGTCACTTCAACACCGTTGGCGGTAAAGACCTGCTGAGCGTATTCCTGGCAGCGAAGCGACGGTTCAAAATAACGGACGCGATGTCCCAGGCCGGCCAGATACGTACTGTCGAAACCAAGTCCGTCACCGAAGCAGAACACGTCTGCGTGATCTTTGCCGAACTGTGTCAGCCTGGACGACACAAAGTCTCTCATCTGCTGCTTTGCGGTGCAGCAGTTCCACACCGTGGTTTCGAAAAGAAACGCATCCGAATTCCGGTAGAACGCGTCGAGTCCTTCCGAGGCGACATATAACGGAATCTGCTGCTGCTGCATTCCCGCATGAACATTGGTACCGATTTCAGCCACTTCGGCCAGCAGGCGTTTACGAACTTCCGCAGCCGGTCGGTCAGACACATTCGCGATCAGATCGATCGTTTGTCGCACATCATCCAGAGGCTTCAGCATCGGGCCACTTTTCTTCTTCTTCAAAATCGCCGGTCCTGCCCGAGACAGGCACGCTGTCCGTCTGTGGCACGACATCGGCAGAATGATTTACTCTGCAGAACGAAGATTCACGTCGACAGGGACGCTGTCACCCATTTCGCGGTGGAAATCTCCCCTGGCACCGCGCAGGATGACTCGATTTTCCGTCCAGTTGTCCCGGTACCAGGTGCATGGTCGGAATTCATCTCGTGTGGCCAGCATCTTTTCCGCCAGCCACTGCCGCATGCGCTTCAGGTCGTCGCTGAATTGTGGGCTGGACGCCAGGTTGGTCGACTGTTCCGGGTCGTTGCGGTTGTCGAACAGCATTTCTTCTCCATCCACCAGATAGCGAGCGTAGGTAAATCGCTGATCACGAACAGCGCGCCACTCGAAACCGTCTTTCCACTGAAACGTGTGCCCCATGCCCTGCAGAAAGGCAAAGTCGGGCTCACAGCTGCAGTCCACACGCGTGGAATCTGACAGGTCAATGCCATCGGTGGAATCCGGGAATCCGACTCCCAGCATGCCGCAGACCGTCGGCATGACGTCCACCGCCGACATGCAGGCATTTGACTTTCGCCCCGCTGGAATTTTTCCCGGCCAGCGGATCAGCATCGGCACTCGAGCCGACTTGTCAAAGAACGTCATCTTGAACACCCGAGCATTCGCGCCAAACTGCTCGCCGTGATCCGACGTGAAAATCACGATCGTATCCCGTTCCAGTTTGTTGTCCTGCAACGCCTGCAGGACACGGCCGACCTGTTCGTCCAGAGCGGCCGTCATTGCGTAGTACACCCGCATGTATTCAGGCAGACCACGCTTCCAGCGGGAAAGCCATGCGTCCGGATCGGTGTTGCGATCCATGTGCCTGTCAGGCGTGTCGCTCCACGTGACGGGCAGTTCGAAACGGACGTCCCTGAATCGGTCGTACCACCACGCCGGCACGTTTTCTCTTGTCCATGGGTCGTGAGGCGGACTGTACGACACGACCATGGCAAACGGCTGCTGCGTCCTGGCGTGGTGCTGAATTCGATGGACGGCCAGGTCTGTAAAGTGAACGGGGCCCCAGCCCTGAATCGCCTGTCGTTCTGCCGTGTCACGAAAAAAGAACGCGTCGTAATTGCCGTGGTTGAAGTTATACGCCGCCCAGAAGCCGTTGAAACCCAGACGGTACGGTCCGGGCGGACAGAACGCGTTCGGCGTCCGTCTGTGTCGTCCGGGCTCGTTGGCCCACAGATGCCATTTGCCGATGTAGTCACAGCAATACCCTTTGGCCGTGAGCAGCGTCCCCAGCGTATCGTGATTGGGATTCATCCTGAGTTCATTCACGACCATACCGTGCGTGCTGGCATATTTGCCTGTCCACAGAGTTGCCCGCGTTGCGGCACAGACCGGCGTGTTCACTACATAGTTGTCGAAACTGATGCCTTCGTCGGCCAGACGATCGATGTTCGGCGTGATGGCCCGGTCGTCCCCTGCATAGCCACAGGATTCGTAACGCAGCTGATCGGCAATCAGCATCACCACGTTGGGGCGCTGCACCTGAGCGAACGCCGAAGCCCCGCCAGCGAGCAGAATCAGTACGACCAGCGACGCAGCACGCTTCATTTCGCGGACTCCGTACGAGCATCGGGCAGCGGCGGAAGTTCCATGTCCGCTGGTGATCTTCCTGATGGCGGACGTTCAAACGGCACGCCGTAATCGGTGTGGCCGTCCACGAAGCCCCCGTGCGACAGAAAGAACTCACCGGCTTCGATTCCCATGAAACGATCCAGCCGATCGGCCCGGCCAGTGCCATCGTGGCTGAATTTTGCCGTCGTGAGTTCCCGCCAGGTGCCGTCGGCCGTGCGAATCCACTGATTGCCGAACCGGGCCCGGCGAACCAGATGGCCGTTACGCCCGACAAAGTTTTCACTGAAGCTGTAAAGCCCCCGCATATAACCGCCTTCCTTCGGAGCTTTCCAGCTGGAAATCAGCATCCACTTCTGCTGATCCGGGCGGAAATAGTAGCCAGCATAGATGGTTTGCGTCGGACTGACTGGTTCGGCCATCACCAGAAACCGCTGTTTCTCACCGGTCTTCCACTGAAACTTCAGATGGCTGTGACCTCCCGTTCCTTCGTTGCCGAAGTCGCCGGAATAAACATCCGGCCCCTTGTCGACCAGCGTGACCCGGTTTTCGTCGGCCACCCGGGCCCGATCGACCGCTTCATTGCCGCTGTCCCAGACACTGAAAATGATACGTCGTTCTGTGGGACTGTTCACCTGCATCCCGAAATAGCCACGATGCCAGCCGCAGGCCATGTAGTAAGTCCAAACAGGATCTTCCAGTCCCGTCATTTCGCAGTAGAAGGCCGAAACATCCAGCTCCCGGTCCACCGGATACATCAGATGCACCGAAGCGGCGTTGCGCCGGGGCTTGAGATTGAAATGCGCCTGCTGCACGGCCTCGCCCGTCAGCACCAGCGTCTGAATATTTCCACCCGCCTGGCCGGCTGGATTCTGGTGCTGCAGTACAAATGAATGGTAGCCGGGCTGACTGATCTCGAACGCTCCGAAGTCTGCGGACACCGTCTTGTCGCCCTGACCAGTGACGGTCACCGTTTTCGACTGCCCACCGATGGACAGTTTGAGTCGAGAAGATGATTCCGATGCCAGCTGCAGCTGTACGCTGGCTTCGAGCGAACCCGAGGACTTCAGCTGGCCGAACCAGATCACACTGGTTTCCGGGTCGATCCAATTCGTGATGCCTCGGTCTGAACGACGCGCTCCTCCAGCATCCGGTTCCAGGTACGCAGTCAATGCAGGCACCTGAACATCGGCGCCAAAGACGGACGGTAAGCCCAGCAGCACCAGTGTGAAGATCAGTCGGTTCATGTGAAGTATTCGATATTCTGAAATGGTCAACGATCAGCACTAAGCGCGAACAAGATAAGCATCAAACGGAAAATTACTGTCGTGTCGAAACGTGGCCTAAGCTTCCAGCCTGCGTTTTTCTGCATCGCAAGCTGGAAGCTTACGCCACTTATTTTCCGCTCGGTCCGAAGCGGGAACAAAACGGTCGGAATCTCTCAGGCAAAACGCCGGGAAGACCGGGTACCGACAGCAGCCTTCGTGGCATTTTCCTGGCCGCCCCTGCATACAACGTCATTCTCCGGGACTGCCGGACGCCTGAGTCAGTCTCAGCCGTCGCACCACCAGAATGACGGCCACAAGATACGCCATGCAGGCGGCCATCAGCGGGTACATCAGCCAGGGAAATGAAGTGATCAATCCTTCCGCCAGCCATGCCTGAGCAAAACACAAGGGAGCCATTCCGCAGGCGGTGGCCGTCATCACTTTCCAGACGGGAATCCGGGTGAATCCGGCAGCATAGGATACCAGATCGGAAGAAGTCAGCGGGTTGAGACGCAGCAGAAAAAGAAACATGCCGCCTCGAGCTTCAATCAGGCCCTGAGTCCGTTCAAGCTTCTCGGCGTCAAAATAACGACTCAGCCACGTACTGCCCAGACTGCGCGTCAGCGAACAGGCAATGCCGGCTCCCAGTACATTACCTGCCAGCGCCAGCCCGCCGCCGACCAGGGGGCCGAACAAAATGCCTCCGGGAGCATACAGCATCAGACCGGGAATCGGCGCAATCACGACTTCGACGGTCACGAAGACCAGATAAACCAGCGGCGCCAGTGCTCCGAAATTGCTGAAGAACAGCTTCAGCTGCGTCAGCCGGGCGGTGGTGCTGAGATCGTCGCTGATCAGTTGGTACACCAGCCCCTGCGACCACCATGACCATGTGATCAGGCACACCGCACAGGCCGTGGCCAGCCACAACAGAATGGAAAAGGCAGCACGCATCATGCCCGGATGGTACCGATCCGAATCCGGATTCCGCAACAGTGCCTAACCTTAATCCGACTTTGCCGACATCTGACACAGACGAATATGACCATCAAAATGAGTGGTGGCAACCAGCAGACCGTCGGGATGCAGGTCCATGTCGCGGACCGTATCCTTCAGCTTCAGCTGATGCCATGGCTTTTCTTCCGCTGTCTTCAGAAACAGCAGGTAACCGCCGCCGGCTCCTCCGGACGCGCAGATTTCACTGCCGTCCTCCAGAAACTGTGTCCGCCAGCCAATGCCCCGAATCCCGTCCGCGGGCTGAGCCCGGACCTTTTCTCCGTTCTGCCAGTCAAACAGCAGAATCAGAGGTTCATTGACGGCGCCCAGCGGATTGGTGGCCTTGTGCAGACCGGTCAGAGCCAGCAGAGAGCCGTCCGGGCTGAGTGCCATGTCGCGGACGCCGCCGTAGTGGACGCGCTGGCCCTTGTTATAAGTATGCAGATCGGCCGCATCGAAAGTGCGCAACAGCTTGCCCGAGTCAACGTCCCACTGATGCACTTTACCGCTCAGGTCTCCGGACAGCAGCAGGTTTTCGGTCGGGTGAAACAGCAGACTGTAGACGTCGCTGTCATGCCCCTCGAACGCAGCCACCGGTTTTCCGTCGGGCGACCATAGTTTCACCAGACGGTCGTTGCCGCCGGAGGCAATTAATCCGGTGGCTGGCTGCACGGCGATTGTCCGGACCCAGCCCTTATGAGCCACCACTTCGCGAATCGGTGCCGGGGTTTCGTCGTCGGTGTGCCAGAAAATCAGACGATCGTCGCAGCCGGCAGACACAACGACAGCACCATCGGCAGAAAAGGCAAAGCCGCGAACCCAGCTGTCGTGAGCTTCCCAGGCTGTCTTCTCACCGGAGGCCACCTCCCACCGCTGCAGCGTGTAGTCTTCGGAACTGGAGAACAGAAATCGCCCCGTGGGGTCAAAACGGCAGGCAATCAGTGGCCGGCCGTGCTTCCATTCATGAACAACGTGAGTCTGTTTCGGGTCAACAGTCATGCAGGCAGGTCTTCCCCGGGGACAGCAGCCGGAAGATCTTTGGCACAGATCAGACAATCAGTTCGTGAATCGGTTCATGCGATGGATCCGCAATCACCATATCGCGACCTCCGACATTGAAGGTGCCCAGAGAATCCATTCCCACGGCAGACAGGTAGGTGTGGAACAGGTGGCCGTGATCGACCGGCCGCTCCACCACCTCGGTTCCGTTTGCGTTGGTGGCCCCGATCACGGCGCCGGGCTGAATCTTTGCTCCGCCCAGGCAGACAGACCAGGCCTTGCCCCAGTGATCCCGACCGTAGCGGGCATTGATTTTCGGTGTGCGGCCGAACTCGGACATCACCACCACCAGCGTGGATTCCATCATTCCACGGTCGTGCAGATCACCGATCAATGCGGAAAAGGCCCGGTCGAATTCTCCCAGCTGCTCAAGGTGGAAGTTGAAATTTTCGTTGTGAGTGTCGTAATTGGAATGCGACACCTGAACAAAGGGAATACCGTTTTCCAGCAGTCGGCGAGCCATCAGGCAATGCTTCCCCAGCTGCGAATCACCATACTTCTGTTTCTCAGAAGCGGGCTCCAGCTCCACGTCAAACACATCACGGCGCGTCATCAGATCCCGCGCCTGTTCGAAGCTCTGGGTGTACACATCGGTTTCGGCCGTGCGACGCTGCTTCAGAAACCGTTCGTTGGCGCGCTGTCGGAATTTGTTGCGCAGCAAATCAACGTCTTCGCTTAGTCCTCCCGGACGTTCAGAATTGGCCGGTGGCTTCCCGTTGATGCCGACACTGGCATATTTGGGGCCCAGCCACGCCGCATCGGATCCGCGGGAACCGCCACCGACTTTGATATAACCGGGCAGCGGATTGTCGCTGCGTTCCAGTCCGCGGGCACAGACGGCACCCAGATGCGGAAATTCCATCCCCGGCATCTGATTGCGACCGAATTCCATCTGGTAGCGGCCCTTGCCGTGGTCATTGTTTTTTGTGTCGATGCTGCGGACCAGTGCCAGCTTGTCCATGTGCACGGCCGTCAGCGGCAGCAGCTCGGAAATATGCATTCCCGGCACCGCCGTCGGGATCGCTCGAAACGGACCGCCGGTGTCGGTCTTCGGTTTCGGATCCCATGTTTCCAGCTGACTGACACCACCCGCCATAAAGACGACCAGTACCCGCATCTGCTGACGCGACAGTTCGGCTGCCGCCAGCGGATTCGTAAGTGCCCCCAGTCCACCAACAACAAAACCGCCGGCCAGTGAGCCGAGGAACTGTCGCCGAGCCACCAGATGTTCAGAACTCTGACAGGCGTAATGAGCTTTCATGACGGTGTTCCCTGCTTACTAATACTGAAAACGAAATTCGGCCGAAGTGATCAGTGCCCATGCGAGTTCCTGTACCGCCGCACTGCGCTGATCCCCGCGGGCTGCGAGATAGGCTTCCACATCGCTGATTTCTTCCGGGGCCGGCGGTCGCACCAGCACCGACAGATATAGTTCTTTCGCCAGTTCGCTGGCAGATTCCAGTTTCAGAAGTCGAGCGGTCAGATTGTTTCCGGCCGGATTCAGCCATGACCGGACCTGACCGCCATTGGCCAGAAACAGCGCCTGATCCACGGTGGCGAAGAAACTATCCTGCGGCTGACCGGTTTCCGCCGCAAACAGCGACACGAAGCTGGCTACGGTCTTGTCCAGAGCAGTGCGGGCGGCCTGTTTCGCCGCCTTCTGGCGGTTGGCCACCACAGCCGCATCCTTCTGCTGTTCGTCCGTCAGCGGCTTTTCCTTGTTCAGCTTCGCCAGTTCGGCAGCGATCTGCTGGTCGATCTGACCGGAAGCCTGCAGCGCACTCCACGCCAGCTGCTCCGGCGTCAGCGATTCCACCGGCGCCAGCTGAAACTGCCGGGTCGCTTCCCGCAGCACAATAGAATTCGATTCCTCGGCCGTCGCCTTCAGTTCGGTCAGCTGCTGCTGCAGTTGTGTCAGCTGTTCAGTCGCGTCTTCGACCTTCTGGCGGGCCGCTTCTGCCTGCTGTTGAGCTTCGCTGGCCTGAGCGCGGAGCGTTTCGACCAGTTCCTCAGACTCAGTCAGGCGTTGAGTCATTCCGTCAAGTTCGGTCTGGACCTGGCCCATCTTTGCCGCCGCCCTCTCTGACGATTGTGCCAGCTTTGAACTCAGCGTCTGAAGTTCTTCGTCCGGCAGCGCGGCAATCGCCCGCTGCAGACTGGCCAGCGATTCTGCCAACTGGCTGCTGACCTGCTGCTGCTCTGTCAACTGTGACTGCTGGACAGTCAACTGCTGCTGCAGCGATTTCTGATCATCCAGCGCCGTGGCCATCTGCTCGGTCATGGCGGTTACGTTCTGCTCAGCCGATTCAACGCTGGCAGTTGCCTGAGCCAGCTGCTGCCGAGTGGAGTTGTGAGCCTGTGCCCTGGCGGGAAGTTCTGTTTCTGCCTGCTGCCGGGCAATCAGCTGCTGCAGAAATTCAGCTTTCTGTTCGGACCAGGTAACGCGTTCGTAGGCCCGCTGAGATTCTTTCAACGCCTGAACCAGCCGACTGCGGTGCTCGCGCATGGTGACCTGCAGCGGCTGCAGTTTTTCACGCTCAGCCTGCTCGGCCGTGTTTGCTTTCGTCAGCGAGTCGATGGCAGCCGCGGCGGCTTTGGCGGCCGCTTCGAACTCCGTCTTCAGCTTCTGTGTTTCCGCCGAAAGCTTTTCTGTACGTGATTTCAGCGTGGCACTGACAGCTGCCAGTTCCGGGGGCTGTCCCAGCAGGGTGGCGGCTTCCTGAGCATGTTTCAGAGCGGCGGCGATATCCGCCGCGACTTGTTGTTTCTGCTGCAGAGTCGTTTTCTTTGTCTGTTCAGCGGCCACCGCAGCCTGACGCTTGTCTGCCGCCGTGGATGCTGCCGCCCGGGCTTTGACCCATGCGGCCCGCAGTGGTTCCGCCGCCGCAATCGCCGTGTCCAGTTGTTCCAGCGCCTGCTCGGCTTCTGCTTCCTTCTGCGCCGAAGCCTCGTTGGCGGCCGCTCGCTGCTGTTCGAGTTCCTGAATCCTTGCTGTCAGTTGTTCTGCAGAAACGGGGTCGCCGGAACTGAACTGATGAGCTCGACGGTAGACGTCTGTCAGCACCAGCTCGCGCAGAAACCCCCTGACATCAAAATTCATGGCCGCGATTTCATCCGCCAGCAGATCCATCAGCGCCGGGTTCGACGGGGGATTCATCGAATGATGCATATCGACCGGATGAACCAGTCCGCGCCCCATGACCAGCGCCCACAATCGGTTGGCGATGTTGCGGCGAAAATAAGGGTTGGTGCCTTTGGCGAGGGATTCCGCCAGCCATGCTCGACGACTGTACGTCGGGACGCCCGCCGTGGTCTTGCTCGGCCGCACTTTATATTCGTCACCGGCTGCGTACACGGGCTCCACGGCCTCCGGCTCGCCCGGCAGCCGCGGAGCGGTGAATGCCTGACGGTCGGTGAAGACCGATTTGAAGGGAGCCAGACCGTCCGCCGATTCCGCAATCAGAGCGGGCTTCTTCTTGTCGGCCTGAAAAAGCGACAGCCGGCTGACGGAAGCAAACAGCCCGTAATAGTCCTCCTGTTTGTAGTCGTCGACGTTTGGGTGATTGTGGCACTGCGCGCACTGAAGGTCCATGCCCAGAAACATGCGACTGATTTCCCGCGTCAGCAGGTTTGGCTCCAGGTCTCGTTCCATCAGAAACGCGCTCGCCGGTTTCTGATCACCGGACGGATCAGCCGCCATAAGCTCGCCGGCCAGCGTATGAAATGGCTTGTTCCGGCGAAATGATTCTTCCAGCCACGCACGAAATTCCGACGTTTTGACGTGCTTGCCGCCACGTCGTTCCATCAGCATCACGTCAAACACAACCGCCATGTGCCGAGGAAATTCATCGCTGGCCAGCAGGTGGTCCACCAGACGAATCCTCCGATCAGGGGCGTCGTCGGCAAGAAACCGGCGGGTTTCTTCAGCCGACGGAATCCGACCCGTCAGATCCAGATGAATTCTGCGTGCGAACGTCAGGTCGTCGACGAGCCCGGCCACGGGCCCCGTCGCGGTTTCCATAAATACCTGATCGATCCGGTGGTGCAGAGCTTCTCCGGCCTGACCAAAGGCTGTCACCATGGTCATCGAAAGCGCCAGACAGGCAACGACAAAACGTCGCCTCCGGGACGGTGCAGGGCGTGATGAACGCATCGGTCATCCGCATTCAAATTAAGGTCAGCGAGCAGGGTGGGAAGGAGGTCGCTCGCAAAAGGTGGGTGAGACGCGCGAATCGCCAACATGCACGCCGTGACCTTATGATCATACCACACGCGAACTTGCCCGGTCAACCAGTATCAACAATCACGAGCCGCATTGCCGCCTGGCACGACCAAAAACCGGCTTCGTCCGGAAAACTGGAACCATCGAACAAAACCCGGCGGACCAGGTCGACATGGGCGTGTATACTGGTGCGGTCAGCGATGACGACTGGATGCCTGTCCTCCGATTTACGGTCTGTCGACGACCGGAATAGCTCACAGAAAACGATACGTCCGATGCCACTGTTCGAATATCACTGCGACGCCTGCGACAACGAATTTGAGATGCTGGTTGGTCCGCGCGAAACACCAAAGTGTCCGCGCTGCGAGTCCGCTCGTCTGCATAAGCTGATGAGTGCCGCCGCGGGGCGCGTGTCTTCCGGCCCGTCGCTTCCGATTGCCGGCAACTGCCCGCCACCGGAAGCCGGACCATGCAGTCCTCACTGTTGCCGCCTGCCCTGACCCTTTCCGCATGGCAGCTCCCCGGCGCACCGCAACACGCCATAGCTGATTCGCAAGCAGGATGTTTGCGCCACGGACGCCCATGCGAGGATCGCGCCGAGCCCGGCCGCTTACGCGTCGCGGCTCACGGGATCAACTCGCGTTTTTGGTTCCAGACAGTTAACTGTTGTCACGGACGAGCACAGTTGTTTTCACCACGTCTGTCGGGCTCATTGCTGTAACTTCCCGCAGCAGCTTCCCGGAACAGGCGATCAGACGCCGAGGTCTCGTTCCAGCCGCTGCAGTCGGTCATCCAGCTCCGCGACAATGGTTTCCAGACCGCGAATCGTCTGCGCCTGTTCCGCAATGGTGGAGGCCAGCTGATTCAGCGAGTCGGAAAAGTCGGCGGACGGTTCAGCCGCGGCTGATGATGGGGACGACTCGGCACTGGCTGCTTCGGCTGGCGCCGAACCGATGTCCATCCCTTCTTTGGGCAGGTAGAAGGTATGATCGACTTCCACACCGCGGCGGTCGAGCGGACCATTGGCCTGAAGGTATCCCATCTGCTGCAACCCGGTCAGTTCCTCACGCAGCTGATCCTGACTTTCGATCCGCACCATCCGGCTGGCTCTTGTTCTGAGTTCGCCGGGCTGCTGACGTCCGCGGAGCAGCAGTTCAGCAATGATCGCAAACTGAGCTTCTGAGAAGTCGAATTTGTGCCTCATATAGTGGCGATAACGCGGCGTGCGACCGCCACCCGGAAATACTTCCGCGACCAGCAGATCCTGCCTCAACTGATCGAGGGCGTCCTGAACCTGATCTTCGGTGTATGACACCACCGGATCGCGATTGCTTTTCTGATTGCACGCGGTGGTCGTGGCCTTCAGCGTCAGCGGGTACTGTTCCGGGGTGGTAAATGCCTTTTCCATCAGCACACCGACCACACGCCGCTGAATTCTGGACAACTCACGAATCTGGTTTTTAGGTTCTTCGTTCATAGCGGGAAGTGGACACAAAAACTCGGAAATGCTCAAGCCAACTTCTGCCTCCAACACCACAACAACTGCAGTTCGGAAGTCCGTGCCCGAACACCAATCAACAAAGGTCCGTAGTTCGGACATTCCTGTCCGAACACCAATCAACTGAAATCAACCGAACCGTACGGTGGAAACCCCTGTCCGCCCACTGAACTACGAAGATTGACCGGACAGGAATGTCCGGTCTACCGGTCTACGGGCTGTAGCGCCCTGGTTCAGCAGGGGCTGTGCCTTGCACGACGTCTCCGGGCAGGTGACAATCGGTGTACAACCACCACCGATCACCCCTGACTGAGCTTGTTTCTTCGGCGGTTGAGGTCAGATTTTTCGGAGTACCGCACCATCAAAGGTCCCATTCTTCAATACGAACTTCGCGTCCGACGATTCTGGAAGTGTCCCAAATGCGGACGGACCGTGCGCACGCGCGGCAGCGTCACGTCGCGGGAATGCACGTGTTCAGAACCCCGGCCGCTGATGCAGATCATCGATGATCAAGGCCCGGCGCCGTTTGATGCGTCGGCATTTGTCACGTACAACAACGAAGAGGATGTGACCCCGACCGAGGCAGAACTGGTTGAGGACCTGCCGGAACACGACTATCCAGGCGGGGCAGAACGGTCCGCACCACCGGCCGAAAAACCTCTGCGTCGAGGCAAGGGATATCTGCGGGCCGAAGCCACGACTGCCGACGGCGATGATTCCGAAAAACCTGAGGCCTCGCCGGAAACAGAGTTTGGCGCCGGCATCGACGATAATGACGGCGGGCGAAAACCCACAGATCTGACAACGGCGGCCACAGTTCAGGAACCGAAACAGACCGTTTCCGGCGACGCACGCCACGTTGGTTCGCGCGGGTCGCAGAACGAGAACCCCGCGCAGGAACTGAGCCAGCAACCGAATCGAAGCGACACGCCATCGGCAAAAGGTGGTCCGTCTGGTTCACCTGGTTCATCTGCTGAAGTGACTGAACGCGGCAGTCGCCGTCGCCGCCGATCAAGGCAGCGCGGCAAGAAGGGACGCCGCCAGGGCAACGGCCCCGACGCAGCATCTCAGACAACCGCGCCGGAATCCACGGACAACCAGAGCAAACCCGAAGCCAGGGCTGATGGAACGGCTCTGGAATCATCGCCGTCCGGGAAGACGACAGACGGTGCTGGTGAAAAACAGTCAGGCGGAACGTCGAAACGTCGTCGCCGCAACCGCCGCCGAAGACGCGGTGGTAGCGGTGGAGAGGCTGATGGAGGCGGCGGTCCAGGTGACGCGGCAAAATCAGAATAGCTGCCGCAGTCAGCCATCTGCATCCACAACAATCCGACAGTCGTGCTCATCGGGCGAAAAATCGAGGACGGATTCACCTCTGTCTCACAGATCGCTGGTTCGTCCCGCATCCGGCACAGTATGCTGACGGCAGCGTCCGGCGGCGTTCGGAAGCATGGTGATCCAGAGATTCGGGCAAGCCAGACTGATTTTACCTTCAAGATTCAGCACCCGGCATCGAACCAACCTGCGAAATCGGGGCGATTAAGTCAACACGCTGTGACGGATCCCGGGAATTGACATGGCAGACAGGAATTACCAGAACCCCTTCGAAAATACTTCACGGCAGACTTCGTATCGTTCTGCCGTGTATGCTCAGAAGACTTCTGCTCTGGCAATTCTGAGTGTCATTGCGGGACTGCTGTCGTATCCGATGATGTGTCTGTGCTTCCTGTCCATCCCGTTTTCCATTTTCGCGATCGTCTGCGGGCACATGTCACGAGGAATTGTGCGAGATTCCGACGGCGAATACAGCGGTCTTGAAATGGCAACGTTCGGCATGCTGCTGGGCTATATCAGTCTGGTGCTGATGGGAACATTCTTGCTGTACAGCATCGGAGGTCGCGATGTTCCAATACCGGCGACACCGACAAGCGTCACGGTGACACCGCAGGCTGAGGGTGACGTGCTGCTGAAACAGGCCGAAGGTCAGCTGCTGGCGGAAACGGAAACGGCGGCGATCGGTGTTTCCACCACAGATCAGGACGCCGTCAGACTGGCAGAACACTATATCGAAACCCTGCATGTACTGGATGCGACGCACTTCGCTGAAACCAATCCAGGAGCCGCCACGACGCCGCGGGCCTACCGTGTTTTTGTACAACTGAACGATGACAGCATTGCCTTTCTTGTCCAGGTCCCCGAACTCAGCCGATTCACTCCGGCCGCTGTTCAGACGCTGCAGGAACGGTGCTGGCTGATCGCTCAGCGAAGCGTGGACGAGCTGCTTCCTGAAGGGCGGAAACTGGCCGTGGCACTGTATTCAGCCACCGGCGTCGAGTCTGTGATGATCGGCGTCACCGTCCGGAGCAGCACTGCCGATGCGGGCCTGCAGAACACTGACGCTACTCCTGGTGAACTGGCGACGTTCTTTCGGCTTCCCGATCTGCCGACGTCGCGACTCAACGATGCCACGCCCCCGATCGATTCGCAGATCGACAACAAATCGGCCCCCGGCGAACTGGCGCTGCCGGCCGAGGCGGATTGACAATCCAGCTGTGGCGCAGGCGGACAGACGGCGGCCAGGTTGGTACGATTCGTATCTCACGGCCCGGATCGCTGACACGTTTCGCACAGATCTGATCAGGTATGCAGGATATTCGTTACTTCCGAGTTTTCGCCGCTTGTGCTGTTATCATGGCCGCGATTCCCTTTGTGGCCTGGGCAATCCTGGATCGGTCCGCGGCCGAAAAAATCGCCACTGCATTGGCCATGCCCTGCGGAATTCTCTGGTACCTGCTGACCTGCCTGGTAATCGTTTTCGCGACCGCCCGCCAGTACAAGCCAACGCTGCTGGCGCTGGTCATCTGGCTGTGTTATACGGTCTGTGGGAATTCGTATGTGGTCATGCAGCTCGCCGCTTCTCTGGAAGCTCCGTTTCGAGACATTCATCCGCTCGAACAGGAACCATTCGATTTCGTCGTGGTGCTCGGCGGCGGCACGTCGATCGGGGCCAATCAGCGGCAGCAGGGAAACGGTTCAGGAGACCGGCTGATTCTTGCAGCTCAGACATGGCATCAGGGAGTGGCGAAGAAGCTGATCTGTACCGGCCGAAGAATTGAGTCCATGAATTCATCCGGATTTGATCCGGCAGACCAGTCCACCGATGTACTGGTCGGTCTTGGGGTGCCGCCGGAGGCCATTGAGCAGGTGGATGGACGCACGACATCGGAAGAGATGCTGTCGCTGGGCAAAAGTTTCCGAAACACGACACAGCGCGTCGGACTGATCACATCGGCATGGCATCTTCCGCGGGCACTGCGGCTCGCGAGCCGGAACGAGTTTTATCCGCAGCCGCTGCCGGCAGATTTCATGAGCGGACCTCGGCGACCGATGACCGTCGGCGAAACCATCATCGCCGGTATCCCGCAGGCGGATACCTTC
This sequence comes from Fuerstiella sp., assembly GCA_040222735.1. Lineage (GTDB taxonomy): Bacteria > Planctomycetota > Planctomycetia > Planctomycetales > Planctomycetaceae > Fuerstiella. The sequence continues at coordinate 1,806 of JAVKCM010000173.1, read as the reverse complement.
GCCGGAATCACGCGCATGGCAAAAGAACACCTCGGCATGCTGGCAGGTCGCTGAATGAACGATTCCGCGGCTGACGCCGATGAGCTGCCGATTCTGTACAATGACGAATGGCTGGTGGCCGTGGCAAAACCCTCCGGCCTGTTTGTCCACCGCAGCAACGAAGACCGGTCCGCAACCAGCTTCGTGCTGCAGCAGATTCGCGACCAGCTGGGCCATTTTGTCTACCCGGTGCATCGGCTGGACCGGGCCACGTCCGGCATTGTGGTGCTGGCAAAAATGCCGGAAGCGGCGTCCGGCATGGGCCTGCTGTTTACTGAACGCCGTGTTTCCAAAACCTATCAGGCGCTGGTGCGAGGATTCTGCGACGATCATGGCAGCATTCGCATTCCTCTTGTTTCGTCACTGGGACGCGGCAGCCCCGCCGGTCATCCGCAGGCCGCGCCGCAGGACGCCGAAACGCATTACGAGACACGGCAGAGATTTGAGCTGCCGCTGCCGTCCGGACGATACCCGACTACCCGCTGTTCGCTGGTGGAGGTCAGGCCGGTGACCGGACGTTATCACCAGATTCGCCGTCACTTCAATCAGATTTCTCATCCCGTGCTCGGCGATACGTCCCACGGCGACAGCCATCAGAATCGCTTCTATCGGAACCATCTCAACCTGACGCGTCTGATGCTGGCCGCCGTCCGACTTCAGTTTCCGCATCCCGTGACCGGGCAGACTGTGCTGATCACCTGTCCGCCGGAAGTATCATTTCAGGCCGTCATCGACCGGCTGCAGCAATTCCAGCCACGTGCCTGATCATTCACGAAGGCGGACATAGGAGGTCGCTGTTTTCCCCGACGCCAGTTCTGTTGCCTGAATCTGCCAGACTCCGAGACGATCATTGGAAGCGAAGTCGAATTCAATGACGGCCTTGCCGTTGGCCGCGGCATAGTAGCCGGTGAACTCGGCTTCCGTACCTTCCGGATCGACAATCCTGACCTGCAGCGGGACCACGGCATCAATCGCCTGCTGACCATCGGTGACAGCCACCTGAAGACGGATCTGGTCGCCCGGTACCGCCGCGTCCGGCGTCTGCAGCTGCACCTGGCGAATGGGACGATCGGTGAACATCAAAAGCTGCCCGTCGCAGGGGCCCAGCTGCAGCGGCACCCGAAGCTGTCCGTCCACAGCTTCGGACGGCAGCTCCCGACCGCGACGCAGGTCGTAGACAGAGGCCGCGTTTCGATTCACAAGAAGCGTGGTTTCAGCAGGCAGGCCGTCTTCCATGACCAGTCCGTATCCGCCCACGTAGCTGCCGAATTCGCGTCGATCGTTCACAGCGAAGACGTAATCGGTGGTTCCGAAGCGGCGCCGACGAGTAACGACGTCCGGGTTTGTTGACTGAACCGCGCGCTCATACCTCGAATCCAGCCAGCTTCTTAGTTCCGCGGCGGCAGTCTGAAGCTGCTGTCGATCCTGGTCCGCCTGTTTGCTGCGGCTGAAACGCGGGATCACAAGGTCAGGTGTAATGGCCGGGCATACTTTTGCGTCACCGATCACCAGACCGCCGGCCGCCTGAAACTGCTGAATGGTGCGGACGGCAGATTCGGTCAGCACATCGCAATCGGCCATCACCAGCACCTTTGCACCGGCCAGCCCGTTATTCAGCAGACTTTGTTCGTACAGAACTCGCGGCTGCAGCTGAGCGTACATAAGCACATGATACATGTCGCCTGCCCAGCTGTGGTTCCAGCCATAGGTTCCGCGGCGGGAGAACATCTGAGACGTAAAGCTTTCCAGAAAAACCACGTCTGAAAC
>JAVKCM010000172.1:0-18767 GCA_040222735.1 Fuerstiella sp. | reverse complement strand
TCGACCACGTCCGGGCGGTTTCTGAGCACCACATGAAAGTGGTTGTGCAGAATGGCAAACCCGAGCACCTCGATGCCCATCACCCCCGCCAGAAACTCAAACCGGTGACGAATCCATTCGCGCCGATGTTCGTAGTTCTGTCCCGTGAAGGGATCGATACCACACAGGAACCCACGTCGCACACAACGATTAATGCAGTGCACCACGTTGATTTCATCATCCGGACAAGTCTCCGCCCGACTCACACGCCCCATGATGCTGCTCCCTGACAGAAAGAAAAGCTCACGCCCGGCATCAGAATACCAAACCGGTCGTGGCTGTCAATTACACATGGGTGGCACTTGTATGGGTCGTGGCTGTCAATTACACATGGGTGGCACTTGTATGGCGGCAGCACTTGTATGGGCACTTGTATGGCACGTGCGGTGATGCCCGCGGCTGAAAGCCCCAGGCACAAGAGGAACCGGGCCAACCGGACACGGCTCTTGCCGCTCAGGCGGATGCGATGTCCAGGACTGGCTGACTGCCGACGGACGGAAACGATGTCACACCGGCAAACAACGCTCCGGCGTTCGGATGCCGTCGTTGTTGCTCTGCTTCCATATGCTCAACAGCCGTCGTCAGCACCAGGTGAACGTCGGTGCCGATGCGGATCAGTTGCGGGCAGGTGACGCGAGGCGACCCCGGGCAGGTCCACACTGCTTCCAGATCACCACTGGCCAGGCTGTATTGTCGAGCTACACCAAATGCCGGATCACCGGGATCATAAAACGCGATGATCACACTCTTCTGGTCGGGGGTCGTGATCATGCCGTCCGGAAAGTTGTCTTCTGAGGTCAGGTCCAGCAGGACCTGCGGTTCTTCCAGACTTCCGCCGGGCACATCCAGAACAGCGCGCGTGACGGTCTTCGAAGGCGAATCGATGTCGATCAGCGAAACCGTTCCGTCCTCCCCCTGGGTGACCGCCTTGCCATTGGAACAAATCTGATCGTCGCGCAGCTGAATCAGCCTGCGATCGGCCCCGCGCCAGAGATACAGGCCGGCCTTTTTAGTCTGAAATTCCAGGTCTTTGCAGCCGAAGATCAGGTTGTCCTGAAAAACGACGCCATCGTTGATGATGGTGTTTTCCACGGCGTCATCGACGCCGCCCTGAAACTCGGACCAGCTGCCGGTCGCAGTGTTGAACAGCCCGAGTGAACGTTCCACACCACACACAAAAACATCGGGTTGTGAAGTGGGAAATGCAAACCCCGGACGTCCGGGCAGTTCAAAACAGTTATTCACCGCGGTCGCTGGGTTCAGAATATTGACGGACCCGACGGTTGCCTTGGCGCCGTGCTGAATTCCGACCCAGCTGACGCGTCCGTCCGCCAGAGCATACGGTCCTTCCGGCAGGAACCTGAGTTCTGCAGAATCGGGCCGAAACAACACCTGACATTCGGTCGTGGTCACCATCAGAATCACTTTGCCAATGCCGTCGGAAGGTCGGCGCGGCGGCCGACTCGGGAAAGGCTGCAAAGCATAATAGACCCGAGCGGAATCTCCAGCCTGCTGCCGCCTGAGCCCGCAGAAAGGCCCGCAGAAAGGCCGGCATCACTCCGGATTGATGGCATCCAGAGCATTCATGGCGGCTTTCTGCTCAGCTTCCTTCTTGCTGCGGCCCCACGCGGCGTCGTAGCGGTGGTCTTCAATTTCGACGGCCACGCAGAATTCACGTGCGTGGTCGGGCCCTCGCTGTTCCAGCAGTACGTAATTGGGCACGGTCGTGCCGTCTCGCTGAGTTTCTTCCTGCAGCAGGCTTTTGTAATTTTCCAGGTCGGCCTCGTCCGTGTGTTCCAGTTCTTCTCCGAACGCGCGCTGAATGAAGGCCCGAGCCTGCTCCAGCCCCCCGTCCAGGTAGATCGCGGCCACGATGGCTTCCACGGCCGCTGCCGTGATCGAATCCGGAATCTCCGTCAACCCCTTTCCGACAAGGATCAGTTCCTTCAGCTGCAGCTGTTCGCCGACCTGCGTACAGAGCTGACGACTGACGAGGCGGGATTTCAACTGAGTCAGCTGTCCTTCGCGGCGATCCGGATGCTTGTGGTACAGAGATTCGCAGATCACCATGCCAAGCACGGCATCTCCCAGAAACTCCATCCGTTCGTTGCAGTCCAGACGAGTGGTGGCACAGGAACTGTGGATCAGACTGCGCAGCAGCAGTTCCTGATTCTGAAATGTGTAGCCGATGCGCTTTTCACACAGTCGCAGAATCTGCTCGCGGTCTGAAGATTCCGACGCTGAATTGGTGTCGTTCACGGGCGGGACAAGAATGAAAGGTGGCCGGTGCGGCCTGGTCAGAGAAACAAGACATATCTGGAGCAACGATCTGATCGTATCGAGCTCGCCCCCCCGGACGAAAGCCGTCTTCCCGACCAACCGTCGACGAAATGTGCTTTTCCTGCCTGTGAAACCAGAAAATCGAAAAAATTCTCTCGACCGTACAGGCGGTCGGCAACGGACCTTTGACTCAGGCGGAAGTCTGGCAGACGGACAGAAGGCCGCTGCCGCAGACTCCTGCGTCAGCGACGCGCAGGCGTGCATCCTGGCCGCCACCGGCCTGCCGGCAGCAGGCCGTCAGTCCTGATCCCCCTGATGATCGGCAGTTTCTGTTCAGACAAGGAGAATCAAGATGAAGAAACCAAGATGGCCATCGGCGATTGTTCTGGCAATGCTGACTCTGCTGGCAGCGTGCATGATCCAGCAACCGGACGTCCTGACCATGACCGCCGCTCGAGAGCCGGCACAGGTGGAGGAAATCAAGCCCAGCCCCGAGCTGGTTCATGCGAATGCGTTGTCTGAGGCTTTTCGTCAGGTGAGCCGTGCGACACTGCCGGCTGTCGTTTCAATCAAGACAACCGGAAAGGTCGTCCGGCAGCGGGTCACCCGACGTCAGTTTCCCTTCGAAGACGACCCTTTCTTTCGACAGTTTTTCGATGATCCGCGATTCCGAGAATTCCGAGAAGAGGGCGGTCCTTCGGAACGGGAATACCGGATGCCCGGCGGGCAGGGCTCCGGATTCATCATCGACGCCGACGGTCTGGTGATGACGAATGCACATGTGGTTGCCGATGCCGAAGAAGTCATTGTCCGGCTGGCCGATGGCCGAGAATTCACAGCCGTAGACGTGAAATCAGACGAACGTTCTGATGTGGCCGTCGTCAGAATCAAGGTGGACGAAAAACTGCCGTGGCTGCGTCTGGGCGACGACGACCGGATGGAAATCGGAGACTGGGTACTGGCCTTCGGCAGCCCGTTCGGAATGGATCACACGGTGACTCAGGGAATCGTGAGTGCCAAGGGTCGCGGACTCGGATCCGGCATGGTTCAGGAATTCATTCAGACAGACGCGGCCATCAATCCCGGCAACAGCGGTGGTCCGCTGGTGAATCTGCGTGGCGAAGTGATCGGCATCAACACCGCCATTTCCACGCGGAGCGGGGGCTACGATGGAGTCAGTCTGGCGGTCCCCGTGAACCTGGCGCGATGGGTAGCCGATCAGCTGAAGACAACCGGCGAAGTTCGTCGCGCCTACGTGGGTATCACCATGCAGCAGATTGACGCTGAACTGGCGAATGCCTTTCATCTGCAGGTGCCGCGGGGCGTAGTGGTGACCGGTGTGGTCCGGGACTCACCCGCTGCTGAAGCAGGATTTCAGGAAGGAGACGTGATTCTGGAAGTCGATGGCAAACGAATCACCAGCGACCGCAACATGCTGGGAGTCGTTGAAAAACTGAATATCGGCCAGACATACAGCATCCGGATTCTGCGCGATAACAGAGAGCAGGAACTGAAGATCAAAGTGGCCGAACGCCCGGCCGATCTGGCCAGTCTGGAAGGAGTCGATTCGTCGCGAAACGGTTCAGACAACGAGGCCTCGGCCGAATTCACTCAGGTCGGCATCACCGTTCAAAACCTGACCGAAGACCTTGCACAGCGGCTGGGAATGAACACGGCGGGCGGCGTGGTGATCACGTCTGTCGCCCGAAACAGCCCGGCCGCCCGGGTCGGACTGTCTCCCGGCATGGTCATCACTCGTGTCGGAAGTCGAAATGTGGACAATATTTCAGACATGGAAGAAGCCATGAAAACGACGGATTCATCCAATCAGGTTCTGTTTCTGGTGAAAATATCTGATGGAAGGTCCAACATATCCCGTTTCGTCACCGTACCACTGTCAGACAGCAAGTGACGAGGCTGTCGAATCTCCTCCAAGAAGAGAAGAACGAAGAACCCTGGGCGTTGTGAAACGTTCAACAAAAACAGGGCACCGGGCTTTCCCGGTGTCCTGTTTTGTGCGCTGACACCGCCAGCCTCTGTCCAAACAACAGCATCGCCGGCTGCCGCAGGCGAACTGGGTCTGAGTTGAAAGTGGGTCGCCCACGGCGGTTGAAAGTGGGTCGCCCACGGCGTCGGATTTCTGCGGAATTCCGTTACCATAGGGCCATTGCTTCAACCAATCCATTCCGCGTCAATCTCATGCCAGCCTCAGCCGTTCAGCCCCCGACCACCACAACGGCCTGCTTTCGCGCCGACTGGTATGCTCTGGCCACGGGAGCGCGGGCACTGCAGGGGGCAGCGGTTGGCGCGCTGCTGAGCCACACCAACAGGCTTGCTGCGATCACGGGCGACCTCGCATGGGTTTGGCCCGTCCTGATCACGGCGGCGCTGGCCTGTGGCATGGGCTGCGGTACTGCCATCGATCGGCAATGGCAGCTGCGATTCGAATCTCGCCGGGCACCTGCATTCACTCTTCTGATCCTGGCCGCCGGGATGGCATTGATCGGCGTCACGGCCGAGCTGTTGTTTTTTGCCGCACTGCTGATCGGGGCCGGCACTGGCACCGACTGGTCTTCCACGGCGGATGCTGCCAGAAATTCTCTGCCGGCAAACCGACGCTGGAACGGGATGCGGTGGTGGTCGGCCGCTTTCCCCGGTGGACTGGCGGTCGGTGTTCTGGTGAATCTGGTGCCGGGGCTGCTGCCACTTCTTATTCTCGCCGCGGTTGGCCTGTGTGTCGGATTTGCTGTGCTGCCAGCGTTGTCCGACACCAATTCAAGCCGTTCCATGACTCAGGGCAATTCAACCGCAGCAGGCAGCGAATCAGGCGAGGGCAGACCGGCTGTATCCGAGGCACCAGCTCAGGGATCCGTTGACAGGACCGAGACGTTCCGAGGGGAAACACCATCTGCTGGTTCTGCAGGGTCAGAAGCCGACACTGATGCGGCAGAACGGCTTCAGAATATTCCGCCTGACAGCCACGGTACTTCAACCGATGAAGCGGAACCCGAATGTGAGGCGGCTGAATGTTGTGGAGGCAGTTCGCGAGCTTTTCAACCGGCCGCGTTTTCTGTTGGCGTGGGGCTGGCCGTTGTGGGCAACTTTGTCCTGCTGGGCCCCGTGTTTGCGCTGTGGCAGATCACCATCGACGCTGGATCGGCGGGCGGCATGCTGTCAATTCCGATCGGTTTGGCGGTCGGTTTTTTCCTGATGTCGACCGCTGCGCCAAATGCCGGGTATGCCGTGTCACTGCTGCCATTTCTGGTGTTGAGTATTCCGGCGGTGCTGGTCGCCGCCGCCGTGTCGCCACTGGCCGCGTGGGCGACTGCTGTGTACTTTCCGGCTGCACTGCTGGCGGGTGGTGTCATTCAGGGCGCCACTTCGCTGACCGGCGAACAGTTCTTTGACTGTCCCACAGATTCTCAAAGAACAAGGCTGCTGTCGATGTCACTGTTTGTGACCGCACTATTGGTACTGAGCTTCGGATTCCTGAGGTATTGGTGGTCTTCGGCGGCGATGGTCACGATGGCGGAATGTGTCGTCTTTCTGCTGGGTATCGCGCTGGTCCGCGCGATACCGGCACCAGTGATCTCAAGCCTTGGCAAAGAAGGAACAGACGAGGAAACAGACGCGGAACTGCAGGACGTGATGGCGGCCATCAAGAGCTGACAGAACGACACGCTGACAGAACCACACAGGCTGACAAGACACGTCATTTTCTGGTCCGCCCCTTCTGAAATTGCAGTGTTTCGGGCAACAAAGGCGAATTGTGGGCGAACCGGCTCGGTCGGCAGATTTTTCCAACCTTTCGGCGCCCTGCTTCCGGGAATTCCGGGGTGAAAGCGGGACGTTATTCTGTTGGATTTCACATCCACGCGGTTAAAATAGGGTTCCCGCCTTAATTTTGCCTACCTCCGAACAAGTCCTGCCTTCCATGACACGCTGCGTCTGCATTCTGTTTATCGTCAGCGGGCTGCTGTTCACAACATGCAGCCCTTTGTCTGCTCAGGAACCGGCCGCGCTGCAGCGTGGTGCAAAAGTTTTTGCAGACAAGTGCGCCAGCTGCCATGGCGCCAAGGGCGAGGGCACTGCGGACAATTATCCGGAAGCCATTTTCGGTGACCAGCCGACGATTGACCTGGCGGACTATATTTCGACAACCATGCCCGAGGGCGAGCCGGAGCTGTGCACTGGTGAGGACGCCACGGCGGTGGCAGAATGGATGCAGCAGGCTTTTTATTCGCCCGAGGCGCAGGCGCGTCTGAACCCGCCACGTCGCAGACTCAGTCGACTCACGGTCTCACAGTATCGAAACGCCATTGCCGATCTGGTGGAAAGCTTTGCCTGGACCAGCCGGCCTGACGAACAGCACGGTCTGAAAGCGCGCTACTACAAGTCACGCAGCTTCCGTGACAAAGAAAAAGTGATTGAACGAATTGATCCGGTGATCGATTTCAATTTCGGCGAAGCGACACCCGATCCGGAAAAGATTCCCGAGGCCGAGCAGTTTTCGATTCGCTGGGAAGGTTCAATCCTGATCGACGAAACCGGCTGGTACGACTTCATCCTGAAGACGGAAAACGGTGGTAAGCTGTATATCAACGATTCGCGGACGCCACTGATCGATGCCTGGGTCAAGTCCGGGTACGACACTGAATACCGCGGGGCACGGTATCTGCTGGCAGGGCGACTGTACCGGGTGACACTGGAATGGTTTACGTTTAAGGAAAAGACGGCTTCTGTGGGCCTGTGGTGGAAGCCGCCACACGGGATTGAGCAGCCGATTCCGGCTCGCCATCTGTCTCCTCAGAGTTCGGCTCCGGTGCTGGTCGTCGAGACTCCATTTCCGCCGGATGACCGCAGTGACGGGTATATTCGCGGCACATCGGTATCCCGGGAGTGGGTCGACGCCACAACGTTTGCTGCCATTGAAGCCGTGGACAAACTGGTCGCTCAGCTTCCGTCTGCCGCAAAACTGAAAGGCGACGACGATGAAGCCGAACGACAGCGAAAGCTGAAGGAATTCTGCAGCACATTCGCCTATCGCGCCTTTCGACGTCCACTAAGTGACACGGATCGACAGACGTATGTCGACGGGCAGTTTGAATCCGCAGAAACGTCGGACGACGCGGTGCGGCGCAGCCTGCTGGCCGTGCTGAAGTCGCCGCGATTTCTTTATCGAGAAGTCACGGGGCAGGATGACGCTTTTACAAAGGCTGCCCGCCTGTCCTTTGCACTGATCAATTCCATCCCCGACCGCCCGCTGCTGGAAGCCGCCGAAAAGGGCTGGCTGGACAGTGAAAAGGGGCTGCGAGATCAGGCCTGGAGGCTGGTCAATTCGTATCGCGGACAGGTGCAGTTGAGAGAGTTTCTGCGTGTCTGGATGAATCTGGAACGTCTGGAAGAAGTCGACAAGGACGCAGAGATATTTCCCGACTTCACACCGGAACTCGTCGCGGACCTCCGTTCGTCGCTCGAACTACTGCTGACTGAGGCGGTCACGTCCGAGGATGGTTTTCAGCGTCTGCTGACGACTCCGGACATGTGGGTCAACGACCGGATCGCGGCGTTCTACGGCATTGAGAAGCCGGTCGGCGACGACTTTCAGAAGCTGCCGTTCGAACCTCAGCACCGCGCTGGTATTGCGTCTCATCCATTTCTTCTGAGTGGGCTCGCCTATCACGACACAACCTCGCCGATCCACCGAGGCGTATTTCTGTCCCGCGGAATTCTGGGGCGGGCTCTGAAACCACCGCCCGATTCCGTGGCGCCTCTGCCGCCGGAGCTGGAGCCACACCTGACTACTCGGGAACGTGTCATCAAACAGACCAGCCCGGCCATGTGTAATAACTGTCACAAGATGATCAACTCACTGGGATTCGCACTGGAGGAATTTGACGCCGTCGGACGGTTTCGGGCCGTGGAAAAGGAAAAACCAGTCAATGCCGCCGGTTATTACCGGCTCCGAACCGGAAAAACCGTCAACTTCACCGGAGCCAGCGAACTGGCAGCATTCCTGCTGAAAAGCGAAGAAACTCACCGTTCATTCGCCAGACAGCTGTTCCACCACATGGTTCAGCAGCCGATACTGGCCTATGGTCCGGAAGCCATTACCGAACTGGCGGAATTCTTTGCTGGCCATCAGTTCAGCATGAAGCATCTGATGGTGGAAATCGCTTGTCGATCGGCCAGCTTTTCGACGCCAACTACTGGTAAGGAAACCACCGGAGATTAGAATCATCTGTCGACCCCACGTACGCCCTCCCTTTCCGCCCGCCTGAAAATAACGCCCCTATGAATACTCGACGCGAATTCCTGAAACAACTGGGACTGGCCACTGCCACTCTTCCGTTTATCAGCAACCTGAATGCTTTTGCCGCCCCGGCTTCCGCCGGCGCGCGAAAACAACGGCTGATTGTCATGTTCAGCCCGAACGGCACCGTCCCCTGGGACTTCTGGCCCGAGCAGGAAGGATCTGATTACGACCTGAAGCCCATTCTGCAGCCGATGGCCGAATTCAAGGATCGCATGCTGGTCACGAAGGGCGTCTGTGACAAACTGAAGGGGGATGGCGACCGACACATGCGAGGCATGGGCTGCATGCTGACGGGAATCGAACTATTTCCTGGCAACATCCAGGGTGGATCGGATACTCCGGCGGGCTGGGCCAGCGGAATTTCGCTGGACCAGGAACTGAAGAATTACCTGCAGTCAAAAGAAGAAACTCGTACCAGATTCGGTTCGCTGGAATTCGGTGTCATGGTGCCCGACCGCGCTGATACGTGGACACGCATGAGCTACGCGGGACCGAACAAGCCGGTCGCCCCGATCGATGACCCGTATCAGATGTTCAAGAAGCTGTACGGCCAGATGAAGGATCGCCGGAACCTGACCAGTATCCTGGACGATGTTCAGGAGGATCTGCAGCGACTGAGCAGCATTATCGGCAGCGAAGACCGTCAGTTGCTGGAAGAGCACGCCGAGTTTGTGCGGTCGATGGAACTTCAGCTGCAGGCAGACGCCGGTTCACGACTGGACCATGTGGTGCCCGAACTGGAACCCGGAGTGAAGGAAGAAAACGACAATATTCCGCAGATCACGAAGATGCAGATGGATCTGCTGGTCAACAGCTTCGTGAACGACTTTGCCCGCGTGGCCAGCTTCCAGATCACCAACTCGGTGGGGCAGCCCAAGATGACCTGGCTGGGGATCGACGAAAGCCATCACACGCTTTCACATGAACCTGACAGCAACAAAGAGGCTCATGACAAGCTGACGAAGATCAACACATGGTACTGTGAGCAGCTGGCCTACCTGACGAAACGTCTGGCAGAAACACCGGAACCAAACGGCGAGGGCTCACTGCTGGACAACACGTTGATCCTGTGGGGCAATGAACTGGGGCAGGGTAACAATCACACCCTGAACAACATTCCCTTTGTGATGGTCGGAAACGGGCTGGACTTCAACATGGGCCGGTCACTGAAGTTCCCGATGGTGCCGCATAATCGGCTGCTGATGTCCATCGCTCACGGCTTCGGTCACCACATCGAAACATTCGGCAAGCCGGAATTCTGCAGCGACGGTCCTCTGAGTCTGTCCTGACCGCGTCTCCGGCGCAGGCGGCCTTTTGTCGGCCGTCGGCAGGACACAGCAGGGGCAGTCACAACCGAGGTCGTCAGCGCCTTGATTCGTCGCTTAATAAAAAATCAGCACGCAACAAAAAAGCCCGGCCTTTGACAAGAGCCGGGCTTTCTGTGTGTGCAGGTGAGACGTGAGTGCCTGAATCAGGCTTCTTCCTCGTCCTTCTTCTTCTTCTTTTTCTTGCCGGCGGCGACCTTCTGAATCCGCACTTTGGGCAGACCGAGCGGACTGAATTCGTCCGTCCAGCGATCCTGATCCTTGAGCACGGCGATCCGTTCTGCACGCTTCAGTACGTTCCGAGCGCGAACCACTCCGCTCGGTTTCTTCAATGATTTGTCGATTGACACGAGTCTGACTCCGGTTATGCGGGACGCCGGCAGGCTGAAAATCCGGGATTTCGGTGTCCCGCAAGCAACGTAATTCCACAGGCGTCGATTTGAATCGGCGGAGGATATCGTCAAATTGTCCGGATCTCAACCACCGTTATCGGCGGATTTCCCTGATTTCCGGTGATGCGACCCACAAATTCTCTGAATCGACAGCAAATCAGCCGGTCAGCGTTCCTTTGGAGGACGGAACACCCGGCTGCCGCGGGTCAATCGACACCGCATGACGCAGCGCCCGTGCCGTTGCTTTAAACGTCGCTTCCGAAATATGGTGGCTGTTACTGCCGTGATGCAGCATCAGATGCAGGTTCATCATCAGGTTCGACGCCACGGCGTTCCAGAATTCCTGAACCAGTTCCGTGTCAAAGGTCCCGATTTTCTCGGTGGGGAACTCAACCCTGTAGACAAAGGCAAACCGCCCGCTCAGATCCAGCGCTGACGTGACCAGTGTTTCTTCCATCGGCAGCGTCAGGCTGCCGTAGCGGTGGATCCCCTGCTTGTCTCCGAGTGCCTCAGCGATCGCGCGGCCCAGACAGATCCCCACGTCTTCCACGGTGTGGTGGTGGTCCACATGCAGGTCACCGGTCGCCTGAACGCTCAGGTCGAACAGCCCGTGCCGCGCGAACAGCGTGAGCATATGGTCAAAGAATCCGACCCCCGTACTGATCTCGCTGCGGCCGGCACCGTCCAGATCGATCTTCAGGTGAATCTGCGTTTCGGCGGTTTTGCGTCTGATTTCGGCCGAACGTGTCATGTTTCAGAACCAACAGAATAAAGTGTTGTGAGTTTTCGAGACGTTGTTTTTGTTGCCCATCGGACCGACGAACCGGTTTCCCCAAATTATCCCGCACACAATGTCCGGAGGTTGCGGAAATTCGGGTCCTGAGCGACACATCCGCCGGATCGGGTCACCCGGCCGGGATGCCGCCGCGAGCCAATCGTCACAAACAGGATGATCCGCAGACACGGTGGCAGCTACCGCCGTGTCAGCCCAGCTGCTCGACGACAGACTGCAAAGCATCCAGCAGGCGATCAATTTCCTGATCTGTCCCCACCGTGATCCGCAGGCCTTCGACCATCGGTCCGTCCGGGTTCGCATGCGGAAACTGCATGAACCGCACCAGAATCTGCCGCTGTTTCAAGCCCTCGTAAATTTCCCGGTGCTGTCCGGTGGTGTGTGTGGTCCAGACAAAGTTGGCCTGGCTGGGAGCAACGTTGAATCCGAGCGATGGCAGTGCCGAAGACAGTCGGCCGCGCGTCTGCAGCACCCGTTCGCGATTCTGCAGCATCCAGTCCTGATCTCTGATCGCTGCGGTCGCGGCGGCAATGGCAATGGCATCGCAGTTATAACTGTCCTTGACCTTCTGCATCCCGGTCGTCAGTTCCGGATCAGCGATGGAAAAACCGAATCGAATTCCGGCCAGACTGTAGGACTTGCTGAGCGTTCTGGTCAGCACCATTTTCCGGGCAAACCGGGCTTCCTGCAGCAGCTCTCCCCTGTGCGGGACGTCGGCAAAATCTCCGTAGGCTTCGTCCAGCACCAGAATGCCGTTGTCCGGCAGCAATTGTTCGAGCTGGTCAGACGTCCAGCGATTCCCGGTGGGTGAATTCGGATTCGGAACGAAACACAGTCTGGACGGTCGGCACAACTGCTGTGCGTCGGCTTCCTGCCAGCAGAAGTCGGAATCCAGCAGCAGACGCCGGACAGTGCACCCCTGAATCTGTGCCAGCGATTCGTACAGGACGTAGCTGGGATAGGGATAAACAATCGTGTCCCCGGGGTCGCAGAACGACCTCATCAGAATCGTCAGGTTTTCGTCGCTGCCGTTGGCCGGCAGAATGCTGTCGGGGCTGCAGTTGTAGACATCCGCGGCGGCCTGCCGGAAACTTCGCACCAGGGGGTCGGGGTAGACATTCAGTCGACCGGTCGCCGCCTGCTGAATGGCTTCCACGACCTTCGGCGATGGTGGATACGGATTTTCGTTGGTATTCAGTTTCACCCAGCCGGTGGTTTGAGGCTGTTCACCGGGAACGTAACCTCCCATCTGCTGAATGGTTTCTCGAAACGGAAGCGGCATAAGAAGAAAGCTGGCTGCGGGAAGAATTGATTTTCAAGGCAGACACAATACCGGGCCTCGGGTGTCGACTTCATCCGGGATTTGTCAGAATCTGAAAGGAAAGCGGTTTCCTGCCGGCCCGGGAACTTCACACGTCTGCAAAAACAGTCGCAGGCGGGAATCCGGGAACCAGAACCTGAGGAATCGTGTCTGCCCGATGGTCATCGCCCTCGCTGACAGATCATGCGGGTGATATTATCCCGGCCGCATCAGAAATCGCGCGTTTTATCCGTGCGTGGACCACCATCGGCCGGCGGCTCGGTAAAAAGTCATCCGAATCCACCTGCGTCCGCGCCTCAGGATTTCCACTGGAGTTGTGTCTGCATGAGTACCCTTGCCCCGCTGGACAGCCAGTCCACCATTGAACTGTTTGATGAATATGTCATTCCCAATTACCGGAGATATCCGGTTTCACTGGTCCGCGGCGAGGGATCTCGTGTGTGGGATGCGGAAGGCCGGGAATACCTCGACCTGTTTCCGGGCTGGGGATGTAACATTCTCGGGTATTCACCGCCGGCGGTTGTCCAGGCCATCCAGGAACAGGCCGCACGTCTGATTCACGTTCCGAACACCTGGTATATCGAGCAACAGGGTCGGTTTGCGGAATTTTTGTGTACCCGCAGTTTCGGCAAGGCGTTCTTCTGCAACAGCGGCGCTGAAGCCAATGAAGCAGCCATCAAGCTGGCTCGCCTGCACGGCTCTGCCGAGGGCCGGTTTCGGATGATCACGTTTGAAAAAGGGTTTCATGGCCGAACCTTCGGAGCACTCACCGCGACAGCTCAGCCCAAATATCATGAAGGCCTGGGTCCGCTGATGGCCGGGTTCCGCTATGCCGCCATGAACGATCTGGAGGGCGTTGAAAAACTGGTGGATGACGAAACCTGCGGCATCATGATCGAACCGATTCAGGGCGAAGGCGGCGTCCGCATTCCCGATCCGGAATTCCTGCAGGGGCTGCGTAAACTGTGCGACGAACACGGCATGCTGCTGGTCTTTGACGAAGTGCAGACCGGCATGGGACGCACGGGCGAGTGGTTTGCGTACCAGCATTCCGGCGTGCAGCCGGACGTCATTACGATGGCCAAAGGCCTGGCGGGCGGAGTGGCCTGCGGAGCAATGATCACCAGAGACGAGTTCGCAGGCGATCTGCGGCCCGGGATGCATGCCAGCACGTTCGGCGGCAACTCACTGGCCATGGCGGCCGGACTGGCAACCGGAGAAACGATTGAACGAGAAGGACTGCTGCAGGCCGTGCAGGACAATGCAGCTTACGTGCGACAGCGGCTGGAAGCCGTCCGCGAGGATCTGCCCATCATCAAAGAACTGCGAATCTGCGGCATGATGATCGGTATCGACCTGACCATCCCCAGCACACCGGCGGTTGGTCTGGCCATGGAACGCGGCGTCCTGCTGAATGCAACTCAGGACACGGTGGTCCGCCTGCTGCCGGCTCTGAATATTACACGAGAAGAGCTGGAACCCGGTCTGGATGTGGTTATTTCCGTGCTGCACGACATGGCGGAAGACGCAACCTGAACCGCAGCACCTTCCCGGGATGCCAGCTTGACCAGCTCTGAACAGGAGATTCCCTCCGCCGTCGCGCCGGCCTCGTCCGGTCTGTCGACTCATGCGCGGCATGGTGTCGCTCTGGGACTGTTTTCGGCCGTGGCATATTCCGCCGCCAATCTGGCGCTGCGCGGACTGTCCGGGCGTCATGCCGACCTCGCCTTCGCCATCTGGGTGACGGCCATGAAGGCGCTGCCGACCGTTGTCCTGGCCTGCGCGCTGCTGATCCGCCGAAAGACAGGCGGGCAGCCACTGTATCCTTCCCGACGCGTTATTCCGGCGCTGATCTTCGCCGGAGTCATCATGCAGTTCGGCGGAAATCTTGGATTCCAGCTGGCGCTGGGACACATCGGTCTGGCCATCTCTGTGCCGCTGGTGTTTGCGTTCATTATCTGCGCCGGTGTCGTGCTGGGGAGGACGTTTCTGGGAGACGGTGTGACTCAGCGAACGGTGGTGTCAATCTGTGTGATGGCGCTGTCGATCGTTCTATTGTCTTATGCCGCGACGCTGACCGATTCGCCTGAGACCGAAGTATCGACGGCGGCCCCCCGGATCGTCTGGCTGGGCGTCCTGATGGCCGTGATTTCCGGAACGTCCTACGGCATCAACGGCGTTGTCATCCGCCGCGTCGCCAGGCAGACGCTGCCGGTGGAATCGATGCTGCTGATTTACAGCTCGACCGGAGTAATCTGCCTTTCTCTGCTGGGAGCAAATATGATGGGGCGTGATCGGCTTCTGGCCATTCGAGCAGACGAATGGCAGATGATGCTGTGGGCCGGCACGTTCAACGCCATTGCGTTTTTCTGTATCACTCACTCCCTGAAGCGGCTGAACATCACTCAGGTGAACGTCATCAACGCCACCCAGAACGCCATGTGTGCCGTCGGTGCCGTAATGTTGTTTTCTGAACCGGCTTCGCTTCCGATGGTCTCAGGCGTGCTGCTGTCTATGGTCGGCCTGTTTATCCTGGACAGAAAATGAAGACGCCGCGGCAGGGATCGTCAGGTTGTTTCAGTTGTCGCGCGGTGCGGTGTCCGCTGAGAGCGGCTGAAAATGCGTCGTACGGTCCCGTCCTGGACGGATTGGTAATCCGTGCTGTGCGGCCAGGAAACATCACGCTGCCCCAGATGCCCAATCGCGGTGTTCAGACGATACCGATGTGGTGCCGGCGTCACCATTCAACGCAGACCAGCCGCGTCTCGCCACGCAGAAACAACCGGTTTCCTGCCACTGCCGGATGTGCGTACAACGGAACATCTTCCTCAAAAACCGTCTGTCGTGAAATGATCCGCGAATCGCCATCGGCCTTCAGCAGCAGCAGCTGTCCCCGACCGAACAACAGTATCCGTCGATCCGAGGCCACCAGGGCGGCATAGTCAGACAGGGCCGCGTCCCGAACGCGCCACAGTTCCTGCAGCCCGTTGTTCAGGTCCAGACAGTACAAAAACCTGTTCACGCAGTAGACGCGGCCGTTGACGACCAGCGGTGTACTCATGTCCGGTCGCAGTTTCGGGTTCACGGCCACCGGTTCCGGCCGCACCGTGCCCTGTTCAGTGAACTGAAACAGGCGTGCTCCGTTGTTTTCTGTCGTCACCAGCAGTCGACCGTCTGCCACCACCGGCGTGGGCACATTGAAATCGCCATCGACCTCAGGTACCAGCGTCCACAAGCGCCGACCGGTTTCAGGATCCCAGCCGCCCAGCGAGCTGGCATCGTGCCCGACAATCTGGCGAATTCCTCCCAGCACCGGAGCAATCAAAGAACCGTAGCCCTGCCCGCCGCCGACCGACTTCCAGATCACAGCTCCGTCCTCCGGATTCAGCGCCAGCAACGAGGCGTCGGCGGATCCGGGATTGACGATCAGTCGGCCGGCGACCAGCAAAGGCGATCCGCAATATCCCCACGGCAGTTCACCGACGGGCGGGAATTCCTGCCGTAGATCTCGTTCCCACAGTACCTCACCGTCGGACAGGCGAACACACAGCAGAATTCCGTGTGCTCCCAGAAAATACACCTTTCCGTCCGCAATCAGCGGCGTCGCCCGCGGCGAATTACCGTAATCCAGAGCACCAATAGCCAACCGATGAATTTTCCAGACCGGTGCACCGGTGTCCGCGTCATGACATCGAAACACATCATGAAAGTCATCGATATCGCGGTCGCCGAATACGACAACCTCGGACGTGGCAGCAATACCGCCAAGCCCGGCGTGCGCGAGCGGCAGCTGCCACAGAACCTGAGGTTCCGGCGACAGGACGTCCGGCAGCTGCTTCACGCGTCCGTCACGACCGGGCCCCCGCCAGCCAGGCCAGGCTGCGACTTCCGATGAGACTACTTTTTTTTTGCTACAGCCGCATCCGCCACCGGCACAACTGTTGTGTTCGCTTTGTCTGGCGGAAGAAATCCGACCAGCGATTCCAGAGCTTCCAGGACGTCGGGACGCAGCGAAACACTCAGCAGCGCCGCCTGAACAGAGTCCCGTTCAGCAGCGTCCAGTTCCGCCGAGGCAAAAGCAGTGATGAACGGCACGGGAGCCGTTCTGGCAACCACGCGAAGGTCTCCTTTACGTATCGTGCCGCAGCCTTCCAGCAGTGGCTGAGCGTAGCTGGAAATCACAGCGGCGGTGCGTGATGTCGGTCCCAGGTCAATGACTTTGCAGGCGCCATCGCTGCACGCATCATCAATCGTCAGCTTCGCTGGTATGGTGACACCCGCGTCCCGCAGCAGCGTCAGCGCGGCGGCATGTTTTTCATCGGCGATGGCCGGGCCAAAAATAATCGTGTAGTCCTTCAGGTGCTGAACTTCGGTCGCCGGGTCAGTACGATTGACCACAATCAGGCCATGCTGTTCGGTTGAGCCCTGTTTGTCAGTCAGCTGACCCAGCGGCAGCACGTTCACACCGGCTGTTTTGGCATCGGCTCGGACAACAGAATCCTTGCCGATCACAAGATCCGCCCGCCCTCTCGTCTTTTTCAGCGCTGTCGCCAGTGACTCGCTGAAAGTAAGCTGAACTTTACGATTCAGTTCTTGCTGTAGAAGCTCGGCCAGAACTTCGTACCTGCGCTGTGCATATCCTTCGACACATGGACACGACAAAGGCGCGGCCAGCGGGTCCATTACAATCAGAGACAGTGGCGGCGCCGTCGGGGCATCCGCCGCATATCCGAGCGGAGCGGAAGTCAGGCACAGCAGCCCGACGCCACATAGAATAAGAGTCACGGATCTGTGCATGATTCACCGTCCTTCCGTTCTGCCGTCGGCCGCTGTGTCAGCATCAGCATCCTTCGCTGCCGAGCCGGGCTTCATCATCACGATATGATTTCTGGTCAGATCCAGCATGAAGACCTTGCCTGCGTCGGCAGTAACAGCGATGGAAACATTCTTGCAGCCGGGCACCAGGTCGACGTCACCGACATACGACACAAACTCTCCGTCGGCGGTAAAGCGTTTGATTCGCCCGGTCCCTGATTCCGCCGTGAATACTTCGCCAGCCTTGTTGAAACACACGTTCATCGGATTACAGCAGCTGGAGAACCCGTCGACACCGCTGCGGTCCTGCTTGCCCCAGCTGGTGACTTCGGCACCGTCGGCATCGTAACGCACAACCCGGTGTCTTGAGTTTTCAGCAACAAACAGACCGTTGCGACAGCACTGCACATCCATCTGCCCGCAGCAGCCGCGAAGCCCCGTCACGATGATCTTTCCGGCGGAAAACTCTCGGTCCATTTTCCACACGTCATACCCGTAGCCCTGCTGGCTGCGGGTGGCGACAAAGACGGCATCAGCGCCGGAACTGACCGAAGAAATCCGCATCTTCGACTTGATCAGGTTGGCGACCTGCTGCTGAATGGCCTCTTCACTCGGTCCGCTTTTCTCATCCTGTTCCGGTTGCAGTGCAGCCTGTTTGCGAAACTGTTCCAGTGTCTGCGGCAGCAGATTCAGCATGCGCTGTTCCTGGTCGTTCAGCTCTCCCTTTTTACCTTTTTCCTCAAGCTGGGCAATGACGCGTTCGTACAGTTCGATGCGGGCCCCGAGAGTATTGGAGGAACGTGTCAGCACCTGAATGGCTTCCTTCCGCAGCTGTTCTGTGCCGGCACGCAGCGCCGCGGCGTGCGGTGATTCGGCCTGCTGCAGTTCCTTACCGTCACTGCTGAAGCGAAACAATTTTCCCTCGCCGCCGACCAGAATCGTTTCGTCATCAGCCACATGCACGGCTTCCGGCTTCACGGCGACAGACCACCACCTGAGAATGGTGCCGTTCTGATCGATGAGTCGAATTTCTCCGGGACCATTGCCACAGGCAGCTACGATCTGATCGTTGCCGTTCAGGCAGAAGGCATTGATCTTCAGCGGGCGTTCCTGATCCGCCATGCTGATCACGGCGACCTGCCTGTGAGTTGCCAGCGAATCAATGCTTTCCGGCTGTTTCACGTCGGCGGCGAGCACCGCTGACACCATCAGGACAGGGCCGAGTACAAACAGAGTACGAGACACGGGCATTCTCCTGGACTTCGAGTGGGCAGGCTCGGAAACACAGTGACCCTAAGTGTGGCACGCCACCACTCACCTGAGAAGGGTACTTTTCCGAAAAAACGCCATTTCAGAGAAACTGCCGCGTTTCTGTGACAAACGTTGTGGACAGGTCTCCCGACCCGACCACGGCAGGTTGTGGTCACGTCTCCCGACCCGACCACAAGATCGACCGCCCCACAACGAGGCGGTTGGGAGACCACCC
>JAVKCM010000171.1:0-62466 GCA_040222735.1 Fuerstiella sp. | reverse complement strand
CGTTGGGAGTGCCGTCGGCACACATCGTGTGAGGAATATCGTTTTCATCCGGCTGCCCGGACCACCATGAACCACAGACGGTCACATTGATAATGTGGTGATGAGGTTTCGGTCGCTTCCAGCCGTCCTTGCTGTCGATCATCACATGCTCGTGATGATGCGTATGACCGGAGAGCGAAATACAGTGTTCCCGCGTTTCCAGAATCCGAAACAGCCGATCCCGTTTGGGTTCCAGCCACGGCGTCGACTTCACCAGCGGGATATGCATCATGGCAACCACCAGGCGATCCTGCGGCACGGTCTTCAGGTCGTTTTCGATGAAATCCAGCTGCGCATCACTCAGGCCGGAACGATAGAATTTCTTATTGCCGTCGGTCATCCAGTGGACATCGTCCACCACCAGAAAGTGCACGCCACCGTAGTTGAAGGAATAATAGGCCGGGCCGTAGACGCGTTCGTAGGTCTCATCGCTGAGCTCATCCCGGTCGGTGGCGTAGTTGATGTCGTGGTTTCCGATCACGTTGTACCACGGAATGCCGATGCGACCGATCGTGCGATTGAAGCTGTCGAACAGACTCAGGTCATCAAACAGAATGTCGCCCAGCGTCACGCCGAAGGCTGCGTCGCTGCCGATCAGGCCTTCGACCACATCATGGGCGATGTAATCGATTTCCTGCTGATTCCGGGGCTGCGGATCGCCGAAGAACAGGACGTCAAACTGTGGTGCTTCGTCCTGACGGTACAGTGGAAAGTTGATCGTTTCGGGCAGTGGTCCGGTAGGAGGCACACCGGGGAACTTCAGATCCGTCGGTGATCCGCCGGGCTTGTGAATATAGTAGAACCGAGACACGTGATCCTCGTCCATCGGCGTCCGATACCCGTCCGGCTTGATCACAAAGACAATGGTGTCGTCACCGACCGCGATGCGGTATTTGCCCTGAGCGTCTGTCGCGACGACTTCTCGCCCGTTGGAAATGTGGACGCCTGCCAACAGCGGTTCTACGGTTTCTCTTGTCCCGTTGGCGTTGGAATCTTCAAACACAATTCCAGTGGCCATCTGCTGTTGAGCCGTACAGGCCGACGGAAATGAAGCGGCGACGCCGACGAACAGAAGAGCGGAGGTGCAGAGCTTGCGAATCATGGGGGTTTCTGGAAAACGAACGAGGTAAAAAAAGACCCCGGGGCCGCCAACAAGGGCAGCATGTCAGCGGCCGGGGGAGGTGTGGTTCGGTGCTACATTGCGTTGCGGTAAACCCGCTGGAACGAATCGGCATCCATGTGTCGCGGGTTGAAGGTCGCCGTCCACTGCTGACTGGCTTCCGTGGCCAGCATGGCGACCGTGGCTTCATCAGGCTCAGCGGCGAGGACTTCAGTCAGCGAACGCGGAATCTGAGCCATCGTCAGCAGTTCTGTGAAGCCGGTCACCAGTGCTTCCGTCGCCTCTTCCACCGAGTCGTGACGTTCGGCCCAGCCGGCCGCCAGGGCCAGGTCCCGGTACAGCGAACCGACTTCTGTCGCATTCCAGCGAATCACATGAGGCAGCAACATCCCCACGGCACTGCCATGCACGATGTCAAAATGAGCGGAAAGCGGATTCGCGGCGGCATGTGTCGCGCCCAGCATGCTGTTTTCGATCGCGGCGCCGGCCAGATGAGCGCCCAGCAGCATCTGCCCCCGCGCCTCGACGTTCTCGGGCTGATTCATCACGACGGGAAACGCGGCACTCAACAGCTGCCATGCCTGCCGGGAAAACATCTGGGAGATCGGATTTCGTCTGGTCGTGACGTAACTTTCAATGGCATGCGTGATGGCATCGATACCCGTCACGGCCGCCACCGACGAAGGCATGGTGATGGTGAGCAGCGGGTCCAGAATAGCCACTCGACAGGCAGCTTTGTGGTCGCCGCACGCCATCTTCATATGTGTTTCGGCATCCGCAATCACCGCGAATGACTGCGCCTCGCTGCCGGTACCCGACGTCGTGGGAACGGCAATCATCGGCAGCATTGGTTTGGTCGCCTTGCCGACACCGCGGAAGTCCTGCATGCGGCCGCCGTTGGTCAGTAGAAAATTGGTCCCTTTGGCGCAGTCCATACTGCTGCCGCCACCCAGCCCGACGATCAATTGAATCTGGTGGTGCCGGGCACAGGCCACGCAGCGGTCGACGTCGTCCGTGGTCGGATTCTGAGCGACGTCGTCAAACACGGCAACCGATAATCCGGCGGCTTTCAGACAGTCCACGGCGGTATCACAGTGCCCGGCTTGTCTGAGTCCCGGGTCTGTGACCAGCAACACCCGTTCCTGACCGGTTTCCCGAGCCACTGTTCCGAGCCGGGAAAACGTCCCCGCCCCGAAAATCACTCGGGTCCGGGGCTGAAAGTCAAACGCTGCGTGATCTGCAGACAGGATGCTGAGCGGAGTGGCTGTGTCCGTGACTGAATGCATGGGCGATTTAAGTGACCGGTCCACGTCGGCTGGCAACGGTAGGGAGGGGCGTGCGGGAAGGAAGTGACGTAGCGTATCCGGTCAGCCACGAAACGACAACTTCCCGACGCAGGCCGCCAGAACTCAGACTGGACTCAGGTCAGCGTCAGCTCTCGCTTCGGAACAACCGGCGT
This sequence comes from Fuerstiella sp., assembly GCA_040222735.1. Lineage (GTDB taxonomy): Bacteria > Planctomycetota > Planctomycetia > Planctomycetales > Planctomycetaceae > Fuerstiella. The sequence goes on along the minus strand of JAVKCM010000171.1, from coordinate 59,848 downwards.
CGGCTCAGACGGAAAACGAGACCGATAAAGCAGTCGTTGAAGCCAGTTGGCACGTTTCAGCAACGGATCGTCAGGCCGCAGATAATGTTTTTTGCCTCGGCGGGTGGTGGCGACGACGGTTCCGTCCGCCAGAACTTCCTGAACGATCCAGAATTTGTCCACCGTATAGGAATACGTCTCCCCACGCGGGGCAGGATGAACGTTGGCTGCCCGAGGTCCCGGATGGTCACTGAACTTGGATTTCCGGTAAATAACCAAGTCACCGGCGTGAAAACGTGATTTCATTTTGCAACCTCTTCCCTGGCAACGACCAGCCACGTCCTTTGGACCGGTCAGACAGAAAGCCTTTCACCAACGTTGCCGACACCGGCTCAGGCTGATTTCACGCTCGCAACAGCAGTCTGCCGCGATCCAACAGACACAAGCCGTTGACATGAAACAACATCTGCAGATGTCGAACTCACACCAGATTCCCCTGGTGGTAGCTAAATCTTGTGTTTTTCCAGTGTTTTGGCAAGCAATTTTCGCACCCAATGCCGCAGATTCACGCTAACTTCACCAAATTCAGCCCCGATTTGCCTCGTATTTCGTTTTCCGGACCCTAATCTGCCGCGATCTTGTCATTCACCGTTCCGTTCCGCGTGTCTGCTGAACTGCCAGTTTATCGAGCAGAATGGTCGGTTCCTGACCACCCCTGGCGGTGATGTTCGGGCCGCCAGATCGTTTCCAGCTGTCCCTGGTCGCCGTCGACGCACTGTATATGGTCAGGTTTGGCGGGATGGTGCGTTTTCCAATGAATATCATCGCCGCGGCGGCATGGCCGGTCGCGGACACCGGTCATCAGCACTGAATCAGGCAGATATCCTTGAAAATCGTCGGAATCATCCCCGCCAGACTCCAGTCGAGCCGACTGCCCGAGAAACTGCTGCTGCGAGAAACCGGCAAGCCGCTGATTCAATATGTCTGGGAAACCGCCTGCTCCTGCCCGGCACTGGACGAAGTGATCGTGGCCACGGACAGTGAACGCATTCAGCAGGTCGTGACCGAATTCGGAGGACGGGCGGAACTCACGGGTGAACACCCCAGCGGCAGCGATCGCATTGCCGAGGTGACTCGGCGCTGCTGCCGCGACGCGGACATTGTCGTCAATCTGCAGGGCGATGAACCGGAACTGGAAGTGGCCACTATCGACGCACTGGTCACATCCATTCAGGCTTCCGGCGCCGACATGGCCACCATCGCGGCTCCGATTGATGATCCTGAGGTCGTACGAAGCCCCGACTGTGTCAAAGTTGTCATCAGTGAAGCGGGCACCGCGCTGTACTTCAGCCGATCGCCGATTCCGTTTCCGCGCGGACAGACAGTTGAAGCAGTCATGGCGGCTTCCAGGCCCGGTCCGTGGCTGCTGCACGTCGGGCTGTATGCGTACCGCCGGGATTATCTGCTGCAGCTGACATCCACACCACCATCATCGCTGGAGCAGCTGGAAAAGCTGGAACAGCTTCGGGCGCTGCAGACAGGTGGTTCAATTTCCGTCGCCGTCGTCGAGCAGGCTGCCGTCGGAATCGACACCGCCGCCGATTATGCGGCCTTCGTCAGACGCATGGCTTCGCGAATCGACTGACTTCTGTCGGGAAAATGGCGTTCTGCCCTGACGCTGTCCGCCTGCCGCGTATACTGTAACCCGGCACCGCAGCCCGACATCGCCGGCAAGATCCGTTTTCGGCGCAGAGCCGGAATTCAGCGGGCGATCATCAGGCCCGCCCGACGCTACCCGGCGTTCTGTTTCTTTCCTCCAACATCAAGCGTTTGTGCAGCAAGGTTCAGCATCATGGGAATTCCCAAAGTGGCGATTGTCGGTCGCCCGAATGTCGGGAAAAGTTCGCTGCTGAACTGGGTGGCCGGTAAGCAGCTGTCGGTGGTCGATCCGACGGCCGGCGTGACGCGTGATCGCGTCACGTGGGTCGTGCACGAGCGAGACCGGTATTTTGAACTCGTGGATACCGGTGGAATCGGCATCGTGGACAGTGACGACCTGTCCCATGACATCGAACGGCAGATTGATATCGGCCTGCTGGAATGTGACCTGCTGCTGTTCGTGGTGGACGCCAAAGCCGGCATCACGCCACTGGACACCGAAGTCGCCCGGCGGCTCAGAAAAATCAATAAGCCGATTCTGATGGTGGTGAACAAGTGCGATTCCAGTCGTCTGGATATCGAAGCGTCGTCGTTTCTGAGTCTGGCCGACCTGCCGCAGGTCGTCACCAGTGTGAAAGGCAACCGCAATCGCAGCGAACTGCTGGAAGCGATTGTCGAATGCCTGCCGGAACAGGCAGAGACCGAAACCGAAGAAGGGGCGGATCTGATTCAGCCGCCGGAAATGCGTCTGGCCATTGTCGGGCGACGAAATGTCGGCAAAAGCACCTTCATCAATCAGCTGGCGGAAACAGACCGCGTGATTGTCAGCGAGGTAGCCGGAACCACGCGGGACAGCATTGACATCCGGTTTACCGTCGACGGCCGAACGCTGGTCGCCATCGACACGCCCGGCGTGCGTAAAAAGAAGAGCCTGGCGAATGACATCGAGTTCTACGGCCTGGTCCGGGCCGAAAGAAGTATTCGCCGGGCGGATGTCGTGCTGATGTTCTTTGATGCCACCAAAACGATCTCCCGCGTGGACAAACAACTGGTCGAAGAAATCAGCCGACACCACAAACCGTGCGTCTTCGTCGTCAATAAATGGGACCTGGCTCAGGAAGAGCAGATGACGATTGAACGCTGGGGAGACTACCTGGTGAAATCATTTGCCTCTATGCGGCATGTGCCGATCGCCGTGCTGACTGCAAAGGATGGCCGCAATATCCGGCAGCTGATCAATCTGACCCAGAGCATCCACAAACAGTCTCTGACCCGTATGAGTACCGGAAAGCTGAACCGCGCCCTGAAAGTCGCGGTCGCGAACAACCCGCCGCCGCATCGCAGGAACAAACGTCCGAAGATTTATTACGCGTCTCAGGTTGCCGTTTCTCCGCCCAGCCTGGTTGTCAAATGCAACGATCCGAAGCTGTTTGACGAATCATGGAAACGCTACCTGCTGGGTTTTTTGCGAGAAGTTTCGCCCTTTCAGGAGGTACCTCTAAGAATGCTCATGCGGGCCCGCGGCGAAGACGAACCTCTGCTGGACCTGCCGGATATTGCCCTGCGAGAACCGGGTGCCGACGACGATGACGATGACGATGTCGACATGGACGACGCCTATGATGCTGACGACACCGGTGACATCGACGATGCTGATGACGATCAGCTGACATCGTCCGAAGCCGCCGAGCCGGCCTGACGATTCAGGGATTGCTGCCCCTGGCCGCGTTCCTGTTCCATTGCTGATCGTGCCCGCAGGTGTGCCATTCCCGCAGGTGAACCGTTCCTGCAGTTGAGTCGTTCCTGCGGGTGACCCGACTGCGCAGCCGGGCCACCCCGCAGCTCGGCATGACTGCTGTTCTGGTGGCCGGCCTGCTCGCGTGCCGTTTTCAGACAAAGCCTGGATTCGAATTCGTTCGCGGATTCTCGGAACGCTCCTGATCTGCTAGCTTCGGCGGATGGAAGCAATGCGATTGCACCGGATAGTGCAGGTGCCGGGACTATGAATTACACCATTGTGGGGGTCATCGGCCACATTGATCACGGGAAAACGTCGCTGGTGGCTGCGCTGTCCGGCATGGACACGGACACGCATCCGGAAGAAAAGCGACGCGGCATCACGATCGATCTCGGATTTGCCTCGTTCACGGACGGCAGTCATCGGTTTGCTCTGATCGATGCCCCGGGTCATCAGAAGTATATTGGCAACCTGCTGGCCGGTGTCTCGGCGATTGATGTTGGTCTGCTGGTGGTGGCCTGCGACCAGGGCATACAGAATCAGACGCTGGAGCATGCGTCCATTCTGCAGATGCTGGGAGTGAAGCGTCTGGTGGTGGCTCTGTCGCGGATCGATCTGGCCTCGGCCGACAGGCAACAGGAACTAAGGGAAGAGCTGGAACTGTTTCTGGACGACTTCGGCTTTCACGACGTTCCCATGATTCCCGTGTCCATCATTGACGGGACCGGTATCAGCGCACTGAAGTCGGAGCTTATTCGACTGGGCGGAACGATTCCTGACCGCCCTCAGGGACGCTGGTTTCGTATGCCGGTGGACCGTGTCTTCACGATGCCCGGTCGCGGCTGTGTGCTCGCCGGTACCGTCTGGAGCGGTGGCGTCCGGACCGGCAGCAGTCTGGCCCTTGCCGGCAGCGGCCGCCCGGTCCGGGTCCGGGTCCGGGAAGTGGAAGTACACGGACAGGCGGTTGATGGCGCCGACGCGGGATTTCGGACGGCCCTGAACGTCACCGGCGTTTCAGCGGCCGAGGTCCGGCGTGGCGACGAGCTGATTGCTCCCGGCGTCTTTCCTCAGAGTCGGCATCTGCTGGTGGAGCTGGCCACCTTCCGGGATGCTCCGGAAATCAAGTGCCCCGCCACGCTGCAAATACATCTCGCCTCGACCGCCTGCAGCGGGCGGGTTACGGGAACCCGTCGGCTCAGCCCGGCCCGTTCAACCGTGGTGCTGGTTGAAACGGACCACCCGGTGGTGGCCACCTTTGGGCAGCGTGCCCTTCTTCGGCTGCCGTATCCGGTGGGCACGCTGGGCGGAGCAACGGTTCTGGCGGCCCTGGATCGTGATACGCGCCGCACCCGACGACTGATTGAATTTGGTGAACGGCTGGCCATGTCTGACCAGACTGAACGACTGGTGGCATGGACAGATTTCCTGGGAGAACTGGAGCCCGTTGAATCGTGGAGCGAACTTCAGGCCGGCATTCCGTCAGATGCCCTGGAAAACATCATCAACGATGCCGTTCAGTCCGGGCACATCCTTCGACTTTCGGAAACAGCCCGATTGGTCTCGCCCGCCGCAGTTGACCGAATTCAGCGGCGAGTGCTGCAGCTCCTGACCACTCAGGCGGAAGAATCGCAGGACGCGTGGTCTGTCGAAGAATCGGTCATCAGGCAGGTCCAGCCACTGGGATCACCGGAGCTGGTGCGGTGGTCGGTGCAGCAGCTGATTGATGAACGCCGGGTCGTGCGGCTGGGGCGAATGGTGGCCGTGGCGTCGGACGAAAACACGCTGTCGAAGAAGCAGCAGGCGCGCATGGAGCAGATCGTCCGCCTGTTTGATGACAATCGTTCTCCGCCGACACTGAAGGAAATCGCCGGGCATCTGCAGGTTGCTCAAGAAACGGTCACGTCGCTTTCACGTTTCGCCGTGCAGGCCGGGCTGCTGCTGGAAATCAGTGACGGGCTGTTGTTGTCGGCGCAGATGTTTCGGCAGCTTTGCCGGGAGCTGCAGGATCTGTTTCAGGCGGGGCCCGAACGATCCGTCGCCGAGATCCGGGACACCTGGCAGGTGACCAGAAAACACGCCATCCCCTTTCTGGAGTTCTGTGACCGCCTGCAGGTAACTCATCGTGACGACAACATGCGGCGGAGCGGACCGGCGCTTCCACAGTTTGCGGAGTCGAATGATTCGGAAGTCTGACTGCCGCGGACAGCGTTCACAGTTCGAAGCTGTCTCCGAACTGAGGAATCACGGGAGGATGGTCGCAGCAGTCCTGAATGATCCCGGCCAGTGAGTTCGCCGCTTCCGCTTCGCCGTGCACAATGAAGGCATGTCCGCAGCCGCCGCGTTTCTGCAGCCGGTCAAACCACCATCGGAAATCTTCGGCGTCCGCGTGAGCCGACAGGCCGTTGACGGTGTTGACCTGAGCACGTCGTTCGTAACGTCGACCGAAGATATAGACGTGGTCACGCTTCTCGACCAGCTGCCGCCCCAGCGTTCCCTTTGCCTGAAAGCCGATGATCATGATCGTGTTGGCCGGATCAGAGACCGTATTTCGAAGGTGATGCACAACTCGTCCGTTTTCGCACATGCCGCTGGCTGAGATCACGACAAACGGACCGGGACGGCGATTCAGGGCGATACTTTCGTCCCGGGATCGCACGTAGTACAGACCGTCGAAGTCAAAGACGCTGTCGTCTGACTTCAGCGTTCGCTGAACGTCTTCATCCATGCCGTCCTGATGGTCGCGATATACCTCGGTCAGCCGGGTGGCCAGAGGACTGTCGATAAACACGGGCACTCGGCACAGCGCGTTTTCGTTGCGAAGTTCATTCAGCAGATATACCAGCAGCTGGGTGCGTCCCAGACTGAACGCCGGGATGATCACCTTGCCTTGCTGACGTGATGCCTCGCAGATCACCTGCTGCAGTTCGGCTTTGACGTCACTGGTTTCCGGGTGCACACGATTGCCGTAGGTGGATTCCGTGATCACCACGTCGCATCGTTCGACCGGTACAGGATCGTTCAGCAGTGGCTTCCCGCGGCGTCCCAGGTCACCCGTGAATACCAGCCGCTTCCAGACGTCGCCGTCCCGCAGTTCCAGTTCGCAGATGGCGGATCCGAGGATGTGACCGGCGGGGTGGAACCGGAGTCGCAGGTCGTCGCTGAGTGATTCCCAGTGGTCGAACGAAATGTATTCGAACCGTCGGGCCACGTCGCGGGCGTGTTCTTCGGTGTAGAGCGGTTCCGGCGGTATCTCACCGGGCCCGGCCTTGCCGGCCTTATAGGCGGCATCTTCCCGCTGAATTTTCGCGCTGTCGCGAAGCATCATCGTGGCGATATCCGCGGTGGCGCGCGTGCAGTAGATCGGTCCGTCAAACTCAGCCCTGACAAGCCCAGGCAGATTGCCGCAATGATCGATATGGGCGTGGGACAGGATCACGGCGTCCAGGTGCCGAGGATTGCAGTGGAAATGCCGGTTTCGCGGATAGGTGTCTTCTTCGCGACCCTGAAACAGACCACAATCCAGCAGCAGCCGCCGGGAATCGGTTTCAATCAGGTGCTGACTGCCCGTAACCTCGCCAGCAGCTCCCAGAAACGTTATTTTCATCGTATCGAATCCCGGCCTCTGAAGTTGGTAAAATGCCCCCACCTTGCCTGCCGGCAGTGTTAAAATGGGGGAAATAGCGGCCGGTCGCGCCTTTGGCGGCTGCAGAACAGCGGGCAATCGTTGTATTCGGGACCACCAGGAGGGCTTTTTCAGGCACTTACTGGATTAGCTTCGAGAAATACACGAACACATTCCCACTCAAATGATGTAGATTTGCGGAGACGGCAGCCCCATTTCATCAACCGGACGACTCCAGGAGACGAAAGTAATGAATTTTGTGCCGAAATGGACGCAGCAAGCGACGATTGTCGCATTACTTGCAGGGCTGACGGTGGCTGGCCTGCGAGCTGATGAAACAGGTGCGTCTGAGCCGGCTGACCGGGCGGAAATGTCGGTCGGTGAGTTTGTGGATGCAAAGATCCGCCAGGGTTACGAAGACAATGAAATTGAAGCCTCACCGATCGCGACGGATGAGGAATGGGTGCGACGGGTATATCTGGACATCGTCGGCCGAATTCCCTCACTGACCGAAGTGACCGAATTTCTGGCGGACGAAAGTCCTCGTAAACGTCCCGTACTCATCGACCGGCTGCTGGAGAGTCCGGACTATGTCCGAAACCTGACAACGATCTGGACCAACAACTGTGTGGGGCGTGGCGAGCCGCGGGGCAACAACCGCGCCTTCAGCCGGACCGGGATGGAAAAGTTCTTTCGGGAAGCCTTTGCCAGAAACGTGCCGTGGGATGAAGTGGTGATTGATCTGGTGACCAGCGAAGGGCACTGGGAAGAAAACGGTGCCGTCAATTACACGCTCGCTCAGATGCAGATGCCGGACGAGGCCGTCCAGCTGACGGCGAAGACAACGAAGCTGTTTCTGGGCATGCAGGTCCAGTGTACACAGTGCCATAACCATCCGTTCAACAACTGGCAGCAGAGTCAGTTCTGGGAGTTCAACAGCTTCTTTCGCCAGGTGCGAAACATCAATCATCAGCGGACCAATCCGGATACGGGTCGCCGCGAACAGACATACCGCGAAGTGGTGCTCCAGGATTTCAGCGGGCCGGTGTATTATGAAAAACGCAGCGGCCTGATGCAGGTGGCGTTTCCGGAATACCTTGGGCAGAAGATTGACCCCAATGCCTTCGATCGGCGGAAGGAATTCAGCAGGCTGCTGGTCTCAGCGGATCATGGTGAAACGCCGCTGATCGCCAAAGCCTTTGTGAACCGCACCTGGGGACAGTTCTTCGGCTACGGTTTCACTCGTCCGGTGGACGACATGGGGCCGCACAATCCGGCCTCGCATCCGGAAGTGCTGGAACGTCTGTCGGCCGAATTCGTCCGACAGGACTACGATGTCAGACAGCTGATCCGCTGGATCGCCAACAGTGAGGCTTATCAGCTGACCAGTCAGTTCAATGACAAGAATCAGATTGACAACCCGGCGGCCGGCGAAATGCCGCTGTTCAGTCACATGTACATCAAGTCGATGCAGGCCGAACAGCTATATGATTCGCTGATTGTGGCCACCAATGCTCAGAAAACCGGTCGTGGCGGCTGGGACGAGCAGGAAGAGCAGAGGCGTCGGTGGATGCAGCAGTTTGTGGTGGCCTTTGACAACGACGAAAACGACGAAGCGACCACCTTCAACGGCACAATCCCTCAGGCGCTGATGATGATGAACAGTGAGATGATTGAGAAAGCGGTCAGCGCCGAACGGGGCAGCTTTCTGTATGAAACATTCAGCGGTCCGGGAAAGGAAATGGACAAGCTGCAGAAACTTTACCTGGCGGCTTTAAGCCGATATCCGACCCGCCGCGAAGCCACTCAGGCCATGTCACTGGTTCGCCAGTATGGCCAGCACAAGGCTGCGGCCTATCAGGACCTGTTCTGGGCACTGCTGAATTCCAACGAGTTCATCTTTGTGCACTGATCTCCTCCCCCTTCTTTGTTGTCCTGTCCATGACATCGCGGTGGCAGGCATCCTTTGATCCACACTTGCCTTATTTGAAACACATCATCCTGGAGAATCTGAAATGGGCCTTTGGAACAACTACGGAATGAATCGGCGGCACTTCCTGCAGCACATGGCGACGGCCGCTGCCACCATTCCCGCCATCAACTTTCTGTCGCACGTGCAGGCCAATGCCGCCACGCTCAGGGCCAACAACAAGTCCTGTATTCTGATGTGGATGGGCGGCGGCCCTCCGACAATCGACATCTGGGACCTGAAACCCGGCGCCAAGACGGGGGGTGAGTTCCAGCCGATCGAAACGGCGGCTCCGGGTGTTTATATTTCTGAGCACATGCCGGAAACGGCAAAGGTCTTCAGGGACCTGTCGATTGTCCGCTCGATGAGTACTCGCGAAGCAGACCACGGCCGCGGTCGCTATTACATGCACACCGGGTTTGTTCCCAACCCCACCGTTGTTCATCCGACCTTTGGTTCTGTCGTCAGCTACGAACTGGGGCGACAGCGGACCGCACTTGAAATCCCGTCCTTTGTGTCCGTCGGCGGCGGCTCGGGACAGGCCGGTTTTCTGGGGATGTCACACGCTCCCTTCGTGGTCGGAACGGACGGCCGAATCAACAATGCTCCTTCAGAAGAAAGCCGCAAACGTCTGCCGGGCCGGCTGGAAATGCTGCAGGTCGTGGAATCAAACTTCATCAATTCGCGACGCGGCGAAATGCCCGAAGCCCACAAGGACGTGTACAAGAACGCTGTAAACCTGATGACCTCGCGCCAGATGGCTGCCTTCGACGTGGACAAGGCCGATCCTTCGCTTGGGCTGGAAGAGGAATCAGCAGAGACGAAAGCCCTGTACATGGGTGGTGGCAACGGGGGCGGCATGGGCATGGGCGGAGCCAACGGCTTTGGTCGCAGCCTGCTGATGGCACGTCGTCTGGTTCAGGTCGGTGTTCCGTTCGTCGAAGTCAATATGGGCGGCTGGGACCTGCATAACGACGTGTTCAACTCGCTGAAAAATCAGCGTCTGCCGGGGCTCGACCGAGGCATGTCGGCTCTGGTCACGGATTTGAAGCAGCGTGGCATGCTGGACGACACCGTCATCGTCTGGATGGGCGAGTTCGGCCGGACGCCGCGAATCAATCAGAATGTGGGACGGGATCACTGGGCCGCCAGCTGGTCGAATGTCATTGGTGGCGGTGGTCTGAAGAATGGTCAGGCTGTTGGTGCGACCAATGAAGACGGCACGCGAGTGGCCGACAACAGCAAGGCCTATCTGCCCGGCGATATCTGGGCAACGGTTGCTTATGCCATGGGGATCCCGCTGAACACGGTCCATACATCCAAACGAGGTCGCCCGATGAAACTGGCCAACGGCGGGACGGCTATTCAGGAACTGATCGGGTAGTCGGTCTGACTGCTCGCCTCCGTCAGACCGCCTCGGTGGCGCTCAGCATGGCGGACAACTCATTTACTTTCGCAGGCCCCGCAGTCCGGATGACGTTGCCGTCGCCGGAACTGACCGGGGCTTGTCTCCGGTACACTTTTCTGCTGTCTGAACCTTGACTGACACCGCACACAATCCAACCGATCAAGAAGTCACGCCCGCGGCGCCGTCCGAGGCCTTTATTCGTGCGTTTACTCAGTCGCAGCGTGCTCTGTATCTATATGTGCTGCCGCTGGTCGGCAATTCCTCGGATGCCGACGAGGTGCTGCAGGTAACGAATCTGGTGATCTGGGCCAAATGGAATCAGTTCACGCAGGGCACCAACTTCCTGGCGTGGGCGCGAGCGATTGCCCGGCTTGAGGTGTTTCGTTTTCGTCGCAGTCGTCATCAGAAGATCGCTTTGCTGCAGGACAGCCTGCTGGAAATGGTCGCTCAGCGAGCCGAGGTTGTCAGCGATGAAACAGAACTGCGGCAGGAGGCGCTGACGCGCTGCGTTGCTCAGCTGCGAGCCAAAGATCGGGAACTGATTCGCATGAGATATCAGACCGGTTCCAATGGAGATCAGGTGGCGCAGCAGCTCGGAAGGCCGCCCAACTCAGTGTACCAGTCGCTGAGCCGAATTCGACGGGTGCTGGTCGAATGTGTGCGACACCGCCTGTCAGAGGCTGGAGGAATGCCATGAATGAAGCCTCAGAATCAGTGTTGCAGCTGGCCAGCCGACAGGCGGAAGGTCAGCTCTCACCAGACGAACTGATTCGTCTGCAGGAACTGCTGACCAGTGATGAACGTCTGGTGGACCTGTACACGGACTACCTGTGCCTGCACGCGCAGCTGACCTGGGACGGCGGACAGAACATCGGTCTGTCCGATCCGGTCCCGGTGACGGATGCTGTTGACCAAACGCAATCGAACACACTCTGGCGGACCGACCGCCGGAAGTTCGTGGCCGTCGCTGCCACGCTGATGGTCCTGATCACGGCATGGCTGCTTTTCGGACCGTCCGCTCCCGACGGCCCCAACGTGGTGGATGTGCCGGCTGGCTCAGATGAACTGATGTCAGATGGAAACGGTAATCCGAACGCCGCGTCTGAGGATGTCGAACTGAAGCCGCTGGAACTGGCTCACCGTCCGGAGTCACCGGCCGAGCAGTCGACTGCACAGCTCCATCAGCCGGCTCAGGGGCCGGCTGACGGGCCGACTGAGCGCCTGCCGGAAAACTTCAGCGACGCATTTGTCGTTGCCAGAATTGACGAGTTGCTGGAACGTTCGTGGCAGGAGCAGGACGTGCAGTCCGCGAGTCCCGCAGGCGATTCGGAATGGGTCAGACGGTCGTACCTGACGCTGGCCGGCCGCATCCCGACGCTGGTCGAATCGCGATCCTTTCTGCAGAACGACAGTCCGCGAAAACGAGGCGTTCTGCTGCAGGACCTGTTGTCCGGTTCTGAACAGTCTGAGCATCTGGCCACAATCTGGACCAACCTGCTGATCGGCCGAACAGATCGCCCCGGTGTCAATCGGGATAAGCTTTTTGAGTTTCTGGCACAGTCGTTCCGGCAGAACACGCCCTGGATTGACACCGTCACGGAACTGATCACGGCGTCCGGAAGAAATGACCGGAACGGTGCCACGAACTTTCTGCTGGCCCACCTGAACAATCAGGCCACGCCTGCCACGGCGGTGACCGCCAGACTGTTTCTGGGTGAACAGATCAGCTGCGTTCAGTGTCACGACCACCCGTTTTCCACAGGTGTGAAGCAGGAAGACTACTGGGCGCTGAACGCTTTCTTCAAGGATACCGTCCGAGTCACCGTGGCTGACGATAAGTCGAAACCGTCCGCGGGCAAGTCGAAATACATCACCTGTCGGCTGGTGGATCGGCCTCAGGTGGAACGCATCACTCACTACGAAACTCGATCCGGCCAGCAACGGGCCGTGCTTCCGAGCTACGACAAACATGTGATTCCGGAAGACAGCAAGGAAAACCGCCGCCAGCAGCTGGCGCGGCTGCTGGCCAGCGATTCCAACATCAAAATTGCCAGGGCAATGGTGAATCGCGTCTGGGCTCACTTCTTCGGCTACGGCTTCACCAATCCGGTGGACGACATGGGGCCACACGCGACAGTCAGTCATCCTGAGCTGCTGAATCTGCTGGCTGAAGCGTTCGTCAGATCCGACTACGACGTGCGTCGTCTGATGTTGTGGATCGGCTCAACGCGAGCGTGGCAGCTGTCCAGCGAGGTTTCGGCGACCATTGACATGCCCGGACACGGCGAAACACCGCTGTTTACCCGCGTCTATACTCGGCGCATGACTCCCGAACAGGTCTACGAATCTATTCGTGTGGCGATTCGCTCAGCCGCTGACCAGCCCCTGGAACACAACACGGCATCCATTGAACACCGTCGCAGCTGGGTCCGGCAGTTCGCTCAGAATTACGAAACCGATGAAAACGACGAATCGCTGAACTTTGAAGGCACGATCGCCCAGGCGATGGTGATGATGAACGGCGTGGAAGTGGATGAGGCCATCCGGGATGCCACGGACGAAATCCTGAGTCAACAGTCGCCCAGGTCTTCAGAAGCCGGACTGCTGGAAAGAGTCGCGGTGGCGACACTGACGCGTCCGCCGACTCAGGAGGAAAAGCGGGCGTTTCGAGCTCACTACCGACACCTGCAGCAACGTCCCTCAGCCCGCGGCGCCCTGACTCAGGCACTGGAAGATATGATGTGGGCGTACCTGAACAGCAGCGAATTTGTTCTGATTCACTAAGCTCGTTCGCCGCAGTCGACCGTGAACCGTTGTACCATACCCCGGCGGGCCAGTTCGGCGTTCAGCACGTCGCGGTAGTGCGCAAGTCTGACCTCGGCATCGTCCAGTGAGCCCCCAAAGGAACGGTCCTCGTCCAGGTAGACCAGGGGAATAGGAAATTCGCTGACGGCCCAGTTCAGATCGGCGGCCTGAACCCACAGCTGCAACGGCATCGCATACCCGTTGTCGGTGATGTCCAGGTCGGCCAGTGAGGCCACTCGATAGGCCTTGAATCCGCAGAACGAATCGGTGATGCTGAAACCCAGCTTTTCATTCAGGCATCGGGTGATCTGCAGGTTGATTCGCCTTCGATCTTCCGGAGCGACGCTGTTCTGGTGAAACTGTTCCAGGTATCGACTGCCGGAGACCATGTCGACAGGCCGTGCCGAATCATCCACCCGAGCCGCGATTTCCCGGATCAGCCCTGGCTGGTGCTGCCCATCGCAGTCAATCGTGACCAGAACGTCGTACCCGTGACTCAGCGCGTAACGGAAGGCCGTGTTCAGCGCGGCTCCGTATCCGCGATTCACTTCGTGACTGACGACGTGAATCCGGTCGTCGAACGGTTTCAGAGCCTCGAGCGTTCCGTCTGTTGAGCCATCGTTGACGACAAGCACGTCGTCGGCGTACTGCACAACCTGGCGCAGGACATCAGGAACGTGGACGGCTTCGTTGTAGACCGGCAGGGCCGTTAGTATTCGATCAGTCATCGCGACATTCTAGAGCAGGGGTGGAGGGAATCAAATTCGATTATCTGATTCCCTGTTTGCAGATTGGCATCGTCCTGCCCTGCCCGACGGAGAGCAGGCGCCCATCCTTACAGGCCACCAGTCGATCCTGAAGAATCTGCCGAGGCGGCAAGGCTGTGTGGACCGGCAGTAGTGCTTACAGAACAGGCACCGTACGGCCTGCCGGCAGCGGATTCCAATACGGATCTCGGCCGCTGATAAGATCCTCGGCACAGTACCTCACAGACCACGTGGCAGGCGAAATCGGCAACCCGAACTCTGACGGCCCGAAGAAATTCCGGAGCACCACGTGTTGTCGGGCAGTTTCGGAACGTCGTTTGCGTTGCTGAATCATCCGTTGGTCGGAGTACCTGCGTAATACCACGCCGTGCCGCATCGACTGTCATTTTTCCCTCTGTCTCAGCATCACAGCAACAACTTTTTCTCAGGGCCTGACTGCACTATGGAAGACGCAATCACCATTATTCTGGCTGGCGGTGCCGGCAGCCGGCTTTCTCCGCTCACGTCTCATCGCGCCAAGCCGGCTGTCCCGTTCGGCGGGCAGTATCGGATTATTGACTTCGCGCTCAGTAACTGCCTGCACTCAGGACTCAGACGCGTGCTGGTGCTTCCGCAGTACAAGTCTCATTCACTGATGAAACACCTGCGCGACGGCTGGTCTATCTTCAATCCGGCTCTGGGCGAATACATCACTCCGGTGCCGCCGCAGATGCGCACCAGCGATTCATGGTATCAGGGCACGGCAGACGCCATCTATCAGAATCTGTACCTGCTGGAACGCAGTGGGGCCGAGCATGTGGTGGTCCTGTCCGGAGATCACATCTACCGCATGGACTATGCCGAGATGCTTAACTTCCATAAGGCTCGGGGCGCGGAAGTCACGGTGGCCTGCATGGAAGTGTCTCGTGAAGAAGCGAAGGGCTTTGGAGTAGTGGCTGTCGATGCGGATTCCCGTATCAAGGCATTTCAGGAAAAGCCGGATAATCCGGCGACAGTGCCGGGAAGCACCCGACGATCGCTGGCTTCGATGGGGGTGTACATCTTTTCCTGCGAACTGCTGGTCGACGTCCTCAGACAGGACCATGCCGACGAATCCTCCACGCACGACTTCGGCTGCAACATTCTGCCTGCACTGATTCACAGTCATCGCGTCTGCGCTTACCCGTTCGGGACGGAATCCGGTCGGGTAAGTGCGGACCGTTACTGGCGCGACGTCGGCACGATCGATTCTTATTTTGAAGCCAACATGGATCTGTTGAAAGCCGTCCCGCCACTGGACCTTTATCAGGCCAGCTGGCACATCCGCACGGCCGCCAGTCAAAGCCCGCCTGCCCGCACGTGCAGCGGATTCGCCGGCGCCGAACCTCATGTCACCGATTCTCTGCTGTCGCCGGGAGTTGTGGTCAGTGGCGGTACCGTCGTCAACTCGGTGTTGTCTCCGAATGTTCGTGTGGACACAGGTGCCTCGGTTGTCGATTCGGTTCTGTTCGACAACGTCCGCGTCGGGACAGGATCCCATGTGGCGCGGTGTATCGTGGAAAAAGGCGTCGTCATTCCTCCGGCCACCACCGTTGACTTTGAATCCATGTCGGGAGCGCCGGGCTGTGTTGTGTCGGAAAAGGAAATTGTGGTAATTCCGACAGGCTTCTCGGACTGGAACTGGAAGGAGACCGCCACCCGGGTTTTTAGTCACCGCAGAAAAGCGATGGCCGCCGTCCGGAATTAGAACCCGGGACCGGGACTCCGCGATTGCTCTGGCGACCGGTCTTCCGATCGCCGGGGCGACCACAGTGCGGTCGCCGTCGACGGTCAGTGCGTTAATCAGTTTCGAGACAGCGTTCCCGGGAAGCATGGCGGAGTCAACAACCTGACTCAGCCTGGTTAGAATGTGCACCAGACGGGTGCATGAACAATGGATGACAAAACGATGAAAGCTGCCCCGGAAGACTGTTTCAACACGGAAGTCACAATGTTGCGAAAAACACGAGTTCGTGTCTGGCCGGGGCGCCCCTATCCACTGGGTGCCACGTTTGACGGCAAGGGCGTCAACTTTGCGATCTTTTCTGCTCACGCCACGCGGGTCGAATTGTGTCTGTTTGAATCGGTGGACGCTCAGGAAGAAAACTACTGTGTGCCCATGCGGGAACAGACCGACCTGGTCTGGCACTGTTATCTGCCTGATGTGCGTCCCGGACAGCTTTATGGCTACCGGGTTCATGGTCCTTATGAACCGCACCACGGTCATCGCTTCAATTCCAACAAGGTGCTGCTGGATCCCTATGCCAAGGCGATCGGCCGTAAAATCCGCTGGTCTGATTCCATGTTCGGTTATCGGATCGGTGATCCGCGACAGGATCTGTCATTTGATACGCGAGACAACGCCGCCGATGCACCGCTGGCGATGGTGGTCAGGCCGCAGTTCTCCTGGCGGTCTGATCGGCCTCCGCGAACACCATGGCATCAGACGGTGATCTACGAAACTCATGTACGTGGCTTCACGAAGCTGCATCCGGACGTGCCGCCTCATCAACGCGGCACGTTTGCGGGCCTGGCGTCCAGGGCTGCGATTCGCCACCTGAAAAAAATCGGCGTGACGGCCGTGGAGCTGATGCCCGTTCACCATCATGTGGATGATCGCCATCTTGTCGAACGCGGCCTGAGCAACTACTGGGGATACAACACGCTGTCCTTCTTCGCCCCCGACAGCCGGTATTCCGCCTCGTCCGTCACCGGTTCCGTGGATGAATTCAAGCGGATGGTGCGTCGCCTGCATCGTGCCGGGCTGGAAGTCATTCTGGACGTGGTCTACAACCACACGGGAGAAGGAAACCAGCTGGGACCGACCCTGTCGCTGCGAGGCATCGATAATGCGTCCTACTACCGACTGACGCCGAAAACCGGACGCTATTACATCGATTACACGGGCTGCGGCAACACGCTGAACATGCTGTGTCCGCACGTTCTGCAGCTGATCATGGACAGTCTCAGATACTGGGTCCAGGAAATGCACATCGACGGATTCCGGTTCGATCTGGCCAGTACGCTGGCCCGGGAACTGCATGAAGTGGACCGACTGGGCGCTTTCTTTGACATCATCCACCAGGATCCGGTACTGTCTCAGGTGAAGCTGATTGCCGAGCCGTGGGACCTTGGAGAAGGCGGCTACCAGGTTGGCAATTTTCCGGTGCTGTGGACCGAATGGAACGGAAGATACCGCGATTCTGTTCGCCGATTCTGGCGTGGTGACGGCAATGCCGTCTCGGATTTCGCAACCCGGCTGTGCGGCAGCAGTGACCTGTACGAACACAGCGGTCGAAAACCGTATGCCAGCATCAATTTCGTGACCTCACACGATGGTTTCTGCCTGAACGACCTGGTCAGCTACAACCACAAGCGAAACGGCCGGAATGGTCACCACAACGGCGACGGCGAGGATCACAACCTGAGCTGGAACTGCGGTGAGGAAGGTGAAACCGAGAGACCGGACGTCAAAGAACTCCGCATGCGTCAGCTGCGGAACTTCTTCTCAACGATCATGCTGTCGCAGGGCGTACCGATGCTCCGCGGCGGTGATGAACTGCGGCAGACTCAGCAGGGTAACAACAATACCTATTGTCAGGACAACGAACTGAGCTGGCTGCACTGGGATCTGGGTCCGGAAGAAAAGCAACTCTGTGAGTTCGTGGCTCGGGCCGTCCGCCTCCGCCGCAAAAGCCCCGTGCTGCGAAGGCGGCGGTTTCTGAAAGGAACTCAGGTGCGTGGTTCAGAGTCTTCAGACATCACCTGGTTCGACGCGACAGGTCAGGAACTGCAGGATGCCGACTGGCATTCGCCGCGGGCCAGCGTGCTGGGCGTGCGGCTGAACGGACGCATGCTGAACGAATCTGACACACGCGGGCGGGCGATCATCGGTCGTACGCTGACGGTGCTGTACAACGCCTCAGCCGAAAGGGTCAGCTTTATTCTGCCCGAACTGGGACCGGCCGAATACTGGTGGCCGGTGCTGGATACGTCCTCTCCAAAGCCGCGATCGCGACCGATGCGGCTGCGTGGCGGTGAGACGGTGTGGATGTGCGACCGTTCAACCATGGTCTTTGAGCTCAGACGCATCTGGCCCGCTTTTCTGGCACCGCTGCTGCTGCGACAACGAAAACGGGAATTGTCTGCCGCCGCACCAGTCACGGAACCGGTGCAGGTCAGCACCGGGGAAGCAGCCTGACCCACCGCCTGATCACCGGGCATCAGTCATCGCTGAGCCATTCCATCAGAAACGCGTCTTTCGCGCTGTCCAGTCGACTGCGCCGCGCCGTGTTTCGCTCAGAGCCGGAAGAGACGTGTTCGCGCTGGCGACTGCCTTCCAGGCCCGCTTTCTCCATCAGACTCATTTCAAGCGGGTTGGCGTCTTCCGGGGGCGCTGCATCCGCGTCGACAACGTAATTGATGTTGAAGGCCTGCCGCGCGATCATGACTTCGTCGCCCGGCATCAGGCATTTGGACTCCACCCGCAGACCGTTCACCCGGATGCCGTTCGTACTGCCCAGATCCCGGATATGCCAGTAGCCATCCTTCAGCTCCAGCTCGCAATGAAGGCTGGACACGTTCTTGTACTGGAGGGTGATGTCACACTGTGACCGACGGCCCACCACCAACCGCGGTTGATTCAGCGGGATGGAATCTCCGCCGCCGCAGGGATTTAGTTCTCCGAGCATCATGCGTGAATCAATCCTTTGTCCATGAACCAGACACAGCACATAGAAATCGAGAATAAACAGGCGTCTCGCTCTCCGCATCTACAAAATACGCGTTCTACCGTCATCAATCCGAATATTTTGCACACGGATCTGCAGAATTCGTGCCCGAGCCAGCGAACAGACCGAAAAAAACGAATCCGGCGGCCAGCTACCACGTAGTCGGACACAACACCCGGCCTTCGATGCGATATTCTGATTTCGGCCCGGTGAAATCTGCCCGCGCCGGTCGTGCGATCTGTGTCAATAACAGCCTTAAACGGTGGCACCATGTTCATTATTGAAGCACCCGCTGCGGCGAAACGCAGCAGAACCTACGCTGCCTGACGGAAGTCGTCAAATAATTCTTAAGGATCCTTCATATATCCCGCCTGGCAACACGGCCGTTCAGGCTGTTGCCCGGACATGGAACTCAACTTCTGCCGAAGATCAGGAATTCCTGGTACCATTTCGAGGGTAACGTGGCGTGGCCCGGCACCGCGTCGTACAACGACCGGACGTGTGCGGTCTGCTGCTTAGGACCGAGCGGAAAATAAGTGGCGTAGGCTTCCAGCTTGCGATGCAGAAAAACGCAGGCTGGAAGCCTACGCTACGTTTCGACGCGACAGTAATTTTCCGTTCGATCCATAGAAGGTCATAGGAATCAACACACTGCGAAGGTGTGAAATCGTATGTGGATCAAAATCTGTGGCGTAACCTTAGTGGAAGACGCAGCCATGATTGCCACGGCGGGCGCAGACGCCATCGGACTGAATTTTTACCCTCGGTCTCGTCGTTTCATCGACGTCCGCCAGGCTGTTGAGATTCGGGAACGTGTGGGCGATGCGCTGGACATCGTTGGCGTCTTTGTCAACAGTTCTTTGGCAGAGATCACCGAAGTCTGCCGGCAGACAGCACTGACGGCCGTCCAGTTTCATGGTGATGAATCGGCCACAGAAATTGCCGCCTTTCATCAGGCATCGCCCGGCACTGCCATCATTCGAGCGTTCCGCGTCGGCCCAGCCGGCACAGCCGATGTCGATGCGGCGCTGCTGGAACTGACCGCTGCCGAGGTGCCGCTGGCCGCTGTCCTGGTCGACGCTCTGGTGGCCGGCGAGTACGGCGGCACCGGACATCTGCTGGACCCGGAACTGCTGCAGCACCGTTCTCAGGACTGGCCCCGCCTGGTGCTCGCCGGCGGCCTGAACCCGGACACCGTCGCGGACGCGGTCGACCGCGTGCAGCCGTGGGGAGTGGACACTGCCAGTGGCGTTGAAACTCGCCCCGGCGTCAAATGCCCGCTGAAGGTTCGGCAATTCGTGTCGGCTTTGCGTTCAGCGGCGGAACCGCAACAACGCCTGAACTGAAACGGTCGCCATGACCAGCCAACGTGGCGTGCTGCGTGCACGTTGCCACTCGCACCTGTCCACAGGCACCGCGTGTCAGCAGCACCTGGTTTGTCCAAAGCCGATTGGAAAAACGAAAGCAGGACGGAAACCATTGTTTCCGTCCTGCTTTGATGATCTGTTGTTGCCACGTGCAATCTGAGACGTCACCGGCGTGACCAGGTCGAGGCCGGTTTCCGGGGTGGCTGCAGAGATAATCGGCTTAGAAGATGTCCAGCAGAAAATGGTGGCCGCTGTGATACGGCTTTTCTGTCGGGTAGAAGTTGTACCATGACTTGTTGTACACAGGAATCCGCATGCTCTGCGGATACTTGTAGTACATGCTGTTATACGGCTGCTGCTGCTGAAACGAATGCGGATAGTAGACGTACGGGTAGTGGTAGAACCGCTGCCAGTCCGATGGCTGTCCCGGAGGAGCGGCGTCCACGGACGCGGTTGCGCCGGACACAGCGGCGGCTGCGATTGCCATGAGCAAAAGTCGTTTCAACATCAGTTTTCTCCGCATTCGCTGAGTTCAATTGGTCTGACAGGGCAGAACGTTCCACAGACGAAGACCCGGCTTGCGAACCAGAAGAGACAACTTGTGTTGTCCTGGTCGCCCCCGGAAACAGTGTTGGTTCGCAGAGCCGAGCTCGTCGTGGATATTGCCAGCCTGCCATCCCTGATGAGAGGCAGGTTTTGCCGAATAACATTCACAGGCATCGCCCGAGCCTCGACGATTCTGCCGCCGACGCTGGTACGCCGCCCGCATTCAGTGATTCATCGAGGCCGCCGTCGGGGTCGCCTGAGATTCGCGATTCGTTGGTATGGTCTACGAAGTGAATCATCGGCACGCTCAGTCCGGTGGAATCAGCACTTTCCGTAGAATCGGCACAACCGTTGAAATACGTGTTCACGCATTTGCGTCTGAAGACACGGCCGCAGGTGCCGATGCTGCTGTGCCGGAACGGAAGGGGACAGCCTGCGGCACGGCTCGTCCCTGCCGGTTCGAAGGCCAGCCTGCCCATCCCGCATCCGGACTGCCGGACCGGGCATGCAGCTGTGAACTCGGGGAAAGCAGGCGATTCTACGGTTGCCGCACTACGGCTCTTCCTGGCCACTGACTTCTGACATCTTCAGCTGCTTCATCTTGCGATACAGATTGGAACGATGAAGCCCCAGCAGGCGGGCCGCGTCAGTCATGTTGTTGTTGACCTGCTTGATGCTGCGTCGGATGAAGTCTTTTTGAAATTCGCGAGTGGCGGCGTCCAGTCCCAGGTCCAGTGACAGTTTCCTGCCGCCGTCTTCTTCGGGACTCAGAATAAACGCCAGATCGTCGGCATCGACCCGATCGCTGGCGGAAAGGAAGGCCACACGTTCCATCAGATTCCGCAGTTCGCGGATATTCCCGGGCCAGGAATGCGCCTGCAGTCGCCGGCGTGCATCTGCCGTCAGCTGCAGGGCGGGGCGTTTTGCCTGAGCCGCAAAACGTGCCAGGAAATGTTCTGCCAGCAACAGAATATCCTGCGGACGGTCCCGCAGCGGCGGCAGGTCCAGTGTGACAACACTCAGGCGATAATACAGATCCTCGCGAAATCGCTTCTCTCGAACCGCTTCTGTCAGATTCGAATTGGTGGCTGCCACAATCCGGACATTGACCGGAATCGATTCTGAACCGCCCACACGGGTGATCACCTTCTGTTCCAGCACACGCAGCAGCTTGGCCTGGCCCCCCAGACTCATGTCACCGATTTCATCCAGAAACAGCGTGCCGCCATCCGCCAGTTCGAATTTTCCCTGACGTGAATCCCGCGCGTCGGTAAACGCTCCCTGCTCGTGACCGAACAGCTCACTTTCCAGCAGACTTTCCGCGATGGCCGCACAGTTGACGGCGACAAACGGACTGTTCGCCCGGGCGCCGCCAAAATGAATGGCGTTGGCGACCACTTCCTTGCCGGTGCCGCTTTCGCCCAGCACCAGCACCGGCAGATCGGTGGATGCCAGTCTGTTCACCGTATCTCTGAGTGCCGTGATGGCAGAACTGGTCCCTACGATATTGACCTGACCGGCGACTTTCTCTGCCAGCTGATCGCGGCTTCGATTCAGCAGACTCCGTTCCCGAAGGTTGCGGACGGCGACCGCTGCCTGAGTCCCCAGCTGCTGCAGGCAGTCCACGTCTTCCTGAGTGAAGCTTTTTCCATCGTTACGATTGATTCCTTCAAACGCTCCCACCACCTCACGATCCGCATCGATCAGCGGCACGCAGACCAGATTCCGCGTGCGATAGCCGCTGCGCTGATCCACCTCTTGATTAAACCGAGGATCGTCGTAGGCATCATCCACGATGATGGCGGTGCCGGTTCGCAACGTTTCACCGACGATTCCTTCTCTGGCGGGCAGACGCAACGACCCTGTTTTTACGCCGAGGGCAGGGCGAGCCTCGACTTCCTTACGCTCCTTGTCCCAAAGAAAGATGCTGCTGCGATCACAATCCAGCAGACGCGTCGCTTCCCGGGCGATCAGGTCCAGCAGGGGAGCCGTTTCTTCAGCCGCAGAAAGTCTGGAGGCGATGTCCAGCGTGGAACGCAGTCGGTCCACCTGCTGACGCGCCGCCAGCTGACTGGCCACCAGTTCCATCCCCAGGCTCAGCGCCCGCGACGCCAGCACGGCAGACGGCAGCAGTTCTGCGTCTACATTTCGAGCGGCGCCCACCAGCAGATCGCCCGATCGGTTTTCGGATGGCAATGGAATCGAGAAGACGACCCAGCCGGCTTCACCGTCATTGACTCCCGCACTGTTCCGCTCAAGGCACTCGTCCCACATCTGAGTCGGCAGCCGGGCCAGCGAATGGCGGCCGTGAGCGGCCACCGTTTCCCAGTCCGGCCCCGGCACGCGTTTCACCACGGCCAGCCACTGAACAGCCAGCTCTGTCGCCACATCAGACAGTTCTTTCGCCAGAAACTGCGACATCGAATCCGCATGCAGCGCGTTTGCCAGCTGGCGCCCACACAGCTGAATCAACGTCACACATTGCTGTGTGGTCGCTGCTGACAGAGATTCGTCTGGTCCGATCCATCGTAAGGCCAAGTTTCCGGCTCCTGAAGAAAACGACACCGATCAGCGACAGCATGGCGCCATCGACATGATGAAACAGAAGATTAAGGGGGCGCGGAAGAATGTCAATTCGAAACCCGAAGCAGTCGCGTTGCTCAAACTGATTTCAGGCGAGCATCCCCCCTGCCCTCAGAGTGATTCGTGGTCGGGCAGATTTGACGCGACAGTCCGGATCTGGCGGATTCTCCGGATTAGCAGACCATAACAGGCGGACTCATATCAAGCGGCGGATTCCGCCGGTATTCCGTCAACGCCACGCCGCACCGGGTCGATACAGCCAGTACAGATACCAACCGCGCGGCGAAGCAGACCCGATTGTCACGTGTTCGGCGGCCGTTCCCGGAAGAAGAAGATCAGGGCAGACCGTTGTCACACGTTGTCGTCGGCACGGTCCGAGTTCGGCACGTCTGACTCACCACGTGGCCCGGGTTTGGGGAATTGATTCAGCGAAAGCGTCAGAGAGCGGCAGCTCGCACACTGCCGCGTCGTTTTCACCTTCAGATAAATTCAAAAGTGGGGATTTCATGGCTCAGACCACCACCAGTCGGTCTCGTTCCGGCTCACGCGTCCAAACGCCGCTCGAAACCTACCTTCGAGAGATCAATGAAACAGCCCTGCTGACGGCCGACGAAGAAAAGGAACTGTCCCGGGCGATCACCGCCGGGGACGCGGCCGCCCGCGACAGAATGGTGCGCGCCAATCTGCGGCTGGTCGTCAACATCGCCCGCGGCTATTCCGGCAAAGGCCTGCCTCTGCCGGATCTGATTGAAGAAGGAAACCTTGGGCTGCTGCGGGCCGTCGAAGGCTTTGACCCGGACATGAATACCCGGTTCAGCACCTACGCCAGCTACTGGATCAAGCAATCCATTAAACGTGCCCTGGTCAACACGGCAAAAACGATCCGCGTACCGGCGTACATGGTCGAACTGCTGTCCAAATGGCGTCGCGCCGCGGCGCGACTGGCGGAAGAACTGAACCGCACGCCCACCCCCGAGGACATCGCACGTGAAATGGGGATCCCGAAGAAGAAGCTGCGAATCGTCAAAAAGGCGATCGCGCTGTACAACGCCGCTCCTCAGTCAGAACAGGATGAAAGCGGGCTGACACTGGGGGACATCGTGCCGGACGATCGCCACGTCGGCCCGGAAGATGAACTGATCAACAGCGACAATATGAAGCACGTGTTCCGACTGCTGGACGAAATGGACTCGCGCGAATCCACGATTCTGCGGATGCGTTTCGGTCTGGACGACTGCGAACCGCGGACGCTGAAGGAAATCGGAGAGTCGCTGGGACTGACGCGTGAGCGAGTTCGACAGATCGAAGGCGAAGCACTGCGCAAACTGCATCGCAGCCTGAACGGTGAGTGAGCGGTTTCCCAGTGTCAACGATCAATGGCGGAAGTGACGACGGCCGGTAAACACCATGGCCATGCCGAATTCGTTGCAGGCCGCGATCACCTGGTCGTCGTTCCGGGAACCTCCGGGCTGGATCACAGCCTTGATTCCGGCTTTGGCAGCTTCGTCGATTCCGTCGCGAAACGGAAAGAAGGCGTCGCTGGCCACCACGCCGTCCTGACTGCGAGCTCCGGCCTTCATGGCGGCGATGTACGAACTGTCCAGACGACTCATCTGCCCCGCTCCGGCCCCCAGCAGCATACCGTCTTTGGCGAACACGATGGCATTTGATTTCACATGGCGGCAGACTTTCCACGCGAAGCGAAGATCGGCCATTTCCTGCTCAGTCGGCTGCCGCTCAGTCACGACCTTCCAGTCATCTTCCGGCTGAGGCAGATCGTCCCGATCCTGAACCAGCAGACCGCCCGATACGCGGCGGTACTCGGCAGCACCTCTGCCTTCGCCACTGAAGACAGCCTCCATCAGCCGCACGTTGTTCTTCCACTTCGGTCTGGTCGTGAGCAGTTCAAAGGCATCCTTGTCGTAGCCCGGAGCGATGACGGCTTCGATAAACCGGCCCGGTTCGCACAGTCGTTCTGCCGTCGCCAGATCCAGTGTTCTGTTCAGTCCGATGATGGATCCGAAGGCGCTGACCGGGTCGCCGGCATAAGCATTCTCAAACGCGTCCGCGAGTGAATTGGCCGCCGCACAGCCGCAGGGGTTGTTGTGTTTGATCACGCAGGCCGCAGGTGAGGAAAAGTCGGATACAATCGTTTTGGCAGAATCCAGATCCATCAGATTGTTGTAGGACAGCTCTTTGCCGTTCAGCTGCCGGGCGTTCGCCAGCGAAGTGAGCGGAGGATTGTCTTCAACGTAGAACGCGGCTTTCTGATGAGGATTTTCTCCGTACCGCAGCGAGGCCTGCAGACGGAACGACAGATTCAGCCGGGGACCCCACGCCGCGTCGGTCTTCTGGTCAGTCTCGCCACCCGGCTCGTGATCCGATGTGATCTTCGCCATGTAGTCGGCAATGGCGCGGTCGTACGTAGCCGTCATTTCAAAGGCCGCGGCAGCCAGCCTTCGGCGAAACGCTTCATCCAGATTGTCATTATTCAGTCGCTGGATAACATCGTCATACTGCTGCGGCGACGTGACAATTGCCACATGAGCGTGATTCTTGGCCGCGGAACGCACCATGGACGGTCCACCGATGTCAATCTGCTCAATGGCTTCCGGAACGGTCACGTCCGGTTTGGCGATCGTCTGCTGGAATGGGTACAGGTTACACACCACAACCTGAAACGGCACGATGCCGTGTTCGGCCAGCGCCGCCGCGTCGGAATCGAGCGTGGGACGGCCCAGAATGGCACCATGTACGCGCGGGTGCAGGGTCTTGACACGACCGTCCATGATTTCCGGGAATTCGGTATAGGTGGTCACATCGATCACCGGAATCCCGGCCTCCTCCAGAAATCGGCGCGTCCCGCCGGTGGACAGGATTTCGAACCCCATCTCTACCAGCTGGCGGACAAAGCCATCCAGCCCACTCTTGTCGCTGACGCTGACGAGGGCCCGGCGTGCTGTCGAAGAAGCCATGTGTCGACCTTGATCGTTTTAAGTGAACAAAAAAGCCGCTGGCGTCAGGCACCAACGGCGGTCAGAGAAACTACCGCAGAGCAGGCGGTCGGTCAAGCCGCCTGGCCGAGTGACAGATTTGCGAGAAATTCCGTGATCAGTGGATTTTTCTGAAGGCACGCGATTCAAGTCGGAAGCCGTCAGCTGCCTTCACGATTTCAGCTTTCCGCGAGCGGCCGACCGTCCGGTTTCCGGTGCCCCGGATCAACAGACACAAAAAAAACGGTGACCACGGGGGCCACCGCGGCCGTTTGCTGATAACATTCTGAGCTGCCGTATAAAAGCCGCCTCGAAAGGCGCTGTGACGCCTGCCGATACGGTCCCGCCCTCGATGCCCTCCATGAAAGCGAGCCATGTCTCGACCGGAAATTCTGCTCCCGCTGATTCTTCTTCTGTCCGTCCCGACCACAGGCACCGTGTCTGCCGACGAAACCGCCACTCGCACCGTGACGGCCGCAGACATGCCCAGAATTCCTCATACCGAACCGCAGGATGCGCTGAAGACGTTCCGACTGGCCAGGGGATTTCAACTTGAAATGGTCGCCAGTGAACCGCTGGTGTCCGACCCGGTCGATGCCTGCTTCGACGAATTCGGGCGGATGTTTGTGGCTGAAATGCACGGCTACCCGTTTTCACAGGAACCAACGA
This sequence comes from Fuerstiella sp., assembly GCA_040222735.1. Classification (GTDB taxonomy): domain Bacteria; phylum Planctomycetota; class Planctomycetia; order Planctomycetales; family Planctomycetaceae; genus Fuerstiella. Next base: position 32,995 of record JAVKCM010000171.1, on the reverse strand, counting down.
AGCTGAACCCCGAGGGCGGCGGCAAGAAGAATGCAGGCATCATTCGCCTGCTGGAAGATACCGACCACGACGGACGCATGGACCGGAGCGTGGTTTTTGCGGACGGCATCAGCTGGCCCACGTCAGTCTGCTGTTATAACGGAGGCGTCTTTGTGGTGGCTCCTGAGTTTCTGTATTACTTCAAAGACACCGATGGAGACGGAAAGGCTGACATTCGCGAAGTTGTGCTGTCCGGTTTTGGCCGCGGCAACGTGCAGGCCGTCACCAACGGTCTGCAGTGGGGCCTGGACAACTTTATCTACTTCGCCGCCGGTCGCAATCCGGCCGACCTGCAGCATCGCGGCAAGCCGCTGTTTTCCGTACGAGGTTCCGATCTGCGCTTCAATCCTAAGACTGAAACCTTCGAAGCCGTCACCGGCGGCCTGCAGTTCGGCCACACGACCGACAACTGGGGCACGCGTTTTGTCTGCAGCAACAGCAACCACATGCAGCAGGTCGTTTATCCACAGGGATACCTGGCTCGAAATCCGTACTTCGTTTCGTCCGGAGCAGTCCGCTCGGTCGCCAGCGATGGCGCCAGTGCCCGCGTATTCCGGATCAGCCCGCCGGAACCGTGGCGGATTGTGCGTCAGAAATGGCGTGCTGCAGACAAGGGCTACAAGCTGGTCATCAATGACGACGGTGGCTGGGAGTTCATTCCCATGGATCCCTCCAAACCGGCCGGTGTTGTACCGACCGAATACCCGGTCGGCTTCTTCACCTCAGCCACCGGCATCACCATTTATCGCGGCAGTGCCTGGCCGGAAGAATTTCGCGGCAACGCCTTTGTTGGTGACGTCGGCGGCAATCTGGTCCATCGCAAAACCGTCAACTCAGACCATGTGGTCTACAGTGCGCAACGTGCGGACAAAGGTGAGGAAATCCTGGCCTCATCGGATAACTGGTTTCGACCGGTGAACTTTGTCAACGCACCGGACGGCTGTCTTTACATCCTGGACATGTATCGCGAAACAATTGAACATCCGTACTCGATTCCGGAAGAGATCAAACAGTTTCTGGATCTGACCAGCGGTCATGACCGAGGTCGCATTTACCGACTGATCAGCCCCGACGCCAGGCCTCTGGCCCCGGTCGCTCCGGGCAGCCTGCCGACCGACCAGCTGGTCCGGCAGCTGGCGTCCGACAATGCCTGGAACCGTGACACAGCGCAGCGGTTGCTGTGGGAACGTCAGGAAATGGCTGCGGTTCCGCTGGTGGAACAACTGCTGCAGACCAGTTCCAGCCCGCTCGGTCGACTGCATGCCCTGTGCTCGCTGGACGGCCTCAAGGCACTGAAAAGCAGCCACATTCAGAAAGCCCTGCAGGACGGTCATCCCCGCGTTCGAGCTCATGCCGTGCGTCTGGCAGAATCTTTTCTGAAGACGTCACCGGAATTGCTGTCGTCGCTGGAAGCTCTGTGTGCTGACCCCAGCGAACACGTCCGCTTCCAGCTGGGATTCACGCTGGGCGAATCATCAGATCCCGCCGCAGTTGACCTGCTGGCTCGGATGGCGGCCGATCCCGACAACGGCCCCGCCGTTCTGACCGCCGTGTATTCATCCGTTGGCAACACAGCCGACCAGCTGGTTGCTCGGCTCACGGCAGACCCGAACGCGCTGCAGCAGCCTCATCCTGCGTCGGTGGTTTCACAGCTGGGACTGATTATCGGGGCCAACCCGGATGTTCTGCAGAGCGAAAGCCTGTTGAAACTGGTTACCTCGGACGGCACGTCCGTGGCCGCCCGACAACTGATCGTGTCTTCCCTGGGACAGGGGCTGGCGCGACGTGGTGCGACAGTAAAAAGTGTACTCGCCCACAATGCCGACCTGCGCAGCAAAGTGAATGAATTATTCTCCGAGGCCGCTCAGACGGCAGAAGACGAATCCGCCAGCGTGACCGAACGGCTGGCGGCGACCCGACTGCTGGCCTATGCCGATCCGGAGCTGTCTGCACACCACCTGCCGGAGTTGCTGACCTCGCGCACGCCCCAGACGCTGCAGCGTGCCGCCGTGCAGGCGCTGGGAAATCAGGAATCTGATTCGGTTGCAGAAATCCTGCTCGACAGCTGGAGAACCTACAGCCCGCAGCTCAGACATGACGTGGTCGAGGTGCTGCTTACGACACCGAAGCGGATCACGGCTCTGCTGGATGCTGTTGAAAACGATCGTGTTCATCGAGGCGATATAGAGCGGGCGGTGAAGCAGCTGCTGCTGAGTCACCGCGATAAGAAGATTCGCAGCCGCAGCGACCGACTGTTCGGCAGCGAAGTGAATACCAATCGTTCCAGTGTGGTGGCCGAACATCAGGATGTGCTGCAGCTGGAGGGCAGCGTGGAGGGCGGTGTGGCAGTCTTTCGCAAGATCTGTGCCTCCTGCCACAAAGTCGGCGACATCGGGTATCAGGTGGCTCCGGACCTTGCTTCCGTCAAGAACAAGTCTGAAGCAGACCTGTTGATCGCCATTCTGGACCCCAATCGAGAGGCTCAGCCAAACTTCAATACGTACACCGTCGTAACCAGTCAGGGACGCACACACAACGGCATCATCGCCGCAGAATCTTCCAACAGCATCACGTTACGGCGAGCGGAAGCCAAAGAAGACGTCATCCTGCGGTCGAATATTGAAGAACTGGTGTCGACCGGAATTTCTCTGATGCCCGAAGGCCTGGAGAAGGATCTGTCAAAGCAACAGATTGCCGACGTGATCGCGTTTGTGAAATCCGTGGGAGGGCCGACCACCGAGAAATGAGATCCGCAGCGATTTGCGGTCAGGACCGTCTTAATTGCTGCTCAGACCGTTGATTGTCCGGTTGAAACTCGTTACATTTCCCGGCTTCGGTCGCTTACCCTGCCGATGAATAGGGAAATCTGCTGCATTTTCGCAGGGAATCCGGTACCGATGGGTCTGCTCTTCAGGGGCGTTTCCATCGGTCTCTAATTGCGACCGGCCCGGATTACACAGGAACTGGTTCACATTTCGTCGAAACACGGCGCTGAATAAAGGTGACAACGCGATGCCAATGCTCGCAAAAACATGGATGGCAAAGAAGGAACAGGCAGACGATCTGCGCGACTGGTACGTGCTGGACGGCGACGGCCAGATTGTCGGCCGCATCGCCACAGCAATTGCCACGGTTCTGATGGGCAAACACAAGGCGACGTACACTCCTCACGTGGACTGCGGTGGAGCAGTCATTGTTACCAATGTTGAGAAAGTGTCGTTCACCGGTGGGGAAATGGTACATCCCGATGTGCCGTATTACTCAACCAAGATGGCAAACAAGACGTACGACAGCTATAGCGGTTTCCCCGGCGGTCGTCGTGTTCGCTCAGCTGTGAACGTTTATCAGACGGCTCCGGAGCGGATTCTGCGAGAATCCGTTCGTCGCATGCTGCCGAAGAACAAGCTGGGACGACAGATGCTGAAAAAGCTGAAGCTGTTTGTCGGCCCGGAACATTCTCATCAGGCCCAGACACCGATCGAGTTTCCGGCTCACCTGATGCCCAAGCGAAACAAGAAGAACTAGTCCCGCCTTTTTCATTTATCAAGCATTCAGAACAGTCAATATGAGTACTGACTCAACGCCAGACGAAAAGCCATCAGACGAAGCTGCCGCAACGGATGCGGCCGCCGCTGCTCCTGAGACTGCTGCTGCTGAAGATGCGGCGCCGGAAGTCGCTGCGGCAGTACCCGAAGCACCCGAGGTTCCGGAAACGGAAGTGCCTCAGACCGAAGTGCCTTCGTCTGAACTGCCGGAACTGACCATCGGCTCTGCACCGGGCGAAGTCACGGTTGACCCGGATTACGTCCCGGTCGTCCGCGGCAAAGTCGACCGCTTCGGTGTGGCCATGGGCACGGGACGACGGAAAACGTCCGTCGCACGGGTCCGTATCAAGGCGGGGAGCGGAAACTTCACCGTCAATGGCCGCTCGCTGGATACCTATTTCTGCGTTGAACGCGATCGTGACTTTGTCATGGCTCCCCTGCGACTGCTGCAGAAGGCGGACGAAGTGGACGTAACGGTTCGCGTGAACGGTGGCGGAACCACAGGACAGACCGGTGCCATCGTGCTGGGACTTGGCCGGGCACTGCAGGGAATGCTGCCTGAAACTCACCACGTTCTGTCCGGTGCCGGATTCCTGACCCGCGACAGCCGTATGGTGGAACGCAAGAAGTACGGGTACCGCAAGGCTCGCCGCAGCTTCCAGTTCTCCAAACGATAAGACACAGTCGGTTACTGAACTGTTGACCTGGATCCACGACATCTCTGCCGCTTCGCTGCGGCAGAGATGTTTTTTTCTGGGCTCCGCCAGGCGTTCGACAGACCTGCTAAGGACCGAGCGGAAAATAAGTGGCATAACCTTCCAGCTTGCGATCCGGAAAAACGCAGGCTGGAAGCTTACGCCACGTTTCGACACGACAGTAATTTTCCGTTTGATTCCAGGACGAACCAGACACCACGGGAGAGGAACACCATGCCGGACGCCTACAGTTCGCTGATTCTTCCCGATGTCCGCCTGATGGTTCGCGAAGAGGACCGTCACGGGATGACAGAATTCTGTCGCGTGCTGCACCCCGCAGTCGTCGCCAGTATTCTGGAAGAACTGGAACCGCGCGAAGTCTGGACGATTCTGGATTACGCAGACCTGCAGTTGCGCGTCGAAATCTTCGAATACATCGCGCTGCGTCACCAGACCGACATGGTGGCGGAACTCGATAAGCGACGCCTGTCCGAACTGCTGGAAGAAATGTCGCCGGACGACCGGGTGGACCTGCTGTCACGCATGCCGCACGAACGCGTGCAGGATCTGCTGCCGCTGATCGCTCAGGCCGAACGCAACGACATTCGGCGGCTGCTGTCCTATGACGAAAACAGCGCCGGTTCGATCATGACCACCGAGTACGCTTCGCTGCCGGCCCAGATCACGGTTGAGGAAGCTCTGCAGAAGCTTCGCGAGCAGGCTCCGAACAGTGAAACCATCTACTACATCTATATCCTGAACAACCAGCGCCGACTGGAAGGACTGATCTCACTGCGGGAACTGATCCTGGCCCGGCCGACCGCCACTCTGTCGGACATCATGCAGCGCGACGTCATTCGTATGCGCGTGGACGAAGACCGGGAAGATGTCGTTCAGGAACTGGCTCGCTATAACTTCATCGCTATGCCGATTGTCGATCAGGATGATCGACTCGTGGGCATCGTGACGCATGACGATGCCATCGACGTCGTGCAGGAAGAAGCCACCGAAGACGCCTATCGACAGGGAGCCGTCGAGCCTCTGCGAGACGACTACGAAGACACGCCCTTTGTGGTCATTCTGTGGAAACGTGGCGTATGGCTGCTGCTGCTGTCGGTCGTCGCTCTGATGACGGCCGCCGTCGCCGAAATCTACAAGGAAGCGACGTCCGAAGGTGGAGTCCGGGCCGCCGAAGCGCCACCGGAACTGACCTCAGCCCTGATTTTCCTGTTCATCCCGCTGGTCATGGCCAGTGGCGGAAATGCCGGCTCACAGTCGGCCACGCTGTTCATCAGGATGTTCGCTCTGCAGCCGGCCGACGCCGCAGTGCCGGGCACCGAATTTTCCGTCGATCGACAGCTGGTCTTCCGCGAACTGGCCATCGCTGCGGCACTTGGCGCTGCGCTGGCGCTCATGGATTTTCTGTTTGTGTGGCTTTGGTTCGATAAGGGAGTCGATCGTTCGATCGTGGTGGGAGCCACCGTATTTCTGATCGTGATTCTGGGCACAACCGCCGGCACCATGCTGCCGATTCTGTTCCGCCGTCTGGGGATGGATCCGGCGATCATGTCCAACCCGCTGATCGCCGCCATTGTGGATGTGCTGGGTGTTGTGATCTTCTACGAAGTCGCCATGATGCTGCTCTGACACCCCCCGCGAAAGCACCTCGACCGGGCAGCACCTTCGCCGGGCAGCACACTCGGGCAGCAAGCACACGGGCCGCGGAGCTCACGAATACACAGACTGAGTTGCGATTATCATTCGCCAGGTACGGACAACAGGACATCATCATGCTGGTCAACATCTCTGGCTGCAGACTTCAGCTGCTGCAGGGAGATATCACGGAACAACAGGTCGATGCCATCGTCAACGCCGCCAACCCGCAGCTGGCCGGCGGCGGAGGTGTTGATGGAGCCATTCATCGTGCCGGAGGACCGGCCATCATGGAGGACACAAGGAAACAGCACCCGGACGGCTGCCCGACCGGAAGCGCCGTCGCCTCCGTCCCGGGACATCTGTCGGCCCGATATGTGTTCCATGCCGTGGGTCCCGTGTGGCAGGGCGGCCGCTCGCAGGAACCGGCTCAACTCTCCTCAGCTTACCGAACATGCCTGAAGCTCGCTCAGGAACTGAACTGCAACAGCATTGCGTTTCCGGCCATCAGCGCCGGAGCATACGGTTATCCGCTGGATCTGGCCGCCAATGTCGCTCTGAAAACGTGCATCGATTTTCAGAAATGGCACAAGGAACCGGCTGAAATTCGTTTCGTGCTGTTCAGCGAAGGCATCTACGGAGCCTTCGCCAGGTCCCTGGAAACCATGGTGGAGATCTAGTGATATGCTGACTGGAAAACGATTTCTGTGCTTCGTCGGAACAGACTACGAAGACCTGGAAGTGTGGTACCCGAAGCTGCGACTGATCGAAGCCGGAGCGGAATTTGTGACCGCCGGTCAGACAGCCGGCGAAAATTATACCGGCAAACATGGCTATCCATGCACGTCGGATATCGCCATTGCCGGCATCGACACGTCGGCCTGGGACGGCCTGATCTGCGCCGGCGGCTGGATGCCGGACAAGCTGCGACGCGACTCAGAAGTGCTGCGCATTACACGGGAATTTGCTGAATCGGGAAAACTGCTGGCCGCCATCTGCCACGGCGGATGGATTCCTGTCTCGGCCGGCGTCTACCGCGGTGTGAAGGTGACAGGGTCGCCCGGCATCAAAGACGATCTGATCAACGCCGGTGCAATGTTTGAAGATGAGTCTGTGGTGGTCGACCGACACTTCGTCAGCAGCCGACGGCCGGATGACCTGCCTGACTTCTGCAAGGGAATTCTGGCTGTCTGTGGCTGAATCGCCGGCGTCTGCCCCGCCCTGCGGCAGGTCGCCACCGTGAAATGAAACGGGTGCTTCATTCGATTGTGCCGATGTTGACGCGATCGATCTCGCGCTCGGAGGTCGTCAGCGGATTATGATGCTGCGATCGAATACGAGTACCGCGATGCTGAGTACGAGTACGAGTACGACCGAGACAAGCCAGAACCATTGTTTGTCCTCGACCGCCCAATACAGTTTGCGGGCATCCTGTTTGTGAAAGTCAGAGAACGGGACGTTGAAGGGGCGCGGCCGTTTGCTTTGGTGCGTGTCCCATTTCCGTCGTCTGCCTGAACGTAACTGGGGCTTCCAGCCGCAGTTTCCTGCCGGCTTTGAGCCCCACTCGCTATCACGCATGTGCTGCGGCTGGAAGCCCCAGCTACGGTAACAATCAGGGCCGGCCATTGGTCATCCTCCCGTGAGCCGCGACGCGTCAGCGGCCGGGCCCCGGGCGCGACGATTCCATGGATTTCAACGTCACACCGGGAAGCCACCCGGTGAACGGCCCGGTGCCTAACGGCACTCGGCTCACGGCCGGGTGTTCAGGTGCGTTTGTGCCTTGTGAGCCGCGACGCGTCAGCGGCCGGGCTCTGGTGCGATGCTCGCATAGGTCAAACGTCCCACATGGAACCGACCCCCGGTGAACGGCCCGGTGCCTTACGGCACTCGGCTCACTCTTGAGTTCTCTGATAACGACCGGTGTTGCCCCCCGAATTTGTGGGTAACGACAAGGCTGGAAGCCCCAGCTGCGGAAATGCAGCCCGGGCGTCGTCCTGCCCGGTTGTGGTGACGGCCACCGAGTAAGCGCTGGCCTGTGTGTCTGACGTACCTTTCAGAAACGTCACATTCGAATCGCTGACCACACCCGAGATGCCGGAAGACCGTTCCTGCAGTTTCCGAGTCCCGAACTGTGTGTTGCTGGCGATCCGATTGATGGTATCCAGAGCGTTGTCGATTGCCGCGAAATCGGCGGCCGCCTGCCCGAGGCCCGGAAGATTTTTTCGGCCCGTTGAGCCCGGCAATTTTCTGTCGCCGGCAACCGAAGTCGAAGCCTCCCGCGCCACTCTGACACGTCAGTCCCGAACAGTGGCTCAGTCTGACAGGCCGGTCATCCCTGTCCGGCTGATCCTGCGGTTCCTTCCGGCCTTTTCCGACATCCAGACCAAAGAATTCCTGGCTCGCGACGCCCCTGAACTTGAAACCCGCGAACCAGATTGCCATACTCCGCGTCCGAACATCAACCGGGCGATTAACTCAGTTGGCTAGAGTGCTTCCCTTACAAGGAAGAAGTCGGGGGTTCGAGTCCCTCATCGCCCATATCACGGAGTCTTCTGTAGTTGCAGAGACTCCGTTTTTTTTTGGCTGCACGGCGTTCTTCTGCTGTTTTCGCTACCAGTCGGGGACGTAGAGGGCGTGTTGATTTCATGCAGATCCGCTGCGTCAGCGAGCGCTCTGGGGTGGAAAGCGATCGTTTATTGTCCCTCGCTGACGCGTCGGGTTCCCGAAGCTGTTGATTCGTTTCAGCGTCGAGTTCAAGCAGCAACTCTCATAGTCCGCAACTCCTCTGGTTGTGACCAGAACGTCCTGAATCGCGGCGAAATCAATCGAGCGGCCCAAAGCAATTGGTCGTGGGCGTGACGACGCAGTCCGGTTGGCGAGAACTCTAACTACCATCCGCCTGATCGGTTTTCAGTTCCTCGGCCACGATGGCCCCAATTCGAGCACGAGACGCCGGAACCGGTGAGAGCGATGCGGCCGCTGGGGTGTTGCCACGGCACGCCGTATCCTGATTTCGGGTGACCGAGAATCGATGTTCCGAAGGGGGCCGCTCTTCTGTGATTGTTTTTTTTTGCAACAGCTGAGCGGTATAGTTCGCGTGCCGTATTACCCGCGTTCGCCTCTGCACGCGTGCCATTGTCCTGGAAGGACCGCCATCCGAGGTTCTGTCCGGCTGAACTATGTCCGGCCATGAGTTTCCCGGCTGTGCTCGCGTGCCGCTCTGTCCGACAAGGTCACCTCCGAAATGACGAATTTGAAGTTTTTGGTTCTGCTGCTGTACTTCGCTGCGAATGCGTCGGCGCAGAACTTTCGACCGAATCTCGGCCCGGACCTGCCCACGATCACCGTTTCATGCGGAGACATCACCGTTCTGCTGCGTCGAGAAACTCAGTGGACGCCGGGGCGGTTTGATTTTCGCGGGACGCCCATGACGACGGAACACAGCGCCTACGGAACCGTTTTCCGGTTTCCTGAAGTGGGCTTCATCGGAACGGGACATCTGGAGAACGAACCAGAGGACCTGCAGTCGCTGTCGTTTTTTCTCGACGGAAAACCTCTGCCAGAGCCGCAAGCGACGCTGACAGGACAGTCATTCCGTTTTTTCCGAGAATCCAGAGTTCGCGGTTTCCGTTTAACGAACGTGATCGAGATCAAAGCCAATCGTCTGTACGAAACCGCGACCATCACCGCTGACGCGGATACACCACTGGATCTGGTGTATCACTTCATGCACGCATGGACGCCAACCATGTCGGAATTGCTCGCCGGTAACGACGGCCATGCTGACGACGATATCCTGCAGCCGCTGCTTGACGACCAGAATGCCGATCGCAGTTTCTACATCAATCGCGCTGTTGACTGGGTTGCCGTCTATGAACCAGACAGTCAGCAGTTCGCTGTGTCACGACTGCTGGAAGCACCGGAAGCGACAGAAAATTCGTCAAAGGTCTGGAACTGTGTGGGCACCTACCGCAAGTATTACCTGACCGCCTTTCATCATCAGTCCGTGCCGAAGGGATTCTCCGGGACCTGGAAAATGGTCACGGCGTTTGGTCGTGCAAACCGTGACGACTGGCAATCAGCAGCCCGGGATCTGGCGAAACGGACGACAATGTGAAAGGCATTATCCACCCGTTCTGACATTTCACCCCGACACAGCCAATCGTCCCGCGGCAATGACTTCGTCCGCGGCATCAGTCAGTCCATGTCAGCCAGGGGGCAACAAGTCACCGGAGGGGCCCGGTCGAGCAGCAGGTTAAAGTCAGCAGGAGCATGGCCCCCGATCATCCGCACGATTGGGGTCAGGCCCACTGTGTTCCTCCTTTGACATCTGTGATTTTGCTGACGTACCGGTCGAAGTCGACCCATTCCGCCTCGCTTTTCGAAACACCGTTCGGACTCCACGGATCGATTCGGCACAGTTGCTCAGTTTTTGTGTCGGCACCGCACACAACGTTGATATGCTTGCTGCCTTCCCATTTTCCCGCCACCCACAGTGGACCATTGTGTTTGAACCATTTGAGCAGCGTTTTACCCCCCCTTTTCTGCCTCACGTGTTCCAAAGGGAAGTCCGCCTCCGGTTCGCAGGTCCAGTGCGGCACAGGCGTCCGGGAAAAGACCCTCATCAAGTCCCTGGTCAAAGGCATACTTGAAGTCGATTTCGGCTTTCCTGAATGCTTCTCTGATGTCCGCAACAGCGTGTTTCCGGCTCTCGTATGCCAGCAGCATTTGATAGGCAGCCAGCCAGCACGAGTACTTACGGTCCTGATTAAAGATCCGGACCTTCAGCTCTTTTCGAGTACTCTCGCCCATGATGGTCTCCGACAAAGCAGTCGAGCAGATAATCAGACAGATTTTGACGGCTGCAAAGCACATGCCAGTCTGCCGTGCAGACGCTCGACAGTGTCAGCATCAACGCGGCCGTCGAACAGCGTGGCGATTGGCAAAGGTGGCTCGGCGGTGAGCTTCCTTGCTCCCGGATCTCCGGTTGTTGCCGGTGGACGGCCTTCGGAAACACGTCAGAGTGTCGTTTGCCGGCTTCGGTCGAGCGCGTTCTGACGCGAACACGGGGGCATCGACTAAACTCCACATTTTTCCAGCCTCTCACGCTGCGCGAGGTGAAGTCAATGCCTCACGTGCTATGCCCGATATCCACGGACGGGGTCAGCCTCGAACCCAACCAAACCCGCGTCAGGAAGGGCATTACAATGTTCGTCGGAGACGACAGCGTACATTGACTCATCAATTATGAAATCGCGGCCTGCCATCATGAAGTCCGGATTCGCGTGGAATTCGACTGGACTAAAGTCGTCTGGTTCACCGAGGACAAGCTGCCGGTAAGACAATGTGTCACTAAGCGTTACTTCTTCTGCCATTGGTCGTTCTTTTCCAGAACGCTCTTCACCGCTTCGCCGTCGAGCCACAATCGAGCCTGTTCATCCTTGCGAAGATACGCGTCCCAGAACGCGGTTGTGACGGCAAGTATCGCGCGGTGATGATTCGGGTTTCGTCGCCCGGTCTCGCCGGGCAAGACACGTTCGGTGAAGGCGGAGTGTTCGGCGTTGTCGAGCACCAGCTGGTACTTTGAGCCCGGTGACAGGTCGGGGAAGACGATGAGCCGAGTCTGTGGATCGGCTCTGTTGATCGGACTGGAGTCTTTCGTTCCGGTCAGCAGCATCCAGGGAATCTTCACCCTGCCAAACGCCTGTTTCGTGTTCCCGTTTGCCGGACCGCTGGGGCTCATGATGACAGCGGCCTTGATACGGTCGTCTGTGAATCCCCTTCCCACCGGAAACACCTGACCGCTGACTGCCTGAGTTGTTACCGCGCCGAACGAATGCCCGGACATGCCGACGCGATTAAGATCGAGTCGCGTTGCCAACGCGTGTGACGCGTCCTTGTTCATCGCTTCCAGCTGATCCAGAACCGCAGACACGTCCTGCACACGCCACAGAAATTCCTTCAACCCGGCCGCCTGCTTCAACGCCGCCAGACGCTGAGTGACAGGCTTGTCTCTCCAGACGCTGTCATCGCTTCCCGGATGTTGCAGAAAGACGGCCACATATCCCCGCGAAGCCCAATGCCTGCCAAGAAACGCGGAGCCTTCCCGGTTGCCGCCAAGTCCGTGGCTGAACAGCACAACCGGCGCCGCCGTCCCGTCCGCGGGCCGATAGACACGAACCGGAATCTGGCGTGACCGCTTCGAGTCCTCGATCGTCAGGTCAATCTGCTCAGGTTCGGCATCGGTTGTGAGCAGCGGATCGTAGTCGGCTGACAGTTCGGAGGCCGAAAACAGAATCAGCAGTATCGACGAGACTGATCGACTCATTATTCTCTCGCAGACATAATCAGGTGTTGCCAGGACCGGCGAAAATCTCAAGATGTGCGACTGCCCTGATCGTGTCACTCCATGAAGCTGAGCCAGCAAGGCGTTCCGAGCCGTTTGCCATGGCCTCTGCGTCCGGACTTCAATGCGACGTCTGTGCCTGAAATGGCGCGACAAGATCTGCTGTTTTTTGTGTGAAAGCGGGCAACTTGTGTCTCGCCCCGGGCAGTGGACCTGTTCAAATGTGATTTCCAGCTATTTTAACTCTGAGAACCTTCGCATGAAGAAGTCCGATCCGACCCCGAACAGGACTGATCTTTCGCGACGAAGCTTCATTCTGGGATGTGCCGCGGCCGGTGCGTCTTCCGTCGTCGGCGGGCAGACGGACGCCGCCTCGATTCCGATCATTGACACCCACATCCACCTGTTTGATGGAAGTCGGCCGCAGGGAGCTCCGTATATCGGGCCTGGCGGTAATTCCCCCACCGTCGCTCTGCCACCGCGTTACCGTCAACTGGCCGAGCCACTTGGAATCGTCGGTGCGGTGAAGGTCGAAGCAAGTCCGTGGGTCGAGGACAATCTCTGGGCGCTGCAGGTTGCCGCGCAGGACCATATGATTGTCGGAGTCGTCGGAAATCTGCGCCCGGAGCAGCCGGAATTCAGGGAGTACCTTGATCGCTACAGCCGGAATCCGCTGTTTCGAGGCATTCGATACGGCAATCTGTGGGGTTATAATCTTTTTGCCGAACAACCACGAAGGGTTGCCGAGAAGTATTTCTGGCGGAATTCCGCGAATTTCTACAAATGGGTACGTCGCGACGCCAGCCAGCCGACAGCCTGATACAGCGGTGTCGAAACACAGCGGTGTCGAAACACTGCCGCTCAGTTGTGAAGACAGGATCATTCTTCGCGCCGCATGTCTGGCATGTGGCAACCCCGAGGACCGACCAGGTGAAATGGAAAACACGGCCGGGGCTTTTTTATTGAAATGGCTGGTTCGGTGTCAGGGCTGGAACGGAGCGTTACCCGAAGCCACGGTTGGCGTCCCGCGTTTTGATACGTATCCGGAACGCCGCGGCACGCTGCCAGGTGTAGAACGGTGTCCGTATTATTGATCAACGCGACACGGACCAGTGACGATAGCAGCGACGGACGTACGACGTCATCAGCGGCTCAGATCTCCGTTTTCGTGAGGCCAGCGCAGCAAATGACAATGGCTGGTCAGCAGGCAATCGTCGAGCAGCCGGATCGGTAGTTTCCGGTCAGTCGCTCGCATCAGGTTGACGTGTCCGCTTCGGGATAATCGCTTGCAATCGGTGTCAGGCAGCCACTATCCTGGGGAAATGGGCGACGTGACGGAAATTCTGCAGCAGGGCTCGACCGGACGACCGGAGGCAACTCGCGAGTTGTTCGACGCCGTGTATGAGCAGTTGCGGCAGCTTGCAGCAGTCCGGATGGCTTCGGAACGGCTGAATCATACGCTGACCGCGACGGCTCTGGTCAATGAAGTGTACCTCAGGCTGGTGGACGAGGATTCGCGTGAACACTGGCAATCGAGGGCACATTTCTTCTGTGCGGCATCTGAGGCCATGCGACGGATTCTGATTGACAGCGTCCGCCGGAGAATGGCGGCCAAACGTGGTGGTGGAGAAAAACGGGTCGCACTGATCGGAGTCGACGTGCCGTGGTCCGACCATCACGAACAGATGCTGGCCGTGAATGAAGTGCTGGACGAATTTGCTGACGAATACCCAAGGCAGGCGCAGCTTTTCAAGCTCCGCTGTTTCAGCGGGCTGACATCGAGGGAGGCTGCTGATCTGCTGCAGATTTCCCTGCGCACCGCCGCCAACGACTGGGCTTTTGCCAAAGCCTGGTTGGGCCAGCGAATCGCGGAATAGCTGAACCAGCCGTTTCCGGCGATTTTTCGCCGTTTTCGTTGCATGTCCCCAGCCGACTTTGCGCATGTTTTTGCAAAGATAGTGCACGCACGGCTCGCGAGGGCTGGTTGTGATCTGTCCCGAATTTTTGATTAGACTCAGCCTCACTGCACACATCGTCAATGTTCGCTCGGCCGGAAATCTGCGTTCCACAAGCCGTGTTCCTGCTGTTATCGATGTCGACATCTCTTTCATGCCGTCCGCCGATTCCAAACTCGTTTATGAACTGTTCGCCGAAGCATTGCGGTTGGCGCCGGAACGTCGGGAGAACTATCTTAGGAATGCGTGTCAGGAGCAGCCCGAACTGCTGTCGGTTGTCCGAAAACTGATCGCCGCCGAAGAACATGCGCTGACGTTTCTGGGCGGTGACGAACCCCAGGACGAATCGACTGAAGGACAGGGACGCGAACAGACGGAAACCACACCCCTCAAAGCTCCCGAGCTGCAGGAAAATGTCGGACCGTACAGACTGATTGACGTTCTGGGAGAAGGCGGCATGGGCGTCGTCTATCTGGCCGAACAGGTGAGGCCCGTCAGACGGCGAGTGGCGTTGAAGGTTCTGCGGCCGGGGCTCAATTCCCATCAGTTCGTTGCCCGATTCGAGGCCGAACGGCAGGCGCTGGCGCTGATGGAACACCCGAACATCGCTCAAGTGTTTGATGCCGGAACCACCGCTGCCGGGTTGCCGTACTTTGTCATGGAACTGGTCGCTGGTCTCCCGATCAATCAGTTTCTTGACGAAAACTGCGTGGACATCCGGGGGCGGCTGAAACTGTTCATCGACGTCTGTCTCGCGATTCAGCACGCTCACACCAAAGGGCTGATCCACCGGGATATCAAGCCGTCCAATATTCTTGTGACCAGGACGGACGGGCGCCCCCACATCAAGATCATCGACTTCGGCGTCGCCAAGGCACTGGCTGGCGACCTGACGGACTTGACGATGTACACGGGCCTGTTTCAGATGATCGGCACGCCGTTGTATATCAGCCCCGAACAGGCGTCCATGTCCGGCGACGTGGATACGCGCAGCGATGTCTATGCGCTCGGCATCGTGCTGTATGAACTGCTGTCGGGAACGCTGCCGATTGATCGGGCTGCAGCAAAAATGATGCCGTTCGACGAACTGCTGCAGCACATCTGCCGGACGGATCCGCCGCGTCCCAGCAAACGGCTGGGAAGGCTGAATGGGCCGCTGCAGAAAATTGCCTGTCAGCGACGCGTGGACGCGGCGAAGTTACCCCGCCTCTTCGCCCGCGAACTCGACTGGATTGTCCTGAAAGCGCTCGAAAAAGACCGCGACAGCCGCTACCAGTCGCCTCGTGAACTGGCCGACGACATACAACGCTATCTGGACGGTCGCCCCGTGCGTGCGTGCGAGCGGACGTGGACCTACGTTCTGCGGAAGACCGTCCGTCGGCATCGTACCGCCATCGCCGCCGCTTCGCTGGTGTTACTGGCGATGATCGTGGGAACGACCATTGCTGTGGTTCAGGCTGTACGAGCCACCCGAGCCGAACGTCAGGCCGAAGCCCATCGTGCCGTGGCCGAGCATCATGCTGAGTCGCTGTCCGAGATGCTGTACGCCAGCGACATGCTGACAGCAGCGCAGCGGTATCTGGACGGCGATTTTGCTCAGGTTCGACAAATTCTGGAACGCTATCACCGGCAGCAGACGCACGACCGCGACCTAAGAGGCTTCGAGTGGTATCTGCTGGACGCTCAGGTGCCGGTGCAAAGTCGTTCAGTGTTTCGTTGTTCGGACCGTCTTGACGGCCTGGACCTGTCTCCCGACGGTAAGATCGTGATCGTGGGAGATTCCGGCGGGGCGATTTCGCTGATCGATACCGCTGACTGGAGAGTTCTGACCACATTCTCCAGCGACCACGTGGAAGTCTGCGATCTGTGCTTTCTGTCAGCTGATCAGTTCGCCAGTTGCGGACAGGATGGCAGTGTGGCGATCTGGGAAATACGCCGGGACTCCGATCTGGTCGAAACGGCGGTCAGACGGCCTTCGGAAACCGTCATTGCGGCGGCCGCGTGCGAATCGACGGGCTCGGACGACGATCGTACGCCGGGCACAACGCGGTCCGAGTCCCTTCGCACAGAATCGTTGCTCAGCGTGAGCCTTCATCGCCGCATCGCATGCTCCAGGTCTTGTCTGTTCGCCATTGCCTTTGATCCCACCGAATCGCAGCTGTTCGCCGGCGGGCAGGACAAGTTCGTCTACCGCATCGATCCGGCAACAGGCGGATTCTGGAACGAACCGGTCCGTATCGATGATCCCTTTGCCGGTCTGCGAATCGATAGTCTGGCCGCGTCTCCCGACGGTGTCATCGTTGGCACTCATGCGGGCCGAACGTTGTTCGTCGGCGATTCCAGTCAGGTGGAGGTCGATGCGATTGAGCAGACGTCGGCGATGCGCGGCGTCCGGGATCAGCAGTACCAATCGAGCTGCGATCTGGTTGTGACCGGGCAACTTGGTGGTCTGGTGACCGTCATGAAAACAGAGCCACAGCTGCATGTCGGGTTCCGGCAGCTTTTCCCGTCCAGTGCCGACAGTGTGGCGATCAGCGAGAACGGGGAGTGGGTTGCTGCCGGAGACGCCACCGGTTTCATTCATCTGGTACCGGTTGCTTCCGGACAGGACTACCTGAACACCGACGTCGCTCGCAGACGCCGCATGCGAAGCTGGAAGGCGCATGACCGAAACATTGAGCGGCTGATCTTCACGGTCGATCCTTCCACCGGCGAACCGCTGGCGCTGATCAGTTGCGCTCGAGACGGCCACGTGGTGGTTTCTGACCCGTTCGAGAGACAGAGTCTGTTGAAAACTCGGCGGACTGTAAGGTCAATGGAATTCCTCAGTTCGCATCAGATACTGTTGGCTGCGAATGATCTGACGGTTGTCGACCTGACAGATGGACTGAACGAAGCTGACAGGACCCCCGGCGGAATGTTCTGGACGGGAATTGCACGAACAGCCAGCGGTACGATCTTTCTGTGTCACAATCACCGCGAACTGTCTCGCCCTGCCATGGGAACGCTGGTCGATCGGGTTGTCCGCCGCGAAAGCGTGTGGAACGCAGCACCGAACGAAACGGCCGTTCGCTGGGCCGCTGCCCCCGATGGCAACCGTTTCGCCGTGTGCGTGGAATCGGTGTCGCCGCGGCGGCACCGTATCGAACTGTATAACATGGGTGAAACTCAGCCGTACGCGAGTCTGCCTTCCAACCTGCCCAACGCCCTGGAATATTCGCCTGACGGGCGAGTGCTGGCGTTTGTCCGTAACAACAACGTCGAACTGATCGATGTCTCCACGGCCGGGAGTCTGCACACGCTGCGCGGTCACGGACACTCGGTTCGCCAACTGGTATTCAGTCCCGACGGAAGCCTGCTGGCCAGCGTTTCCAGCGACCGGACCGTCAGGTGCTGGAACGTCGCGACCGGGAACCCGGAGTGGTCTGAGATCGCTCATGAAAACGAGGCCACGGCCGTTGCCTTTCACCCCTGCCTGCCGACTCTGGCCACGTCCGGAGCCGACGCGGTGCTTCGTTTCTGGCGAACTGACGGCAACATCGGCAGTTCACGTCTGGTTGGCGAGTTCCCTCTGGATACAGGAGGCGTGACCGAACTGATGTTCTCACCTGACGGCCAGACACTGGCCGTTCGCCACGATCACTTTCAGGTGACAGTCCTGAAGGCGTCGCCGATCGATCCGCCAGGTGCCGCCGAGCCAGCGTTACAGCAGGCCGGACGCCCCTGATGATCCCAGCCGTTCAAGTCAGGCTGGCCAGCTTTTTCCATCCAAAGAAGCCGACCTGGATCAGAGCCCACCACGGCTTGCCCGGAGCACCATCAATCCAGGCCGGATCGAGCCAGCCCGCCGCGAACCACCAGTCGTGACTCATCGGAATCTCGCCGACCTGACAATGGACACGATGCTGGGGAAAGGGAGCCGGCTTGCCGCCTTCGTCTTCAAAGAAAACGTTCCAGCCCATGAGCGAAACGGTGAGAAAGTCAAGTTCCGCCCCTGATCCGTCGTCGAAGTGATGCTGTTCTTCGATGAGTCCGGGGCCGTCGACAAGGATCCACCAATAGTTGCGATGCACAAGCACGCTGGGGCCGACGTTCCCGGCTGATTCCATCTGTTGCTGCCGCTGCTGCTGAACCTCTGCAAATTCGTCTGCGTTCAGAACCCGTCGGGAGACAGGTTCGAGCTTCCTTCCGAGTGACTTCTTCACCTTTGAGTTCCTTCCTTTTGCTGAGCAATTATTGAACGGCAACATTCGTCTTTAACCAGATCGCCAACCAGCTCGACACTCCGCCGCGCCGTCTTTCGTTTGACGCGACTTCTCGGTTTCTCCCAAAAACATGTGCACGTTTCGCCGTGATTTTGCGCGTGTCTGTCTGCGGGCCTTTTCCGCCGGTCGCTGACGTCCGGAGCGGCCGGTAGGGCATCGCCGCCCACCGACACAGAATCTGTTTCGAGCCCGGATGACGACAAACACTGACTGACCTACAGCGAGGCGTATTCCATGCCAGCCACGAAAACATCTTTGCCCCGTCGGCTTCGTTCCCTGTTCAGCAGTCGGTGTCGCCGAACCCGACGCCTGTCCCGCCGACGTAGAGACCTGCAGGCGGTGACAGCCTTCCCTGCCGTGACTCAGTCACTGGAACAACGGGCGTTGCTGTCCGGAGTTCCGTTTCAGTCGTTTCATGCAAATATCGCCACGGCGCTGCCACAGACCGGCAGCGACTGGGAATTCGATCTGGCCGACTGGAACGGGGACGGCACAAAGGACCTGTTCGCCATCAACAAACGGGGCGCGAGCGGGACAGAGGTATCGATTTTGAATGGTGCAACCGGGTTTCAGACGTTTCTGAAACGAGATCTACCCACCGCACTCGGCCAAACGGATGCCTCGTGGACCTTCGAAGTGGCCGACTGGAGTGGCGACGGGCGGCCGGACGTGATTGGCATCGCTCGGCAGTTCGGAGGAATGACGGGATTTACCGTGCTCAGCGGCTGGGAACTGCCAGCGGCCTCGATATTTCCATTTCAGAACTTCATCAACGGCCTGACGCCGGTGCCGACCACTCTGCACCAGACGGATGCAAGCTGGGAGTTCGAAGTCGCGGACTGGAACGGCGACGGGGTGGCTGACATTTTTGCCTTTGACAAGACAGGCGCTGTTGTGAACGGACTGCAGCGAACCGACATTCATATCATGGATGGGTCAGGCCCTGCTGGTAGCTTTCTGTTTCAGCGCAGCACAGTCCTTCCGGCCACAAACGGCAGCAGTTGGGATCTTCTGCTCGGAGGGAACAACGACATCGTCGCCGTCAAGAAAAACGGCACGGGCACGAACACGACGGAAGTGCACGTTCCCACGGTCACGAACGGCTTTCAGTCGTACTTCCTGCAAACGTCCACGGCGTTGCACCAGACGAACGCCAACTGGCAGTTTGAGTTCAAAGAGGCCACCGGCGACGGTAACGACGATCTGATTGCCATCGCGACCAGCGGCACCGCTTCGGGGCGGACCGAAGTCCATATCCTGACTGGTATTCAGGAATCACTGACTCCGGGCTCAACGATCTCGCTGCCAACAACCGACGGCGGGACGGTTGAGGGGACGATTGACGCCGCGTCGGGAACACTGCTGATCGAACTTGACGGGAACGACGTTACCGTGCCGGCTTCGCTCGCGGGCCACAAGATCGTCGTTAAGGGCCCGGGGGCCGTTTCGTTCGAAGGTGCGTCCAATGCCGGCGAATTGCTTGTGGACGCTGCAGGTTTTCAACTTACCAGTGGTGCCCGGATAAATGGTGATCGGCTGGAACTCAGGAACGGCTCGCAGTTAGTCATACCTGCCGGGACATTGAATGTCGACATCAACTCTGATGTCGACATCACAGATAACTCCACCGCAACCATCCATGCCAGCGTTCCGACGGAGGATGTGAATGTCACGCAGAGTTCAGAAATCGCCATCGCGGCCGGTGGAAACGTGCAGGCGAAGTCGGTCAACGTTTCTGGAAACTCTCAGGCGAAAGTTCTGCAAGCGGGGATTATCGGTATCGATACCAGCCTGAATGTCGACGAAACGTCGGAGTTGATCATCAACGGCACTGTGAACGGCCCGGTGAACGTCAATGGTACCCTGTCCGGGAGCGGCGTCATGAATGGACCGCTCACGCTCGGCATCGATGCAGACGTCCGTCCCGGGAACAGCCCCGGACGTCTTCGAACAGGAAGCCTTGAGGCGCGTGCAGGAACTCGGTTTGAGTTCGAGTTGTTCGGCACCGCGCCTGGGTCTCAGTATGACCAGATCGACGTTACCGGAAGCGTACAACTCGGTGGTGCCACACTGCAGGCGATTCTCGGCTTCTCACCCGCGCTCGGACAGGAGTTTGTCATTATCCGCAACGACGGGACCGACGCCGTGTCCGGCACATTTCAGGGGCTGCCGGAAGGCGCGAGTCTTAATGTCGGAGGAAAACGGTTCCACATAACCTATCGCGGAGGAACCGGCAACGACGTCGTGCTGCAGCGGAACCAGCTCCCGTCCGGTGGTTCAACGCTGCAGTCGGTCGATGAAGATACTGTTCTTCGTGGTACCGTTCCGCACAGCGACCCCGATGGTGATACCACAACCGTGCAGCTGGTTTCCGGCCCGACGGACGCCGCGTTGTTCTCGCTGAATCTCGATGGCAGCTTTTCCTATGAACCAGCGGCCCACGTTTCCGGTGGTGATTCTTTCACCTACCGGGTTTCCGACGGCGAACTTCTTTCCAGTATCTACACCGTCGAGATCGACGTTGAACCGGTCGCCGACACTCCGACGCTGACCGTGCAGAATGCTTCAGGCGATGAGAACGACCAGATTCCGTTGAACATCACCTCGGGGCTGGTCGATCAGGACGGTTCGGAGTCGCTGTCGCTGCAGATCAGCGGCGTGCCAGACGAAGTGACTCTGAACCAGGGGATCGATCTGGGCGGCGGCGTCTGGACGCTGAGCCCATCGCAGCTTCAGGGACTGACGCTCCGGTCACTGGACAATCAGACATTCACGCTCGACGTGACGGCCACGGCGTCGGAATCTGCGAACGGCGAACATGCGACCGTTGGTAAGTCGCTGACGGTTACTGTCGAGAACGTTGCCCCGGCGCTGGAAAATGTCACGGTTACGCCGTCGATCGAAGAAAATGGTCTGGCGACGCTGACTGGTGATATCATCGATCCGGGGACGCAGGATTCATTCACACTGACGGTCGACTGGGGCGACGGTTCAGCACCGGAAACGTTCAATTATCCGGCTGGCACAGGCTCGTTCAGCGAGACGCATCAGTATCTGGATGACGGCCCGGGGCCCGGGAATTCGGGTGTGCACCGCTATACGATCTCCACGGAACTGGCTGACAAGGATGACGGCGTCAGTTCCACGGCATCATTCGGCCCGGCCGGACCGGAGTTTCGGATCAACACGACCACGCCCGGCAGTCAGTCACTGCAGGGGTTCACGGGCGGCCGAGCCGTGGCCAGCGATTCGGCCGGCAGGTTCGTCGTCGTCTGGACAGGTCCAGACGGGGATGGTGCAGGAATCTTCGCTCAGCGATTTGACGCGGACGGGGTCCCGCTGGCCGGTGAATTTCGCGTCAACTCGCAGACATCAGGTTCACAGCAGTCGCCGGCGATCGGCATGAGCAGCGACGGCCGATTTGTCATTGCATGGAACAGTTTCGGACAGGATGGAGACGGTGACGGTGTGTACGCTCAGCGGTTCAGCGCGACCGGCGCGCCGGTGGGAACGGAGTTCAGGGGCAATACAGAGACTTCAGGCCGACAATCAGACCCCGGCGTGGCCATGGATGAAGCCGGCAACTTTGTCCTGGTGTGGCACAGCCTGCAGCAGGACGGCGATGGCCTGGGCGTGTTCGCCCGGCGTTTCGACAGCGACGGCAACCCGCTGGGTCATGAGTTTCAGGTGAACACATACACCTCAGGTGATCAGTTCTATCCGTCGGTGGCGATGAATGCTTCCGGACAATTCGTGATCACCTGGGGCAGCGCCGGCCAGGACGGCTCCGGCGGAGGTGTCTACGGCCAGCGGTATGAGTCTGACGGGACTGCGGCTGGAACTGAATTCCGGATCAACAGCGAATTCAGACGCGACCAGTACTATCCTTCGGTGGCGATGACTGATGACGGTGGCTTTGTTGTGGTGTGGGACAGTTTTCAGCAGGATGGCGACGGGTTCGGAATCTTCGGTCAGCGATTCGTGGCCGACGGTACAGCCGCCGGCGGAGAGTTCCGAGTCAACTCACAGACAGCCGACAGCCAGAGTCATCCGTCGGTCGCTGTGGACAACGCCGGCAACTTCGTCGTCGCCTGGACGAGCCTGAACCAGGATGGAGATTCCGCTGGTGTCTACGGTCAGCGGTTCGATGCGAGCGGTCTGCCGGCAGGCGATGAATTCCCTGTCAATTCATTCACGGCGGGTTCCCAGCAGTACCCATCGGTGGCACTGGATACAGCCGGGCAGTTGATCGTCGTCTGGCAGAGTCGCGATCAGGACGGCAGTGCGAATGGCGTGTACGGCCAGCGATATGTGACCGGCTTTGAATCTTCGACGGTCGAAGTCACCGTGAACAACAAGGCGCCAGACCTGCTGGCAGTCACCGATATTCAGCCGGCTGCCTTTGGCAGTCTGCGTGACAATTCGCAGCCACTGGGAGAAATCAACACTGGAGACGGATTTATTTCTGACCGGCTGCTGGTAAACTCCTACCCTTCCTTCCCCTCCGAAGATCGCGGGCTGATTGAATTTCCAGTGGACTCTCTGCCGGAAACAGTTGTGGCGGCTTCGCTGGACCTGACAATCGCTCGACAAAATGGCGACCAGACCGTTCCTCTGGAATTCAGCGTCTACGGGTACGCCGGAAACGGCACTGTCGGACTGTCTGACGCCGATGATTTTCAGGCGGGTACTTACATTGGCAACTTCACACTTACCGACGAGCCCGTCGGAACCGTGATTTCGATCGATGTCACCGCTGCAGTCAATGATCTGCTCACTCAGGGTGTACCCTACGCCGGCCTCAACATTCAATTCTCCGGTCCGGAGCCTCCCCTCGGCAGGTACGTCTGGTTCAATACCCCTGACATTACTCCTGCCCCGGAACTGCGAGTCACGGCGACCGCCCTTTCGCTCTCTGCGACTGCTATCGACGAGGATGGCACTGTCAGCCTGACAGGGAGCTTCACCGATCCGGGAACACTGGACGAGCATGCCGTGGTGATTGACTGGGGCGATGGAACGCTCGAAACGCTGACTCTGCCGGTTGGTCAGCGGACCTTCACCGCCGATCACCAGTACCTCGACGACGGTCCGACCGGCACGTCGACCGATATCTACAACGTCTCGGCCACCGTTACCGATGATGATGGTGGCACGGCAGTGGGGCATGCCTCGGTCACGGTCAACAACGTCGCTCCTGTACCAGCGATCACGGGCGTTCCAGCGACAGCCAGCGAAGGCGAAACCATTGGT
The DNA here is from genome assembly GCA_040222735.1 of Fuerstiella sp. Taxonomy (GTDB): domain Bacteria; phylum Planctomycetota; class Planctomycetia; order Planctomycetales; family Planctomycetaceae; genus Fuerstiella. The sequence goes on along the minus strand of JAVKCM010000171.1, from coordinate 9,244 downwards.
TTCGGCAGCACTATCGCAGATCCTGGTTCGCTCGACACTCACACGCTGGCCTGGAGCGTGACAAAAAACGGCAGCGCGTACATCTCCGGCAGCGGTACAACGTTCGACGTGACCCCGGACGACAACGGCATGTACGAGGTCTCCCTGACCGTCACCGACGACGACGGTGGTGTGGGGACCGCCACGGAAACAATCGAGGTCAGCAACGTGGCTCCGTCGATCGCCGCCACGCACGGTTCGATCACCGTGAACGAAGCAGATACGGCTGCGAACAGCGGCACGTTCTTTGATCCCGGCGCGGATATTGTCACGCTCTCAGCATCTGTGGGCACGATCCTCGACAATGGTGACGGCACCTGGAGCTGGTCGTGGAGTACCAGCGACGGACCGGATGATTCACAGACGGTGACCATCACCGCGACGGACTCGGACGGAGCGGCCACTTCGGCCGACTTCGATCTGACCGTGAACAACGTGGCTCCAGCGGCTTCGGATGCTGCCTTCGATCTGGTTGAAAATTCATCAAACGGGACCGTCGTGGGTTCGATGGCCGCGACCGACCCGGGAGAAGAAACGCTGACATGGTCGATTGCATCCGGCAATGAATCGGGCGCCTTCGCGATTGACCCGGCCACCGGAGTGATTACCGTCGCTGATTCCACACAGCTCGACTTTGAAACCACACCTGTGTTCGAACTCGAAGTGACTGTTACCGACGATGACAGGGCTGCAGACACGGCAGACGTGACCATTAACCTTCTGAACCAGGCCTCGCTGACCGGTGCCGTGTTTGTGGACGCCAACCAGAACGGTCTGTACGACGCGAACGAACTGGGTATCGATGGTGTCGCGGTGGATCTGCTGAATACAGACGGAGACATTCTTGACACGGTGTTTACCAGCGACGGTGGCTTCTATCTGTTCGATGACCTCGATCCGGACGTCTACCGAATTCGCGAAACACAGCCGACCGGTGTGGCCGATGGCACGGAGTCGCTCGGAACTCTCGGCGGGAATCCTGTCGGCAACGACGTCATGGAAGTGCCCCTCGCACGGATTGATGGATCAGATTACGACTTCGCCGAGATCGGACAGCAGCTTACCAGCGGTGATACTGCGAGTATTGGGTTCTGGCAGAACAAACATGGACAGGCGCTGATCACTTCCGGCGGCACGGCTCTGGCTGAATGGCTGACTTCCAGATTCGGCAATGTCTTTGGTGACAAATTTGCGGGAGCCTCCGGAACCGACATCGCCGACTTCTACAAAGATCAGTTGTTCAGACAGAAAGGTAAGAAACCGGCCGGTCCTGCGAAGGTGGATGCCCGGTTCATGGCGGTGGCACTTTCCACATTCTTCACCAGTTCTCATCTGGCCGGGACGGTCGCGGCTGGCTACGGCTTCAACGTCACGCATACGGGTATCGGGACCAGCATTGTGAACGTGGGACAGGCCGGGGCTGCGTTCGGTGTCGCGGACGATACCGAACTGACCATTATGCAGCTGCTGCTGGCGACCAACAGCCTGACCGATCAACCGGATAATGTGTCCGGGTTTGCACGCATTTACGACCAGAACGGCGACGGCGTGATTGATGCGGCCGAGCAGCGTCTGCGGTGGCTGGCCAACGACCTGTTTGCGTGGATCACCGGGTTTAGCGCAGACTGAGCCTGCGGTCGCCCGACTCTGAGAACATCTTCCACGACGATCGCGGAATTCAGGACTACGATACCCGGGCACCTGTTGTTGCCAATTTGCATCACCCTATATTCGGCCCGGCCACTTTGATTTTGACGTCCGCCGTCACTTCCCATGTTTGCTTTTCCGGTTTCTGATGACATGCTTGGTTCAGTGTCAGGACTGGAACGGAACGGCATCCGGGGCCACGGGGCCGTTCCGTTTCACCTGATCTTATGCTGCCCCGGCTGATTCAGCGGCGCCGCTCGCCAATCCGCCTGAATCGCGGTTGTCTTTTCCGGCCCTGCCAGGCTGTTGATGGTTTCAGCCGCGGACCAGCGTTTGCCGGCCGAAATAGTCCTGACCGAAATTGTCGCGGCCGGAGTTGTCCTGACCAGTGTGATGAACGGACGACGGACGACGGACGCAGCAACCCGCCCTGAACTGGCTGAATCGATCAGCGCTCTGCGTTTCAGGAATCCCGGAGCCGTATTGCCTCAGCCCAGCACTTTGACTCGCAGGCTGTACGATCCGGTATGTGGAATTCGCCGGTGCAGACCTGCCGTTGTGACAGACATCAGACCAGTCGATGTTGGGCGCCGCGACGTCAGGGCTGCTCCGGACGTGGCAGCGGCCGGTGTTCAGCATCATGCTGCACGGTGCTCGCCCGCCGCAGCGACGTGGCTCCGAATCGACTGCGAATCCGGTCGGCTACCTGATCCAGTCTTGTGTCCCGCTCATCCTGCCCCTCGGCAAACAGACTTTGCTGCACCGGACGAGCTGACTGCAGACGTGAGACCCCCATCCCCAGCAGACGGACAACCAGCGGGCGATCAGGCAGTTCTGTATTCAGCAGTTGCGAGACCACGGTCCAGATCCGGCTGGTCGCATTGGTGGGCTGCGACAATGTCTGCGCCCGAGTGCAGGTGTCGAAATTGCTGTAGCGCACCTTCAGTTGAATTGTACGTCCCTGCAATTCATGCTGGCGCAGACGTGCGGCCACCTGCTCAGTCAGTTCCAGCAGCCATGCCCGCAGCACCTCGATGTCGCGGATGTCTTCGGCAAACGTCGTTTCGTGCGACACCGATTTTGCCTCGCGGTCGGCCACCACCGGGCGATCATCGATTCCGCGCGCCAGTTCCCAGAAATGCCGGCCGTGGTGACCAAATTCGTCCTGCAGCTGCTGCAGCGTCAATGAACGCAACTGTCCGATCGTGCGTATGCCCAGACGTTCGAAACTTCGGTCCGTCATCCGGCCGACGCCCCAGATTCGCGTCACCGGCAGCGGACTAAGAACCTGCCGCACAGAAGCCGGTTCGATCACTGTGAAACCGTCCGGCTTGTCCAGATCGCTGGCCAGTTTGGCCAGAAACTTATTGGGAGCAACTCCCACCGAAGCAACAAGATTCAGTTCGTCCCGGATGTCTTTTTTGATGGCCCGGCCGATCGCTTCGATCGACTCGAACAAAGGCACACTGCCGGTCGCATCCAGAAACGCTTCATCCAGTGACAGAGGTTCCACTACGGGCGTGTAGCGGTGAAAGATCTCACGAATCTGATCCGAAATCTGTGCGTAGTGCTCCATCCGCGGACGCAGCACGATGGCGTCGGGACAAAACTGCAGCGCCTTTGCCGTCGACATGGCGCTGTGAACTCCGGACTTTCGGACCACGTAATTGGCCGCGGCCACCACACCGCGACCTTCCGGAGTTCCTCCCACAATGACCGGCTTTCCGCGCAGCGCCGGATTGTCCCGTTCTTCAACAGACGCGTAGAACGCGTCCATATCCACATGCAGAATCATTCGGGATCCGATCATGTCGGCAGGCGACAGGGATGGTTGAGCATTCAGACTCAGGCAAATTGCAGCGGCGTGGACGTGCCGACAGTCCGTCGGGCCGAGTTCATAGAATCCGGTTTTTAGGCTGTAAATCGCGTCAATTGAGGCCTATAAGTAGTTGGCGGGTTCTACGCGGTCTGCGGTGCCTGAAAAAAGGGAATTTGGTTTGCCAATTGAAGTCTTCTACATCATTTTCGGCGGCATTGCGGCACTGGAAGTCGCGATTCACGTGTTTTCAGTCGTGGTTATTGTGCCGATCTTCGAGCGGCGCCTGCCGTTTGACCAGACGTCGGCGGCCCCTGGCGACGATGCCGAGCGAATATCGATGCCGACGTCTGACGGTCTGACACTGCGTGGTTCGTTGTCGCGGCCCCGGCAGGATCCGCTGGGACTGGTGATTTTCTGTCCGGAATTCCGGGGGACTCACGGGACGGCCGTGGAATATTGTCAGGGCCTGCTGGAGGCGGGCTTTGCGGTTCTGGCGTTTGATTTCCGAGGGCAGGGTGAAAGTGACGCCATGCCGGGGTACGAGCCATTGCACTGGCTGACGGATTTTGAGGTTCAGGATCTGCAATCGGTGATGAAATACGTGCGGTCCCGGTCCGATCTGGCGGAACTTCCGATTGGCCTGATGGGAGTCAGTCGCGGGGCGAGTGCCGCGTTGGCCGTCGCCGCCGTTGATCAACAGATTCAATGTGTGGTGGCGGACAGTGCGTTCACCAGTGACACGCTGATGGTGCTGTACGCGGCACGCTGGGTACAGTACTACACGCCGAAGTATTTTCGACTTCCCGAATGGCATCTGAGGATTTCCTGTCGCCTGGCGCTGCAGGTCAGCCAGCTGCGTCGCCGGGTGCGTCATCCCCGACTGGAACGCCTGTTGCCGGGTCTGCACCGGCGGAGCGTGCTGCTGATCGCCGGAGAACGGGATTCTTATGTGCCAGCAGAAAGCAGTCGACGGATTCAGAAGAAAATCGGCCCGGACTGCGCTGTCTGGTATGTTCCGGAAGCGAGACACAATTCGGCCCGGCAGGCCAGGCCCGAAGAATACGATGAGCGACTGGTCGACCTGTTTTTGAACATGGTGCCGCTTCATCGACTGCCTCCGTCGGCCGTACCGGCCCGATCGGCGTCTCGGCTGCAGCCGGTGGACTGAGCGGATTGTTGATCTCTGCCGCGCAGCTGGAGAAACCGGCACTGCTGATAGAGCTCCCGGCTGATCAGAACATGCGGCAGTTCAATAAAGCACCAGATGGACGCTCACGCGAGCCTCATCCAGATACTGCGTCAGCGTTCCCCGGCGAATGTAAAACCGTACGCGCACCTTCGCCCTTCACCCGGCGACACGTTCGTTCAGTTCGACTGCTGCGACACGAAGACGCGACTTGTCACCCCGCTCAGCAATGCCGGCAGAAACACAAGGTCACCGATCAGTGCCGTGATCAGCAGCGTCAGCATCAGCCACGCAAAGTTCTGCGTGGGAACGAAGTGACTGAGTCCGAACACTGCCATCCCGAGTCCGCAGACCAGCGTGGTCTGTGTCATGGCCTGAGCACAGCGGTAGTAAGCCGCCTTCACAGCCGGCGCTGCGGACAGGCCGTCGTGCACACCGCGACGGAACCAGGTGAGAAAGTGAAACGTGTCGTCCACGGCAATGCCCATTGCCACACTGGCTGTCATCATCGAGCCGATGTCTACCGGAATCCGCAGCCAGCCCATGGCACCGAAGACGACCACGGCCGGAAACAGGTTGGGTAACATGACCAGCAGCCCGGCCACCACGCTTCGCAGCACCACGATGGTGACCAGCGCGACCAGACCGAACGCGGTCAGGAAGCTCAGGAACAGGTCGCGCAGCAGCACATCCTGCACCAGCGAGACCATCGGCATGATCCCGGTATACTCAGCCGTCACCACAACGCCCCGTTCACGATGTCGATCCAGCAGCTGTTCTACACGATCCTGCAGCCGTTTCAGGGCCCGCGCATAATCAACGTCGCCCAGCGCCGGAACGCGGGTACTAAGACGCCATGTCTGGCGGTCTTTTGATTCGTGCAGCAGCCGTGCGTCCTGAAGTTTCTGCGACTGTTGTCTGACCTGTGCCTTGAAGTCCACATAGCGTTCGGCCAGTGACATCCGGCGTGCCGGGCCACCGCGGGAAGACGCTCTCGGCGAGTAGAAGACGGCTGCGGAGAACGTTCCTCCGAATCCATCAATGTCGGAAATCGTGTGGCCCACGTCACGAACCAGTCGAATTCGCTTCAGAAACTCAACTTCACTGCCTGGTTCAAAATGCAACAGCACTTCGGCCGGCACAAGCGGCCCCAGCTGTCGTTCCAGTGTCTGGTAATCCCTGGCAATCCGACTGTCGTCCGGAAACAGGCTGTCGTGAGTGATCGACGTCTTCAGCATCCGGGTACCTGCACCGAGACCGATCATCAGTGCCAGACACACCACGATCACCGGTGTCGGGACGCGGCTGACCGTTCGCTGAAGAAACGAGCTGACACCAGCACGCTGATTCTTTTCACGTGCGGCTGCGTCCCCCGGCCAGCGTTCCAGCACACCGGGCAACAGCAGAAACAGCAGGCTGATCCCCACCGCCAGGCCGACGGTTGCCAGCCAGCCGAACTGTGTCACCGGAGTAATCTCACTGCGCATCAGCGACAGCAGCCCGATCGCCGTGGTGCCGGCCGCCAGCAGACACGGTCCCCGTCCCTGTGAGATGGCTCGTGTGACTGAACCCGCGGTCCCTCCGGTGTCCCGTTCATCCCGAAAATAATTCACCAGATGGATGCCGGCCGACACCGTCAGCGTCAGGACCAGTGGAGGCAACACAATAAACAGCGCATTCATACGAATGCCGCTGAAGTACATGACTGACAGCAGAATTCCCTGAGCGGCCATCGCCGCGGTCAGCACGGCCGCCGTGTGTGCCCATGACCGCAGACACCCCAGACATAACAAAACCGAAATCAGAATCGACGGCGGGGTGAGTGTATCGACGTTAGCTCGCGCCTCCTGATCCACGACCCAGCCGTCAATCGGCGGCCCCGCCAAAAGAAATTCATCACGCGGAATTCCGGTGGCCTGAGCGGACTCGGTCAGAATCAATTCCATCGCGGCTTCGCGGTGGTTGACGCCATCCTGCGTGAGGCTGATGAGCACGCCGCTGGAAACGCCGTCCTTACCGATCAGAATTCCCTGCAGTCGTCGAGCCGCTTCGTCATGTGTCAGACGTGAGGGCGGCTGCGTCAGCATCTCGATGACGTCGCCGCCGGTGGTCACCGAGTCGATCAGACGTGGCCGGTCATCATTCAGCGACAGGTGCGTGAACTGTTCCAGAGCGATGCCGAGCGCCGGCAGCCGAGGATCGTTCAGATCACAGTCGTTCCAGGTCAGGTAGACACTGTCACCGCTTTCAAAATCCTGCATGAACCGGTCCAGCACCTGCCGTTCGTGAAATGTGGACGGCAGCCAGCGTGAGGTCAGCGTCAGAATGCCGGAAAAGCTCTGATGGGTCCCGAACACCAGTACGGGCAGAACAAGCAGCAGCAGGACGGTGGTGACCAGAAAACGACGCTGCCGGGCCGAACTGAGATCGAGACCACGGAAACGGGGCCGTGAAGCCGGTGTTTCCGCGGTGGACGCCATCACGCCGTGCTGTTCTGCGCCATGCTGGTCTGCGCCATGCTGGTCTGTGGCATTGTCTGTGGCATTGTCTGTGGCGTGCAGCGAATCCTCGGCCGGCCGACCGCCGGGCGCCGCCGCGTTCCCGACGCTCCGATGCACGTTTCGATCCGGATTCATGTCCGACGGGCTCTTCACGTGGTTCTCGGATCCCGCGGTGCCGTTTCCAGTACTGCCGTCCGGACGCGGCTGTCGTCGACAGGATGCTCAGCCCGCTGCCGCATCAGGTCTCGTGCATATTGAAAATTCACTCGCAGTACATGTATCAGCAGACGCGGAAAACCGATGACCGGGGTGATGCAGAAGTACCGGCGCTGCTGCGGAGACATCATGGCTCGCAGCTTCCAGTGCAGTCGACACTGCTGATACCATGGAAGAGCGGGAATCAGGTGATGCGACAGGTGGCACGGCTGTCCCCACGGTCCGCCCCCGACCAGAAGGCCCCAGAACCCGAGTCCCAGATTTCGAGCACCATTTTCGGTATCCAGCGCCATCAGGTTGTGCTCAGTTGTTTCACGCAGGCGATCGAGCAGAAATGCGACCCAGGGCGCCACCAGCACAAAGACCAGTACCGGGAACAGAATGCCTGTTGTTCTGACCATGATCAGCGAGACGGCGATGATATAAGCGGTACCGATGACAAACGACCAGACGCGGCTCAACGACAACTTTGTATCCTGATGAATTCGGTAATCATTAAAATCCAGTGCTCCGGCCAGCGGCAGCAGACTGATCAGAAAGCGCCGGGGCCAGACAAAGTTTGTGAAGGCGCCGTCCTGCGGCGTACCGAAATCGGCATGATGATGAGTGTGCTGGCTGCGGTAATACACCGGGTCAGCATAACACACCCGGCACAGATTGTTGACCAGCACGTTCAGCGCACGGGTCAGCCAGCCGGTGCGCAGAATAATGCGGTCGTGCGCCGCTCCCTCGTGCATCGAGAAGATGATGATGCTGTAGGAAATGAAACCATGAACACCACCCACCACGACCAGCGTCCACAGCCAGTGCAGCATCGAAGGTGACGTGCCGAGCAGCACGCCGGGAGCTGCCGTAAGGACAGCCAGGTCGGCAACAAACAGGCCGACCAGGATCGTCAGATTCAGACTGTTGTGCAGCCACGGGTGATTCTGCGACCAGCGCACCAGCTGCCGACCCGTTTCTCGAATCTGACGGACCTGAGCGTCGGTCAGACAGGGAGCCGGGTGCGTCTGCTGGTAACGCACCGCACACTCCCATTCTTCAGGGTAAATTTTCATCAGGGCTCACACGTCGAACCCGGGGCCGGTTCGCCTCTGGAGTGGGTGAAGTTCACATCTGATTTCCGCTCAGGCTCCTGCAACGGCCGGTGTCTGCGAGGGAGACCACGTCGGCAGATCGGCCAGTCCGCCGCCGCAGTAGATATGATGCCATAACTGGGTGCTGATCACGCCGGTCAGTCCCATGTCCAGCACAAACCGCTGAAAGGACATTTTCGGGCGTGATTTCTGAATTCGGCGTGCCTGTTCCACGCCGTGTGGATCGAACAGGCCGGTCGTGCGCAGCGATTCGGGACTCAGCAGCTGATCGACCCATGCCGGTCGGTCATCGCCCAGAAACGTAGCGGAAAAGTCGGCTCGAAACATGGTCTTGGGGCGACTGGCGATTGCCGGTGGCAGGATATTTCTGGCGGCCTGACGCAGCACGCGTTTGTCCGTCAGACCTTGCAGCTTGAGCCGCGGGTCGATTCCCGTGCAGAAGTTCACCACGTGCTCGTCCAGAAAAGGAAATCGTCCTTCGGTCGAACCGTTTCTGAGCGCTCGGTCGCCCTTGGCACTCAGCAGCATTCCCGGCAGCATGACGCGTGAGGCCGCGTAGAGTGACTGATTCAGCGGGTGCCAGCGTTTCATTCGATCGTGCTGCGGCAGTTCACTGAAGGCATCGTAATCTTTGAGTGAATCCCACATGGACGGAGCATACAGCCATTCACGCGCATGGCGCATGATTTCCCAGGTAAACTGCTGAGCGACGCGGACGCCGTTCATCGCCTCCCATGGC
>JAVKCM010000170.1:0-131237 GCA_040222735.1 Fuerstiella sp. | reverse complement strand
TCTCAGGCCGAAAGCCTGGAACAGCGGACGCTGCTGACGGCGGAACTGTTTCTGCAGGGAAGTTCGTTTGTGGATGCCAATGGCAACAACGAATTTGATGGCGGTGATGTGCCGAAAGTCGGAGCCACGATCGAACTGTACAATAGTGACGGAACATCACTGCTGGCCACAACCACTACGGATGCCAACGGTGGTTATGTGTTTGATCAGACAAACTTTCCCGGCCTGGTGCCCGGCACGTACCAGATTACAGAGATCCCGACCGCGGGATTCGTCAACAGCGGTGTTGAGATTCTGTCTGATCTGAATCCGGCCACCGGACTTTCCAGTGACACGGTTCAGGTCACTTTGGTTGATCCAACGGACCTGCAAGTCACGGTTGACAGCAACGACTTTTTCGGGCTGAATCGCTTTGAAGTAACCTCAACCACCTTCTTCGCCGTGACATCGGTCAATTCAATCGGCCAGTTTCCAGCCAGCATCGACGGCGCGGGGCTTACCAGCCCGATCGACTTCTATACCTACTGCGTCGACCTGTACAACCAGTTTGGCAATGGCAGTCAGACTTATGATGTCGAAACGAATCCCACCACAACGGGCCCCAACAGCACGCCTAACACCGGACGAATCTCCTATCTGTATAACCACTATGGGCGGTCCCTGGTCTCCGGAAGCTTCACGGGGAACACGCCCAGCGTCGAGGCTGCCGGACTGCAGATGGCCATTTATGAACTTATCTATGACCCCGGCTCTCCTGACCTGACAAGCGGTAATTACAGCGCCGCTTATGACCCTGCCTACGCCAGCTTTACCTCCGCGGCAGAATTTGCAGCAGCTGTGTCCGCTGCAGAAGACTTTCTTGCGGACTCTGCCGGCAAGAGTGAGAAGGCTATCTTCCTGAATACGACCACGTTCCCGGCGACGCCAGGCAGGACGTACTCTCAGAGCATCATCATTTCCGGCAGCTATAATTTCGCCAACATCCCGGCCGCTGCTCTGGGTGACTTCGTCTGGGAAGATACCAACGCCAACGGCATTCAGGATCCCGGTGAACCGGGCATCGAAGGCGTGACGGTCAACCTGCTGGATGAAAACATGGTCCCGATTCCGGGGGCCACCACCACAACCGACAGCAGCGGAGCGTATTCGTTCACCGATCTGGTTCCCGGCAATTACATCGTCCAGTTCGTCACACCCGGCGGCTATGTGCAGACCTTTCAGGACGTCAACAACGACGGTACCAATCAGGATCCCAATGTTGACAGCGACGCCGGAGTTGACGGCAAGACGGCCGTCATCACCCTCAGTTCGGGCGAAACCGACAACACGATTGATGCCGGTTACTACGAACTGGCGGCTCTGGGTGACTTCGTCTGGGAAGACACGAACGCCAACGGCATCCAGGATCCCGGTGAACCGGGCATCGAAGGCGTGACGGTCAATCTGCTGGATGAAAACATGGTCCCGATTCCGGGAGCCACCACCACGACCGACAGCAACGGAGCGTATTCGTTCACCGATCTGGTGCCCGGTAACTACATCGTCCAGTTTGTCACACCGGCGGGACTCGTGCAGACAGCGCAGGACGTCAACAACGACGGCACCAATCAGGACCCCAACGTTGACAGCGATGCCGGAGTTGACGGCAAGACGGCCATCATCACGCTCAGTTCGGGCGAAACTGACAACACGATTGATTCCGGTTACTACGAACTGGCGGCTCTGGGTGACTTCGTCTGGGAAGATACCAATGCCAACGGCATCCAGGATCCCGGCGAACCCGGCATTGAAGGCGTGACGGTCAACCTGCTGGATGAAAACATGGTCCCCATTCCGGGAGCCACCACCACGACCGACAGCAGCGGAGCATACTCGTTCACCGATCTGGTTCCCGGCAATTACATCGTCCAGTTTGTCACACCGGCGGGACTCGTGCAGACAGCTCAGGACGTCAACAACGACGGCACCAATCAGGACCCGAACGTCGACAGCGATGCCGGAGTCGACGGCAAGACGGCCGTCATCACGCTCAGTTCGGGCGAAACCGACAACACCATTGACGCCGGTTACTACAACGCAGCGGACATCGATATTGAGAAGCTGGTGCGGATTGAAAGCACTCCGGCGCCCACCGGTGGTGATGTCTGCGGAGATTACGGCAAGCCCGAGGAACTGACGTTCCGGTATGTTGCCGGCGCTGCCGCAAGCAGTTACCAGCCGGATGGAAAGTACAGCGTCACCGGGGTCGCTCCTGCGTCAGAAGTCCATGTCGTGGCCAGTAAGGAATCTGATTTTTCAAAGGTCAATTCGACAAACAGCTTCTTTGACAGCCGGAACGGTTCGCCCATTGATCTCGGCGATTCCTTCGTTGTCGACGTGGACAACGCGTCCGGCGTGAGCAGTTTCGGTTCATCGACCTACATTTTCGTCCTCAATTCGACGACGGGCAACGTGGTTCAGACGGTTGGCTACCACACGTCCTGCTCGGCTCCGATTGTTCTCGGCGACATCATCGGTGGCGTTCAGTTGATCGGTTTCCTGGGTGAAGGGGCCACCGATCCTGTTGTGCTGCCTGATCCGAATTTTTCACCGGGTCTGAATGATGCCGATGCGGATACACCGAGCGGCCCGGTCGGTCTGGTCGGTGACACCGCCGTCTTCACGTTTGTGGTCACAAACCCCGGCACCGTGCCGCTGAATAATGTTGTCGTCAGTGACCCTGACTTCGTGGTCACTTATGTGAGCGGTGACGATGGCGACGACGGTGTGCTGGAACACGGCGAGCAGTGGGTCTACACCGCGTCGGCGATTGTTGAGAGCGGTTCGCACGTCAACCTGGCAACCGTCACCGGAACGCCCGTCGGCACGTCCGGAGTCACCGTATCTGACGAAGATCCGGCCCACTGGCTCGGCGTTACAGCCTTCATGCCGGACATCGATATTGATAAGACAACGAACGGTCAGGATGGAGCACTGGTGGAAGTCGGCGATAGCGCGACCTTCACTTACACGGTGACCAATACCGGCAATGTGCCTCTGAACAACGTGATTGTCACCGATGACAACGGCACCCCATCGGGTCCGGTCACGTTTACGGGCATCACGGGGGACGACTTATGCGGCGACTTTGACAAGCCACATCAGCTGACGTTTTTCTACACGGGTGGCAACGCAGACGCGACGAACACTCAGCAGGACCCGGGAAAATACGAAGTCATCGACGCCAACGGCGGGCCGAACGCCATTGGCACGGTCACGATTGTGGCAACCGGCGAAAGTGACTTCAACAGTGTCAGTCTGAGCGATCCGGACAACTACTTCAGCGGAACGGTCAGCCTGAACACGTCCTTCGTTGTCGACAGCGGATCCGGCGACTTTGGGTCGCATACGTATATCTACATCATGGATCAGAACGGAACGCTGCTGCAGACGGTGGATTACCACACTTCCTGTTCGACTCCGATTGTGCTGGGCGATGTGCTGGGTGGCGTGACGCTGACAGGATATGTGGATCAAACGGGAGCCGGTCCGACCAGTCTTCAGGCCGTGTCCGACACAAATTCGGGCGACGACTTCAATCCGGTTCTGGTCAGCGGCGACACCGATCTGGACGGTGTGCTGGATCTGAATGAGACGTGGATCTTCGAGGCGTCCCGCACGGTCACGGCCGGGTGGTATACCAATCTGGGCAGCGTTTCCGCGGACGATGATCAGGGAACCACGGTCACAGATCAGGACGGCAGCAGTCATTTCGGATTCAATCCGGCTCCGACCATCGACGTTGAAAAATTCACCCTGGGCCTGACCGCCGACGCCACACAAAGTGTCGACTTGTGCGATGAGCTTGGCAAACCACACCAGCTGTCATTTGTCTATACGGGCGGCGGCGAAGATGCCACCAGCACGGCACAGCCCGCCGACAAGTTTGAGGTGACCGGCGATCCGAACGACGCCGCGACGGTCCGCATCGTGTCCAGCAAGGAAAGCGATCCGACAAAGGTCGGCCCGGACAATACGTTCTTCGACGGCGAAGTAAATCTGAACGAAGCGTTTACCGTTGACGTGGCCAATGCCGGCCTCAGCAGCTTCGGGTCGCACACCTATGTCTACATTCTGTCTGCCGGCGGCAGCCTGCTCGATTCGGCGGACATTCTGCAGACCGTTGACTACCACACATCGTGTTCAGCGCCGATTGTCCTGGGCGATGTTCTGGGAGGCATCACTCTGATCGGCTACGTCGATGAGTTCGGCGAATCAGCTGCTCTGCCGGATCCCGGAGTCGGTGAACTCGGTGAAGACGCCGACGATCCGGATGCGAACGTCAACCCGATTCCCGTGATCGCGATGGGTGAAGAGGTGCAGTGGACGTATACGGTCACCAACACGGGTAACCAGCCGTTCGCCGCGAATGACATTGTGATCACGGACGACGGCGGGACTCCGTTTGACATGTCCGACGACCTGAGCACACTGGATGCCACCATTGCGGCTCTGGCCAGCGGAGACGGGTTCAACCCGGGTGATGCCAACACGAATGACGTGCTGGATACGGGTGAAACCTGGTACTACCGCGCGGTCGATACAGTGATGGAAGAAGGCCTGTACGGCAATCTGGCGACGGCATCGATCAGCAGTTTCCCGGCCGCAACGGACAGCGACCCCAGCCACTACGAGGGTGTCCTGCCCGCCATCGACTTCTGCAGTCTGAATGATCATGGTGACGTTTCGGAGCTGACCTTCCGGTTCACAGCCAGTGATCTGGTGGCAACCACTCAGGACAAGTTTGAGATCGAATCGGCCGGCACCGTGGCGGGTCTGACGTCGGTGCGAATTGTCGTCAGCAGCGACCCGGACGGCGGCGGGGATGTGTATTTCGACGACACAGTGAATGCTGGAGATTCATTCACGGCTTTCTCATTGTCTGCCGGGGAAAGTAAGTTCGGCTCAAAGGTATTCGTCCGATTTCTCGCCCCCGATGGCAGTGAACTGAAAGAACTGAACATCCACACGTCGTGCTCTTCGCCGCTGGTCCTCGGAGACCAGTTCGGCGGCGTCCAGCTTCGCGGCATCGCCAGCGACAACGGCACGCAGATCGGAGTCGATAGCCAGCCGCTTCAGACGGCAAACGCTTCGGACATCAGTCTCGATGAGTTCCGCTTCGACAAGAACAAGGTGAAGTTTGAACTGACCAACACCGGCAGCCTGCCAGCCATCCTGGACAGCATCCGAATCAGCTTCCCCGGCGAGTTCGGAAAACTGAAGAAGATCAAGGCCAATGGTGATGAGATCTATAACCTCGCGACTTCAGCGTCGTCATTCACCATCAGCGACTTCAATCGGTCAATTCTTGATCGCACGCTGCTGCCGGGCCAGACAATCAAGTTTGAGCTTGAATTCGAGAATGATCTGAGCAAACTCAGCTCTGCCGTAATCAGCAACTTCAGCCTTGACTTCGATTTCGATATCGATGACGACGAAGAAGACCTGCTGTCAATCTTCTGAGCTTCTCGATCTGCGTCACCCGTCGCATGGTGATGTCTTGAACAGGCACGAGCGCGGGAAGCGGAGTTCAATCTGCTTCCCGCGGCCTGTCCTGTTGATCACGTACCCAACCACTCTGCACCGGTCTGCGAAACGCAGAAACGAAAGAAGACGATCGGACTACTGCTTCGCCTTCAGTGCCAGCAGTTGCTGGCGTTCGGGCATGGCTTTGTACCACGGGTCCAGCGGGTAGCAGCCGGACACCAGCCCGTTTCGCGGAGCCGTCGTGCAGTCGCTGAAGGTGCGGCAGATCTTCTTTCGTGCCATCGGTCTGCCGGCCAGCACATCCGCCGGCAGATCCGGATAGGACAATACCATCCGCCCCAGTCCCACCGAATCCACCCATCCCTGCCGGACAGCCGCCTGGCCGACATGCGGCAGCCATTCCTGAAGATATGAATACCCGGTCCCCACGACGATCATGCCGGGATGCTTCTTCTTGAGTTCCGCCGTCGCGGCAATCTGCCGGTGAACACCGACCAGCGGGTCTTCCGGCGGCTGGTAACCGTCCGACGGAGGAAAGATAGCCGGTCGCTGAATGTGAGGATTGTAGTACGGACTGCCGCAGGTCGTGCACAACAGATCGATCTGTTGTTCTTCCAGCAGTTCCGCAAACCGGGATGGTTCGGACAGATCAATGCCCAGTCCGGTACCGTCGCCGCCGAAGGCGTGGGTATAGGGAGCGTCTGCGGACGGCACTCCGGTGCGTTCGGCGTTGTTGCCTGGCTGAAACGGCATGAAATCAAAGATGCTGACCCGCACTCCGATCTCCAGCCCAGGAGCTTCTGACCGAATTCCCGCCACAACATTGCGCAGAAACCGGGTTCTGTTCTCAAAGCTGCCGCCGAAATCACCCGTGCGGTCAAAGCCGGACAGCAGTTCGTGGCCCAGATAGCCGTGGCAGTGTTTTACATCGACCCACGCGAATCCAGCTTTCTGAGCCAGCACGCAGGCCGCCACAAAGTCGTCGATGAGTCGTTTCAGGTCGTCATCGGTCAGCACAGGTTCGTCACTGCTGATCCCCAGACGCTGGTCCAGCACCGGATGCCGGTAAATGATGCGAGGTTCCGCTGTCTTCTTGTGATTCGGGCGGGCGAACCGGCCGGAATGAGTCAGCTGCAACCCCACGCTCAGGTCATCAGTCTTCGTGAAGTGTTCCGCATGCGTCTTCACGAGCAGTTGCCGCAGGTCTGCAAGTTCGCAGAGATTCTGATCGGTAATCAGCAGCTGATTCGGATTGGCACGACCATCCTGCCGTACCGCAACCGCCTCGCCGCCCCAGATCAGTTTCGCACCACTCAGGCCGAAGTTGGTCCAGCGGCGGCGGGTCAGGTCAGAAGGTTTTCCATCAGTGGTACCGTCCCAGCCTTCCATGGGCAGAATACAGAAACGATTGCCGATCAGTCCGGCGCGGCTGACCAGCGGCCGGGCCAGTGGCGCGTCTGAGCCGGTCTGCAGATCGGCATCAAGCGGCAGGTTCACATTCAGTTCGGCCAGGCGGGAACGAAACTGTTCAATCGTCTTCAGAGAAGAAATTCTGGGGAAAGTCATATCTGGTGCAGCTGCCGGAAATCAGTTGAAGTGGAGTGGCAGGGTACACCAGTCGGGCCACCGTTGCACCCATTCCGCTCACATTCGCAGTCAGGCGCCGGGGAACTTTTGAACACCGGCAGCAGCAGCCCGCATGACAGCAGGCAGCGCATACTCCATAATCAGGGCACGCTCGGTTTCAGGCAATCGCCGCAGATAAGATACTCGAATCAACAGGAAACGAATTCATGAACGCGAAGACTCTGAAAGACAAACTGATTCGCGGTGACCGTGTGTACGGAACCCTGATTCAACATGCGGTCACGCCGGCGATGGTGGATTTTCTGCCGGACAACGCACTGGATTTTGTCGTCGTGACGGCCGAACACAACGCACTGGACCTGGCCGACTTTCTGCCGCTGCGTTACGCGCTCGCTGCCAAAGGCATTGCCTGCCTCGCCCGGACGCACAGCCGGGACCCGGACGATGTGGCCAAAGTGGCTGACAGCTACGACGGTGTGGTGGTTCCCTACGTCGAGGATATTGAACACGCCAAACGACTGGCCGCCGCAGCCGTCTACCGTCCCCTGAAAGGAAAGGCGCTGCAGCAGGTGCTGGCCGGCGGAGCATGGCCGAGTGAGGCGACCGAAAAATATGTCACCGAACAGAAGTGCGCCGACACAATCTTTATTCCCATGATCGAATCGGTCGAGGGTGTGGACAACCTGGACGCGATCTGCGCGATTCCCGGAGTCCACGGGGTCTTTGTGGGGCCGAATGATCTGACCGTCAACATGGGCATTCCGAATGAATACGATCATCCGGACCTGATCGCCACGCTGCAGAAGATTATCGACACGGCAGATCGTCATCACGTAGCAGCCGGCTGCTGGTTCGGAAAGGAAGAGCAGGCACTGCGGACTATTCGACAGGGCTCACGGCTGGTCATTTTCTCTAATGACGCTCTGTTGCTGAAGAACGCATTCGATAGGTCGTTTACGCAGCTCAAAAAAGGTTGACCACACTGCCAGGCTGACTTAGGACCGAGCGGAAAATAAGTGGCGTAAGCTTCCAGCTTGCGATGCAGAAAAACGCAGGCTCGAAGCCCACGCCACGTTTCGACGCGACAGTAATTTTCCGTTTGATCCTTACTGCGTTAATTGTGCCGGGCCGGACGTTCCGAGGTCGTTGGCTGGTCGACCAGATCGCGGCGGTCCCGGATCACCCTCGCCGGCACTCCCACCGCCACGGCATAATCCGGCACGGGCGACAGCACCAGCGCCCCGGCACCGATCACGCAGTGGCGGCCGACGCTGGCCGCCACGGTGGCTCGTTCGCCGATCCACGTGTCTTCGCCGATGGACACCGGCTCGAAGATTCCGGCCTGTTCCCGTACCGGTCGGTCCAGCCGTGCCAGACTGTGCTGACGGCCGCCGTTCATGATGGAAACATGTGAGGCAATCAGCACATCGTCACCGATATCAACGTTACCGATCGAACAATAATTGCCGATGTAGGCCGTGTGTCCGATACGTGCGCCGGGGTGCGAGAAGATGGTGCCGAAACCAATTGAAGCATTCGGCGCACAACGGGGCAGAGTACACGCATAGAAGGCATGGCGCAGGTAGATGCCCGTCATTCCGGGTAACAGGCTGAACAGCTGCGACCAGCCGGGAAAGGCCCGATCACGGCCGACGACCGCAGCCTGAAGCATGTAGACCAGCAGCGCCGGCAACACCGTCACCATGCAGAGAACGCGCAGTGCTGATTTGACAAACTGTTTCACACGTCCACCAGTTCCGGTTCGCCGACACGGTGCCGGCCTGGCTGTTTGCTGCTGCCTTCGCCGCCGGTCCAGTAAACGGGCTGCCCCAGCACCAGAGCGGACTGCAGCTGCAGCTCCACTTCCAGCAGGCTGGAAAGATGCGGCACGCGATACAGGTGATGAGTTCCTGGCTGACCGCACCGGTTCACGCCGCCATACGCCGAGGCCACGGTGCTGTAGTTTCTGGCGGCGATGTCGAAAGCCGGACGTGAGATGTTCGGCGGCAGACCCAACGGAAATGAAAAATCCTGTATGTCATGACCGACCTGCTCTTCAATCTCGCGGCGACATTCGATGATTTCCTGCAGCAGCATTTCTTCGTCGGTCGAACCACAGTCAAAATGAGTCCGTGTGTGGGCGCCGAAATCGAAGCCCCATGCCTCCATTTTTCGCACCTCGTCCCAGGTCATCGGGGCGAACCCGCGGCAGCCGTGCTGCAGATCATGAGCAAACGGACGCCCCAGTTCGAGCTGTTCCGAACAGATGTACAGCGTTGCCGGCACGTCGCCGTCCAGTGCGGCTGCTCTCAGATTCAGCACGTTGTCTCGATACCCGTCGTCGAAGGTCAGCACGATCGTCGGTTCACTGACGCGGCCCGACTGCAGCAGTCGTTGAGCCGTCTTCAAGTCAACAATATTATAATAGCGTCGCAGATACTGCATCTGGCTTAGAAACCGGTCCGTCGACATGCCCATAAAATGCGGGCGGTCCGTGATCACATGGTGGTACAGGATCACGATCGGAAACGTCCCCGTCAGTCTGCGGTACCAGTTACGTGCCACCAGGAACGGGCCGAACAGCAGGCAGCGAACGAGCAGTTTCCATCGTGGATACGTCCGCTCGGCGGGCTGCGGGCCTCGCAACAGGCGAATCTGTCGCTTCAGTTCCGGCAAATCTTCCGGTTTGGGATTACGAAACATCCGCCCGGATCCTGTCTGCGGGACTTCTGTCACCGTCCCCATGGCAAAGTCATCCACGGTCGCCACCAGCAGATCGATACCGGTAACGTGAGCTTTGGCTTCCAGACTGACCAGCGTGTCAAACGGCTGAATGGGAATCTCGACGGCCCGGATAATCGCTCCGGAATCCAGTTTCGCTGCCACACGATGCACGGTCACTCCGATCTCCTGAGCACCGTCCAGCAGTTCCCACAGGCCAATCGGTCCGCCACCGCGATAGTCGGGCACCTTCCGCTGATGCAGATTGACTGAACCATGTCTCGGGATCTGAAACAGCTTCGGTTTCAGTATCGGAGTTCCGTAAACGATACCCAGATCCGGCTGCCCGGCTGACACGAATGCCAGACTCTGTTCGCTGTGGAACTGATCGGTGGTCTGAAACGGAATGCCCAGTTGTCGGCAGTGTTCTTCCAGCTCGGCCACTCCGAAGTCAGCCGTGTCAGGAAATCCGGCATGAGCCACACGTGCCAGAAAGTGACCCAGCCGACGACACTGACCCGCCACGGTGCTCACCAGACGATCGGCCACATACCGCAGATAGGCAGGCTTGTGCAGCTGAGAAACAAAGTTGCGAACGCGTTTATTCAGCGGCAGTGGCTTCTGTACCCAGTACAGCACACCGGTCACCCGTCTGCTGTCGTGGCGACAGATTTCCGTCAGCAGTCGCGCCAGCACGCGCGGCGGCGCTCCGGACATGATGACAACGCGAAATACATTGTCGGTCTGAGTTTGCTGAGCAGGGTCGGACATACTCATATTTCATGAAACAACGTGATCAGATAAGCACCGGTTCCGGCCGCGTTTCGCTGTCGGCCGAATCAGGCGGCTCGGCAGATTCTGAATCGTCGCGACTGTGGTGCGGCAACCGTCGATCTGCCAGCAGATCCAGAGCAACTTTGCCGAACAGCAGAACGGCCCAGAGCGCACAGACGCCGACAGACAGGCCGATCTGAGACCACATGTCGACATATGGAAAACATCCGTAACGCAGCCCGATATAGGTCAGGCAGAAGCCGGCCGTTGTGAAGGACGCCCGCAGCCAGGGATATTCAATCTTCATGACGGTGCGGCACGATGCCAGAATCACAAACGAAAAGGCCAGATACGTCAGCACGCCGGCCCACGCAGCTCCCCACGTCCCGAGGGCCGGTATCAACAGGAGATTGGCCACAATATTCACCACCAGTCCCACAATCGATCCGGGCAGCATCAGACGCGTCTTCTTCGTCAGCAGCGACGGAACTTCAAACATGAAGCTGAGTGAGAAGGCAAAGAAGCCCAGCAGCACTACCGAAATCAGGTCAATAGCGGTGCCGTAAGCGTCCGGTGTCAGCAGAGGCAGCAGGGGATGCACGATCAGGGCGGCACCCAGCAGCAGAACGCCCATACCGGATGTAAACCAGCCGAAGAAACGGCCGAACACCATTCGGGAATCCGGCATCTTTTCGATATCGTAGATCAGCACGTGCCAGATAGACGTGAACGGCAGCAGACACAGCGTATTGACCGCAAACCCGATTTTGTGGGCCAGTGAATAGACGCCGACTTCGTCCATGGATTTCCAGATCCGCAGGATGTACCGATCGGCTTCGTGCATGGCCATACTGGCAATTGCCGTAAAGACCAGCGGAGCGGCGAAGCGAAACATCTCATGACCGATCTCCCGATCCAGCAGGTAGCCGCCTCGTGATCTGACGAATACCGCCATCAGCACGGCGGTATGCAGGATTGTCGCCGTCAGATTTCCGATCAGCAGTCCTTCGACCCCCATCTTCATCGGCACCAGCAGCCAGACGTTCAGGCCGATATTCAAGACCAGACGGCCCAGAGAAATCGCCACAAACGTCCCCGACCACTTCAGCGCTCGCAGGTAGGCATCGATGATCATACCGACGACGGTAAACCACAGCGTCAGAATCGTCAGCGTGTAGAACCAGGCTCCGCGGGTAATCTCGGCACCCAGCGTTACGTCCGCCAGCGTGTGTCGGCCCACAAACATGACCAGACAGATCACGGTGCAGACCGTCCCGACCATCGTCAGGCCGGTCCACCAGACGCGGTCATGATGTCGTTCGTCGTCACCGTCAAAGTGATGGCGAGTCACGGCACTGACCATGCCACCGGCTATAAACGTGGAAAGCAGAGCAGCGGTCAGATCCAGAATGGCCGTGATTCCATAATCAGACGGCGTCAGCACGTGCGTATAGAACGGCAGCAACAGCACCGAAGCCATGCGCGTCAGGATCTGACCGACCATGTAGATCGACGAATGCTTCAGCAGATCGCGAGCAGGTTTCATGGACAGACCGAAACGGGGCACCACGGACAGAACTTCCTCTGAAGGAAGCTAGGTCGTCACCGTCCCCGGGAGATCATTCAGTCGGTTGACCCACAGCGTTTCAATAAGGCAACAAACACCCGGTGCCGGCTATACGGAACATACCGGTTATGCCGAGCTTCGATTTCGGATCCGAGGCCCATAACGGACAGCACCTGCTTCGGTGTCTGACGTTGAAAAATATCACCCAGCGATAAATCGGGTGCGCAGACTAAAGAGTCGGGACCTGACCAGAAACTTGTAGACGTCTGCTGAGTCTCGTCTGTCTGGCTCTTCTGTTTTTTTCGTGGGAAGAGCGCCTGTGCTGGTGAGAAATTTGCGCCGCGGGGACGGACTTGGAAGACCGTCTTACGATTCAATCCGGAACAGTTTCGGCAGTCTCCGGGAACTGTACCTCCTCATCTTCAGGATCAGACGGTTTGCCGGACGTCGTCGACACGCTTCAGCCGCTGCCACCTCAGGTGCTGAGCGACCGGGCCCGGCGCTGCGCCGGTCAGCCGTCGTTGAACGCTTTGGTGATTTCGGCAATGGCCTGCTTGCCGTCGCCGAACAGCATCAGCGCATTGTCGGCGGCAAACAGCGGGTTGGCAATTCCTGCAAACCCGGGACTCAGGCTGCGCTTCACCACGACCACCGTGCGGGCCTTGTCGACATCGATAATGGGCATGCCGGCGATCGGACTGCCGGGATCAGTGCGAGCCAGAGGATTTACGACATCGTTGGCCCCCAGCACAATCGCCACATCCACCTGATCCATCATCGAATTGGCATCATCCATTTCCTGCAGTCGTTCGTAATCAATATCCGCTTCGGCCAGCAGCACGTTCATGTGACCGGGCATCCGACCCGCAACCGGGTGAATTCCGAACTGCACATCAATGTCGTGCTTCAGCAGACTGTTGGTCAGATCACGGACGGCATGCTGCGCCTGAGCCACCGCCATTCCATAACCCGGCACAATCAGGACGCGCTGAGCGACCTCCAGCATCATGGCCACGTCTTCGGCAGACGTGGACTTCACGTGGGCATAGACCTCGTCGTCAGACGCAGAACTGCCTCCCGACTGCATCGTGCCGAACAGAACGGCCCACAACGAACGGTTCATCGCGTCGCACATGATGCGCGTCAGAATCAGACCGGAAGCTCCGACCAGAGAACCGGCGATAATCAGCAGGTTGTTGTTCAGTACAAAGCCCGTCGCCGAAGCGGCCAGTCCGGAATAAGAATTCAGCAGAGCGATCACAACCGGCATGTCGGCACCGCCGATGGAAATCACCAGCAGAATGCCCAGCACCATGGCCAGCAGACTCATGCCCCAATACCACAACTCGGCATGTTCCGGCTGCATCACCACCAGCGTGCCCAGACCCGCGCAACCTGCCGCCAGCAGCAGATTCACCAGCTTCTGCCCCGGAAAGGAAATATCCCGGACCGCCTTCAGTTCCTGCAGCTTGGCAAACGCGATCAGACTACCGGACAGCGTGACGGCGCCAATCAGGCCGGATGCCGCGGTGGCCGTCAGCACATCGGCGAAACACACACCGGATGAAAGACGTTCCGAGAATTCCCTGCCAGCCAGATATGCCCCGGCGACCAGCACCGAGGCTCCGCCGCCCAGCCCGTTGAACAGGGCGACCAGCTGAGGCATCGCCGTCATTTCAATCTTCACCGCCAGCACCACACCCACGATGGAACCAACGGCGATGGCAATCAGCAGTCCGGTCACACTCAGGATATCCTGATGCAGCAGCGTCGCCACGACCGCAATCAGCATAGCGAGGGCACCGAACAGGTTTCCGCGAACCGCTGTGCGGGGACGCGTCAGTCCCTTCAGGCCCACCATGAACAGAACAGCGGCCACCAGGTAGCAAAGATCAATCAGGTCAGCACTCACGAGCGTCAGTCCGAGCTAGAAGAATTCAGGACGAATGCAGAAACAGAGCGGCGAAACAGTCAGCTACTTCCGGGGCCTGAACATGGCCAGCATTCGATTGGTGACCACGAAGCCTCCCACCACGTTCATCGTGGCAAAGATGACGGCAGCGTAGCCCAGAATCGCGGCCACCAGACCATTGTCTCCCCCGGCGGCAAGGACGGCACCAACCAGAGTAATTCCCGAAATCGCGTTCGAACCGGACATCAACGGCGTATGCAGCGTCGGTGGTATCTTCGTGATGATTTCGAAACCCACAAAGACAGCCAGCACAAATACCGTCAGCAGCAGAATCAGATGACTGGAACCACCTGTGGCGGCTCCGACATCTGCCGCCGTTTCAGCCGTTTTTTCCGCGGCAACGGCCAGTTCCGAACCGATTTCCTGAACCGCAAGACTAAGAATGGACATCTTTCGAATTCCACAAAGACAGAAGATCAGAGACGTTCCGTACAAGAGTCTACAAACTGGCCACAGAATCACAAACCGCCGAAATCCGGGTGCCGCAGCCGCCGCGTCGCCGCCGCCTCAGCGCCGACCGGACCGGTCCCAGACCGGTTCACCCGCCACTTCATACCCCGGCCGCATGGTGATATTCATGAGCAGCCCCATCGCGATGCAGGTGGACATCAGACTGGACCCGCCGTAGCTGCACATCGGCAGCGTGATGCCGGTAATCGGCATCAGTCCCACGGTCATGCTTAAATTAATCAGCACCTGCGTGCCCAGCATCGTGACGATTCCCACGGCGACCAGCCGGCCGAACGGCTCACGAGTGCGGCGGGCCGCGGTCAGCCCGCGGACCACAATAACACCGTACAACAGCAACAGAACTCCATAGCCAGCCGTGCCGTAGCGCTCTCCGATCAGACAGGCGATAAAGTCCGTCCGAGCCGCCGGCAGCAGATACGCTGACGGATCGTCGATGATCGGTTCTTCGTGAAGATGGCTGCCCCACAGACCTCCGAGCGCCAACACCTGCTTGGACTGGTGCAGATGAAAGCCATCGCCCGAAGGTGCCGAACCGCTGTCCGTCTGGGTGAACACCATCACCACGCGCGATCGCTGTTCAGCCGTCATCTGCTGCCATAACAACGGCAGGACCGCAACTCCGATCAGAGCCGCTGCGATCAGATGAGCAGGTTTGGCCCCGCCGGCAAACAACATCGCGTACAGGATCGGCAGGAACAGCATCGCGGTCCCCAGGTCCGGTTCCCGCAAAATGAGCAGCAGCGGAAACACGGTGATCACGAAGGGGGGCAGCAGCCCTCGCACGGTCCGCTGAGAATCCCGATACATCAGATAGTGAGCGAGCGCCAGAATAAACGCCAGTCGTGTCGGTTCACTGGGCTGAAAGTCAAACAGTCCCAGCGGAATCCAGCGGCGCGAGCCGTTGACTGGCGGCATGAACAAAACAATCACCAGCAACACCAGACTTCCGACGTACAGCCACGGGCTGAAATGTTTCAGCGGCCGATACGGGACGGTCGTCACGGCCAGCATCATCGGCCAGGCCAGCGCCAGCCAGATCAGCTGACGTTCGAACAGCCGGGACGGCCCGTACAGCTGATCCGCACGGTACAGCCCGCACAGGCCCGCGAACGAAATCAGCAGACACGCCAGTAGAATGCTGATCGGAATTTTGCGAAACCATTCCCACACGGCGTTCATGGCTCCGGCAGCGGGTCAAAGACCAGAAATCCGGACACTGTCAGACGGCGGCCAGCGCCTCAAGAATTTTCTGACAGGCCTGTGACTTGTTCAAAGCATAAAAGTGAATACCGGGAACACCCTCGGCACGCAGTTCCTGACACTGCCGAATCGCGTAGTCGACACCGATCTGAAACTGAGCATCCGTGTCGTCCTGAACGGCTTCCAGACGCGCGGCCAGTGAATCCGGAAACACGGTGCCACACATGGCAGTGATACGCTTGATCCGGGCGAAATCCGTGATCGGCATAATTCCCGGAACCACAGGAACCGTGATTCCTGCCTGCTGACAGCGTTCCTGAAAACGGAAGAAGTTGTCGTTGTCAAAAAACAGCTGAGTAAAGACAGCATCCGCCCCGGCATCCACCTTCCGCTTCAGATTCTGTAGGTCCACTTCCGGACTGGGAGCTTCCAGATGCTTTTCCGGATAGCCCGCCACGCCGATCCCGAATTCGGCAGTATGCGACCGTACCAGATCCACCAGCTCGTTGGCATAACTCAGACCACCCTCCACCGCCGTAAAGCTGTCCTGCCCCTGCGGTGGGTCACCCCGGAGCGCCATGATGTTCTGAATGCCGGCGGCCGCCGCCTGATCCAGCCACTCCGTCAGCTCTTCACGCGTCGCCCCCACGCACGTGAAGTGAGCCATCGCCGTGCGGCCAAAATCCTGCATGATCTCCCGACACCAGCTGAGCGTGCGGTCACGGGTCGAGCCTCCGGCACCATAGGTGCACGAAACGAACGCCGGACTGTGACCGACCAGAGTCTGCAGGTGGCGACGAAGCACCGCGTCCCCTTCCGACGTCTTCGGCGGAAAGATTTCAATGGAAACGGCAAACTTGTTCGACGAAAAGACTTCAGGCAGTCGCATTATCCACGCTTACATTTCATGACGGTTGCAGTTGAGCCACTATCAGGCCGTCGGCCGAAGCCACGACCGGCCGCTGAGCACCACTCGGACGTCGACGGAATCGAGACGCCGGGCAGCGGCTGACGGATGTTAGCCGCCGGGCCGAGTCTGCCACCAGACATATTCCCGTTTTGACCGGCTTCGGAAGCATGAATCTGCGAAACAAGTCTCGCCAAAGAGGCTGATTCCGGAAATCATTGGATTTCCCGGGCTGTTTTCCCGAATCGCAGGTACTCATGCGACCGGCTCGTCGAGCCTTCTTCTCCCACCGCCGTAGATCCGGGACCCGGAAACGGAAATCGCCGAGGCTGAAACTCAGCCTCGGCGATCTTATCGTTTTCTGAAACAGACGGCCCGGAAGCCCGCTGAATGCTTAGTTGGCCGCTGCCTGAGTAATCTGCAGCTGAGGTCGCAGCTTGTCTTTTCGGGCATCAACCAGAGCCTGAGCCTTCTGCAGCTCGGCTTCGGCCGCCGCCAGCTGAGCCCTGGCTTCTTCGGCCTGCTTCTGCATGGGAGCGGCTTCGGTGGTCATTTTGGCCACGGCTTCCTGCTGCGCGGTCATCTCTTTCTGAGCGGCGTCGATCTCTGTGTTGACGGTTGTCAGAGATGCCTTCATGTCCTGCATCTTCTTTTCGACGGCCACCAGTTGTTCTTTGAATGTCTGCAGTGCCGTGGCTTTGCCGGCCGCCGCCTTCTCCAGGGCTTCCGCCGAACTTTTCACCTCAGCATCGCCGGGCAGCATCGCTGACGCGGCTTTGACCTGCTGGACCGCCGCCTGCAGCATGGGCAGGGCCTGTTCGTGGCTCGCAATCGAACCCTTGATTGTCGACATTTCCTTGTCAGTGGCAGTCACGGCCGCCGTAAGTTCGGCTGCTTTCTTCTGCGAGTCCGCAATCAGCTGCGTCTTCGCCTGAATGATCTGTTGTCCATCAGCAATCTGCTGCTGCTTTTCTGCCAGCGTCGCCTCTGCTTCCAGCGATGCCAGCTCAACCTTCTCTTTCTCTGCCAGCTTGCCCCGCAGCAGCTTCAGTTCGTCTCTGAGTGCAATGTACTCGCTCCAGCGTTCTACCTCAGCCACAGCTTGATTTACCGCGTCCTGAGCGGCATTCACCTGAGTCTGTGCGACAGCCAGCTGTTCGTCCAGAGGCTTCAGCGCAGCCACCTGCTTTTCCAGATTCGCCTTCTGGGCGGCTACCTGCTGTTCAGCGGTCGTAATCTGCTGCTTTGTGGCTTCGATGGCTTTGGTGTAGGTTGCCACTTCGGCCACTACCGCCTTCAGGGTGGTGTCGGTCTGCTGCATTTCAGTGGTCCGCTGAGCAACCTGAGCCTTCAGTGTCTCAACGGTTTTCTTCAGCTCGGCGTCATCCTGCATCTTTTCCGAGGCAGCGCCGGCTTTTTCAACAGCGCTCTGCAGCTGAGGAATGGCGTTCTGCAGCGCGGTCAGCGTGGTCTGCGTATCCGTCTGCTTCTTCTGGCTGCCCGCCAGCTGCTGTTCCTGAGTCTTCAGCGTCGCCTGCTGGTCGGTCAATGCCTTCTCGGCCGTCGCCTGAGCCTGCTTTGCCTGCTCGATCACCTGCATGTGAGCGGTCCTGGCAGCATTCGCCGCGTCCAGAGCCTTGCGAACTTCAGCCAGCTTCTGGTTCAGCGGTTCGACACGCGTCTGCGCTTCGGCCAGCCGGGTTTCCAGCAGCGGCGGATTGGTCGTCAGGTTGCCGATCCGAGCTCCATCGGCGGCGTTCCAGACACGTACTTCGCCGGTCCAGTCTCCGGCAATCACGCGATTGGTTTCGTCACAGTGGCTGACCTGCAGTGCCAGATCGGAAAAGGCTTCAAAGGCGACCTGCTGGGCTCCGTTCTGATCCCACAGCTTCGTCAACTTGTCCCGTCCACAGGTCACGATGCGGCCGTCGCGGCAGAATTCCAGTGACGTCGTGCCGCCGCCATGGGCATTCCACGACTTGATGTTGCCGCCGTTTTCCATCTCCCAGAGCTTCACGCTGGAGTCCTGGCTGGTTGACGCCAGTACGTTGCTGTCCAGTCGCCATGAAACGGCATTGATGGCGTCCTTGTGTCCGTTCAGAGTCAGATAAGGGCGTCCTGTATATGCTTCCCAGACGTGAAGTCCGCCGGCACGGTCTCCCGTCGCCAGCAAGACGCTGTCCGGACTGAACTCCAGTGTATAAATCCAATCGGTGTGTTTGACGATTTCGTACGCCAGTTCACCGGTCGCCGTGCTGTAGACGCGCACAATCTTGCCGGGGCCACCCAAAGCAATCATGGACTGATCGGCACTGATGTCAGCCGCCAGGACTTCATCCAGTTCGTCACCAACCTGCATGACCCGCTCACCGGTCCTGATGTTCCAGACCACGGCCAGACCACGAGACGCTCCGTGACCTCCGCCCGCCAGCAGCAGGCCGCCGCTGCGGCTGAATTTCAGGACTCGGGCCTGACCTTCCGGAAACGGCAGCACTCCCAGCGGCTGCAGCGTTTCGCTGCTGTACAGAATCACCTGTTTCTGGCCGGCCACGGCAACCAGCTTTGCCCAGGGACTTGTGGCGATGGCCGAGACGGCCGTTGTGGCAGACGTATGAACAACCGGCTCCAGTCCCAGCACATCCGGCAGCGGCGGCGGCCCTTCCGGGCGTGCGCCGGCAGGAATATTGACGCTCAGGTCAACCTTGGGCTTCTTCGGCAGCATCACTTTGCTTGACGACGTTTCCGGAGCACCGGCTTCGATCCACTTCCGCACCGTCGCAATCATCTCCTCGGGAATCTTATCCGAGTTGGGCGGCATGTACGGTTCGCTGTCGTGGTTGATCAGCATGAACAGATAGCTGTCGTCCGGACTGCCAGGTTCGATCGCAGCACCGGACCCGCCGCCCTGCATCATGGCAGTGTAGTTGGACAGGTCCAGATCCGCGGTCTTTTTGTTGGTGTTGTGGCAACTGGCACACTTCGCCCGAAAGATCGGCTTGACGTGATCTTCGAAGTTGATCTTTTCTTCAGCCGTGACGGACAGCGGCAGACCAAGGCCGAGGCAGGCGGCCATCACAAGAGATCGTGCGGGAAGGTTCATTTGGCGGCTCCGTGGAACTGGCGCGCGGCGGGTATGATCGAGGCAGCGGTCTTTGCGACCCATGCTGCAGGTGATGTCAGATTTACCTGAGTTAGCTAATCGTCATTTGTACCGCAATCAGACAAGTCTGCCGGAACACGGCGGCCTAACCGGCACAGGTCATTCAGACTGTGCGGCGCCGCCATCCGTCAGGACACCCTGATTACGGGGCGTATGTCAATGCGATGAGCATCGCACCGGGCGATTCCTCATCAGATCAGTGGTTGAACAGAAATTCTCTGGAATTCAGCAGAGACCAGAAAATGTCTTCCAGCGCCTGCTGTGGATTTTCTTCTTCTGTCGCGATTGCCACCAGTCGTGTGAGCTCTTCTTCGGTGGGCTGGCGGCAGAAGCAGCGGACATACAGTTCGGTGATGATTTCAGCGGGCGTCTTGTTTTCCTTCAGCAGGCTGGGAATCAGACCGCCCTGACGAATCTTGTTGTTGACCGTATCACCGTTGATCAGATGCAGAGCCTGCGACAGATTCGGCTCCATACTCACTTCGCACGAACAGACGCTTTCGCGTTTTGCCCGCCCAAAGGTGGTCAGAAAGTAGGTGGACGTATTGCCGTCCGCGATGTGAACAGCTCGTGCTCCCACAGGCAGACCAGGAAACTTGTCTGTCGTGGACGTCACGGCGGTGATGCAGTCCAGCATGACCTCCGCACGCAGTCGTCGCAGTTCCGCGTGAGCAAAGTTGCTGTGATCGGATTCGTTGGACGGATTCGTCTGAGTGGAAAGCTGATAGGTTCGGGACGTGCAGATGTCCCGCACCAGACGACGGAAGTCATAGTTGTAATCGGTGAATCTTTTGCCCAGTTCTGCCAGCAGTTCGGCATTGACCGGCGGATTGCTGACGCGGACGTCGTCCACCTGATCAATGATGCCACGGCCGAAGAAATGAGCCCAGACGATATTGGCCAGGTTGGTGGCGAAGTACGGGTTGTCCGGAGATGCCAGCCATTCGGCCAGCACTTCACGGCGGTCACGTCCCTTCAGGTCCGGTACCTCACCGCCCAGAAACTTGGGAGCCATGTTCCGACCATCCACCAGGTGCTTCACTTCTCCACTGCCGCTGTTGAAGATGATCTGCTCGCGCGGGTCTTCCGCTCGCTTTCGACCAATTTGAGCGAAGAAGGCGGCGAAGCCGTAATAATCATCCATTGTCCAGCGGTCGAACGGGTGATTGTGGCACTGAGCACACTGGATTCTCATGCCCATGAACACCTGAGCCGCGTTTTCCGCCACCTTCAGTGTTGCCGTTTCGGTCTGGTAGTAATTGGTGGCGGGGTCACTGAATGTTCCTCCCTTGGACGCCAGCAGTTCACGAACCATAACGTCACTCGGAGTATTGCTGGCGATCTTTTCCTTCAGCCAGTTGAAGTACCGCAGCATGGGCTTCTTTTCGACGCGGTTGGCAATGGTGCGGACCTGCAGCAGCTCGGCCCATTTCATCACCCAGATGTCAACAAATTCCTTGCGCTGCAGCAGCTGATCCACCACTTTCTCACGTTTCTGAGGATCGGTGTCGGCCAGGAATTTGGCGTGTTCCTCGGCCGAGGGCATGGTCCCCGTGATGTCCACAAAAACGCGACGCAGGAACTGTTCGTCGGTGCAGACTTCTGACGGTGTAATCCGCAGCTTTCTGAGCTTGTTGTGGACCAGCGTGTCAATGTAGTTATTTTCCGGCGTCTGAGGATCCTCGTACTGCAGGCCCTTCGGCAGCACAATGAAATGTGACCCGACGGTGTGCGTTTCGAAACGAGCCATAATGAAGGCTTCACCGCGTTCGTGAGCGGTGACGATGCCTTCCTGAGTGATCTCGGCGGCCGTTTCATTATTGCTGCTGAAGTAGGCCAGCGAGGTGACGTCCCGGTCTGTCCCGTCTGAATACTTCGCTCGAACAGTCAACCGCTGAGTTTCACCTTCTCCGTCCATCACTGCCGTCGACGGGTAAAGTTCCACAGACACAACCTTCGGTACTTCAGCAGGCTTCGGGTCATCCGGGGCCCCTTCCTTCAGCCAGCGAACCAGCGTGTTGTACTGTTCATCCCCGACGTCGAACCGCTTGCCGCCGGTGTGAGGCACAATGCCGGCACCTTTTTCAACCAGCAGACTTTCTTCCGGCAGCGCCAGATTGATGCGTCGTCCCGGAATTTCCCGAGTCACTCGGAAATGGTCACCCGCGGGATCGAACCCGAACAGGGACAGACGAAATCCGTCCTTGCCGCGTGCCGCCCCGTGACAGCTGCCGTTGTTGCAGCTGGTCTTCATAAAGACAGGCATGACATCCAGACGGAAGCTGACTGGAAGCTCGGTCGTGGCGCCGGCGACGGTGATGGGCACCTCCACCGAATGGCCTTCATACGTGACCGTCACTTTGGTGTTTCCGTCCGCGACCGGATAAAAGGTGGCCCCTTCCGTTTTGACAAAGGCACCGTTTTCAATCGTCAGCTGAGCCTTGTCGGTGACGTCGTACGTCAGGCCGTTCGGCATCACCGCCTGGACCAGCAGCGACTGACGATCGCGGGCGTTGGTCAGACTCATATCCATCGGACTGACGGTAATGGAAGACGGTTTTGCCGCCTCGTCCGCGAATGTGTTCAGCGACAGCAGAACAACAGTGCTGAGTGCGACACAGGATCGGTTGAACTTCATGGTTTCGTCTCTTGTGTGACTTGTTCTCGTTGATTCCGGAAGATGCTGAGCAGACAACTGCCAGGCACCGGGCTGCCGGAATCTTCGGCCCCCGATCCGATCTCACGGATCCGGGCCGGAGCAAATATCGACCTTGTGAACTATTCGGAACCGCCAGCCGCTTTTTTGGCGTCCAGACGCAGTTGTTCCAGACGTGTCAATCGCTTTTCGGCGGGCGGTTTCGGTGCTGCCGCAACGGCAGCTTTGGGTTCTTCCTTCTTCGGAGCCGCAACAACCGGCTTCGGCAGCGGTTTATCAATCCGCAGCTCTGTGCTGCCCACGCGGGCATGCGTGATCGGTTCGTTGTTTTCTGTGACCACGACCTGGCAGAAGATATTCTTGTGAGTACCGGCCGGACTGTCGCCTTCCGTCTTCACTTTGAACACCAGCTCTTTCGTATCCTTTGTGATCTGCATAGGTTCGGCCGTTACTTTGTGCGGCAGTCCCACCAACTGCACCGTCGCCGGAGCAGCCAGATCCTTCAGCACCTGGACCTCCGCCACCAGCTCAGTCTCCTGACCCAGCTCAACCGCTGAACGCTGCAGTGCGAGTCCCACGTAGGGTTCAGCAACCTCCAGCGTCGCCATCTGACTGGCCGCCCATGCCGCACCGTTTACGTTGGCTGACCCGATGGCATACACAGGCCATTTGCCGATGGCCGCGTTCCCGTTGGCACTGAGCGGATAAAGTGCCTCTGTCTGGCCCTTCGGGATATTCACCGAGCTGTTAGCTCCGATCCCGGGCGGACGGAAAGGAAACTGAACATTGATCTGCTCGTCCCACCCTTCCTTCTTCTTCGCGACGATCTTCAGCTGCATCGAACCGTTCCGAACGATCGGTACGCCGGGCTGAACAATTTCAATGGAAAACGGCAGCTCTTCCACCACAGCCATCGGCAGTCGGTTGACGTCTTTCCATGAATATAGTGACTGCCCTGGCCCGGCAATGACGAAGTCAGCCCGGTTTTCGAACCGACCGCTGATGTTTTTGCCTTCTTCATTCAGGCGAGCACGGAAGTCCACCAGAGCTCCGCCGAGCGGCGCGTCGGCGGTGGCTTCAAAAATGACCGGCATCGTATTCAGGTTGGAAGGCATCGGTGACGCCACCATTTTGATGCCCGCCGGCAGCTGCATGTCTTCCAGCACCAGTTCGCCGCCGAAGTTGGCTCGACTGGCCGAAATGATCGTGCCAAAGCGATTGCCTTTGGCGACGTAAATTCGCTGTCGATCCTGTGAGTACCTTCGCACCCGGGGAATACCGAGCGTCAGGCTGGGGACCACCGGCTGGAATTCAACACGGTAGACAAAGTCGGCCCCGCCACGACCCAGATGGTCCATGATGCGGACGGCATACTCTCCGTCTTCCGGCACCTGAAAACGGATGTAGCTGTCCGGCCCTCGAGAATCATCGTTGCCGCTCAACGCTCGTCCGTCAGAAACGCGAAAGATATGCATGACCGGGTCAATACCCGTCCGAATCCGGCGGCCGTAACATTCCACTTCAAAAGTCTGCCCCTTGGTCGCGGTAAACTTGAAGTAATCATGATCGCCGGCAGTTTCCAGAATCCCGTTGAAGGAGGACGGAAATTCGACGACCGTGGCTTCCGCCAGCGTGTTGTTGGGCTCTGCTTCAAATGTATTGGGATCCGGAGAGACGCGAATGGTGTGACCGGACGGGCTGATGCCGCGGTCATCCTGAGCAAACAGAAGCATTTCCGTGGTACCATCGTTCGGCAGCACCACTTTCTGCGTCATCGGACCGCCGGCATCGCCGATGAAAGTGAATTCCACCTCCTCACCGGCCTTGCCGCCACCGGGGAAGACGGCCGTTGGACGCGGAAACCGGCCGACGTGCAGACGATAACGACAGTTGCCGTTGCCACCATAACCACTCTCACGCATTTCGATGATGTATTTGCCGTCCTCCGGCACAATGATCGACGTAACTGCATCCTGCCGGACCAGTGGCGAGTCGTCCACGGCAGACAGTTCAAATCGATTCTGATCCAGGATCGCGATGTAAGGGTCAAACAACGTCTGCCCGAATCGCATGCCTTCCACTTCAACCGACAGTCGCTGTCCCTTGGTGGCTTCCACGACAAAATAGTCAACGTCTTCGTTCTGACTGACGCCTTCGACCGTCACACCCTGTTCAATGGGCTGCGGTTCGGTGAATTCCGTGTTCGGCTCTTTTTCAGGAACGGCGGGCAGGGCCCCGACAAAGAGCGTTCGATAGTCAGAAATACCACTCCTGGTCCGGATCTGAGCCGTCTTTTCGCCCAGTTCGCAGTCCGGAGCCACCTTGACCGTGGCCCGCACGATGTTGGCATTCTTCTCATCCGGCTCTATCTTGATGACTTCAATGCCGGGTTCGTAGAACAGAATCTCTTCGGTATCCTGCAACCGAGCGCCGGAAAACGTCAGAACATGCTCTGCCCCTCGCTGAATTCCTCGCGGCGTAATGACGCTTAGCGACGGGTCAGACGCAACAGCAGAACAGGCAGTGGCAGCAGCCAGCAGTGTGAACAGAATGCGGCAGCGCATCACGTTCCCCCCTTGGAAAGAAATGCCGATTTCAGATTCGGAAGTTATATGCACACCAGTTCGAACTGACAGTCTCGGTGCGAGACACGGTCGTCAATCGCAGACATGCGAACCGGAATTTTGTCTGGCAGGATATGAGACCGGCCGCCCGGGGCAGCCGATGGTGGGTAACAAAACGGTCTTTATTGCGGCTGGCCTTACTGGCCGCCGCGAAAAAAGCCGGCTCGTTCGATTTTTATGAAGAAGGGCTCGTCCGCAGCGTCGTGGCCGCGGAGAAGCTGATACGTGATTTGTCCAACAACAACAGGGCAGGCCGCTCCACTGGAGCCACCTGCCGTTCAATAACCTCAGGCCAGCAGCTCTCGGCGAACCTTGCCACCGTCCACGATTTCAATCGGTCGGTCACCGGGAGCCATCAGTTCCTTGTCGGCCGTAATTCCCAGACAGTGATAGATGGTGGTGGCCCAGTCCACGACCGTCAGCGGCTTTTCTTCCGGCTCGGTCGCGGTTGAGTCTGACGCACCGTAAACCTGACCGCCCTTGATTCCGCCGCCCGCCAGCACCACGCTGAACACTTTCGGCCAGTGGTCTCGACCGGCTGTACCATTGATTTTCGGCGTTCGACCAAACTCACTGGCCACACAGACCAGCGTGTCCTGCAGCCGCCCGCGTTCGTCCAGGTCGCTGATCAGCCGGGCCAGTGCCTGGTCCAGTTCAGGAACCTGTCGCTTGATGCCGGCTTCGATATTGTCGTGCATGTCCCAGCCGCCGTAGGTCAGCGTCACAAACCGGGATCCGGCTTCGACCAGGCGACGAGCCATCAGCATGCGGGCACCAGCGGTGTTCCGACCGTATTCGTCACGCAACTTGTCCGGCTCCTTGTCCAGATCGAAAGCTTCCCGAGCTTCCGGAGAACCCACCATGCCGTAGGCACGCTGATAGAACGTATCCACGGCATCCAGCGCGTCGGCCTTTTCCTTGTTGACGAAGTGTTCATTGACCGCGTCCAGCACATTGCGTCGACGCGTGAAACGCTTGTCGTCCACGCCGCCCGGCAGATTCAGGTCGCGGACCGTAAAGCCCTTGGATGCAGGATCTGAACCGAGGCTGAACGGAGCAAACGAAGAACTCAGGTAGCCTGTGCCGGCGAATTCGTTCGGCTGATTCGGAATGCAGATGTACTGCGGAATATTGTTGCGCGGACCGAACTCGTGAGTCACCACGCTGCCCATGCTGGGGTACTGCAGCGCCGGACTCGGACGATAGCCCGTAAACATGTTGTGCGTACCACGCTCATGAGCCGCCTCGCCGTGCGTCATCGATCGACAGATGGCGATCTTGTCCGCAACCTTCGCGGTGTTCTTCCACATCTCATTGACGAAGGTGCCACCGACATTCGTCTGAATGTGCTTCATCGGCCCCCGATACTCAATCGGAGCATACGGCTTTGGATCGAAGCTTTCCTGATGAGCCATGCCCCCCGGCAGGTAAACGAAGATGACCGACTTGGCCGTCCCTTCCACGCTCTCATAATGTTTCAGGTCGGCCTGAGCCTGCTGCAGCTTCAGGTACTGAGCCAGTGTCAGCCCGATGCCGCCACAAAAACCAACGTGCAAAAAATCACGACGAGAATTTCCGCGACGCATGATTAACTCCGTGAATCCATTGAGGTAAAAGAGGTTGCCTGACACGTGGTCCGGTCAACACAAACAGGTGGGATTGGGTGGCAGGTTGCCTGGGGAGGGAAGGAACCGAGTTGGTATCCTGTTTAACGAATAGGTATAACGCGAAACTGACGAATGTCAACGGCCCTGATACCCGATTGTCGCCAGACGACCAGTGTTTCCGCCGCTCGAATACAGGAAAACCGCTGAGACTTTCGCGTTCCTGGGAATTCCACAGCCGTCGTCGGCCTGCACGACCGGCGAGCCACGGGCCGTGGCATCGGATCAACCGAACAGACGATCCCGTTTTCCGGAATCAGCCCCCTGACACCTCACCCCCAAGCACCCTCCAATATGCCAGCCGGCCTCATCGATACCCACTGCCACCTGGATGCAGATGCATTTCAGCACGACCTGGAAGACGTCGTTCAGGCTGCCGCCGCTGCCAACGTCGAGCACATGCTGACGATCGGTATTACCGCACCGACAAGCGAGGCGGCTGTTTCGCTGGCAGAACGATTCAGCTGCGTTTCGGCGGTCGTCGGCATCCAGCCCAACTACGCTCAGGAAGCAGCCGCTGGCGACTGGGAAAAAATTGTCAAACTTTCACAACACCCGCGCGTCGTGGCAATCGGCGAAACAGGCCTGGATCTGTACTGGGATTTTGCTCCGCTGGACATCCAGAAAGACTATTTCCGCAGGCACCTGCAGTTTTCACGCTCCTGCGGCAAACCCTTCATCGTACATTGCCGCGAAGCTGAAGCAGAAGTACTGGAAATGCTGCGTGAAGACTTCCGAAACGGCCCCCTGAACGGTGTCATGCACTCTTTCTGCGGCGACGCCGACACGGCCGCGGCCTGCGTCGACATGGGGATGCATATCTCCTTCGCAGGAATGGTCACCTTCCGAAAAAACAAAGAACTTCGAGAAGTGGCCGCCCAGGTCCCGCTGGACCGCCTGCTGGTGGAAACCGACTCTCCCTACCTGGCACCCCATCCCAACCGGGGCAAACGGAACGAACCGGCCTGGGTGAGGTACACCGCCTCGTGCCTGTCCGACGTGCACGGGGTCACCGAATCAGAACTGGCCGCCGCAACAACCAGTAATGCTCGCCGCCTGTTCAAACTCATTTATTAAGAATCAGCCCGCCGTTCCGAGTGGTACGCAGACGATACTGCTGACCCTTGTGCTCAATAATCACCTCGGCCTGGCCGCCCGCCAGCTCCTCAAACGAAACCGGCCGGGGCAGCTTTCGCGCTGAATCGCCAGGGGCGCTCTGTTCGGGTTGTTCTTCCTGCTGAGTCATCCTGAAATCCACATGCCTTCGAAACCTGTCAGCGCCGCGGGCAGCTTAATGCGACTGAGTCTCAATGTCAAGAATGATTGCGTGGGTCAGGAAACTGCGTTGAGATCCGGGTGTCCGGTCCGATAGTGTCCGCAGCTGATGAGATTGAATCTCAGGCACCGAAGCTAGCGAGCCCGAAGCCAGCCATGCTCGGCCATGTCCGCCCGTCGTCGTTGCGGAGCGGACGTCCGTCCCAAACTAATCGAGCTGGAGTTTTGCCATGAGCACCCCCACGAAGACCACACCCAGACGCCGTCATTCTGGATTCACTCTGATCGAGCTGCTGGTGGTGATTGCCATCATTGCCATTCTGATTGCCCTGTTGCTGCCCGCCGTCCAGCAGGCGCGCGAAGCCGCCCGACGCACACAGTGCAAAAACAACCTGAAACAGATTGGTCTCGCCCTGCACAATTACCTGGATGTCTACACGGTCTTTCCGCCGGCCTTTGCCTCGGATATCAGCACCATCAATACGCCTGGCGGTGAATGGTCCATTCACGCCCGACTGCTGCCTTATCTGGAAGAAGCCAATCTTTACAACCTGGCCGATCTTTCACGGTCCTACGAGGACCCCAGCGGCGTCAACGTCGGAATTGCGACGCAGCGTGTCGCCGCCTATCTGTGCCCCAGCGAAATCAACGATCAGCAGCGGAGCGACAGCAACGGGAACCCGGAACATTATCCGATTACCTATGGCTACAACGGCGGAACCTGGCGGGTCTGGACAAATGCCACGCGGCAGGCCGGCAACGGAGCCTTCGCCCCCAACTCGAAATTCGGCACGCAGCACTTCACCGACGGCACCAGCAACACGCTGGCGTTTTCGGAGGTCAAGGCCTTTACCGCTTACAACCGCGACGGCGATACCGGCACG
Source organism: Fuerstiella sp. (assembly GCA_040222735.1). Taxonomy (GTDB): domain Bacteria; phylum Planctomycetota; class Planctomycetia; order Planctomycetales; family Planctomycetaceae; genus Fuerstiella. The sequence goes on along the minus strand of JAVKCM010000170.1, from coordinate 102,249 downwards.
GCTGCGGTCCCCGCAGGTGCTCTGGAAGTGGAGGCTCTGATTCTGGCCGGTGGCAGCAACAAGGCAAACAGCGGCCACACAGAATGGGTGGATGGACGAGTGCATCAGACGGGCTTTACCGTCACACTGCCCCCCAACACGGATGTTGTGGTCCCCGGAGGCGACCGCCCGAATGAAGGCGACTATACGTCCTGCCGTGAAGACAAGAGCTGCACGACACCGACCTATGCCGCCGTCACCTCGCGAAGCTGGCACCTGGGCATCGTTAACTCGCTGCTGATGGATGGTTCGACTCGCAGCATCAGCGAAAACATCGACTTCGGTACCTGGCGTCACCTGGGACAGCGAGACGACGGCGAGCCGATCGGTGAGTTCTGATACCGGTAGATTCCTGAGCCCACGCCCGCAGCCCGCATGGATCATGCGGGCTGCGGGCATTTTTACAAGGTGGACATCAGGTCATACTTGCCCGTCAGCAGCAGAAACGTTCAGAAGGAAGCGGCCGCCGGAATTCCGGTGCTGAATCCGGTCGGGCAGAGCTCCAGATTTCTTCGATCGGCAGTGGTGCCGGATGCAGCGGTTTTATCGGCTGCTGTGCTGATCAACGCCCGCCGTGACCGCGTCTGTCGGGAAGTCGGTGGTGGCGGCCGACGTGACCCGGTTAGACTCTGCGGCATTCGTCGGTCGAGAGGCACTCGTTCGGATTTCAGGAGCAGGTCGACAGTATGAGAGTCAGAAAAGCCGTGATCACGGCAGCGGGCGAAAATCACTCGAATCTGCCGCTGCAGAGCGTGGTTGACCGCGAAGGGCGTCTCGGCACAGCCCTGCGGAGGACGCTGGATGAAGTCGTGGATGCAGGGATTGATGAAATCGCCCTGATCGTGCGGCCCGGCCAGTCCGGTCCTTATCTGTCGGCTGCCGAAGTACATGCCTCACGCCTGGTGTTCTTTGAACAGGACAATCCTCGCGGTTACGGCGATGCCATTCTGCGGGCCGGGGAATTCGTTGGTCGAGAACCCTTTCTGCATCTCGTCTCGGATCATCTGTACGTCAGCCGGGGTGAAAAAAGCTGTGCGGCTCAGCTGTGTGAAGTGGCGGCCGTCGAGGAATGTTCCGTCTCAGCGATTCAGCCCACGCGCGAAAACGAAATCATCTACTTCGGCACGGTCGGAGGCAGTCCGGTGGCTCAGCGAGACCGACTGTACGAAGTGTCCACGGTCATCGAAAAACCGACGCCCACGATCGCTGAGCAGGAACTGGTCGTGGCCGGACAGCGATCCGGATACTACCTCTGCCTGTTCGGCATGCATGTCCTCACACCCGCCGTGCTGGATCTGCTGCAAAGCAACCTGCAGGCCGCGGGCCCCGGTGAGTCCATTGACCTCTCGACCGCGCTGGCCCGCCTGGCTGCGACTGAACGCTATCTGGCCTTTGAGGTCGACGGTTCGCGGTGCAACATCAGCTACCGCTACGGCCTGATGCTGGCCCAGCTGGCTATTTCACTGGGCGGTGTGGACCGTGACCTGATCCTGACTGAACTTGTGCGTCTGCTGGCTCAGGAACAGCAGAGCTGATCGCCGCTTCTTCGACCTGTTGAATTTCACCTGCCATGACAGACCTGCTGACGGCCATCACCTCTGACGACCCTGCGGTGCGGAATCAGTCGCTGGATCGCCTGTGCGCGGACCTGTCGGCTGAGGAACTGTTGCTGCGGTGTTCTGAGCTGGACGACTTTCGTCGCCACTGCGGCAATCTGTATCAGCGGGTCCGGGCGCTGTTTTTTCTGTATGCCATTTATCGCTTTCATCTTCCGCGGCAGCTGGTCGGGCGAGAAACGGGCACGATTCCGTTTCAGGGATACGAACAGCTGCTGAGCCGGCGTTTTCCGGAAGCGGTTGACACGTTTCTGGCCGCTCAGAAGAACGCCGGCCCCACGGTGACACTGACCAGTGCGCTGGCCGAGGCCTATCACCGCCTGGCCTTTCAGACTCTGGCCAATCAGGTGCGACGCAGCGTGCGGACGGTGAAGGGCAACCAGTGGATGTTTCGCACAGGGCACCCGGAGGACATTCCGCTCAGAATTCATCCTCAGCTGGTGCAGGTTGACCGCCGTTCCGGATGTTATCCGAGTCTGCGGGAGCGTACGGCCGTGCGAATGGATTTCACCCACAGTGGCTGGAGCGACATCTTTTTTCTGGGCATGGATTTTCCGGAAGGAGCCAAAGTCATCAACGCCAGTGTCGACCTGGCGGTGCGCGGGCGACACACCGTCCCCGAACCTCCCATCGACTGCAGTCTGCGCGTGATTGATGAGCCGGTTCTGAGACTGGTCAGCATCGACCTGAACGCCCGGGCGGACATTCACGAGGTCAATGAGGTCTTTGACTTCGGACGGGATTACCTGGGGCTGCTGAAGGCGGCCGTCGTCGCCGCTGGAATTCTGCCGCCCGGAATGGAAGGCTGTGGAGCTCGGGTCGAAGACGTGTTCTCGCGGATGATCGGTCCCGGACTCGGGCTGGAACTGGTCAGTCGGGTCAATGATATCCCCAAGGGCTCACGGCTGGCCGTCAGCACCAATCTGCTGGGCTCGCTGATCGCCGTCTGCATGCGGGCCACACAACAGGTGTCGCAACTGACGAAGGGACTGTCCGAAGCAGATCGCCGAATTGTCGCGGCCCGCGCGATTCTGGGAGAATGGCTGGGCGGTTCCGGCGGCGGCTGGCAGGATTCCGGAGGCATCTGGCCCGGCATCAAGCTGATTCAGGGGGCAACCGCCCGAGAAGGAGATCCGGAATTCGGTATCAGCCGCGGACGCCTGCTGCCGGAGCATACGGTCTTTTCTGAAACCGACGTCAGCCCGGAAACCGTGGACCGGCTGCAGCAGAGCCTGGTGCTGGTGCACGGTGGCATGGCACAGAATGTTGGTCCCATTCTGGAAATGGTGACCGAAAAATATCTGCTCCGCAGTGAACGCGAGTGGCACGCGCGGCAGGAAGCCATTCAGCTGCTTGAGCAGATCCGGACCGCCCTGCACCAGGGTGATATCGCTGCCATTGGTCTGGCCACCGACCGAAACTTCCGCGAACCGCTGCAGGCCATCATTCCCTGGTGCTCGAACGCCTATACCGAAGAACTGATTCAGCGCTGTCGCACCCGATATGGACAGAAGTTCCACGGCTTCTGGATGCTGGGCGGCATGTCCGGCGGCGGAATGGGCTTCATCTTTGATCCCGAGGTACGGCCTGAGGCTCAGGACTGGCTGCAGCAGATGATGCTGGATGTCAAACATTCCATGCAGGCCAGCGTGCCCTTTGCCACTGACCCCGTGGTTTATGATTTCGCCATCAATCAGAACGGAACATTCGCCGAACTGAACACGGAGGGCGAAATGCCGCGGGGCTACCGATCGCTGATGATTCCCGATCTGCTGAAGGAAAACATCAGTTCGCTGTCGCCCATGACCCGCCGCGAACTGGAACGCGTCGGCGACGCCTGCCGTTCCGAATCCGGCGATACAGAACTCGCCATGCGACTGCTGAACCGCATTCTGCCCGGTTCTGTCGCCGCGTCTGACAGTTCTGAAAACCTGTCGACCCTGCTGCAGCAGAACGGGTTTGACAAAGTGGCTCATGAACACCTGCGTGACAACCTGCGTTCCGGACGACTCGGACTGGCACAGAATCGGCTGGCCGCCACCGTCAGCATCGAAGATGTGCGTGCGGACGACGTCACGGACACCCGGTCTCATGTGCCGGATGACGTCGTGGAAATCGGTCGACAGGCGCTGGCCGCAGGACAGGCCGCAGTGATCACGCTGGCCGCCGGAGTGGGAAGCCGCTGGACGCAGGGCGCCGGGGTCGTCAAGGCCCTGCATCCGTTCTGCCACATGCAGGGTGCGTTCCGTTCGTTTCTGGATATTCATCTGGCAAAGAGCCGTCAGACCACCGCTCGGTTCGGGACGCCTCCGCCGCATGTCGTCACCACCGGCTACCTAACCGACCCCGCCATTCGACGATACGTGCAACAGCATTCTGCCGGCGAGGAAATCCATGTTTCCAAAGGAGCCTCGGTTGGCCTCAGAATGGTTCCCACGCTGCGTGACCTGCAGTTTGCCTGGGAAGAAATGCCGCAGCAGATGCTGGATGAACAGCAGGAAAAGATGCGGGCCAGCGTGCGCTCGGCGCTGACCAGCTGGGCCAGAACCTCCGGCGAAGGGTCAGACTACACAGACAATCTTCCACTGCAGTGTCTGCACCCGGTCGGACACTGGTACGAAGTGCCGAACCTGCTGCTGAACGGCACCCTGCAGACGATGCTGCAGCAGCGACCGGCGCTGAAATACCTGATGCTGCACAACATTGACACGCTGGGAGCGAACCTGGATCCGGGATGCCTGGGCCAGCACATCGTGTCCGGCAGGGACCTGACCTATGAGGTCATCAGCCGGCGTCTGGAAGATCGTGGCGGCGGCCTGGCGCGCGTTGATGGGCGGGTCCGGCTGGTCGAAGGTCTGGCCATGCCGCGGGAAGAAGACGAATTTCAGCTGTCTTATTACAACTCACTCACGACATGGATTTCCATCGATCGGCTGCTGCAGATCTTCGGACTGTCGCGTGAGGCACTGGGCGACCGCGACCGCATTGATGAAGCGGTCAGAAAGCTGAGCCATCGGATGCCGACGTATATCACGCTGAAGGAAGTCAAGAAACGCTGGGGCCGCGGACAGGAAGATGTGTTCCCCGTCTCCCAGTTTGAAAAGCTGTGGGGCGATATGACGGCGCTGCCCGACGTCAGCTGTGGTTTTCTGGTCGTGCCGACGCTGCGCGGTCAGCAGCTGAAGGACCCGGCCCAGCTGGACGGCTGGCTCAGAGACGGATCGGCCGCCTTTGTGGAATCACTGCTGGCATGGAACTGATCAGCGTCGCGATCGCTTGAAGCGAATTGTACATCCACGCGCTCCGGTGGTGGTGACCTCAGGCAGTTTGTCCTGCAGCGCCGCCTCGACCGCCAGGTCTATGTAGTTCACCGTCACCCGGTCGGCGGCGGTGCTGTCATCCATCGCGCCGCGGTACACGATTTCACGTTTCCTGTTCAGTACGTAGAACTCTGGTGTGTACACGGCTCCGTAGGCTCTGGCGACATCCTGTGATTCATCCCGCAGGTACGGAAAGTTGAACTTCCTTTCCGCGGCTCGTTCCTTCATCCGAGGCATACTGTCGGCCGGAACAGCGTTGGAATTGATCGCCACCAGCTGCACTTTGACGGAAGCGTCCGCGTACTTCCGCTGCAGCGCAATCATCCGCTCTTCGTAATCCACGGCATAAGGACAGCTGTTGCACGTGAAGCAGACAATCAGCGCGTCCGCCTCAGAAAAGGACTTCAGCGAATACTTCTGATCGTCCGTCCCCGCCAGATCTTTCCAGCCAGGAGCCGGATCGCCGATGCCCGGGGTTTCTGCAGCAAATACGCCGCCGCCGAGAAGAAGCCCGGCGATCAACACTGCCGGTCCGAATGATGGAAAAGACAACATTCCACAGAATCCTGAGAAGACAGGGAAACCAGTTCACGCAGACATACCACGCAGACATACCACGCAGCCTATCTCAACAGGTCGGCCGCGGCCAGACGGTCGTTCGCACCGCTGATCGGCAGAAACGGCAAGGATACAGCATCGTGAGATACGGGTTTCCAGGAAATCATGGGATGGCGGTCCGGTTCAGCGCAGCAACTTTAGCAAATCTTAAATAAATCTGTTTTCGGCTCAAGATAGGTCTCAGACCGTTCCGATTAAGTCGACAAGGAAGATTCTAACCCCCCAAATCCGACAGGCCCCCCTTCCACCGATCTGCCGGAATAAGGACCGAAAACAATGAAACGCTCAACGCTGATTGCTGTGTGCAGCTTTGTCATGGTCGGAACCATGGCCAGTACGACACAGGCCTGCTGCTACATCCCATGGCTCGATCCGCTGGCGTGGCTCGGGTTCTATGGCTGCGGCGGATACGGCCCCGCGTGCTGCTACGGCGGATATGGCGGCTGCTGCCCGCGCGGCTATGCTCCGCCGATGTACGGTGCTTATGCCCCGCCGGCGTACGCTCCGCCAGCGTATGCTCCGATCACCGGTTACACGTACCCGGCGGCACCGGTCGCTCCTGTGGCTCCGCAGGCCGCGTGCAACTGCAACGGAACCGTCCACCAGACACAGGCCATGACGGCCGTTCGAGTGCCGGTCACCACGTACCGCGCCGTGACACAGTATGTGCCGCAGACAACCTACCAGACTCAGTATCGAGCTGCACAGCCGGCGGTCGCCTACGGTGCTCCGATCTACGGTACTCAGGCCTACAGCTCACCGGTTTACAGTGCCGGCACTTACCCGGCCCCGACCTACAACGCAGCCGCTGTTCCGGCACCGCTGCCGTCGACAACCTATTACGGTTCGGGATCGATTCAAACATCGCCGATGATTCAGTCTTCACCGGAGATCGCTTCGCCGTATCCGACAAACGACATCGGTGGCGATCACGAATATCCGTCGCAGTCGATGCTGGTCCCGGCCATTCCCAACACTCATGTCGGAACGACCGTGCCGGTCCGTCGCGTGTCTTACGGTGTGACTCCGCGCAGTGCCGCGTCTTACCCCTCGGCCCTGCGATAGACAGCTGTTAGGATCAAACGGAAAATTACTGTCGCGTCGAACACGTGGCGTAGGCTTCCAGCCTGCGTTTTTCTGCATCGCAAGCTGGAAGCTTACGCCACTTATTTTCCACTCGGTCCTTAGCTGACACAGACTGGCTGAATTCACCACGACCGCATGGGCACGACCAGCGTATACTGGTCGGCCGTGTGAGGCATCTTTGTTCCTGCCGACTCGGCTGAATCCGGTAACGCCGCTGCGGCACGGCCATCGTCTGTTCAGGCCGTCACGTGTGGCTTTGCAGGGCGCTGCCCGGACCGGCTTTTCCGACAGGAACGATGAAAGATATGCCCCGCGAAACAACGTCCCTGATTCTTTTCACGGACCTGGATGGATGTCTGCTGAACAAGTCTGACTACGATTTTTCAGCCGCGGTACCGACGCTGCAGCGACTGAAGGATGCGGCGGTGCCCGTGGTCCTTTGTTCCAGCAAGACGCAGGCTGAAATGCAGGTGCTGGCAGTTGCTCTGAAACTGGCTCCGGCACCGATGACGTGCGAGAACGGTGGACTGATTGTCTGGTCACCCGGTGACGAACCGGACACATCCGACGGCTGGCCCGAAGACAACATGGTGCTGGGCATACCTCGCGACCAAATTCTTCAGATTCTGGCCGATCTGAAATCTGATTTTGCGTTTCGATCCTTCGCGGATCTTGGCGTCCCGGGCGTGATGGCCATGACGGATCTGCCGCAGGCGCAGGCCACCGCCGCCCTCGCCCGGCAGTGTACTGAACCACTGCTCTGGGACGACACGCCGGAACGTGTGGCGGTCTTTCGATCGGCGCTGGCCCGGCATGATCTGACGCTGACTCAGGGCGGCCGATTCTGGCACGTGGCCGGCTCCACCACCAAAGGTCAGGCCGTAACCGAGGTGCTGCAACAGTTCAGACGGCGGCAGGCAGGACAGACCGCCAGCATCGTCAGCAGCGCCGTGGGTGACAGTCCGATCGACCAGTCGATGCTGGATGTGGTAGACTACCCCGTCGGAATTCCGTGGCCAGCCGGCGAAATCAAGGTCCGAATCGACTCAGAAGCCGGAATTCTGGCAACCGTTCCGGGGGCAGCCGGATGGGCTCAGGCTGTGGGAATGCTGCTGGACCGACTTGGAATCCCCGGCTGATCTGCTGAGATACGGCTCGCCGAAGGGCGGCAGACTTTCGCCGATACCACAGAGGTCCGGCACAGCCGCCATCAGCGGATCGGTTGAGACGGTGAATGGTTCACCGATTTCACCGTCGCCGGCGAACAGATCGGAGAATCCGCACAACATGGCAGATTTCGCCCAGAATGGCGTCATTGGAACGCTTCACAATCTTCGCAGCCGATCGACCGAAGAGCTGGAGGCAGACCTGGTCGAGTTTTCAGAAGAATCTCCGATGACTCTTCTGCTGCCGTGCCTTTATTCAGAGCTGGAAGGCCCGGCCATGGGCCCGATTGTGAAGGAACTGGCCAGAATTCCCTACCTGTCCGAAATCATTATCGGGCTGGATCGTGCCAACGAGGAACAGTTTCAGAACGCTCGAAAATTCTTCAGTCAGCTGCCGCAGAAACACGTCATTTTATGGAACGATGGCACCGGCCTGCGGTTTGTGGATGCCGCACTGCAGGAACAGGGTCTGGCTCCGCTGGAACCCGGCAAGGGCCGCAATGTCTGGTACTGTCTCGGATACTTCCTGGCGTCCGGCACCTCCAAAGTCGTCGCACTGCATGACTGCGACATCCTGAACTACAACCGGTCCATTCCCGCCCGCCTGCTGTATCCGCTGGCGCACCCTTCGTTTCACTATCAGTTCTGCAAGGGCTATTACTACCGGGCAGCCAATGGCAAGCTGAATGGTCGGGTATTTCGACTGCTGGTCATCCCGCTCATCAGGGCACTCAAACAGGTGCTGGGCCGACACGATTACCTCGACTACATGGGCAGCTTCCGCTACGCCCTGGCCGGTGAGTTCGCAATGCGTTCTGAGGTGATTCCGTCGCTGCGGATTCCCAGTGACTGGGGACTGGAAATCGGCACGCTGTCTGAAATGTTCCGCAACTGCAGCCCCAACCGCATCTGCCAGGTGGATATCGCCGACAGCTACGATCACAAACACCAGCCGATCTCTGCGGAAAACCGAGAAGGCGGCCTGCACCGGATGGCACGCGACATCTGCAAGGCGCTGTATCGCAAACTGGCGATTGAAGGAGTTGTGTTTTCCGGCGACATGCTCAGAACGCTGAAGGCCTGCTACTACCGCACAGCGCTGGATGTGGTCGATCACTACAACAACGACGCCGTGATGAGTGGTCTGAATCTGGATCGCCATCAGGAAGAAACAACCGTGGAACTCTTCAGCCGGGTGCTGCTGGCCGCCGGGGACGAATTCCTGAACCGCCCCGACGAATCTCCGTTCATCCACAACTGGTCTCGGGTGCTGAGCGCTGTCCCCGATGTGTTTGAACGAATTCTGGGAGCCGTGGAAGCAGACAATTCCTGAAGCATCAGCGATCCGGTCTGAGCCGGATCAACGCACCAGTCGCCCGGCCCGTCAATCAGCCGTCCGCATGGTTGGTGATCCACAGGCACTGATAGGGCTGCACCTCCAGCATACCCCGCAGGTCATCATACGTCTGTCCGGAGATCGCGTCGTGCCAGCGATTCAGCGTGATCAGGTTCAGATCGCTCAACGGCAGTCGCTGCGGTTCATCGGTCATGTTGTGAATCGCAAAGATGCTCTGAGCTCTGTCCATACTCTGACGCCAGAACGCAAAAAACGGAGCACCCAGCTGCAGCGTGAATTGAGTCGCATCGGGGCTGAACGCGGGCTGTCGGCGGCGAATCTGCAGCAGCCGATGCAGTTCCCGGAATACCACACTTTCAGCTGACTCGGGGTCCGACAATCGCTGTTCCAGCTCGGCGTAGTCCCAGATATGACGATTGATCGAACGATTATGGCCCGTGCGTGCCACGCCGGCCGCGTCATTGGGCGTGGCCAGCAGACTGTGAATGTAAAAGGCCGGAACTCCCTCAACGGCCATCATCACCGTCTGAGAACAAAGGAACCGCTGAACCTGAGCGTCATCGGGCCCCGCCACTGTTCCCTGAAGAGCATCAAACAGCGAAACATTCAGTTCGTAGACCCGTTCCTCGCCATTCGCGCCGCGGCGTGTCGAGACCTGACCGCCGAACCGTCGAATCGTCTCGATCATCTGAAACTGCTCTTCATCCGACAGCAGACCCTCAGCCGGCCGCATACCGATGCCATCATGTGACGCCGTGAAGTTCAGATACGTACAGCCGACCGGCGCCGGCGGCATGCTCATCATCCATCGTTTCAGATACTCAGTCTTTCCCGTCAGCAGCGCATGAACCAGCAACGGAGCCAGACTGAAGTTGTAAATCATGTGGGCTTCATTGCGGTTGCCGAAATAGGACAGGTTCTCGTGATTCGGGACATTGGTCTCCGTGATCAGAATCGTGCCCGGCGCATAATAATCGACGACGGTGCGCAGCAGTCGCACCACTTCGTGCGTCTGAGGCAGGTGGATGCTGGGCGTCCCGGATTCCTTCCACAGATAACCGATCGCGTCCAGCCTCAGCTGGCGTACGCCATGCTGCAGATACAGGCGGACAACCTTCAGAACTTCCAGCAGAACATCGGGGTTGCGAAAGTTCAGATCAATCTGATCATGACTGAACGTGCACCACAGGTGCGTCAGACCGTGCACGGTTTCCGTCGGACGCAGCAGCGGACTGGCACGCGGACGCACCACCTGAGACAGGTCGTCCGTCAGACTTGCCTCCACAAAGTAGCCGGCGCCCGGATCCCGCCCCGCACAGTAATTCTGAAACCATTCACTCTGCGACGAGACGTGATTGATGACCAGGTCCGCCATGAGCCGGTATTCGCCGGCAATCTGCTGCAGATCGTCCCAGGTACCCAGCTCGGGATTCACAGCCGTGTAGTCAATCACCGCAAAACCGTCGTCCGAACTGAAAGGGCAGAAGGGCAGCACATGGACGGCGGAAATTGCGCTGCCGACGTGATCAGTCAGAAACCGCCGCAGCGTCTGCAGCGGAACTTCACCCGCCTGCTGAAGCGTGTCGGCGTAGGTGATCAGCAGACTGTCTTCGGCAGACCACAGATGCTGCGGAGCGGGTGATTCGTCGGGTACCGGCCCGTCCGCCGTCGCCGGCTCATCAGTCAGGCGATGGTCAAAGATCTGCAGAATCTGCTGAAGCAGTGCCGCGGTGGAATGTTCCGGGTACAGGACAAGCAGATGCTGGTTGAGCAGTGCTGAGAATTCAGCGGGCTCCAGGCGTTGAGATAACATGGTCAGAATAGGTCCGGGTTCGCCGCCGCGCCCGATCGAAAATGCGGGCGATGCGCTGCGTGGTCACGTGTTGGCTATCGTTGAAGTCTCTCGCCTGCCTGCGGGGAAGTATCGGTCGCCCGCCCGTCTGCGCCAACGCAGAATTTTCAGGGAACAGCCGATTCCGTAATTAACCGCTGCAAACGGTCAACATCTGGTGACGAGTTCGACAACGCTTCGGATTGCACACGAGATGCGGATTGCCGCAAGGCACCGGGTCGTTCACCGGGTGACTTCCCGGTGTGACGTTGGAATCCATGGAATCATCGCGCCCGGGGCCCGGCCGCTGACGCGTCGCGGCTCACGGAAAAATGACCAGTGGCCGGCCCTGGTTGTTACCGTAGCTGGGGCTTCCGGCCGTAGCCGAACGCGAAAACCGGCGGTCGGGCCCGAGGCCCGTCGGCAGTCAGAATGACAGCACCTGCCAAAGGCCTGAGTAGTCGTCGGTCCAGTACAGAATCCGATCCGATTCGTCCCATGGACTGATGGCGTCCTGCACGTCAGCATGATCAACGAATGAATCGCCGGACGTCAGCAGGACCCATGTCGACGAAAAGACACCGGTCGATTCTTCGTCGTCGTTTTCAATGCGGACCGCATGCCAGCCCAGGTGTTCGGCGATACCGCGGGCAATCGGATCAAGCTCCAGAAAACGATTCGAAATATGAATGGCCAGAACGCCCTCGGGACGCAGGTGATGACGATAAATGTCGCTACATTCCGTGGTCAGCAGATGGACCGGAATGGCGTCGCTGCTGAAGGCGTCGATCGCCAGCACGTCGAACTGCTGTCGCTGACCGGCCGCCAGTTCGCGTTCCATCACGATTCTGGCATCGCCGATGATCACCTCGGTGTGAGCCGGTGAATCACTCAGGTAACTGAAATACCTGTCAGACAGCACGCGAACATCGGGATTGATGTCGTAGAAGCGGATGTCATCGCCCGTTTCACCATACGCCGCGATGGTACCGACGCCCAGTCCCACCACGCCGATTCGGAGCGAGCGGCGGCCCGACATTTCGGCGAGTTCCCGGCTCACCTGAATGGCAATTCCGACGCCGCTTTCGCGTCCGTAATAGGTCGTCGGCTGAGTCTTCCAGAAGTCGTCCCGATACTGAAAGCCGTGTCGAATCTGTCCATGCATCAGCGAGTACCGTCCGGGCATCCCGTCTTCCTCAGTCTCGTCACCATCCTGCTGCAGCACGCGCAGCACTCCGTAGAAATTACGAGACGTGTGGACCACTTTCCCGTCGCTGTCCCCGGCCAGATACTGCAGACGCAGACCAAGGATGCAGATGAACACGATCGACGGTGCCCACAACCAGCGTCCCGGCGACGGGAGCAGACCTTCGCGGAAAAACCGAGCAGTGGACTCCGCCAGCAATACTCCACCGGCTATCAGAGCGACGGAACCGGCTTCCCAGGCATAAACTGTTCTCGAATACCAGAGCAGACCGGCCCAGAGCATCACCGTTCCGCCGGCCAGAACCCGCAGGCAGTACTGCCGAGTTGTGTCTCGAAGCCTTTCGAGTCCAAACAGCAGACCAATCGCAACGGCAGCCGGTACGATCGTACCGGCGATCAGAACAAGGTAGTCAACCCCGGCAAGGACAGCCGGAAAACGCTGAAAACCATACAGCGCCAGCCATCCGGACTCCGCGGCCGCCGCCCCGATCCAGATCGCGACGACAATACGCTTCCGGGTCTCAAAAGCCACCGTGAATACCACCGCGGCGCACTGAAGCAGTGAGTAGATTCCGAAACAGATGCTTCGATCGATGTCCTGCAGAAGCGCTGACTTCGGCACCAGGCAAAACGTCATCGTGGCCAGCACCTGCAGGCTGACTGCCGGAACCCAGATCCAGAACGCCGGCGACCACACGTTGTTCCAGACTCGCTGAACGCACCACGCCGTCAGTGTGACCATGCACGTTGCCAGCAGACCGACATGATACTCATGATAGCCCGAAAACAGCTGCGGTGCCGCAATCGCCACGAACACGCCACCCAGTGCGCCCCCCGCAGAAACCAGCACGTAAAACAGGGTCAGATACTTCGGGTCCGGGCGGGTGTGGACAAGTTCTCCGTGGCACGTCATACAACAGGCGAACAACACCACAGAAAAGACGAGCACCTGATCGGCGATTTCGACATCCGGCCCCTCAGACAGGACGTGGTACACGACTGGACAGCAGACCAGCAGCAGCAAACCGAACACGCGACGGTCATACCACTGTGGGTTGTCAAAGCAGATAATGAACGACACCAGATACAGACACAGCGGCAGCACCCACAGAAACGGCACGGTCGCCACATCAATGCACAGCTGATTTGTGGTGGCCAGCAACATAGTGGAACCGCAGGCGGCAAGTGCCAGCCACAACAGCATGCGCCCCCATCCGGGGGCCGCATCATCCGTCCCGGACCGAACGGCCTGTGCGGGAGCCGGACGCGTGGCTTCCGATGGCGGAAAACCAACGGCGTCCCGCAGAAATCGAATGGCACACCAGGCAGCCAGAACCACGTAGACGACGTACACTGATGACCATGACAGCACCTGATCACGCAGCTTCAGCCATGGTTCAAACACAAATGGATAACTTAGCAGGGCCAGCAGAGACCCCGCGTTGGACAGCGAATACAGCCGGTAAGGCGATCGGCCCGGAGACGTCTGGCTGAACCAGCGCTGCAGCAGCGGGCCGGTCGATGCCAGCAGAAAATACGGACCGCCAACCGTGACCAGCAGCAGCAGCAAGATCCGCAACAGCGGCAGCTGCCCCGCCGCCGGCTTCCACGCGTCCGATGGGGCAATGGGCAGAAACAACACCGACAGTGCCAGCAGGCTGAGATGTGTGGCGACCTGGCCGCGGCGACTGAGTCGTGAGCAAAGCAGATGAGAGTACAGGTAGCCGACCAGCAGCAGGACCTGGAAGAACAGCATGCAGCCGGTCCAGATCGACGGACCTCCGCCGAACCACGGCAGGATGAATCGACCGATCAGCGGCTGCACCTGAAACAGCAGAAAAGCGCTGACAAAGATGGTCACAGCATAGCGCAGCATGCACAACACCTCCCGGAAGAAAGGCGTCACTGTACAGAGCACCGGCACGAAAAACAGTATCACGCATCTCTGCCTGGGACCGAATTCGTAGACAGCGAAGAATGCCGCCAGAGGCATGCCAACACACGAAACACGTCCAGAGTACCGACCGCACCGCCGCTTAACGACCTTCGCGCCGGCACACCGCCGGCGGGGCAACACCACGGTGTGCCGGCGCGAAGGAAAACGGGCCGCGGAGCTGCGGGTTTACTGACAGCGTCTCGTGACAACGGACGCTTCAGATGGCTGCCTTCGCGCCGGCACACCGTTTTCTGCTTCCGCCGGATTGATTAAGCTGTGTTCGAGTCACGAGCCTGTGAGCTGCTGCCGCGACATAAACTGATTCGGGAGAACGTCTGTGCAACGCTTGATTTTCAGCATGGGCATGCTGTTGCTCGCCAATCACTCTGTCCTCGGACAGACCGCGGCAGATGGTCCGCAGGTAGACATTCTGCTCACGGATGGCACGGTGGTGGACGGATCCGGTTCTCCGGGCATCGTGGCTGACGTGGCGATTGACGGGGCTGTGATCAGGGACATCGGAGACCTGAAAAACACAGCGGCAAAATGGACGATCGACTGTTCAGGCCTGGTAATCTGCCCGGGCTTCATCGATCTGCACAATCACTCGGACCGGCCGGTCACCAGACCGGAAACCCGGGCCGCGGCGAACTACGTCACACAGGGGTGCACCACGATGGTGACGGGCAACTGTGGTTCCGGCCCTGTGGACACGGCCGCCTATTACCGAAAAATTGATGAACACGGCGCGGGCACGAATATCGCTCACCTGATTCCGCAGGGATCGGTACGAGAGCGAGTTCTGGGGACGGCAAACATCCAGCCTGACGAAGACCAGCTGAACGAAATCCTGGCACTGACCGAACGCGCGATGCAGGACGGCGCATGGGGCATGTCCACAGGGCTGATCTACGTGCCCAGTTCCTATGCCACCACGACAGAGATCACAGAGATGGCGAAAGTGGTCTCCCGGCACGGCGGGTTTTATGCCAGCCACATTCGAGGAGAAGGCACCGGTCTTCTGCGGTCAGTGGAAGAGGCCCTGACGATCGGCCGTGACGCCGGGATCCCCGTGCATGTGTCACACTTCAAGGCCAGCGGACGCGATGCGTGGGGTCTGGTGCGGGAGGCCGCTCGTATGATTGCCGAGGAACGAGACAAGGGACGGACCGTCACAGCCGACCAGTATCCGTACATCGCGTCCAGCACATCACTGGGAGCGACGCTGCTGCCCAGCAGCGCGCGAGCCGGCGGGCGGAAAGCACTCGTGGAACGATTCTCCGACGCCCGGACAGGTCCGGAACTGCGGGACCTGCTGCAAACAGCCATTGCCAAACGCGACAACGGCAGAGCGGTTCGCATCGCCAGCTACATAAGCAGAACGGACTGGGTGGGTCTGAGTTTGTCTGAGATCGCCGAACGCGAAAACCGCGACGCCGCCGTCGTGGCCGAAGAAATCCTGTGCAACGGCGGCGCCAGTGTCGTCAACTTCAGCATGAGCGAGGACGACGTCCGCTATCTGATGACGATCGACTGGGTGGCCACCGCATCGGATGGCGGCGCAAAGCTGCCTTCGTCAACCCGGCCGCACCCACGGAACTATGGCACCTTTCCTCGCAAGATCGGCTACTACGCCGTGACTGAAGGTGTCCTGCCGCTGGCGGCAGCTATCCACAGCATGACCGGTCTGCCGGCTTCGATTCTGAAGCTGAAGGATCGTGGTCTGATCAAGAAAGGCCTCGCGGCCGATATCGTGGTCTTCGACCCGAAGACTATTCGGGACACCGCGACGTTTGATCATCCGCATCAGTACGCCACCGGCATTCGCTACGTCTTCGTCAATGGAGTAACGGCTTTAAGCGAAGGACATCTGACCGGTGCCCTGGCCGGCAAAGCACTAAGATCAGCGTCGTATTCTGTCAGTGGTAAGAAGGGAACAGACTGATGCTGTCCCGGCAGAATCGAACCAGCCGGCCGGAGGAGCGGCAGCATCAGACGGCAGGCAGCCGGTCTTCGATGCCTCAGGTGCCTTGTGGTGAGATCAGGTCATCTGCCGATCCGCAACAGCCAAAACCATAAAAATGTCGCAGGCTCAGACAAGGGGGCATTCTTTTGAATTGGTTATTGAACAATCGGGCCCGTGTGAGAAGATCTAAGGTTTGCGTCCCGTGAAATCAACGGCCATCGCCGTCTCACGAAATCACCGTGTCAACATCTATCAGCAAAGACCACCGCATGGATACGAGCACGATCACCGCCGAAGAAATCATGACTCGAAATCTTGCGGTCACATCTCCTGAAACTCATATCCTGCACGCCGCGGAAACACTCATCGGACGACGCGTCTCCGGATTGCCGGTGGTGGATGCGGGCGGACGGTTCGTCGGGCGGTTTTCAGAACGGACGGCCATCGTCGCCCTGGACCTGGGGACAGTCGATCCTGACTCAGAGGTCGCACGAAGACTGCGCCGCGTCTGTGCGGCAGATCTGGTAAAACGCGGACGGCTGGTCCTGACTTCCGGACAGGACGTTTTTCACAGCATCAAACTGCTGCTGGGGAACAAAGTCTCAGGGGCGGCGGTCGTCGACAGGGACGGCACGCTTCGCGGTGTATTTTCCGAGAAATCCGCGATGCGTGTCTTTATCGGACTCTGCTGGGAGCAACTGCCGTCGTCAGAAATCACCGCCTGGCTGGACCGGAATGACGAACGCAATATTGCAGAGAACACACCTCTGGATGAAATACTCGACCGCTTCCATAACACCCACTATCGTCGTCTGATGGTCTTGCGAGGTGAGAAACTGATTGGCGAAGTGACTCGTCGGGACGCGCTGCAGGCAGCCCTGCAGATCAGTCGCAGTGTGCCGTCGACATCAGCGTCAGCGTCGCCGACAGATGTCAGAACAAACGTGGAATCCTGGATGTATCGGGAAACCGATGGCGTTCACCGTGAAGACGATGTTCTGGCCATCGCTCAGCGGTTTCAGAGATCGCCGGCCAGACAGATTCCGGTGGTGGATGGAACCCGACTGGATGGCCAGATCAGCCGCAGCGACCTGCTGCGCGCCGTGCAGCGATTCTTTCCCGAAGAATCAGGTTCCTCAGCCGGCATGCAGCCGCTGTACCTGAGTTCGGTCAACAAACGCGATGCCGGCGCCGTAATGTGATTCGCAAATAGCACAGCACTATCGGCAGCTTCGGCACATCGTGAAGGTTCCGTGGTCCCGCTCTGACCAGTAAGTGGCCACAAACCGGGTCTGCGATGCACTTCCTCGAAAATTGAACGTCCCGAAGATCGGCCCCAGCCGCTTGCTGCCGTGCAGATGCACGCAGCCATCGTCACCCGGCGTTGCGCACAGAACCGCCTTGTAGCGGAAGGGGATCAGCTTGCAGAACCTTCCTTTAAACGTGACTTCATAGTGGCTGCAGTCGATCCGGCAGAACGTGGCCTGCATCGGCCCCTGATGACCATTGGAACGGCTGCACCACTGACCGGACCATGTCCCGCAGAGTTCAGGTACACAAATGGCCGGTGACGCGGTGACAGATTCCGCGGGCACCGCCCCCATGACATGATTTGGGGCGGCAGTAATCAACAACGCAGCGTACAGCAGAGACTTATTCACGATGTAACTTCCGATAACGATTGCGGCGGGACGTTTATCTGCGCGATGCCCCCTCTGCACCGATCAGCACAACAAGCTGTCCGGAAAACCTGCCACACGTCCGGCGAAAGGCAACCGCCAGAGACTTGTTCTTCTTCCTCAGCAGAGACATTCCGCCTCTGCCTGCCACCGGATCCGTACACGACGCACAGATTTCCTCACCTCACCAGACCGCGTCGCAGTCAGAGTTCGCGACCAGCAGCGATGGAGATGGCGGCGTCACTGGCAGCAGTCGTCTTCTCGACAACCATGCCAGCCATCATGGCAAACCTGACCAGCAGAATTCCGCTGCCGGCGCTGCAGCCACCGCGCGTCAGACTGTCTTCAGAGTGTGCGGCTCACAGTGACTTCAGAGCAATCTCAAAGGCTGGTTTCAGCCAGGGAGCAAACGTCTCGGGGCGTTGTTCAAGGTCTCTGGCAAGTTCAGTCGTCTCGACCCATTTCCAGTCCGCGATCTCCGCCGGGTCCGGATCCGGCTGAACAGAGTTCGCCACATGCCCGGTCAGCACCGTGTCGTGTTCGTGTTCCACTCCTTTTCCTTCGTCGCGGGCGGAATAGACGAAGCTGCCGACCGCCGTCAACACGGCTGAGAATCCGAACTCCTGCTGCAGGCGAGTCTCGGCGGACTGAATCAGGTTGTCTGACGCGTCACTGGTGTGGCTGCAGCAGGTATTGGCCCAGCGCAGCGCGAACAGCGTCTTCTCGGCACTTCGTTGCTGAATCAGGACTTCGCGTCCTTCGTTCCTGAATACAAACACAGAAAATGCCTGATGCAGCATGCCAGGTTCGGTGTGCGCCCGCTGTCGCTCTGCCGTGCCGGTTGCCCGTCCCGTGCTGTCACACAGCACAACATGTTGACTTGCAGGGGGTGTCATGATGCTGGTCCCGGTCGAGCCTTACTGTGACAGGCAGGCTCGTGTTTTACTGATGCCGACTGAAGCGAAAGCGGTTTCCCGTGAACGAACGACAATACTACAGGTCGCCCCCCGGACTGAACCAGAGACTTTCTGCAATGACGGCATTTATCCCGTCGGTTTCCCCGAGGATTCGGCTTTGGGCAGCCTCAATGCCGCAGTCCCGCGCGTAGACAGGGTGTGACAAGCGAAGAATGCCACCAGAATCATCCCAACACACGAAACGCGTCCCGAAACCTTACCCCCTGGCAGCTCTCCGACCTTCGCGCCGGCACACCATGGCCAGGCCTACAAACCCGCCCCGCCTCAACGCCGCGGTCCCACGCCGCAGGAAACGAATTCCACAACAAGTCGGTTGCAATCCGGGCGAGTGCTCACGACATTCACGTAAGGGTGCTGCATCCAGTGGGTGCCGGTCACACGAAACTCAACTGCCGTTTCCAGCGGTCGCGTCATTCGACTGATCGAAGTCGCAGGCGAAGTACCGAAGGAAATCCTGGCGCAACAACAGCGGCTCGCCTAAGAAACCTTTGATCAATAACTGACTGGGCTGGTCGCCTTTCGCTCCGCGAAAGGACGCTCTTTCGCGGAGCGAAAGGCGACAATGATCGACCGGACACTCCAAAGGACATCGGAAAGGCCGAAGACCGAATACATATTCCCGACAGGAGCAGAAGAAATGATGCGAACGACAATGGCGGTTTTTGTACTGGCGGGCTGCGCAGGAGCAGCGGGGTCCGTTCCGGCCGACGTGAAGATCACGCCGGATGTTGTGTATGGTCACAAGTCCGGCCTGGCGATGACGTTCGACGTCTTCGCGCCGACGGAAAACGCCAACGGAGCGGGCGTGCTGTTCATGGTAAGCGGCGGATGGTATTCACGGTGGACTCCGCCTGAACAGACTCAGAATCTGTTCAGGCCGCTGACCGACAAGGGATTCACGGTCTTTGCAGTTCGTCACGGCAGCAGTCCGAAGTTCTCCATCCCGGAAGCCGTCTCGGATGTGCGTCGCAGCGTTCGTTTCATTCGCACAAACGCTGATCGCTTCGGCGTCGATGCCGACCGCCTCGGCGTTTACGGCTACAGCGCCGGCGGGCATCTTTCGCTGATGCTGGGCACGGCTTCTGATGAAGGAGATTCGGCCGCCAAAGATCCGATCGACAGAGTGTCGAATCGGGTCGCCGCCGTGGTTGCATTCGTCGCCCCGACCGACCTCCGCATCATGGTGAAGGATGCCCCCGATCGTCTGGCGGCGTACGACCGGTTTCCAGCTCTGGACCTGGACATGAAGAACGCAGAAACAGATTCTCCCCTGGTACACGTCACACCGGATGATCCACCAACGCTGCTGATCGCCGGCGATCAGGATGATCTTGTCCCGATCGAACACAGTCGCAGAATCCAGGCCGCGTTCGAGAAGGCCGGGGTGCAGAGTCAGCTGATCGAAGTGGCCGGCGCGGGTCATGGATTTCAGGGGGAAGATGCCCGGAAATCAACCGAAGCAATGGTGAACTGGTTCGTCACGACACTTGCCCCGTAACAGATTGCCTTGTCACAGCCCAAAGTGAGGCAAGGATCCAGCTTGCCTTCTTCCAGCTTGCCTTCTTGATGTGATACGCAAGCTGGAAGCTTACGCCACGGCCCCGGAATCAGGCGGTAACAAAGCACGAGCCTTTCGCACAGAATAGGGGACGAAACGCCCGAATTCCGGGTGGCACCTGCCAGCCCGGGCAAAAAGACACTTTGTCCGGCAGACGCATGATTCATGTCGATTCGTGGTCTACCGCCGTCAGCGGCAATTCCCCCTTCAATGAGGACAGAAGGGCCGGCTGCCGATTGACGGCGGTCAGCGGCGGTGCTGTAATATCGATGGTCGCGGCTGGCGGTTCAGACCGTTCCCTCCTGACGTTGCGACCTCCTTCCTGCACATGGGTGACTGCCATGATCAAATGGCGAGTGATCGCGGTGTATGTATCCAGTGTTCTTGCTGCCGCGCACTGCGACCGAATGTGCGCCGACGATTCGCTTCGTTCAGTGATTGATCAGCGACTTGCCGCAGTATCAGAATTCGCTCGTCCCCGATGTTCGGATGCCGAATTTCTGCGCCGCGTGACGCTGGATCTGGTAGGCATGCCGCCCGCGGCCGATGAAGCGAAAGCCTTTCTCAGCGACGCCGCGCCGGACAAACGTGAACAGCTTGTTGACAGGCTGTTAATGTCGCCGCATTACGGTCGGCACATGGCGTCGACGCTCGATCTGATGCTGATGGAACGTCGGCCCAATACGCATGTAACGGCAGACGAGTGGCAGGCATGGCTGTTGAAGTCCGTTCGTGACAACAAGCCATGGAATATACTCGCTCGGGAAATTCTGCTTGCGGACGGCGATGATCCGGCACTCAGGCCGGCGGCACGCTTTGCTCTGGATCGCATGTCTGAACCGAACCTTCTGACGCATGATGTGAGCCGCATCTTTTTCGGACGCGACATGCAGTGTGCTCAGTGTCATGATCACCCGCTCGTCGCCGATTATCTGCAGGCTGATTATCAGGGACTGCTGGCCTACATGTCGCCGGGCTACGCGGTGGTTCGTCAGACAGGAGACAAGTCCATCACGCTGCACGCTGAACGTGCCGGCAGCGATCTTGCCTTTGAGTCGGTGTTCATCAAAGGCACGCCGCATCGCACTGGTGCTCGCATGCCGGACGGAATTGTTCTTGATGAACCGTTCTTTCTACCCGGCGATGAATATCAGGTGGCTCCCGCGGATGGCGTTAAGTCTGTACCGAAGTTCAGTCGTCGGTCGAACCTGGCAACGATGGCAACCAATGGCGGCAATGCCGCCTTCAATCAGAATATTGTCAACCGCCTGTGGGCTCACATGTTCGGCCGTGGTCTGGTCCATCCGGTCGACCTGCATCATCCCGACAACCCGGCCACTGACCCGGAACTGCTGCGCACGCTGAGCGAACGATTCGTGGCGATGAACTTCAATATCCGCGATTTCCTGCGTGAGCTGGCATTAAGTGATGTCTATCAGCGGCCGTTCGATCCACCGGCCGACATGCTCGCCGTAGCCGCCGCCGCGACGTCGCAACTGGCTGACCTGAAGATGCAGCATCCTGCTCTGGCTCAGATTGCAAAGGACGCCGCAGAGAAATACTCGGCAGCCACCGCCGCATGGTATGCCGCCGAAGCAGCCACGCTGCCGGCCGCCGCTGAACTTGATGCCGCCAGGAACACCTATAGCGAAGCCAGAAAGAAGGCCGACGAAGCTCGCAATGCACTGGCCGACGTCGCGACTCAACAGCAGACCAACCAGAACGCAGCAGAACTGCTCGGTGAAGCCGCGATGGCCGCACAGAACGCGGCAACGTTTCTGCCCGACGACACGATATTGGCGGAAACGTCCGCCGGACTCAGCACGCGTGCTCAGCAGCTTTCGACCGAAGCGGCCGCACTGACACCTGTCATTGAAGAGAAAACGGCCGCCCTCAGACCGCTGGCCGAACTTCAGGAAGCGGCAAAGGCTCCGATCGACGCGGCCGTCGCAAAACTGGCGCCGCTGAAGGCGGCATTCATTCAGGCAGAACAGGCCATGCTGGCTGCTCGCCGGGAATCAGCCATCCACAATCAGCGTCTGGTCGCGATCGACAACCGGCTGGAAACCGTCGAACAGCTTGCTCAGATGTCTGCCGCGCACCGGGCGATCACAACAGCGGGCAACACCGCGCAGGAGCTCAACACTGTCCTTGCTGATGTCGAAGAACGGCTGGTTCGCAGTTTTGTCTCTTCGTCGCTGAAGCCGCTGACTCCCGAACAATTGTGCTGGAGCGTATTTCGGGTCACCGGAGTTTACGAACGATACTGGCAGGCCGAAGCGGCGGAACTCGACAAGACGTCACCTCTGACAGACGAACAGAAACAGGATGCCGCTCTGATGGCAGCTCGCAATGTTGAGCTGGAACAGAGGACCTATGACAAACTGAAGGGCAACGTCGGCACCTTTGTCACCTTTTATGGAGCCGCAGCCGGCCAGCCTCAGGGAGACTTTTTCTCGACGGCCGATCAGGCCCTGTTTGCGGCGAACGCAGGATCCATCAACAGCTGGGTCGTTCCGGCGGCGGACAACGTGACCGACCGGGTGGTCCGGCAGACAGACCCGCGAATCGCCGCTGAGCAAATTTATCTCAGCGTTCTGACTCGACTCCCCACAGAAGAAGAAGTGGCAGACGTGACGGCTTACCTTGCCGCACGAACGGCAGACCGCAGCGTTGCCGCTCAGGAACTGGTCTGGGCCGTGTTGAATTCGGCAGAGTTTCGATTTAACCATTGACCTCAAGTTTTGAAAGAACGCCATGAGAATTCGTCACGCATGCGGATCCGATCAGCATCGGATAGCCCGACGGCGGTTTCTGGGCAGCGCGGCCGCAGCGACGGGCGGCATCATCACCGGTGGACTCGGACTCTTTTCTCACCCGGCCATCGCAGGTCAGTTGCGGTCTGACCAGAAACGCATCGTCGTGTTTAATATGCACGGTGGACTCAGTCAGCTCGAAAGCTGGGATCCGAAACCCGGCACTGGCACCGGCGGGCCGTTTCTGGCAATTCCAACCTCGGTACCGGGAGTGCATATCAGTGAGCTGCTGCCACTGACGGCTCAACAGATGCACCACCTGTGTCTTGTCCGCGGCGTCAACACCAGCGAAGACGACCATGGCAAGGGAGCCTACATGATGCTGACTGGCCGCCGTCAGACGCCCGCGGGCAACTTTCCACAGCTGGGAGCGGTCGCAGCGAAATCTCTGACACCGACCGACAGTTCTCTGCCGGGACATATCGTGATCACGCCGGGGGGCAGCGGTGGTCGAGGCAACGACTCAGCCTGGCTGGGGCCGAAATATGCCAGCGTCGCACTGGGCAACGGGAATCCGCCCCAGAACACAACTCGCCCTGAAAACATCGCAGAAACTTCTGATGCTGCTCGCCAGGACTTTCGCCGAAAAATCAACGAACGATTCCTGAATCGTCGCCGGACAGCAGTCACCGAAGCCTTTGCCTACTCGTACGAACAGGCCGATCAGCTGATGCGACAGCGGGATGTCTTCGACGTGTCGAAGGAACCGCCTGCTGATGTCGAACGCTATGGAACTCACGACTTCGGACGTCACTGCCTGCTGGCTCGGCGCCTGCTGGAACAGGGCATCACGTTTGTGCAGCTGTCGCATTCCAACTACGACACGCACAACGAAAATTTCAATTTCCACATTGAACAGATGGGGGAATTCGATCGATCGTTTTCGTGTTTTGTCGCCGACCTTGCGGTTCGAGGCATGCTGGACAGCACGCTGATTGTGGTTCTTTCTGAATTCGGCCGCACGCCGAACATCAATCAATACTATGGCCGCGATCACTGGTCACGAGCGTGGTCGGTCTGCCTGGCCGGCGGTCGCATTCCCCGCGGCGCCGTCTACGGAAGCACCAGCGACGACGGCACGGAAGTCAGGGACGGCCAGGTCGATCACGCCTCACTGTTTCACACGTATCTGCAGGCGGCAGGAGTGGATTCGACCGGAACCTTCAATATCGACGGTCGCGAAATGCCTGTCGCCGACCCGGCCGCGGCACCTGTCCGTGAGCTGCTGACGTGATGCTTTTCCGGTCATCATGAAATTCGTGTACCGTTCAGGAAATCATCTTCATGGCCATTCCCACTGGATTTGACCCCGCACAGGCGCACGTCGTTTCGCAATGGGCTCATGACCGACCGCTGAATGCGTGCCGGTTTGACCCGACCGGACGTTTCGTCTTTTGTGGCTCTGAAGATGCGCTTGTCTTACGATTCAATCTGGCGGACGGAGTGCGCACTCTGTTCAGCGGAGGCCACCGGACGTGGGTACGCGCCATTGCCTATTCAAAGGACGGCGTTCACGTGATCAGTGCCGGCTGCGATGGACAAATCACATGGTGGGAATCCGAAACCGCCGAACCCCAGCCGTTACGCACCATCGACGCACACAAGGGCTGGGTCCGTACTCTCGACGTCAGCCTGGATAACACTCAGCTGGTGAGCGGCGGCAATGACAACGTCGTGCGATTGTGGAACATCGTCGATGGCAGTCTGCTGAAGGAATTCACCGGACACACCCGACATGTCTACAGCGTGGCCTTTCACCCGCACGGCGGGATGCTGTTCAGTGGCGATCTGACTGGAAGCATCAGGCAATGGGACGTCGCGGCAGGGACGGAAGTCCGAAACTTTGATGCGACTCCCCTGCATTCGTACAACGGCGGCCAGCAGGTCGACTTCGGAGGCATTCGAGCTCTTGCAGTCAGCCCCGACGGCAAATGGCTGGTCGCCGGCGGTCTGCACAAGGCCACTAATCCACTGGGAGCCGTTCATGAACCGCTGGTACTGCTGTACGATCTGCAGAACCAGACGGAAGAAGGACTCAAACCGGTTCGGCAGCTGATCACAGAAGGAATCACCGGGGGGGGCATCTGGCGGCTCAGATGGCTGAGTGATGGGTCGATCATGGGACTCAGTGGCGGCAGCAGTGGCGGCTTTCTGCTGTTCTGGAAACCAGATGCGGAAAAAGACTACCACCGCTTTGCGCTTCCGAGTCTCGCACGCGACATGGACGTGCACCCGGACGGCCTGCAGGTCGCCACCGCTCACTACGACCGGCACCTGCGGATCACGCGTCTGGCGGCGAAAGAGACGTAGCCGCCGGCGTGCAACGGCGGCATCAGTTCTTCTTCTTCGCTTTGTTTCCGGGTTTCCGCTTCTGTGCCGCGGGCGGAGTCAGCCCGTCATCAGGCTGGTTCCACAGACGCCACGGATCGTCAAGTCGTCTCATTTCAGCCAGCAGCAGGTCTTCCATTTCTTTCAGCTTGTCGGCGTATTTCGGGTCTTCCGCCAGGTCTGACTGCAGCGGCCCGGATTTTTCGTGTTCCGCGATGAACTCATCCGGATTTGCGGCAAGGTTAAACAGCTGAGTTTCGCGGACTTCACCGTCCAGTACGTCGTATTTGATCAGTTTCCAGTCGCCTTTGCGGACACATCGCATGCCGGGTTTGGTGCCTCCGTTGTAGACGCCATACAACACGTCTCGAACGGTTGGCTGTTCCTGTTTCAGGACCGGTACGAAGTTTTTTCCTTCAACGGTCTCCGGCGGTGTGATGCCGGCAAGGTCACACAGTGTGGGCAGTGAATCCAGCAGATAGATGTTGCCCGTGGCGCGAGTTCCCGCCCTGATTCCCGGCCCCTTCACGATATAGGGCACGCGCCATGTGTGCTCATACAGATTCTGCTTACCCTGCAGGCCGTGTCGTCCAATCGCCATGCCATGGTCGGCTGTGTAGACAACGTACGTATTTTCCAGCTCGCCCATGTCTGCCAGCTTCTTCAGAACTTTGCCGATCTGAATATCAATGTTTTCGTCGCAGGCAAACTGTCGCCCCAGTTCGTTGCGGATTGTCTGCGGATCCCGGTTCTCCCACACACCGCTGACGGCCACTTCATCACGCAGACCCGGGTGTCCGTGATGGAACGGATGCTTCGCCAGATAATTCACCGGCAGCGGAGGCTGATCCGGATGGGCGACCGGCAGGTTGTTTTTGTCCGTGTGATTAACCGCACCGTATTTCTTCAGCAGCTCCGGCGTACCGTCGCGCGTGTCGTGCGGATGTGAAAAGCCGAAATAAATGAAAAACGGGGCCGCGTCACTGGCGGCTTCTCGCTGATCAAGAAATTCCAGTACCTGTTTGCCGTGCCAGGCACTTCCGGTTTCTTCTGTACCGCCTCGTTTGGTCGCATCTTTTACGACAGTGAACTGAGCGTTTGCAGCGGCGTAACTGTTGCCGCGTTTGCAGGTCCGCATGGTGTCGTAGCCAGCCCTGTTGAACACGGCCGCCATGGTGAAGTCGGGCATGTTCGGCGGGCAGCCGTTTCTGCCCGGACTGTTGGGCAGATGCCAGACCGTGCGACCGGTCATCACCATGTGCCGGGACGGCGTGCACACGGCTCCGCTGAATGAACCCATATGGTAGGCGGCGTCGAAGGTCATGCCCTCTGCTGCGATCCGGTCGATGTTCGGCGTGTCGAGCTTCGAATCTGCGTCGTACAGCCTGAGGTCAAAAGGTGACTGGTCGTCGACGATGATGAACAGAAAATTCGGCCGTTCCCCGGCCTCAACGGCCGTCGATGACAGAACAGACAACAGCAACAGGATGGCAGAAAGTGGACGTGTCATCGGAAACATAGCCGTAACTGTGAAATGTCTGGAAGGAAGAGAACACGCCAGTATGATCTGATCGCGTGGCCATTACACCCCGGGAACGGCCTCAGACGTGACGATTTTCAGATAATCCGGGAACGCAAATGTGAAGATGGTGCCTGTCCGCTAAAGCCGCTTTGTCAGGTGAACTACCATCTAAGAACAGTTAACTGAATCTTGTGGATATGGGTTGGCCGCTCTGTCGATGTCTGATCGTAATCTGATTCGGCTGTTCCATCCCAGAAGAAGACAATTGGTACCACCATTTCGAAGTCGTCGATGGCATGATTGTCGACAAGACTGAAGTCGCTGCCGCGACAGCCGGGCGAGTGTCGCGGACCGAACGCGAAACGACAATCGAACGACTAACGCGAACCGACATACCGGAAGATTGCGGCGATCGGTGATTCCATCGCGTCGTCTTTGACGAAGACCACTCGGCCGTCGGCGCTCAGCGTGCGTATCGCAGCGATGTCGTAAAGGTCGTACGTTTCGGCCGACGCTTCTTCATTGCTGCGTTCGACCACACCATTCTCGTCACATGTCCCGTAGTTTCGGTCGCCGTGCTTCAGCAGCAAAGTATCAATACGGCCGTTGTACGCCGCCTGAACGATGGTCTTCAAACAGGTCGAACCAAAATCCGTTCCACTGGCTTCGTTAAAGCGGTGAACAACCGCCTGACGCTCAGCATCAGAATGGTGTTTGACCAGCGGCCAGGCTCTCTCCAGCAGTTCGTCGTTCGAAATCTCTTCTGGGTTACCGGCAACAAACTCATCGAGCACCGGACAGCAATCGAACTCGTCCCTGAAGTACGGAAACAACCGCTCCACTCCGGCAAAAATGACCGGACCTCTGTGAGATCTGAAGTGAGCCCCCAGGGCCTCGTTCATGTCGCGAAAGTAGCGTCGCAGTCTTTCCTCTTCATCATTGTCCAGGTGCCCATGAGGCACTGACGAATCGGCCCCGTTGGCTCGCACCTTAAACGAATGTCGATTGTGACCGCGATGTTCGTCGTGACTGGCGAATTCTGCAATGCTGTCAGGTAGTTCGGAAAAGTGTTCTTCCTTCAGGCCCGACCTGCACCCTCGGAACACTCGGACGTCACCACGACTGACAGCGACCAGATGAAATTCTTCGTTGCCGTTCATCGAACGCAGCAACGGTTTAACTCGGAACCGATCGCTCACTGCGACTTCTTCATCAAACTTCGTGGGAAGCTGAAACAAAGACGCTTCGTCCGCCGACAACAGCACCGCCAGACCGTCGGATTGATGCTGCCAGAATTCGTCAGACGCGTCAAGAGCCATGAGTTCAGCGGCCGGCTGCAGGATGTCATTCGCGTCGCCTTCTGACGTGCCGAACTCAACAAGCTGCCGCTTCGCTTCAGCGACTGAGTTCTTTAAACGAATCGGATCCTGCTGAACGTCGTGGCCGCAGCGGTGAGTTGGAATGTAGATCGACACGCAGAGGGTCTTGCGTGTCCCGGACAGGCGTTCAAGATGTTCGGAATTGACGGTTTCAAACTGTTCGATTGTCAGAGCGGCCATGATTGTCTCCTGCAACGGGGATGTAGTTCCTCAAAAGTCTGATAGTAAAATGACGCAAATACCGTGCCTGAAGGAAATGGCGGCGGACGGTGCGGATCCTTCGTTAACAGATGATTGCACGTCAGGCAGTAAGGTCGCTCAGTGACCAATGTCGTTGTCGATCTATGACGACCCGGATGTTCCCAAATTCGGAGACACAGGGGGACAATCTTTCCGTCATCTGTCTACACCATCTCCGACGTTTCGAGCACAGTCCACGCGACTTTTTGCACGGCCAGATGACGGGTTCGTTCTGCTTCGGACCATTGAGACTCAATTTGCTCGCACATGCGTCGAATGGTTTCCGGTGACGGCTCATAACAGTCAACAGGCGATGAGTCGCAAGGCTGCGGACATGAAATCGGCGTATGTTGAGTGGAGGTGACCATGGGAACTCACTTCTGAGTCAGAAGAGAATCGGCGAATTCGTCATCCCCCGACGTTCAACGCGAAAAACGTGCAAAACCCGTTGGTCAATCTCTCCTGATTGTTCCGCAAGCCATCATGCGACAAATGGTTCCCTGAGCAGCTTCAGTAAGGTCGTGCAGGGGCAATGTTGATCCCGCTGCCACCATTTATCTCCGACGCGGCAACAGAAATGACCGCCTGAGACCACTGACCACCATCGACTTAAGCCGGCGCGTCTTCCAGCAGATCCGCTTCTCCTTCATCCGGGGCGCGAGACTGCCGAGCCTGTTCCTGCAGTTCGTGCGCTTCGCTGCGAAAATCGCCTTCCGCTGTATTGGACACAGCTTCCGAACACGATGTCGCTTCGGGCCGCGGTTCAGTCTGCTGCGGGAACGAAGCAGTATCGCTGGCATCCAGCATGCGTACGGGAACATCCGATGGAAACACGATTTCCCGCTGGTCGTCGGGCATGGAATACCCGGCGGTTTCGAAGGCTTTCAGCACGAGGCGAATCACGGACGAGCGCACCTTCATCCAACTGTGCGTAGACGCATCGACCCATGCATAAAGGGTCAGATTCACTGTTGAAGCCCCCAACGCTTCGACCAGCACCTGAGGTTCCGGTTCTTTCAGAATGGCTGGGTGATCGTGAAGAACCTGCATCGCTGATTCCTGAGCCTCCGTCGGCGCGGTGTCGTAACCGATTCCGATAACAAACGAAAAACGCCGGTTGGGATTCGACGTAAAGTTAATGATGGTTCCCTTATAAATGGTCGAATTTGGAATCTGCACGTGGTTCCCTTCCAGCGTCATCAGCAGCGTACCACGCGTGTTGACTCGCTGGACAAAGCCGAGGTTTCCGTCGACTTTAATCAGGTCGCCGTAGCGAAACGGGTTCTGCATGCTGAGCAGAATACTGGAGAGAAAGTTCTCCGCGATATCCCGGAAAGCGATACCCACCACGAGGCCAAACAGGCCGGTACCGCCAAGCACAGTGAACGCCAACTGAGTTAATCCGGTGACTCGCAGGACCAGAAACAGGCCCAGCAGGAAAACGGGAATAACCACAGCTTTTCGCGCGACTTCGCGGAGAAGTTTCGTCTGAATCCGTCTGAGAAATGTATAGTCACCCAGTTTCTGCATGGCCGACGACGCAAACCAGGTGAGTATCATCAGGACGAGCGCCATGCCCAGCAGTGGCAGAGTGCGAATGGCACCGCGACCGATATCTTCGACATCGAAAAAGATGTTGTGCCCTGCGGCGCGAGCGAGTGATCGAAGTCATCAACTTACGTCGGTTTTTCAGCAATGTGGTGCAATCCCCGTCACCACCGACGGGCCACCTGAGGCTGAAAAAGTTCAGTTCTGTCGCCTGGCTTACCGCTGTGGTGGTTCGCCACCGGGTTGCGTGGGAACGTACAGCGGCGTTCGTCCGGATTGAGGTCGCAGCTGAATGCGCAGCTGGTTGTGTGGTCGGCGAGCTCCCGCTTCGACCGCGATGTCCATCACACGCTGCCACTGTCGCCGTGTCTGGACAGTTCCCCGCAGCAAAGCCACTCCATTGTCGACGCGCACTTTGATGTCGTTGGCTCGATCAAAAAAGGCCCACTTCAGTTTCTCAGCTATGGCTTCCTGAATTTCCTCGTCACTGCGTGGTTCCCATTCATCTGTGACCGTCAGATGATTGTTGACGTGGACGACTCCCCGTTGGCTGTTGGCCGTGTATTCTGCAGCCTGTTTCTCAAATTGCGATTCAACCTGGCCGAACAAATCCACGTGAGCTCGACGACTTCTTACAATCAGGTCTCGCCGTCCGACGTAGGCGTCACGAATTAATGCCTGACGCACATACTCAGCGATCTGCTCGTCATTGATATCATCGCCGCTCCATTCCACCTGCAGGCGGTCGCGAACCCGATCAACCCCCAGCGTGTTTTGAGCCGACTCATTCGCTGCCTGTCTGGCAAGGGCGTGGCCCACCTTGCCCCGCAGCGTCACAACAGCATTCCTCGATTCGACGTTGATCTGGTCCGCGAAGCTCAGCACACGTGGATCGTGACGAAGAGTCAACCGTACAGCCTCAGCGATTGAATCATCCGTGACGGACTTGTATCGCTCAATTCGTCGCTGCCCGTTGCGAATTGATGGATTGATCCGCAGTCCGCGGACATCCACTGATTTCACACCGTTCACCGATGCCAGCTCTTCGGCGATGTCACGTTCGATCAATGCCCCCACTTCACCCGTCAGCACGACCGATCCATTTTCCAGCGACGTGGTGATCTCGGCATCTTCCAGTCGCGCACTGCCGCCGATCAGGCCTTCAACTTCCGCCCGCAACTCCTTGTCCGGACGCTGGTCAGGGGATTGAACTTTCAGGCGATTGTCAACTTCACGAATCCCTGCCACTCCTGACGCGACGTCCGCCGCAAGCCGCTTCTCTGCGTGGGAATCCACATTGCCACCGAGGTGAGCAATTCCATTTTGGACGGCGACCAGCACTTCGTATGACTCTGTCGCTGAGTTCTGAGTGAGGGCCTGTTCGACGTCGAGCGTCAGCAACTCATCTTCACGTGTGCCAGGTTCAACGATCATTTGGTTGATCACTGACTGCACACCACGAATGAGTTTCGCCAGACGTGTGGCGTGCTGTTTGGCTCGCAGGCTGTCGACAGTTCCCGACAGAGTCACGATGCCACGGTCAGCGGAAACACCGAGATCGCGGCTGTCGACGGCATCCGTGGAAAGCAGTTCGTTTTCGATGGCAAGAGACATGAGTTCGCTGGAGGGCGGCTCCTGAGCTGAAGCGTGTTGGTGATGCACTACGGATAGCGCTGTCAGCATTAGAGCGAACATCCTGACTCGACGTTTACTGCCAGCAAACGATGGTGGTGGCGTTGTGGCATGCATGGAATCGAGCAGGTGATAAGAGACGTTCATCTTTCTGGCTTTCTGGCGGAGTGACGTTGCAAACCTCACTGCATTGCAGTCCATGTGCGGGAAGTCTGATCGCAAAACGCGCTGGTCGTAGAGTGTTGATTGTTCACCGAACGTACTGAGTTACCGATGCGCATTTTACATTTCGACATCGCTTTCAGGGCGAGGACGCTATGCTGATGATCTATCAACGCTGTGCGTCAACTGACGTCCTGCAGACCGAAAATGCTTAATTGCTCGCAATTTCATGTCATCAACATTGACGTTTGCTCGACGGCAGATGTGCGTCATGACAGCAATGCGAAACGTAATTCCTGCGTGAGGCTAAAGAATGACGAGTGAGCTGTTCCACGCTCAGGGGACGCAACTCCCGCGCCAAAGTGCGCACAGGCCCGCGGCAGTGACTGCGGCGGCCTGAGTTTCCGGGAATGCGGGACCAAACGCACCGTCTGGTCGCAGATCGACCAATAAGATCGCCTGGCCACCAGCAGAGGCCGGACAGTGGTCACGTTCCGGATTCCTGCCTGAGGAACGTGTTGAGGTTGTTCCCGGCAAAGCTGCCAGACCTGGCAACAAAATCTCGGCGGGGGAAAAGGGACTTGTGTCCGGTTGGCATGAACACCTCTCAATCGTGCAGCGACGGGATCATTCTGGCGGAACATTCAGCAGTTTCTTCATTTCATCCATCAGGACGTGTTCAACTTCAGGAGCAACCCGGGAACACGCCCCGTTTCGCAGCCTCCCTGGCCGTATGCAATTCTGGTTCCGAGATAGCCAGGCCCATAGTCTCCGTAGGCTGCCATCGCCACGAAGTCGTTGGGTCGCATCTTCTGAGCGACCAGTTGGTACTCCACAAACAGCTCGCCCGGCATGTGCAGAATGCGAGCTGTCCCCGGCGTCAAACAGCCCAGCGGGATTCGATGACCGCTGTTCATGCGGCGGACAAATGTCAGATCACGCGCTGCGCGCAGTCGCTCTTTCGTCGGCTGGAAGCCACTTTGTCGACGCGCGATACCACCAGGTGCCCAGCCTTTGTCGTGCGGATATCCAGCTCAAACCCCATCCCCAGCTCAAGGCATGCCGCAAACGCTGGCAACGTATTCTCCGGAGCGTGTTTCAGCAGACCGCGATCAGCGATCGGACTGGGGTCGCCATCCGGAAATGGGTCCAGCAGACGGTTAGTCACTGCTGCGGAATTGCCGGGACGTGTTCCTTCAGCTCAACGACCGTCCGGAATGCAGATGGAAGGACAGAATTACAGGTCGGCCGCTTTTGCCAACGTACCTCTGCAAATCCTTCATCAGGAACTCAAAGCCCACACCACCGTCCGCAGAAAGACTCAACGAACCAAGGCGGGTTGCCTTACCGATGCGAGCAGCTGCGTACTGATCCAGTGAAACGGTATTGCGATATGTAACCGGCGCCAGATTGTTCGCCGTCAGGAATGTGTCTCCCGTGTCGTGACCATTCAACGGCCGGCATCGTGGATGCGACAGACCGTGAAAAACAGACACGTCATCCATCAATGGCTGCAACGGTTCAAGGACCCGTGTGAGCCGGTAGTCCTTTCCTTTTCCAGTCTGAAACCAGCCCCATTCCGCCTCGTTAACTGATCGCTCAAGATCGTACCTGCACGCAAACTGTTCCTGTTGTCATGTGAGCGCCGGAGGTGGCAACGCCCGCATGGAACTGGAATTCACAGCGAAGTCCGACTCCATGCGGATTCTGGACGAGTATCCTCAACACGCAACATTCGGACTTTCGCAGCCCCGAATCGTGGCTTCGGGAGATCCCGATCAGTCCATAATGCTGGCTCGAATTTCCCGTCGCGGTCGCGGACAGATGCCGCCGCTCGTCTCGCAACAGGTCGATGAATCAGCGGTTGAACTGTTTCGCAGCTGGATTGCTTCCATGACGCCTCAGCGGCCTTTCGTTCGCGACTGGTCTGTCGCTGACCTGACGCCCGAGCTGTCGACACTTCAGGAAGGAAGATCCCTTGCCCGGGGAAAGGTGCTGTTTCGTTCTGCGGGATGTGGACATTGTCACAGAATTGAAGAAGAGCTGGCCGGGATTGGTCCGAATCTCAGCGAAATCGCAAAACGTCGCAAGCCCTTCGAAATTCTGGAATCAATCGTCACACCTTCAGCGAAGATTGAGCCGAAGTATGCGTCCACTGTTCTCGTCACAGTTGACGGTAAAGTGTTCCAGGGACGAATTCAGGCTGAGACTGACTCAGAGATTATCCTGCGCGGCCAGGAATCATTCGCGCAGCCTCACCGCATTGCGAAAGCTGACATCGAAGAGCGACTCCTTTCGCGAGTATCGATGATGCCGAAAGGAACCATCAACCATCTGCAGAAGGACGAGATCCTGGACCTGCTGGCCTACCTCCTTGCCGGATCAGCTCCTGAGGAATAGTTGACCTGGGACCAAAGCGAATCCAGGGCACGGCGATCCGTTGCCTGTCGTTTTTCGAGGGCAGGAATTGGGGAAGACTTTTGTCACGAGGCGCTATCAGGTGACTTTGAGGTCGTGAGGAAGCCTCAAGGCTGCTGCGAAAACCGCACAAAATCCAGTAATTTTGAGAGCTACTTCCTCTTTCGCGCACTTGCAGGTGTTGTTGAGTTTTCCCAGTGTTTTGCATGTTTTCGCAAATTGAGCATTCGCAAAAGGGTAAAGGTGCAGACGACTCTTCAGCTGGTGAAGCCAGATATCGAAGCCCGGGCCAACTGCCGAGCGATGTTCTGCCACACCGAATGGTACGCGGACTTGATCCGAAAGCACCGCGGGCCAGCCAACCAGTCGCCCATCATCCTGTGGCCATACCCGATCGATCCCTGGCCTGGCGAGCCATTGCCGGATGAGTACGATTTGCTCATTTACGCCAGGAATGGGCACCGGCCGCCGTTGCTCGAGCATCTTGCTGAAGTCTTCCCGCGCCACATTCAGATTCACTACGGTCAGTACCAGCGCGAGGAATTGTTCGAAGCAGCACGTCGCTCACGGGCGTGTGCGTACCTGGCGGACGATGAGTACGGCCCGCTTGCGCTCCAGGAGATTTTGCTGGCGGGCTGCCCGACCGTCGGGGTGCGGACGGGCAGCCTCGTTCGTACGGACTGGTGAAACGGGCGTCATCATAGACCGACTGCCTCCCGGGCGTCAGTGTGCGGAATCGGACGATGACGTGCGGGCTCTGGCGGTCTTCATGGAGGCCATCGAACAAGCCCAGGCGATGGATCGCCAAAGTGTGCGGGATCGGGCCGCCTGGCAGTTTGACACCGACCGGATCATGGACAGCATCATCACCGCTGTGAACAAGGAGACGGCAAGCGTATAATCACAGGCGTGAAATTATTTTTTTTTAAAGCCTCGCCTATGAATTCGTTACGCAGATAGCAGCTACCACCTGAGCTACATGGACGACGCGGGCTATCGCGAACTCGGTGATGGTGAGCGCTATGATCTAAAGCAGTCTCTGAACCAAATCGAATTGACTAGTGCCGCATTTTGGCGGAACAGATCTCGTGCGGGCGTTTTGTGCGGCACGAATTCGATAAACGCTTTTCCCAGAACAGGATAACGCTGATGAAATCCCGGGTAACAGACAAATTGGGCGAGTCCGTAACACGACGACAGTTCACAAAAGAGGCTGCCATGGTTACGGCGGCAAGTGTCGTTGCTCCTTCATTGCTTTATGCCAATGCAGCGGACAATTCTCTGGATCTCGTAATCAAGAACGGTCGGGTCATGGACCCCGAAACAGGATTCGACCAGGTCGCCAATGTGGGGGTGAAGGACGGACGGATCGTCGCGATCACGGGCGATGCGATTACCGGCGCCCGCGAGATTGACGCGTCCGGCCATGTCGTGGCACCAGGCTTCATCGATACCCACTTCCACTGGCCGCGGCCGATGGGGAACAAGCTGGCCCTTCTCGACGGGCGCACCACGGTCATGGACCTCGAGATGGGTACCTTGGGCGAGCATGTGGCCGACTGGTACGCAGAGCGCGAAGGCAAGAACCCCATCAACTTCGGTTGCGCGTCCGCCCATGAATTCGCGCGGGCACGGGTCCTGGACGGGATCACGACAATTGACACGCCGGAAGCAATGAACCATCGCGGTTCGAATAAAAACGGCTGGTCCCTGACGCGGCCGGACTTGGCGAGGGGAAACGAGATCCTGCGAATCATCGACGCGGGTCTTGCGGCCGGGGCCATCGGCATGGGCTCGACGCTCGGCTATATGCGCGACGGGGTCTCGGCCCGGGAGGTATTCGAGATTCAGCGGCTTACCGGGCGCTACGGACGTCCGTCGGCGTTCCATTTCCGCTACACGCCGGGCACTGACACTTCGGAAGCGAACGGCATCCAGGAGATGTTGGCCAATGCCGCCGCGCTAGGCACTCCGGCCATCGCTTGCCACTTCAACAACCCCGGATACAACCTCGTCCATGAATTGCTGGTGCGGTTACGGGAACAAGGGCACAACGTCTGGGGAGAGCTTTATCCATATGCAGCGGGATCCACGGCGCTCAACGCCGTCTTCCTCGAGCCCGAGGTCTGGGTGGACCAGCTGGGATACAAGTACGAGGAAACGATCCAGGATGCGCTGAGCGGCGAATTCTACACGCAGGAATCCCGGGCGGCGATGATCGCCAAGGAACCGGCGCGTCTGGTGCAGGTCTACAAGATGCCGCAATCGGCGATCATCGACTGGCTTAAGCTCCCAGACGTGGCAATTGCATCAGACGGGATGCCGATAATCGGCGACGATATCACTTGGGACACGCCCTTCGATGAGCTTCCCAATTCTCACCCGCGCGGCGCCGGGTGCTGCGCCAGAGCCCTGCGGATGGGTCGGGAAAACGGCATCCCGTTGATGCAAAGCCTCGCGCAACTGAGCTACAACTCGGCGCGCCCGCTGGGCAAACTCGGCCTGAAAGCCATGCAGGAACGGGGCCGCATGCAGCAAGGCATGGTGGCCGACATCACCATCTTCGACCCAGCGAACGTGACCGACAACGCAACCTATGCGAAGGGCAACCTGCCTTCGAGCGGCATTCCCTATGTGATCGTGAACGGAACCGTGACCGTCGACGACTCCGAGGCTCTGGCCAATACGTTCCCCGGACAGCCGATCCGCTTCGAGCCGGTCGAAAGTCGCTTCGAGCCACTCGACGAAGCAGCATGGAAGCAGAAATTCTACGCGGTCCCGCTGGACTTCGGCGGCGGCTTGCCGCAGCATTCCCAGCCGGTTTACGACAAGAGGGTTATCAGCTGCTGCGAATGACAGGTGCGATCCGTGCCCGGTTTAGGTTCAGGATACATCGATTTTCAAGCTGTTGCATCTTCAGAATTTGTAAAAGGGTAAGTGACTGTGTCGGCTTAGCGACCTCAACGCCCCTAAGCAACACCGCCTCCTGACAACGAGCGGAAAATGTGAAACAGCCGCCCTCTTTTTAGTGATCGGCGTGTAAAACGGACCCACGTCAGCGCAGAAATGGGTGTCGTACCGGGTGTCGGCGTATTGTCTGAGCTGGGAGTTTTGTCGCCAATGAAAGCGCAGAGCCGCCGGTCAGATTTAAGCATTGCCTTTTCTGGATGTGTCTGAGCTGAGAATCGGCGTATTTTTCTAACTGATGAGTTCGAATCGAGTTTCGTGGAGCAGGAGGATTCCGAGTTTGAAGCGTTACAGTTTTCGGCAAAGATATGTGGTCGACCACACGATCGCGGCACCATGGTCACCGATCTGTTGTGGTAACGAGTCCCGTCAGACGATCTTCAATATCTGGCTGGTCGCGCCCGCTGGCGAGGCCGTAGATCAGCACTGAAAGGACAACAGGAAGTGTTCAGCTGTTTTCGATCATCGCCTGAAACGCCATACGACTCAACTCGGCCGCGGTGCGAACGTTCAACTTTCGCTTGAGATGTTCGCGATATGTATCAACGGTGTGCGGGCTCAGGAACAGTTGCTCTGCAATTGTTCCCGTCGTCAAACCCTCACCGATTAAGCGGAAGATTTCACTCTCACGATCACTCAGACGCTCCATTGGATTCTGTTCCACCGGAGCGTTGCCAAGTGAGGACGTGATTAATCTCGTTTTTAACTCTTCGCTCAAAAATCGCTCGTTCCTGAGAACCGTGCGGATCGCTTCGATCAACTTTTCGTTTGTTTCCTGCTTGTTCAAATATCCCAACGCACCGGCCCGCAATGCCCGTTCGGCGTAAAGCGACTCCTGATATGCCGAGATCGCCAAAAACTTAACGCACGGATTCCTGCTTCGCACTCGCTTGATCAATTCGATTCCGTTTCCGGATCCGAGCGAAATGTCAACCAACACCAGGTCGGGAGATTGCTCGAGAATAACCGCAAAACCCTCGTCTTCCGTCGCCGCGACTCCGCAGACTTCCCACCCTGGCTGGGCAGTGATCCGCATCGTTAAGCCATCGCGCATCATCGGATGGTCATCCACGAGCACGATTCGTGACTTTGTGTTTTCATTCCTCATGCTGATTTTCTGTTCCTTGCTATTGTGCAGCGCACGATGGTTCCGTTCTTGTGCCCACCCAGAATAGACAGTACACCGCCAATGACGCTGGCGCGATATTCCATGATCTGCAATCCCATTCCGTGATTAACGCCTCCACTTGCGCGCAATACGGAGGAATCCACGCCGATTCCGTCGTCACTGACTTCCAATTGAATTTGATGCTCACTCGCCGATAGTGAGATGTGGATTTCCTTCGCCTTTCCGTGCCGCTGCGCATTGTTCACCGCTTCCTGAGCGATTCGATAAAGATGCGTGGCGACAATGTTGCTTTCATTCGTCAATGTACCGCTGTGGACGACGTGGCAGGCAACCTTGTTCTGAACCGAGGTTGCACCGGCAAGTTCCATCAATGCCGACTGCAATCCCTCGGCGTCGATCTGAACCGGCATAATCCCGTGCGACAGCGACTGAACATGTTGATTCGCTTCTTTCAAACCAGCGACGAGCTTCGACGCGGTCACCGCCAGGCGCGAAAGCTCCGCGTGTTCGAGCGTCAATGCTTTGCTGTCACCGTTGACGACCTGGATCCTTTGCTGAAAGAAATCTTCGATGGACCCTGCGATTAAGGACAGTCCGGTCAATTGCTGCTGAGTCCCGTCATGCAGTTCCTGCCCGATGCGACGCTGCTCGTCAGAAGCAATCTCCAGAATTTTGGATTGCAATTCCTTCCGCTGAGAGATGTCGCGAATGACGACGATGAAAAGTGACAGGTGATCGATACGACTGACCGACATTTCGGCTGCAAAACGTGAGCCATCCTGTCGCCTGGCCGTGAGTTCCTGCTGGCCCACCGTGCAATATTCGGAAATCGGCAAATGCTGGACGGACGACGTTTCCGTCGGCCTGGCGACATCGCACGAGGCCAGCAATGTCCAAATGGAACGTCCGATGACTTCATCATGCGGATAACCAAACAGTGTTTCCGTGGCAGGATTGACGCTGGCGACAATTTCGTCTTCACCAACGGTCAGAATCGCGTCTGCCGCAGAATCCAGGATTGCCTGCAAATGATCCTTGCTGTTCTTCAACAATTTTTCCAGTGTCAGCCGGTCTGTCAAATCAACAAAAGTGATGACAACTCCGACAATTTGATCGCCCTGCGAGCGGTAGGGGAGAACGCTTTGCAGATACAACCGAGAATTCTCTCCCGTGATGTCGCGTTGGATCGGAGCTGATCCGTCAATCACCTTTTGGCAGTCACTCCGGAGGCAGTCGTCGACGAATCGCGTCGTGATATCGCCGAGCGGCCGTCCAACGTCAGAGTTTCGCAGATTCAACAATTCAACAGTCGGTGGCGTGAATTTTTGAATAAGTAAGTCGTTGTCCAGGAACAGGGTCGCTATCTCCGTGCTGGCAATCAGGTTCAGGATGTCGTTGTTGGCGACGTCGAGTTCCGTCACTTTCTCAAGCAACTCCAGGTTCACCGTACCGAGCTCCTCGTTGAGCGATTGCAATTCCTCTTTCGACGTTTCCAGTTCCTCGTTAGCCGATTGAAGCTCCTCATTCATCGACATGATTTCTTCATTGGAGGTCTTCAGGTCTTCGTTGGTACCCTCCAGTTCCTCAATCACACCACCCAGTTCTTCGGTGATTGACTTGAGATCTCGTTCAATTTGCTGCACGTAAGTTGACGCTTTGTCATCCGAAGATGCCGACAGAATGAAATGTCCGGACTCCACGACGACACGAGATTTGTCCACGAAACTAAGCAGACGCAGCGTCTCGGTCTCGGTGGGTGAATTGACAACGCGCACATGAATGCCACATTCAATCGAATCGTCGCCCCGCTTCATTTGAGCTTCGATTTCAGTGTCCCTCTCATCCGTGAAGGATTGTTCACAAGCGAACCGCAGCCTGGTCCTCAGCCCCGGGCGACACATGGCCAATAGCGTTTGGTTGGGGTCGCCCGCCGGAAACTCCAGATAATCGACGAGTGGACCGGTTACATAGAGGACTTCATAGCGTCGATTGATCAGTGCCGTTGCCGGTGCGTAGTTGCTGATCAGAGATTTCTCGACCAGCGCCTTATAGCCCTGACGCGGTGGAATCGAGGGAGCCTGCATCGCATGGGGTCTTTGCAGGCTGTGCGGCTCGACCAGTGGGAAAGGTACCTGGCTTCGCCGGCTCGACACCACTTTCTGAAAGAGCCGCCATTTCTTTGAGATTGGCTTGAAGAGACCGTCGGCCTTGGCAAGTGATTCCGCCGGCCCCAACACGAGCAAGCCGTCTTCTGCGAGTGCAAAATGAAAAAGGGAGAGTACCCTTTGCTGCATCTCAGGTTCCAGATAGATCAACAAGTTGCGGCAGGAAATCAAATCCAGTTTGGAAAACGGCGCGTCGTTGATGACGTTCTGACGTGAGAAGACGATCGAGTCACGCAGTTGCTTGTCGATCTGATAATGGGCTTCATCGGCCTTGCTGAAAAACCGATCCAAACGCTCCTGCGAAACGTCGCTGGCGATGCTCGACGGATAGACTCCGGCACGGGCAATCGCAATCGCGGCTTCATCGACGTCGCTGGCGAATATCTGGATTGTCTTTATCGAAGATGGCTCACCGAGATCAGCATCGGTCCGCTTGTCGAGACACTCGATCAACAGCAGCGCGAGCGAATAGGCTTCTTCACCGGTTGCGCACCCGGGCACCCAAACGCGGAAGGGAAAGCGATCAGCATTGCGAGTCGTAAGTTCGGGAAGCAGTCGGGCTGAAAGTGCTTCGTAGAGTTCGGGGTCTCGGAAGAAGGCTGTCACGCTAATGAGTAAGTCACGGTACAACGCGTTGGCTTCCCTGGGATCTTCCGTGAGACGCTGGACGTACTGTTCCAGATTCACCAGGTGATGCAGTCCCATTCGACGCTGAATCCGTCGCAGCATCATGTTCTTACGGTAGCTGCGAAAATCAAAATGCGAATGTTTGCGGATTTGTCCAAGGACGACCGCCAACTGCTCATTCTCGGCCCATGCTTCAGGCACGTCTGACTGGGTGAGGTTGATGTACGGTTGCCGCATGTACCGCATCAGCGTGGCGGGCATCTCGGCGGGGGACAACACATAGTCGGCGAGACCTTCGCTAATAATGCTCGCCGGCATGGTATCGAATTCGGCCGTCGTCGGTTGCTGCGCGATGGCCATGCCGCCAGCGAGCTTGATGTCACGAATTCCTAACGTGCCGTGACTTCCGGTTCCTGACAACACAATTCCGATCGATCGTTCGCCCTGATCTCTGGCCAGGGATCGCAGAAAGACATCGATGGCGATTTCGGGCCCCTGTGGTGTCGGCGGTTCGCTCAGTTGAAACCTTCCGTCATCGATCGTCAGAAAGTGCTTTGACGGGATCACATAGACATGGTTGGCTTCCGCGACCATCCCCTGAGTGGCTTCAACGACCGGCAGCAAGCTGATCCTGGACAGCAACGCGACCATCTGGCTCTCGTACTTCGGATCCAAATGAGGGATCAGCACGAATGCCATTCCGCAGTCGACGGGGACAGCACCGAGAAGTTGTTTGAATGCGTCCAAACCGCCCGCCGAAGCAACGACCCCAACAATCGGGAACCGCGCTGGCGCTGGAGGTCTGATCGGTTTTGAGAACAGTTCGGTCACCATGCCGGAATCGATCACGCTTCACCCAACAGGGCTGGAAAGAAGAAGCAAGGACGTCGACCTGATGGCTGGCGTTGCTCGCGACATGCAATCTCGCAGTTGGCCGGGTGAAGTGCTCAGCCATTCCCGCGAATGATCATTGTATCAGGTAACACTTCACCACAGAAAGCTTTTGCCATGGGATTGGTTGAATCCGCCATGCCCTTTTCCCGGCATTCTCTGCCGATGGCGGCTCTGGTGGATTACGCGACCTCGAAATCAGACGCTGGGCAACGCTCCGTATAACCTGGCGGTTTAATAATCTGGCACGAAACGAGGCAGGGATCTCCAGGTGATCAGGAATCAGTCAACACGGACGTGATCGCGTGAATGACTTACTCATGCGATGATTCAGAATCGGATTGATTCTGTTTCCCCGTTTGCTTCGTAAGCAGCGGACGCTGACGTTCTTGATATCGCTGACAAGGCAGCTTCGTACTCGTGTGGTGACGCCTTGCAGCACGCGTCCTGACAGAATTGATGACCTTTGGGAATGACAACGACACCGGATTCTGACATTGTCAGAGTTCGGTCATGAGTTTCCGGCTCCAGACCCACTCGGACACCAGGTGGAATTCGGACTCCCTTGTCGACGATGCATCCCTGCAGAACGGCTCCTTCACCAACTTCAACATCGTCAAACAGGACGGAATCGCAGACGACTGCGTCACTGTCGACAAAACTGCCGGACGAAAGAATGGAGTTGAACACGTGCCCGCCCGCGACGACGGTTCCTCGTCCCAAAATGGAATCCCGCACGTCACCGCAGACACCATTGCGGTTGCGTCGGATAAACGCGGGGGCTCCCGGCGGATCACATTTTCGAATAGGCCAACGTTTGTCATGCAGATTCAGCCGCGCGGGATACTTCAACAAATCCATGCTGGCCTCATGGTAGGAATCGATTGTGCCAACATCTCTCCAATAGCTCTCCGGTGTGTCGTTCGTGTCTTCTCCGAATCGATACCCGTAAACCGAGTGTGTGCGAATCATTCGGGGAATAATGTCCTTCCCGAAATCATGACAGGACGCTGCGTCTTCATGGTCAGCGACGAGAGCATTGCACAGAGCGGCCGTCGAAAAGACGTAGACTCCCATCGATGCCAGTGAGCGATCAGAGTCGCCGGGGATTGTTCGCGGCGAAGTCGGTTTCTCCTGAAACTCAGAGATCCGCCCCGCAGCATCAAACCCGACAACTCCAAACGACCGAGCTTCCGATCGATTCACGTTGATGCATGCAACGGTAGCGTCTGCACTCGTGGCGTTATGCTGTCGCAGGATGGCGGAATAGTCCATGCGATAAATATGATCGCCGGACAGGATCAGCACATTCTTCGCACCACTGCGCTGCAGCAGATAGAGGTTTTGATAAACCGCGTTGGCTGTCCCGCAGTACCAGGAATCTCCGGTTCTCATCTGCGGAGGCACCGCTGTGATGTATTCGCCGAGGTGTGGATTCACGATATCCCACGCCTCCCGCAGATGAGTCAGCAGCGACTGGGACTTGTACTGCGTGAGTACCAGCACCTTCCGCAATCCTGAGTTCACGCAATTGGCGAGCGTGAAATCAATGATGCGATATTGTCCTCCAAACGGGACAGCCGGCTTCGCTCGATCTGCCGTTAGTGGCCCGAGCCGTGAGCCGACTCCTCCGGCCATCACAATGCCGAGCGTGTTTGACAAAGTATTCATGTCGTCCCTGTAATGATGAAATCGGAGGGATGTCCCCCCGGAAGAGAATTGTTCAAAACGCACCTTTGCGACCCCGGTACTTTGTCACCGAGCGTTTCGGATCAGCCGCAGGCCGCGATCTCGATGGGACGAGATTTGTCCTGTGACGTCTTTGGAGAGCAATTAGGGCAAATATGGTCGTCCAAAAACATGTCCAGACAGATCGTTTTGCCCGACCATGTTTGTGCCCAGCGAACCGAGTGCCACCGAATCGCGTCAAGATGTCACTCAGCGGAAATCGATGGAAGATATGGACAACAATTCTCCGGTGTCGCACAGGACGTGCGATTCAGCCAGAACGGCTTGCCGATTCATCACAGTGGAAAGCAGCACTTGAAGACGTGTGACGTTGTCTGCTTCCTGCTCATGGATGTCCCGCCAGAATTCGATCGTAGCCGCATGTCCGTGAGCGTTGATGATGTACTGCTCACACCGGCGGAGCGTATCAAGTCGTTTGCTGAGTTCATGGACCAGATCCTGATGGTAGTCGTCACCGGAATCGCCATCGCAACAACATTTCAGTGTTTGATCTCGTGTGGCCGTCATGTGTTTGCCTTCTGTGACTGAGCGGGGTCGTACATTGTGTTCCGCAATTCCGGCGGTACACTGTGGCACTTCAAAAGCCGAGCGAATGCGGTCGCGATCGAAGTAGGTCCTGAAGGTGGCGCGATGTCAGCCGGGCAGGTGTAGGCGTCGGGCAGCTTCCATTCCATCTCGGCCAGTTGTCTGTCCAGCGTTTCCGCCGCAGCCAGCAGTTGCGAGCGGTCTGAAGACTCCAGACATTCCAGCAGATTGAGTTGTTGATTCCATTCGGTACGAAGGCGTTCGTATTGGTGAATCATGGCCGATTCGCGGGAATTGAACTGAGGTTTGTCGGCATGTTGAGTTGTCGGGGGTATCGCTGTGTCGAAGTCAGTTACGTGAGTCATCCGTTCCTCCAGGTCTCAATAGTTCATCATCACGGGATTTGCCGAATCGCTGCGGCGTTTGTTATGACGTGTGCCGGGCCGGTTGAACTCCTGCGAAATCCAGGAGTCCAATCGCATCCGT
The DNA here is from genome assembly GCA_040222735.1 of Fuerstiella sp. GTDB lineage: Bacteria > Planctomycetota > Planctomycetia > Planctomycetales > Planctomycetaceae > Fuerstiella. The sequence goes on along the minus strand of JAVKCM010000170.1, from coordinate 57,310 downwards.
GCACGGCCAGGTCGCTGACCATCGTCACGACCAATGCAGACTATGCCTGTCGGGCAAAGTCAGCGTCTTTGTCGATCGCTTCAATGATCAACGCAGCGCCACCTTTCGGCTCAGTCGTGACGCGGATCTTCATACTGACCTTCAGATCGGTCGCTTTGCATTCCTTGCCGTCACATGTCACCTGCGTGTTCTTCGAGACAGCGTGGGAATGTTCCGGCTTACCGTCCTTGCCGGTCATGACAAGTTTTTCTGCCGTGATCGTGACAACTTTGCCGTCGTGAGTATTGGCAAACAGCTTGTCGTGGTCGATGCCTTCAACGTTGATCGCCAGCTTCGTGTCGCCGGCCTTCGTTGTGACTCGAATGCGAGTCCCGACTTTCAGGTCTGCGGCCTTGCATGCCTTGCCATCGAGTGTCAGTTTCGTGTCCGGTGACAACGTGTGAGAATGCTCTTTCCCCTCACGACCGGTCATTGTCAGCGACGTGCTGGTCACACTGACAACCTTGCCATCGTGCATTTTGTGTTGCGTCGCATCCTCAGCATTGGTGGCAGCCATGCAGCCAGCCAGCACTGTCAGCGCGAGCGTGCTCAGCGAAATCCGTTTGTAACTCATCATCTCATTCTTCCTTCCAAAACTGCAAAAATCGAATGCGAAGGCAACATACCTTCGCTGGCCACTGATTCATTTCGAATCAGCGGAGCGTTTTGACCTTTGCTGATTTGACTTACTGCATGCTGGCCAGGTCCGCAGGGATTCGCCTGAATTTCTCATCGCAGGCCGGGTCGTCGTCGCAAGTGCCTTCCGGAACTGCACAAACCGCGCAGGACGTAATGCCAGTGTGGTCTTTGCTGAGTCGCTTGCAGCGACGATGATAGCTCCGGCAATTCCACGGTTTGTTTGGTCCGTCTGCAACCCGTGAGAAGTGCGGGTTAACATCCTGGTGAACATGAAAACTCAGTCCACCGGAACCTCAAGCGAGGCAACTGTGAAGAGTCGTCCGATGAGACACCAGCGGGACGTCATTTATTTGCTCTTTTTCGCTGGCGGTGCAGTCTCAGTGATCAGTGCGGGCGGTTGCACAGGTTCAGCGACAGTCACAGGTTCAATGGTCTTCCCGGGGCTCTGTGCTGTAGCAGGGGTGGGCACTTGAGGCTGTGGATCTGCCACAGTTGCTGGAACCGGTTGCACAGGAGCTGCCTGCGTCGTACAGCAATCGACTGCCGGTTGAGAACATGCGACGTTCCGGTATTGCCACATCAGCGAATTGCAACCGGCCGTGCTGTACCGGGCGTCACAGCCACAGTTCTGATCGCTGTAACTCGGGCAGCACGAATTGTCCCAGCCTGAGTTTTGATAAGCAACCTGACACCGACTGTGATGATGCCTGGTGCGACAGTGGTTGCGTGTGTGCTGATAAGATGTGTTCACTCCACAGCACTGAGCATTCCGACCGCGATGATGACCAGCATAGACACTTGCTTCGCCTGCCATCATTGTCATCGCAATGGCCGCACACATAACGTTTCTTAACATCTTGAAATCTCCCTTTCGGACTGAATGTTCCCTTTGCTCAAATGAGCCAGATCCCCGCAGGTAACAAACCTCCGGGACTTGTGCTTTCTTGTCCTGTCCGTGACAGGAAACTTATTAACCGCATCCAGCTCCGCTCTGACGGTGTGACCGGGTTGGGATAGGCTTCCGCAATAAAGGTGAATACTCAAACACTTCCGAATGAATGGAAATGTGACGTTTGAATCTCGCATCGCACACGACTGAGGTACTCGCTGGCATTGTCTGCTTCCGTGTGAATGAACGAGTTTCCTTCGCGATAAGCTTTCGCAACAACACCGTCAGGTTATTGACTTGAGGCATTGTGCAGGAAGTGACGCCGCTGAATATCGAGTTAACATTGAAACCAGCATGGTGGATTCCGCTACGGGTGAGCAGCCGAACGTGATTCGACGCCATCGAGGTCTACTGATACGACCATGAGCATTTAGCGGCTGTCATATTCATTGTTATATTGTTCGCCGGCGCAAGTGACACACTCACGTCAATCCTCTGACACAGCAATCCCCGGCCTTCGCTTCACGGCGGGTGCCGGGCATGTCCTGATGAAGTCCAGCATGTCTGCGAGCTTGGCAGTTGCCAGCCCGATGCACGAATCGGCACCGCCGTAGTACATGCGAATGACACCCGTCGCTGCGTCGAGAATCCATCCACACGGAAACACGACTCCGCTGACATCGCCGTGCTGCTCGTACGGAAGTTCCGGTGCGAAGATCCATTCATCACTGCGATGCAGAACCTGCCACGGCTCTTCCAGGTCCAGCAATGCCAGTCCCAGTCGATAGAGGCAGCCACCGGGTGTTTGCCGCACGCCGTGATAAAGCAACAGCCATCCATCGGCAGTCTTCAGCGGAGGAGGACTCAGACCAATTTTGTTCGCATCCCACCAGGCGCCACGGCGTGCATTGAGCAACACATGGTGGCCACCCCAGTGAGTCAGGTCGGGCGAGAACGACAGCCAAATGTGAGCGCCCACCGATCCGGGTGAAACCGGGCGATGAATCATAGCGTAACGGCCTCCGAAGCGTCGGGGGAACACAGCAGCGTCCTTATCTTCAGGTGGCATCACAGGACCAAGGCGGACAAAACTCGTAAAGTCTTTCGTTGAAGCGAGAGAGACCATCGGACCGCTGGATGAATACGCCGTGTAGGCAATGATCCACTCATTTCGATCCTCTACCCACGTTACTCTTGGATCTTCAACTCCCCAGATCTCTTCCGGGAAACAATTCGGTTCCGGGACAAAGCTCGGTTTGTCGTCGATGCGCCAGTCAGAGATTCCGTCATCACTGCGAGCGACGGTCAAATGGGAATGCCCTCTCCGATCTTCAACACGGACCAGTAAGACCGTTTCGTCACCGCATTGACACGCGCCCGCATTGAAAACGGTGTGAGCAGGATATGGCCAATCCGCCGCAGTCAGGATTGGGTTTCGGGGAGAACGTTCAAAGAGTGATGTCGATTCGCCGGCAGGCGGCGTCAAGAATGTCATTGAGCATACTTTGGAAAGTGGCAAGACTGAGATGATGGTGTAAACCAGGCACTGTCGACTTCGGCGACTTGATCTCGGTTTGAATGAGCGGAGACAGACGATTCTTCAATTGAACCGGATTCAAGCTGACCACAGAGCAACTCTGTCCACAACCAGGCGAGCGTTGACTCAGCACCCTGATTGCCGTTAACTCCATGTGGTGTGAGTCCATCACAGCACGAACCGTCCTCGGCATCCGCCAATGGCAATCCCAGGCTGTTCTTTCCGAGGAACCATGCATGTGATCGCTCGAATACGTGCAGGTATTTGTCGTTGCCAGTCACCCGCCATGCTGCATGTGCGCATGCTGCCATCGTGGACGCTTCCACCGGCTGCTGGTCGTATGTTGATTTCTCTTCACCATGTGAGAACCAATCGCGGTTGCCAATGGGACAAAATTGATTATCGCTGGACGTTGAAAGACTCAGGAAACCGAAGGACACCTGGGCAACTTCGAGATAGGGAGCGTCGTCCCATAATTCGGCCGCGTCAAACAGAGCGTGCGGCAACACCGCGTTGGCGTAGGTCATGCGTGATTCAAACCAAAACCAGTCGTCGCGTCTCGATCGACCATAGCAATCCATTAACCGTTCTGCCGCCGCGTGGGCAATTGCTTCTAGTTCTTCGAGTTGCTCGATGTAGTTCTTGCGAATCAGATGCCAGGCTTGAACGAGATAAGCAATAGCTCGCAAATCCTTCAGTTTCCTGGTCGCCGGCAGGGCATCTTTGAGAAGTTCGATGGCGAGTGAGTGGAATCCTTTAGGCACGTCGCTTGCCAGCACTTCGGCCAAGGCCAAAACGGCTTGGCCCTGGCAATCTTCGGTCCCACCGGAGTCCAGCCAGTCTCGCTGATACCCCATGAAGTTATGAAATCCACGCGTTGACGATCGTGTATGTTCCATGAAGCTCAAATAGCAGGCGACCCGCGCAAGATGGCTCGCACAGGGTTCGAGTTTCCAGAGTCGGGCCGCAAACCGTAGCGCCCGCGCATTGTCGTCGGTTGTGTAACCGCTCTCACGACGCGGAAGGCTGTAGATTCCGTGCTGAATGATCCCCGTAGAATCCGTCATGCGATCCAGATGAATCAGCGACGGCAGGTGGTTCTGAACCATGGTTTAGTTTGTCCGTAAGAGTTGATTGGTCACCGTTGCGGTACCGGCATCCATTGCCAGGGAACGATCTGTATACGAAACCGATTCACACTGGCCCGCAACTTGTAAATACAGATCGAGGTATTGTTTTCCGACATGAGGCCAAAACATCGCCTGTGCATAGCGATACGCACGCCGTCGCGTGTCCGCCAATAATTCCGGCTCGGTGAGGTAGCGCAGAATGCTGTCTGCCAGTGCGCTGTCGCTGGAAAACGGGACCAGTAGTCCGCGTCCATCAGCCAGCACCTCTTTGGCATACAGATAAGGAGTGCTGACAATCGCACCAACGGCGGCCATGGCATACGCCATTGTTCCGCTGGCGATCTGATCCCTGCCAGGATAGGGAGTCACAAACACGTCGCATGACTGCAGGTACGAAATCAATTCCGGAAGGCTGAGATACTCATTGACGAATCGAACGTTTTCACTCACGCCCATGGTCGCAGCAAGTGCCATGAGTTGTTCGCGGTAGGCTTCGCCTGATTGTCGTTTCACTTGCGGGTGAGTCACACCGACGATGCAGTAGACTGCGTCCGGGCATTGAGCAACGATCTGCGGCATCGCCCGAATCATCGACTCAAGCCCCTTGCCGGGATTAATGAGGCCAAACGTGCAGATCGCCTTTCGACCGTTCAGCCCCAGTGCCTTTCGTTGACTGCGATCACGGTCAAACGGGACAGTGGGCACGCCGTGAGGAATGATGCGCACCGACTTTCTCGAAACACCATAATCCGACAGCAGCAATTTCGCTGCTGTTTCAGTCATCACGACGATGGCATCGCTGTGGGCTGAGATCTCGCAAATCAATCGATGGGGGACAGAATCAGGCTTGGTCGGCAGCGTATGCAGTGTGCTGACAACAGGAACTTCGCAGTGCTGAACGAACTGCATAATCTCCTCACCCCATTCGCCGGGGTAGAGACCAAATTCATGTTGCAGGCTCACCACATCCCATGGCCCTTCGTTCACAACCAGTGCAGCCCGTCGATAGGCACCGCGCTGATCGTTGTGGATCACGTGGGCGACGCGACCGTTGGCATTCGTTAACGAACGGGTTTTTTCGATGGCGACGACAGAGGAGATGGGTCGGCCTGCGGCCAGGTCGACGGAATCGGCCGAGTCCATGGTGAAGGTCGCCAGTCCACACTGTTCTGGCGGGTAGCTGGAAAGAAAGATTGGTCGCAACGTCCTCATGATCAGACTCCTGCGTTCGAGTGAGTTTCAGTATCTGTGGAGTCCCCCGACAGGTTCGCACAGAAGCCTGCAACAAGCACGGAGCCAACTCCAGGGATTGCAAAGAAGGCAGAACCGAACAGCATTGACCAAAAGCCACCCCAGATCGCACCTGTCTTGCCCCAGTACTTCATGCGGTCGCCCGCGTTGTAGTATCCGACGACGTGTTCATCGGTGTGATAATCCCTGCCGACGATCGAAAGCTGCGTCATGTCAAAGCCGCTCTTCTGCAGTTCACGCACGGCCTCTTCAGCTTTGGGATGAGTGTGAAATACGGCGACGGCTGAGCATTTCGTGGACATTGCCTGATTCCTTTGGGCTGAATGGGTCCTTCGCGATGGGCTTTCGCCACAACATCACAAAGTTCATGGTCTCGCCATTATCCGAGACGCGCCGCAGTTGGATATCGAACAAACTCTGAAAGCGGCATGGCGGATTCTACCACGAAAGCTGATCGTCTCATCGGGCTTGCTTCGTGGTAGTCAAATCCGCCATGGCATTTTCAGCTTTCGACCGATGCCTCCCTGGGCTTGTCTCGCGTATCGTTGATCAGACAAGGGTGCTGTGCATCAATTTCAATTCATCACCATCCCAGAGCCGTTGCCTGCCTTCTCAAGAAGCCTGTCGTTACCGGCCTGGGCAAACTCACCGACAGCGTTTGGAGTAAGCAATGTTGAAGGGAAGCATGAAAAAACTGAAGTTAGTGGCCATTGCCGTGATCAGCTTACTGGTGTTGATCGTGGTTTTGCAGAACACGCAGTCCGTCGAAACGAATTTGCTGTTCCTCACAGTGACGATGCCCAGGGCCGCACTATTGTTTGGAACGTTGATCATCGGATTCGCGATCGGTGTTTTCACTGCGGGGCACATCGTGTCCGTTGCGAAGCGAACCGTGGGTACGGCGAGCGATACACAACCGAAAGCCACGGTTTGATCGGCGAGGCGAATTGTGGAAGTCGGGGTAGAACTTTGGTCATTCCACCGGCATGGCCCACGTGGTTCGCGTCACCGAAAACGAATGACGCGTTTTTCAAATGTTGTTGGGAAAATGCAACTCACAAGTTTTGCGGAAACTCTCACTATCAGGAGTATTTCCATGTCAACAGCTACACCCATGGGAATTCTTCCCGGAACTGTCGACCGGCTAACTGCTCCAACGGTTTCCTCCGTCGATTTCCAGGGCGTGGAAGGCCTGACAGACAGTCGGCTGCAGCGCCCTTCTTTACCGCGACGTTACTGCTCTTTTGCTCATTTTGTCTGTGGAAGCACAGCACCGGGAGATTACGAATGAAGCTCGTTACATTTGAAACAGATGCACGTGATGCGATCAAATGCGGTGTCAGCCTTTTGGCGAAGACCGTACGTACAACTCTGGGGCCTCGTGGTCGAAACGTGATCATTGAGAAATCGTTCGGATCTCCGACGATCACGAAAGACGGTGTCACGGTCGCGAGAGAAATCGAACTGTCTGATCAGTACGAGAACGTCGGCGTGAAAATGGTGCGTGAGGCCGCCATCAGGACCAGTGAGGCTGCCGGCGACGGGACCACAACCGCAACCGTGCTGGCCGAATCAATTTTTCTCGAAGGGCTGAAAGTGACCACGGCAGGTTGCGATCCGATTGAACTGAGTCGCGGCATGAAGAAGTGTGTGATGGATATTGTCGGCCAGCTGAAGTCCATGTCGATACCGGTGACCGGTCGGAAGAAAATGGCCCAGGTGGCCGCGATCGCGGCGAACAACGATTCGACGGTGGGAAATCTCGTGGCTGACGCCCTGGACCGCGTGGGCAGGGATGGCGTTGTGACCATTGAAGATGGAAAGAGTCTATCGACAGAGATCGAATGGGTGCAGGGCATGCAGTTCGATCGCGGCTATCTGTCGCCATGGTTCGTGTCGAACAACGAACGGATGGAGTGCGAACTCGAACAACCGTACATCCTTGTACACGAGCGCAAACTCTCGAACCTCAAGAGTCTGCTGCCGTTGTTGAAGCTGGTGGTCGAATCGACTCGTCCCCTGCTGATTGTGGCCGAAGATGTCGAAGGTGAGGCTCTCACGACATTGGTTGTCAATCAGATGCAGGGCGTATTGCACAGTTGCGCGGTCAAGGCTCCTGCGTACGGCGATCGACGCCGGGCCATGCTGGAAGACATTGCCATTCTAACCGGCGCAACGGCTGTTACAGAGAACGTCGGTATTAAGCTGGAAGATCTGACGCTTGAACACCTCGGTCAGGCAAAGTCGATCGTGATTGGAAAAGACGAAACAACGATTATCGAAGGCGCAGGAAAAAAGGCCGATGTTGCCGCTCGCGTTTCTCAGATTAAAGGTGAGATTGAAAACGCAACCAGCGACTACGATCGAGAACAATTGCAGGGGCGAAGGGCGAAACTCATCGGGGGCGTCGCCAAAATCCTGGTTGGCGGCGCGACGGAGTCGGAAGCGAAGCAGCGAAAGATGCGGTTCGAAGACGCGCTTGGGGCGACTCAGGCGGCGATGGAAGAAGGGATTGTGCCAGGCGGCGGTGTCGCCCTGCTGCGAGCGGCCGCGAGCTGCAGATCAACCCATCTGCCTCACGACGAGGCTGCAGGTTACGACATCATTACGAGAGCCTGCCGCGCGCCGTTGCGATGGATCGCTGGTAACGCCGGCCACGCCGGAAATGTGATCGTTCAGCACGTACTCGACGACGGGGATGGGAACTTCGGATTCAATGCCGCGACAGGAATCTACGAAGACATGGTCAAAGCCGGCATCGTCGACGCGACAAAGGTTGTCCGCTGTGCGCTCGAAAATGCCGCGAGTGTGTCATCGTTGCTGCTGGTCAGTGGAGCCGTCATCGCAGAATCCACCTCAAAGGAGAAGAGCAATGTTTAAGAGAATCAGGAAGGCCCTCAACGGAATCGACGTTGACCAGGATCTCATTGACCATCTTGACCCGGATAGTGCTTTCAGACTTGAGATCGGCGGCGAGTCGTAGCCAGGACGTCTCGTCAGGGAAGTGGCGAAAGAAAAACTAATGCCAACGATATCCAATATTGCTGCCACGCCACGCTATGTGCTGCTGGAAGGCAGGGACCCGATCGGTCCGGCAGTCATACCTGGCCTGCCCGAAAGTAAGTGTCTCGCAGTGTACGGATTCTCCGGCAAGTCAGCTTACGATCGGTTTGCTGCACACACCGACCGGGAACTGCGGCCCTATCCGTTAATGAAAGGTTACCTTCAGAAGGAAGCGGCGGCGGGAGGTGATGAGCTACGACTTGTGGTGCTGGATGCCGACGGCCCCGGTCAACAGTCGATTGTAGCAGTCACAATGAACTCAGCGTTCCTCGCTCAGTCGAACACTTCCGCTCAGGTCGCCCCTGAGTATCAATTGACTCTCGATCCGCAGTCAACCGGCTATCGCCTTTCAGAGTCCTCAACATGAAGCAATATTAACCGTTCACCGCCGCGACGATGACACTTTACATCAGCCGTCATTCGAGAACATCGAGCGTTGCGTAAAACGCCGATGGCGGCTTCTGTGTACGCACAGCGCTGCGCAGCGCTGCCGTGAGCGTGGTCGAATCCGCCACCTCAGTATCAGCGCACTCCCGATGGGAGCTTCGCCGCCGACGCGTACAATTCCGGGTGACAACGAAAGAGTGAGGAAACGCTATGAGTATCGGAAGTATTGTCAGTTGGTTGGTCTGCGGTTTGATCGTCGGGATCTTAGCCAGGTTTTTCGTCCCGGGGCGGCAATACATGAGCCTCTCGATGACCGCTCTGCTGGGGGTCGGCGGTGCATTGCTGGGCGGGTTCCTTTACTCGGTCGTCCGGGGAGCATCAGTGGAGCCGTTCTCACTGGCCAGCCACAACTGGTACGGATGGATCGTTGCGATTCTGGGCGCGATGCTCGTCGTCTGGGTCTATCCCTACGTCTATCCCAGAAGATGGTGGAAGTGAATCGGTGAGTTTCAAGGCGTAGTAAACGGATCGAACTGCAACAGAAGGAATTAATGATGAAGATTTACCTGTTTTCTTTGTGCGCCTGCCTGCTGGGCACAGCCCTGTTATCTGGCCAGGTACGTGACGCGCCGCCGAACCAATTCGATGTTGAGGACGGTGTCGAAGTGCTCACGCGAGGCCCCGTGCATGAGGCCTTTGCGGAAACCGTGACTTTTGATCCCCGGCCGGGAATCGTGATTCCCCAAACACCCCCGGCCGCCATCGAAGAAATACCGCCGGAACAGCGTCCTCAGGGAGCTAACGTCGCCTGGATCCCGGGTTACTGGGCCTGGGATGATGAGCGGACGGATTTCCTTTGGGTCAGCGGCATTTGGCGGGCACTGCCACCGGGGCGCCAGTGGGTGCCCGGATATTGGGGCCGCGCCGGTCGTGGCGCACAGTGGACCTCTGGCTACTGGGCCGCTGGGGAGGCGAACGAGCTGGAATACCTGCCCGAGCCACCAGCGACGGTCGAATCCGGCCCCAATGTGCCAGCGACTTCGGCCGATCAGATTTGGCTGCCGGGTTGTTGGCTCTGGCAGCAGAACCGCTATGCGTGGAGGCCCGGCTACTGGGCCAACGGGAATTCGGACTGGGACTGGGTTCCAGCCCATTATGTCTGGACGCCCCGTGGCTATGTGTTCGTCGATGGCTACTACGACTACACGGTGGCCCGACGTGGTGTCTTGTTCGCGCCGGTCTATTTCAAGTCGAGCCTCTACTCCCAGCGCGGCTTCTCCTACCGGCCCACGACGGTGATCAATCCAGCCGTATTCGCCAGTCATCTCTTCCTGCGACCAAGCTACGGACACTATTACTTCGGCGACTACTACGGTTCCAACTACTCGTCCAGCGGGTTTTCTCCGTGGTTCTCGTTCCAGTCCAGTCGCTCCGGATACGATCCGTTTTATGCTCGCCAGCATTGGCAACATCGCAGTGACGGCCAATGGAATCGCCAATTGCAGGCCGACTTTCAGCACCGCCGCGACCACGAAGAGTCGCGGCCCGCACGAACCTTTGCGTCGCAGCAGCAGCAACGGCAAGGGAACGCTCAGAATATAAACAGTGTGATCGCGCAACATCTCGATCACTTCAGGAACGCCAGAGAGAATTCCATTCAGTTTCAGCAGGTTGACAGTGATCACCGACAGCAATTCAGCCGGTTGCGTCAGGAAGCCCAGGCACTTCGCGAACAGCGACAGCAGGCGGAGGCCGCTGCCATCGACGCGACCGCGACACCGTCTGTCCGAAAAGGCGCAACGGCGCGCGTCCGGCTGCCCCAGTCTCCGTTCGTGGCAAAGAGACCGGACGAGTTTGGCGAGAACAACCGCCCGCCGAAGTCACATGCGCAACCTCAACTCGATCCCCGGCTCGTTCCGCAGCAGAGACGTCAGGAAAAGCCTCGGACCGGAACAAGCCCGAATACGCCCAAAGCGCGCGACCAGGCCGCCGCAGCTCCTAAGATCGAACCGAAGCCAGTACCACGAAAAACAGAAACACCGAAGGAACCATCGCCCAGGGACAAGCCAAAAGACAAGCCAAAGGGCAAGCGCTAACGTGGACTGGCGAAATCGTCCAATGGCAAAGGAAGGAGTCTCTGAACGAACGTGTGACCTCGTGTCCAATAAAGAAAGAGTTGCGTGATGAAAAGGCTGTTTACGTTCCTGGTCATACTGGTGCTCTGCGTCGCCGCCATCGGCTTCTACCGGAACTGGTTTACTGTGTCGAGTGCCAGCTCTGACACGAATAATCATAAGGTCGACGTCAAGCTGACGGTAGACCCGGACAAGATTGAAGCGGATGCAGATGCCGTGAAAGAAAAGGCTCAGGAACTCACGGGCGACGCCAAAGATAAGGTCGATCAGTTGGTTCAGCCGGAGACAGAGCCTTCGAATTCGAAGTAATGACTCCTTTCGGCGATCGCTAATCAAATTGCTTCCGTCCCTTTTGTTGGAAACTGAAAATGTTAGGCACAATCCTGCTTGTGGTGTTGATCCTTATGCTGCTGGGCGCAATGCCTACCTGGCCGCACAGTCGAAACTGGGGCTACGGCCCGAGTGGTGGCGTGGGTTTAGTGGTCGTCATCCTGCTTGTGCTGCTGTTCATGGGGCGTCTGCCTTTCTGACCGGAATGTTTGTCGGAGTACGAACGAAGGCATGGTTGAATCCGCCAGGCTCGAACCAAAGATCGTTCGATACCCAGGCGTGGTCGGCAAACGTATGGTTTAGAACAGCGCAGCAGATTGTCTGCAAAAGTTCGTGGCGACTACGTCAGACGGGCATTCTTGCACGAGGCGGAAGGTTCACATGCCGACTCTTGAAGACCTGGTTCTCCATTGGGGCGTTGTCCTCGAAGTGCCGGAACCAAGCGCTGACGAGATCGGCCACCTGAAAAAAGGGGTAACGATGAATAGATCGCCGATAATAACGAGAGAAGACTTATGTCTGAGTTGAAGGAACCCACAAGAAATGGACAGGACGGATTGAACGATGCGTTTGAGACGATTGGACGCTCGTTCAAGAACCTCAGGAAACGTACCGTTTTGATGCTCATCGCTGCGTTTGCGCTGTTGGTGACCCTCTGGACTTCCTGGTTCACCGTCCAGCCTGAAGAAACGGGCGTTGTGCAGCGTTTCGGGAAAGTCATCTACTCCGCCGAGCCGGGACTTCATTTCAAGATCCCGTGCGGCATTGATACGGTTCGTCTGGTGCCGACTGCCCGCGTGCTCAAAGAAGAGTTTGGCTTCCGGACCCTGTCCAGCGTGCCTGGTCAGAAAACGCAATACCAGCCAGGTGATGAGCACACGGATGAGTCATTGATGTTGACGGGTGATCTGAATGTGATCGATGTTCAGTGGATCATCCAGTACCGCATTGAAGACCCGGTCCGCTACCTGTTCAAGGTCCGCGATACGCCGAAAACAATCCGCGACACGGCCGAGGCGGTCATGCGTCGGGCAGTCGGCAACCGACTCGGCAGCGACGTGTTGACGACCGGGCGAGTGGCGGTTTCGTCTGAAGCAAAAGAGGAAATCCAGCAGATCCTGACGTCCTACGAGATCGGCGTGCATCTCGTGACGGTGGAACTTCAGGACGTTACGCCACCGGACACGGTGAAGCCGGCGTTCAACGAAGTCAATGAGTCACGTCAGGACAAAGAGCAGACCATCAATATGGCGCAGGAGCAGGCCAATCGCGAGATTCCAAAAGCTCGTGGTGTGGCGACGCAGAGTATCAGCGAAGCGGAGGGATATGCCCTGGAGCGCGTCAATCGAGCAAGAGGAGAGGCCGCCCGTTTTGAGTCAATTCTAACCGAGTATCTTGAAGCGCCGCAGGTCACACGGCGACGTCTCTACCTGGAAGCCATGACCGGCATGTTGGCCGGGATCAACGGGCTTTACATCGTCGATGAAGATCAGCAAGCCATGGTTCCCTGGCTCTCGATGAAATCCAATACGCAGCCAGCAGTCGGAGGAAACAGACTACCATGAAACGCTATCTAAAACTCTCGTTGATCGTCATCGCCGGTGTGCTCGCGGTCGGTCTGTACAGTTCACTGTACACGCTGGAAGAGGGCATACAAGCCGTTGTCGTGCAGTTCGGTCGACCGGTTGGAGAAACCGTCACCGAAGCCGGTTTGCACCTGAAACTGCCCTTTGTGCAACACGTTCTGCGGTTCGAAAAGCGTTTGCTCTTCTGGGATGGCGATCCCAACCAGATTCCGACCAAGGGACGCGAATTCATCTGGGTGGACACCACCGCCCGCTGGCGGATCTCCGACGCAAAAAAGTTCCTTGAGAACGTCGCCAGTGAAGAAGGTGCTCAGTCCCGCTTGAATGACATCCTCGATTCCGTGGTGCGCGATCAGGTATCGAGCAGCGAGTTAGTGGAACTGGTTCGCAGTGCAACGTGGGTCATTCCTGATGAGGACCTGCTCAGAAATGTTCCGAAGGAGCAGGAAGAAGAGCTTAAGCGAGAAATCGCCCGGGGTCGTGAGGAGATTACTCGCACAATTCTGGCGGAAGCGCAGAAGATCATTCCTCAGTACGGCATCGAACTGGTGGACGTGCGAATCAAACGTCTCGACTACGTGGAGAGCGTCCGTGAGAAAGTCTACGAGCGCATGATCTCCGAGCGCAAACGCATTGCCGCCCAGTTCCGCTCGGAAGGCGAAGGCCTCAGCGCAGAGATTCTCGGGACGATGGAAAAAGAGCTAAGCAATATCCGCTCCACCGCGTACCGCGAGGTACAGAAGATTCATGGCGAGGCCGACGCGGATGCAACGCAAATCTACGGTTACGCGTATAATCGCGATCCTGAATTCTACGCCTTCCTGCGCACCCTTGAAAGTTACGAAGAGAGCGCGAATCCGAACTCCGTCATGCTTCTGACCACGAAAAGCGATTTCTATCAGTATCTCAAAAGCGCGACACCACCAACTCTGGAGCCATCGATACTCACAAAAGATGCATCCGTCCCGATTTTGTCCACAACGCCATAAACTCGAAGGTGATTCCGGACCAATACCTGGCCCCGCAAGAGTCGATCCTGCCGAAAATCGACGATGTCACACTTGACCGACGAATTTAACCGTTCAAGCCGGGAAGGAGAAAGCATATGGATAGCGACGAACTACTCGTTGTCGCCATGGCACAAAAATGCAGAGGCCTGATTCAGGAATGGAAAACACCTGACATTGATCTGCCGAAAGCACTTCAGCCGAAGCATCTTTTGTGGTTGTGCAACAGGATTGACGAACACGCGGAAGACCTTCCTGCCACCCAGCTTCACCGTTGGATTGGGTTTATTCAAGGCGCGATGATGGCACACCGAATGCTCGATCACGAAGGCGCAAAGACGATGTTCGACCAGGCAAAGAAGGCGCATGGAGAAAAGAGCGAAGACCTGTTGGATCATCTCGATCCGGAGAGTTCCTTCAAATTCGATATCGGTGGCGAGGGGTAGGTCGCCAGTCTGGGTCAGGAATCACTCGCCCAACAATTCGCCTGGAGAATCCATCCACACACGGATTTCTGATATGAATGGAATGTCATCAGGCACCTGGCTGAGACGCAGATGAGCTGATCAGCCTCCAGAAACAAGAGTAGAAGTAACGGAGAGTATCCAATGATCCATTATGAACTCATGCAGTCTGAAGGGGTTCTTATTGTGACCCCGGAAGCATCACTTGAAGGCAGTGACTTTCAGAGACTAACTGAAGAGCTCGATCCGTATATCGAAGCCCGTGGCAAGTTGCACGGATTAATGATCGATGCGGAATCGTTTCCCGGCTGGCAGGACTTTGACGGGCTGATTGCTCACCTGAACTTCGTCGAAAGCCATCACACAAAGATTGAGAAAGTCGCGGTGGTGAGTGACGACAGCTTTCTCTCGGCGGCCCCCAGATTTGCCGCCCATTTCGTTCAGGCAGAGATCAGGCAATTTCCACATTCTGAACGAGCAGACGCAATCCTCTGGCTGACGGCGACAAAGAGGGCTCCGAGCGCGCCTGCCTGAACTCTGGACCAGAAGCACACAAAGACAAGAGTTCATTCACTTCAAAAACAGGAGCAATGACGTGACAAGCACACCCACGACTGATCGCGGCCAAACACTTACCGCGCCTGCGGGCAAGGTGATCGGTTTCGTAGATAGCAAACGCGAATTCGAGGCGTTTACCGAGGCTTTGTCGACCGCTGGTTATCTACCAGCCAGGATCACTTCGCTCTACGGTGAAGACGGAATTCAGCTTTTGGAACGGCTGAAGAAGCATAGTTTCTTTTTCGCAGATTCCGAAGACAGTATTATCGCGCTTAGTATCAAAGAACTGAGGCTGGGCTATTACACCGTTGCGATTGAGGTGTCAGACCGTGACCAGGCCGTCGCAATCGTGAGTCTGGCAGAACCTCATGGAGGACACGGGTTTGCGTACTTCGGAACGTGGGTCAACGAGCGACTATCTGTCTGATGCGTCAACCCATTCAGCCAGTGAACGTCTGCCCGCAGCTGTCTGACTTGCTTCGGCAACATCAGGAGAGACCATGATGCGTGTAGGAATCGCAGCGGACCACGGAGGGTTTACTTTGAAAGGCGAGGTGGCTGCGTGGCTGCGTGGTTCGGGGCACGAGGTCGGGGATTCGCCATGAACGTGGACCCGTCTGCAGGAAAACCAGCTGGACCTGGTATGCTGGTGAACGTGCCGAGACTTGTAAGGGCCTACTACACCGAAACGCCGGATGCTGCGGTGCCAGAACAACGGGTTGGACGACGGACAAAGATGGAATCATTCCGGCTTCACTCGCCACCGAAATCACGGCCCGCATGGGGCGCGATCCCGGCGAGATCTACCAGAAACTCATGCGCGAGTTCGGTGAGCCCTTTTACGACCGTGTTGAGGCACCGGCCACGCCGGAGCAAAAGGCTCAGTTGGCGAAGCTCTCGCCCGCGCAGGTCAAACTCAGCGAACTGGCAGGAGAGAAGATTCAAAAAATGCTCACTCACGCACCGGGCAATAATGCTCCGATCGGCGGCCTGAAGGTCATTACCGAAAATGGATGGTTTGCAGCGCGTCCGTCCGGAACTGAGGATATCTACAAGATCTACGCCGAAAGCTTCAAGGGAGCGGATCACCTGAAGCGTATAATCGAGGAGGCGCAAGCGGTTGTCAGCAATGCTTTGGCAATGCCGGAGAGGAACAATGGTCGCAAGTCGTTGGACCTTGATGTGCAGACAGCAAGTGAGGCGAAGGGAGTATGACGCAACGAGGGGCTTCCTGACTGATGCACCCAAGTATCAACAGCCTCTCACGGATATCGAATGAGGACGCAGGAACCAGGGTCACTCTGATGCCACAGCAAGATCGACATAGCCGGAATTCGCACCAAGCGGCCTTATCCGGGAGTTGGTCCAGCTTCGTTCCGAATAATCACGTCACCCTGTTATGCAACGGAGAGGCCTATTTCCCCGCCATCGAAACAGCGTTCGACCGAGCTCGGCATGACATTTATCTTGAAACATACATCTTCGAAAATGACGCGACCGGACAAAGGATTGCAGACGCGTTGAAACGGGCGGCATCGCGCGGCGTTAATGTGTATATGCTGATCGATGGCTATGGATCCAAAGACTTGCCGCGAAGTATGCTGGACCGACTGCAGGCGGACGGTGTGAATATGCTCATCTTCCGGCCCCAAATATCCCCCTGGACATTTCAGCGTCGTCGGCTCCGCCGAATGCACCGAAAACTCGTGGTGGTAGACCGGTCGATCGCCTTTGTCGGGGGGATCAACATTATTAACGACAAGAGAAGCGAGGGCGATATGTCCTCGCGCTATGACTACGCAGTCTCGGTTGAAGGACCAGTGGTGGATGAGATTCGCCTTTCCGCCCAGCGCTTGTGGTCGCGGGTGGCATGGAGTTCATTTCGCAAGAGGAAGGTGAAGGACGCGCCACTGCCGGTTTCGACGTTTGTCGGCGGATCCATGAATGTGGCATTCCTGATGAGAGACAATATTCATCATCGCCGGGACATCGAAGCGGCATATCTACAGGCGGTCAGGCAGGCGAAGTCCGAGATCATTTTGGCGAATGCCTACTTTTTGCCCGGGATCAAGTTTCGTCATGCACTGATCGATGCAGCCGCACGCGGGGTGCGCGTTGTTTTGCTGCTGCAGGGCAAGGTGGAATTCCTTCTGGAACATTACGCATCGCGGGCGCTGTATGGCAATTTTCTTGATGCAGGAATTGAAATCTATGAATACCGCAAGAGTTTCCTCCACGCCAAAGTGGCCGTCATCGACGGGCATTGGGCAACGGTGGGGTCTTCGAATATCGATCCGTTCAGCCTGCTCCTTGCACTTGAAGCGAATTTGGTCGTTGACGACGAAGCATTTGGCGCGACCCTGTCGCAAAGCCTGAAAAGGACTGTGGAAATGGATGGCCAGCAGATCCTGACCGCCAGTTGGAAACAACAGCCCACTAGTCTACGGCTCCTAAGTTGGCTCTGCTACGGCTTGTTGCGATTGATGCAGGGAATCAGCGGTTATGCCGGTGAAAACAGTTGGGCGAAGAACGAATGAGCAATAAGACCAGTGCCAACTCGCACATCCTGGCCATGAATGTCGGCTCATCGAGCATCAAGTTTGCGTTGTTCGAGGTCGGTGATTCGTATCGACGAATTCTTCATGGGGGCATTGAAGCCATTGGCTCACCGCAAGCCGTTTTGCAGGTGAAGTGTTTAAGCGAGGCTGACAACTACTCGCTGCCTCTCGCCGTTTCCAGTCACGCAGGAGCGATCGATGCATTCATGGATTGGGGTCGAGGCTCAAAACAGGTTTGGGCCACTGGCCGCAGTCGGACATCGTGTCGTGCATGGCGGGCCGAGATATTTCCAGCCTGTACAAATCACGTCACAAGTCATCGAGGAACTGCATCGATTGAGTCCCTTCGATGGTCACGGTGCTGGTGCTGCTTGGGCAGGTACTTGAACTCCGCGCCCGTGCTCGCACGGGCAGCGCGATCAAAGCGTTGCTCAACCTTGCTCCGCCCACTGCGCGACAAGTCACCGATGGTGGCGAGAATGAAGTTCCGCTCGATCAGGTTAGAGTCGGCGACTGGTTGCGAGTCGTCCCCGCTGGCAAAGTGCCTGTCGATGGCGAGGTCGTCGAAGGGCATTCCAGTGTGGAAGAGTCCATGATCACCGGCGAACCGCTTCCGGTGGAAAAGAACGTCGGCGACAAAGTGACCGGGGGCACTGTCAATGGAACCGGCAGTTTCGTTATGCGTGCAGACCGTGTCGGCAGCGACACGTTGCTTGGGCAGATTGTCAAAATGGTGGCCGAAGCCCAGCGCAGCCGCGCGCCCATTCAAGGTCTGGCCGACAGGGTGGCCGGCATTTTCGTGCCGGTGGTACTGGCCGTTTCGGCGCTCACCTTCGTCGTCTGGATGTGGATTGGCCCCGAGCCCAGGCTCGCGCACGCCATCGTGAACGCCGTGGCCGTCCCTACGAGCACGCGCGGAACACCAGCAGAAAAAACTGCCACTGGTGTCCGGTTGCCTCGACATCGGGGGGCATTGTTCTTCACTGCAGAAAAATCCTTCCCGGGCATATCCCCCAGCCAGGCTGTCAATTCGCCAGGTTAGTCGTTTCCCCTGAGAAGGTAGAATTTGCGTTCTATGAGTCGTGGAATTGATCGCTCATGCTTCGTTCGTCGAAGGCAAGCAGCCCCGCCAACCTGATAACGGCTGATTGTAGGTTTTCGATCGAGACTGCCTATCGCGGCATCAACCATTCCGGCATGGTTGATTCCGCCATGCCGTTGTGTTCCTTCGGGAAATCGCAGCGGAATCAAATTAAACGCGGTTTCGTCGCATGAAGAATGACGGAGAGGAAATCAGTCAGATAGACTCCAATGTGGAGAAACCATTTTCATCGTCGGCTGGTTCCGGCGCGGAAGTCGCGGAGCACCCCCCAGAATCATCCCTCGGAAAGCAAACAGGAACACAAATACACGAGTCTACTCAACAGCTTTTACGATAAAGTGCTCAAAGCTCTTCAAGATGCCGACCCGCTGGTGATTCTTGGGCCCGGTGAAGCCAAAGGCGAATTTCTGAAGCGTCTTCAGAAGAATCACTTCCCGGCGGATGCCGTTGAAACTTCCACCGCCGACAGGATGACCGACCCGCAACTCGCTGCGAGAGTTCGCGAACACATTGGCGCCTCGAAAAGTCGCGACTGATATCGGACTGGCCGGTTGTTGTGAGCAAGACTTTTCGGTGGACAGCGTCGAACTTGATCCTGTTGGCGACCGCGAAATGATCGGTTTCTTCATTAGTCCTTGCCACGAGCGTCACACATCTTATGTCAAATTCTCAGATCATTCCTGCGGCAGAAAAGCAATCCGCTTCCGCGCTACGTCGTGAGGAGCTCAGTCCACACGCAAACCTGACCGCGTGGCACACGATGTCAGTTGATCAGGCCATGAAGAGACTGCGGGCTGATGCAGCACAAGGCCTGACTTCAGCCGAAGCGGCTCAGCGGCTGGTGAAGTTTGGGCCCAATGCTTTGGCTCGGGCGCACCAGCGTTCGACGCTGTCGATCTTCCTGGCCCAGTTCCAGAGTCTCATGGTGGCCTTGCTGGTTGCGGCCACGGCGATCGCTTTCGTTATGGGCGAGATGCTCGAAGCGATCGCCATTCTGGTCGTCATCGTCCTGAATGCCGGCATCGGTTTCTTCACCGAATGGAAGGCGGCGCTGGCGTTGTCCGCTCTGCAAAAACAATCGGTACGAGTCGCCCATGTGATTCGGGACAGCACGGAACACGAAATTCCCGCGGCGGAGTTAGTGCCGGGTGATCTGATCGTACTGGCTGCTGGCGCACGAGTCCCCGCCGACGGTCGCATCGTCGAGTGCGTGCGATTGCAAATTGAAGAGGCGGCTCTGACCGGTGAGTCCAGTGCCGTTGCCAAGACCGCCGATCCGCTTCTCGACGAGGATGCGGCACTTGGTGACCGTCTCAACATGGCCTTCCTGGGAACGACAATCACCGATGGGCGAGGCCAGTTACTTGTGACGGATACCGGCGCGCGAACCGAGGTCGGGAAGATCGGCGTCCTGATTGATGACGCAACCACCCGCGACACTCCGTTGGAGCAAAAACTCGCACAGCTCAGTCGGCTGCTCATCGTGATTGTGTTGGCGCTGTGTGCCGTCATTGTCGTGGCGGGCTGGTTTCGCGGCGTGACCGACTTCTGGCATATGCTGGAGATCGGCGTCTCGCTGGCCATCGCCGCAGTGCCCGAAGGTCTTCCCGCTGTGGCCACCATGACACTGGCGCTGGGGATGCAACGTATGGCTCGAATGAGTGCCCTCGTCCGCCGGCTTCCCGCTGTCGAGACACTTGGGTCGACGACCGTCATCTGCACCGATAAAACCGGGACACTGACCAGGAACGAGATGACGGCAGGCGTCTTCATGCTGGACGAACGCCGCGTCGAAGTCACCGGCGCGGGATATTCGCCGATCGGAAAGTTTCAAGACGGCGAGAAGCCAGTTGACCCGCGCGCTGACGAGCATCTCGCTCTGGCGCTGCGCATCGGCATGTTGTGCAACGATGCCAAAGTGGAACGCACCGATGGTGACGACACTGTGCTGGGCGATCCCACCGAAGCGGCCTTGATTGTCGCTGCGGAAAAGGCGGGGATGAACTCAGCTACTCTGGCCAACGAATTCCCGCGTCTCAGCGAGGTGCCGTTCGACAGCACGACCAAACGCATGGTGACGGTGCATCGTGGGTCGCAGGGACCGACGCTGGCGTTCGTCAAAGGTGCTCCCGCGACAATGTTCGCGTCGTGCAGTTCACAGCTCGAGGCCACTGGCGCGACACCTCTCATTGATGATGATCGTTTGCGTTGGAAGGCGATCAACGAAGAGTTAGCCGGTGCGGCGTTGCGCGTCCTCGGCCTGGCGTATCGCGAATTGCCGGAGGGCTACACCGAATCGGACTTCGACCGGGAGTTGATCTTCGTCGGCCTGGTTGGCATGAGCGACCCGCTGCGCGATGAAGCGAAAGCCGCCATCGCTACTTGTCGCGAGGCAGGGATTCGGACGGTGATGATCACCGGCGACCAGCAACTGACGGCCGCAGAGATCGCGCGGCAACTTGGGCTCGATCGCAATGCTGAGGGGGAGCAATCAGCAACCGTTCATGGTCGCGAGCTGACCGACCTGGACGCTGAGGGCTGGAAGCGGATTGTGGCTAACGCAGCCGTGTTTGCCCGCGTTTCGCCCGAGCACAAGTTGCGAATCGTCGAAGCGTTGCAGCAGCAGGGGCACATTGTCGCCATGACGGGCGACGGCGTGAACGACGCGCCAGCCATGAAACAGGCGGACATCGGCATCGCGATGGGCATCAAGGGAACCGAGGTCGCCAAGGAAAACGCCGACATGGTGATCACTGACGATAACTTCGCCAGCATCGTCGGTGCCGTCGAGCAGGGGCGGATCATCTACGGGAACATTCTCAAGTTCCTCCACTACCTGCTGTCCTGCAACATTTCTGAAATCCTCACGGTGTTTGTCGCTCTGATGATCGGCTGGCCGCTGCCGCTCGTGGCGCTTCAGATCCTGTGGCTCAATCTGATCACCGACATCTTCCCCGCCTTCGCCCTGGCGCTGGAGCCCTCGGCACCGGACGCGATGAAGCGTCCGCCACGCGACCCGCAGGAGTCGCTGCTCACTCCCCGTTTCGTCAGCCTGATTGTCTGGCAGGGATCGCTGCTCACCGTCGTCACTCTCTTCGCCTTTGGAGTCGGCATGCACTGGCACGGGACCGAAGGCGAGGGCTTGCGAAAAGCAACCACGATGGCGTTTATGACGCTGGCCGTCGCTCAGGTGTTTCACGCCTTCAACGCGCGTTCGCAAAAGCGTTCTGCGTTCACCGACCGTCTGTTTACGAACGGCTGGCTCTGGGCGGCGGTGGGGATGTGTTTGTTGCTCCAGGCCGCAGCCGTCTATGTGCCGCTCCTGCAGAAGGTATTGCATACCGTCGCGCCGACGGTATCGGACTGGGGCGTCATTGCCGCGTGTTCTCTGCTGCCCGTGGCTGTGGTGGAGTTCGTCAAGTTGATCCAAAGAATAGCAACCCGAAAAACAGGAACCTCCCATGTCTGAAATGATGAAATGTTTCGTGATGCACGGTACCGGCAAAGTTGGAGTGATGGAGAAACCCGTCCTGCGTGCGGGACCGATTGACGCCATGTGGTTGTTTCCGCCACGTCGCTTTCAGGAATCCTTCGATACTCGTCGACGCCGCTTCGTGCAACACTCCTTATGTCGGCAAAGTGAAGCATGCTTTTGATAACACCAATGCTGGTGTGGAGGCATCGCGAAAGTCTTTGCTGCGTTCAATAAGGGATTGACATGAAGGCAGAATCACGAATTATGAAGATCAATCAACTTGCCCTCACTGCCGTCGCAACTCTCGCGACATTAGTGGCAGGAAATTCGCTTCTCGCGCAGCAGGAGCCAGCTAAGGACACCAGGTCAAACAACAAGGGCACAGCAGTGCGTGCCACGGATCTGTCAGGCCATGCCGCCGCTCATTCTGGAATCCCGAGCTGCCTTACAACTCTGAATCTCACGCAGGCGCAGCAGGACAAGATCCAGGCAATCGTCGGCAAGTGCGATGGCGACCATGCTGCCGTGTGGAAGCAATTCAGCGAGCGTTACATGGAAACAATCGGGGTGGAATGCACGTTGCTGGCCGCCATTGAGGACAATCTGACCGAAACTCAGCGGAACCAGGTGCGCGGTCATCGGCATCAGACCGCTCACAGCGGAAAGTCGCCGGAAGCCGCGAATGACCGGAGCAATGACCGGGCGACGAACCGTGCAAACAACCATGCGAACGACCGGCCGACCAACCCGGCAAACGACCAGTCGATTGCCAGTCCCGGTAACGTGGCTGGGGAAGAAATCAGGCTGGTCGGTGTAACGCTTACCAACGAGCAGGAAGCCGCGGCCGACAAGCTCCAGGGAAAGTACCTCGTCCGTCTGCGGTCGTTGAATCGTGACATCGAAGGTCTGCACCAGCGGCTGGTATCGCTGGAAGCCGACAAGCTCGTGGAAATCGAAAAGATTCTCACGAAAGAACAACTCACACAACTGCGTGAGATTCGGCAGAACGCGCCCGTCTCCGCGAAGGTTGCGAGCAGCAGGAATGCTGCGGAAAAACCAGCTAACTGATTCCGGCTACTGCAGCGGGAGGTGCGTTGCGACTCGCCTCCCGTCGCACCCGGCAGGTTCGATCAATTCACAAAGCACTCGTCCGAAAGGGACCAATCATGAATCGAAGACTTAGATGGGCGATACTCACCTGCGCGATGGCCGCCGCAGTCTCTGTGGTGTCTTTGACACCCTCCACACAAAGTGAAGCCCAGGCAGCCTCGCAGATCCGCATCAGTACCGGGAGGCACTACAGCGGATACGGCCAGGGTTATTACGGCGGATATGGCCGAGGCTACGGATACGGCCAACACAACGGTGGTGGTTATCGCTCCGGCCATCACGGCTACTCGGGTTATGGAAACGGTCGCTACGGTTACGGAACCAATTATGGCGCCTATCGGAACTATGGCAACGTGAATTATTACCCGCAGTCGTACAATCAGGGTTACTACCGACAATACAATCGTGGTTACAGCTCTTATGGATACGGAGTTTCCACACCGCTCGGTTACTTCAGTTTCTGACCTCAGCCAACGCATGTCGGCACTGCGCGGATGATCGCCGGAGCTGCGGTCTGACGAAGTTCGTCCGGAAGCGGCTCAGTCGGGTTAGTGAATTGAATATCGGATAACTTGATCGAAATGCGCCCCGGCTGACCGATGTGGTCACTTCCGACGGCGTCGCCGAAGACGAGTTGCTGCGTGTGGCGATCGCCATTGAGAGTCTCAGCGACCAAAGTAGCGGCGATCAGGAAACTCAGCGAAGAAGAGGGCGTGGCGATGGTGGGCGACGGCGTGAACGACGCTCCCGCGATGGCCCACGCCACAGTCGGAATCGCGATGGGAGCGGCTGGCTCCGACGTGGCCTTGATGGCCGACGACTTGAACCACCTCCCTTTCGTCGTCGGCCTGAGTCGACAAACGAGCCGCATCATTCGGCAAGACCTGTGGTTCAGTCTCGGCATGGTTGCCTTCCTCGTTCCCGCGACCGTACTTGGACTGCAGCTCGGTCTGGCCGTCGTGCTGCAGGAAGGTTCTACGCTTCTGGTCGTCGTGAATGCGCTTCGGCTACTTACCTATCAGGAGTCACGATGAGCCTGGGTTCCGTTTCGGTCGTCAGCCTGATCCAGGTGCCCCTCTGGTTTGCCACTGGTGGTCTGTTCCTGATGAGATGGCGGTACGACCTGTGGACACTCAACGGCCAGGTCAGTGACGAAAATCAGAAACTCTCCCAGGGCAACGTAAGTACATCTCTATGACTTTTTGCATCGGAATCAAGGTTGATCAGGGCCTGGTAGCACTCGCAGACACTCAGATCGTGCTTGGCAGCGAACGCATCAGCAAGCAGAAGCTGGCAGCCCTGTACCACGACGATGACTCGCTGTTCACGATGACCAGCGGGCTGCGGTCGATTCGAGACAAAGCCATGATTTACCTCAGCGAAGAGCTCAAGCGGCAGGACGAGCCGCTGAGTCGTCTGTTTCAGGTGGCGAACCTGTTTGGCAATCAGCTCCGCCGAGTGCGGGACGAAGACGGGGCCGCATTGTCTGTCAGCGGGCTGAAATTCAATACAAACGCAATCATCGGAGGACACTTCAGCGAAGATGATGAACCGCAATTGTTCTATGTTTACCCTGAGGGAAACTGGATCGAAGCGGCTGCAGATTCACCGTACTTCATCATTGGCCGGACCACGTATGGGAAGCCGATTCTGGATCGACTGCTGCGTCATGACACGCCACTGAAATCCGCGGTCGCATTGGCGCTGCTGGCCTTCGACGCGACGCGTATGAGTGTCACCGACGTCGATTCCCCGATTGATGTTGTTGTGATCGCGACCGGCAACCGCCACGCGACAGTGCACCGCTTTTCGGATTCCGACATTGCCGACGCCACTGCCTGGTGGTCGCAAACACTTTCTGACGCGTTGCAGTCCATGCCGATGAGCTGGGCGGATGTGTTGTTCAGACCGTCGGATTCTTCATCCGTCGATGCAAAGCAATAACCCATCCTCCGGACCCATTGAATGGCCCGCATGTCTACCATTGAAGTTGGCCTGGTCGAGATGCCGCCGACGTTTCCTTCGCCACGATCACCGGAAATGCTTCTCTAACGAACAAGCAGGTGTGGGCAAACAGCAATCAACTGGAAGATCCCAACGCTGCCGTTTCGACTGCGTAAAGGTGTCGAATTGAACTGACAAGTCGGATCATCGTTCTCACATTCCGGCAGCTGCACTCACGTCGCACTTCACGCCGCGGCAACAATCTCAGCGCCGTCCTCGTCGACGACATGCTGAAGGGTGCCTTCGGAAGTCGCTTCACGTTTCCCTCCGAGCACCGTTGCCATCGTTGTCAGTGACTGATACTGTTCGGACGTCATGCGGACTGCGATTAGAATTGGAACGGACAGAAAGACGCCGATCAGCCCCCACATCCATCCCCAGACGGCGATGGACAGGAAGACGAGAATCGGGCTCATTTCCAGCGACCGACCCAGAATGGACGGGGTGATGATTTGACCTTCGATCGCGGTGAGTGCTCCGTACACTCCGGCAACGACGAAGGCGTAGTAGGCGGCTTCGAAGTTGACCAGTGCGACAAAGAAGATGATGAGCGATCCAATAAACGCACCGACAATCGGAATGAAATTCAAGGTCATCGCCATGACGCCCCAGACCAGCGGAGAGGGCATGCCCAGCAACCATGTCGCGATCGACACCGCGACTCCCAGGCAAAAATTGATTGTCGTCACCTGAGCCAGATAGCGGCCAAGACCATCCTGAACATTTTCGATCACACCAAGCAACTGGATCCGCGACCGCAGATTCGGTAGCGCTGGCATGATATTCCCAAGCAGGTCATCGCCCGACGCCAGCAGAAAGTAGAGCAGCACGCCGGCAAGTATAAAGAACGACAATGCGTTTCCAGTGCCGCTCAGAATCATAAGGTTTGACGTGAGTGCCGGTTGTTTGACCTCCACGGGCAAAGGTCCGTCGCGGGAATCCTGTGTCGAATCGCCGCTTGCATCTGCCATCTGATCCGTGGCTTCGTTGAACGCTGCGACCTTATCCAGAATGAATGATAGTCTCTGCTTCACAACCGCCATATGCTGCGGCGCACGCTCGATCATCTGTTTTGCTGGCTCGAACACGAACAGCGTGCCAATGGCCATCATGCCAGTCAACCCCAGCATAATGATCGCCGCCCCGACGCTGGACGGGATTGCAATGTGCCTCAGGCGTCTGACTAGAGGTCGCAGCGTCAGGTAGCCGAACAGCGATGTCAGAATCGGGACGATCAACGCACTGGCGAAGTACATCGCGTATAGCACGAGCATCGCGGCGCAAACCAGCATCGACCATGAATGGACGGCCACTGGTTGGCTCACTTTCGATGGAACCGGAGTGTCGTTGCTGGGTGTGTTGTGCATTTGCGGATTTCACTTTTTGCCAGCCCTGGGTTGAGCTGGCAAGACGAGCAGGCTGAATTTTCAGAATTCAAGCAGTGCAATATGCGTGTGTTTGGGCACCGAATTCAGCGACCGCGTTCAAGTCTATCAACATTGTCTGCCGAATTCGTGTCCTGCGGTATCGAGACGTTCACCAATTCACCGTGGCGGAATCCGCCATCACTTGAGGAATCGGTATTAACAGACTCGAAGAGGCGCCAAGTGTTGGGACAGGAGGGAAGAGCCTGCTTCTACGGAGTAAGAGATGGGCAAAAAAAGAGATCCCATGTATTTGCCCAGTCATGTTCTTTGCCCCTCCAAATCCGCCACAGATTCGCGAAACGGTGCCGTGCGTGGCCCCTGCCCTTCGGAGCAAATCGCCTTTTGAAGCCGGCGACCCATGGTTGAATCCGCCAGTCCGGAATCAAGGATCACGCGATTCCAATGCAGGTTCTTGAATCGTATCGTTGGCAACGACTCGAAAGGCAACGTAAGCACATCTCTATCACCATCGGAATCGAGGTTGATCAGGGCCTCGTGGCACTCGCAGACACTCAGATCGCCCTCGGCAGCGAACGCATCAGCAAACCGAAGCTGGCGGCCCGGTACCACGACGATGACTCGCTGTTCACGATGACTCGCTGTTCACGATGACCGGTGGGCTGCGGTCGGTACGAGACAAAGCCACCGATCCTGCCAGCGCAACAAATTCGCTTATGGAGCAATCAGCCATCGCCCAGCGAATCCCGCCCGGGCGGAACGATATTCGCATCATCTTCAGGAAGACTCCATGAGGCCGCATGGGCGGCCCCGTTCACAGAAACTGCAGGGGATTTACCGATGACTGTTTCCGAAGCACACGCCAGCGATGCGAGCAGAAATCTCGCCTATGAATGCCCTCACTGCGGAGCGGCAAACACAGTCGATCCCGCCGCCATTGGCGAACTCGTCACGTGTGTGAATGACAATTGTGGTCAGGTCTTCAAGATTGATGCCCCGGCCGGTCACCTGCTTCGCGACGACGATTCAAAGGTAGTCAAGGCGCGGGCGCATCATCAGGACACCACGGTGTCTCAGACGGAGCAGGAACTCTTCACCGTGCACCCGGCAATATTCGGCAATCATCCGTTCTCCTTTCTCGGGTGTTTGCTGCTTGTCATCGGGGGTATTGTCGGGGCGGTGGTGGCTCGTGGCGAATTGTTCCTGATGTATTCCGGATTGGCTCTCGCTGCAGCCGGAGCCTTGGTGCTTGCGTACTGGTGGCTTCAGACTCGCTTCCGCTCAGTGACCGTCACGTCAAAACGAACGCTCTACACTCAGGGCATCTTTTCCAAACGAACGAGTGAAGTGCAGCACGATGATGTTCGCAACATGCAGGTTCATCAGAGTTTCTTCGACCGCCTGGTTGGCGTCGGACACCTGGCAATCTCCAGCTCCGGCCAGGATGACATGGAGATAGACGTTCGCGGCCTGAAGTCACCGCAGCGAGTCATCGACATGATCCGCGAATATCAGTAGAGAATAACGGTCGCCTATCGCTCCGCAAAACTGCGGTGCCGTGTGGGGACGCTGCCATTCTGAGCATATCGCCTTCTTAAAACCGAGGCCCCATGGTTGAATCCACCAGTCTGGAATCAAGGTTCAATCGATTTCAAAGCAGGTTCTTGACCGTATCATTGGTAACGACACTGAAGGCCGTTCGCGACGTCACCGCCGACATTCGGCAACACCTAACCGCAACAAGGAGCACGACAATGAACTGGGATCAAATCAAGGGCAAATGGAAACAGGCCAAAGGGCAGGTTCAGCAGAAATGGGGAGACCTGACCGACGACGAACTGGACGTCATTGCGGGGAAGCGAGAAGAGCTTGTCGGAGTGATTCAGGAACGTTACGGCGTCGCCAAAGAAGAAGCCGAAAAGCAGGTTGCCGAATTCGAAAGCAGTTGTAACTGCTGAACTAAATGCCGGTATAAGAACTCACACACAGAAGCGTTTGTTGCCGATTGGCTCACCGCGTGCAATTGCTGCTTTCGTCAAACACAAATGCCCGAGCTAAATTCGGACTCAGGCAATCACCATCACAACGACCCGGGAGAACCATCATGTTGAGCTACGCATTGACCTTTCTGATTATTGCCTTGATAGCCGGAGCACTGGGCTTCGGTCTTGTCGGCGGCATGGCTTATGGAGCGGCCAAGATCTTCTTTTTCATCTTCCTGGTGCTGGCAGTTATTTCGCTGGTGGCCGGTCGCCGCGCACGAATTTAATACGCGACGGCAAGGGGCCTTACTCGGCCATCTTCGCGGGGGGACACTGCCTTGCGCTGCCAAAGCTCAAACCTCAAACCTCGAACGGTGTTCGTTCGGGGACTTTCACTTAATGCGGCCTGTTGTCGCAATGCGTGGTCAACGCATGAACACTGCCGACGAAAATTCGGCGGCGCCCTCAAAACAAAATCACAAACTGGATTAAGACGATGAGACACTATTGGATGCCATTGGCCGCACTGGCCACACTTTGCACGCTCGGATGCAACACAGGTGTTGACGACATTCGAGAAGCACGCAGGGACGTTCAGGAAACTCAGCAGGACGCCGACCAGATGGTCGCTGATGCTGATCAGAATGCAAACGAGGATTATCATGAAACTCGCAAAGTCGTCATGGATGACGTCCAGGAAGCTAAAAACGATGTCAGAGAACACGCCAATGGCGGCCCCGAATCCGGTCTGGACGAACGAGAAGAACTGGCTGAAACCAAACGTGAAGGCAATGAAAAGTTGATCGACGCGAAGAAGGACCGCGAAGAAGAGATCGCTAAGGCAACGGATGAAGCGAACGAAGACGTAGCAGCATCAAAGAAGGAACTTGAGGAAACGAAGCGTGCTGCAATCAAGGACGCAACGGCTGGCGTTAAAGACGCTCAAGAGGACGTCGCCGCTGAAGAAAAGAAATTGCAGAAAACGAAAGCTGCTCTGACAGAAGCTCAGGTGAAGCTTGAGGCTGCAACAGACGACGATCGCAAAGATCTTCAGGAAGACGCCAACGGCGCTCAGGAAGCGGTGACGGCTCAGGAAAAGGATCTCGCGGAAGCGAAAAAGACGCTGACAAAACAGCAGCAGAAGCTGACGCAGATTCAAAACACGATCAAGTAAGAGCTTAGTTGAGCACTCACAGTCGAACGGATCTTAAAAGCTTCCGCCGAAACTCTTTCGGTGGAAGGCTTTTTCGTTTCAGTCTGGCCGAGACAGCCCGACGTGCGAACTCCGGCTTTCGCCCGAAACATGGGCGAACGATTGGCACGACAGATGCAATTCAAGCTTACGGCGGACGAAGCAACCGCATTCAATGACGATCCATTTCAATTCAACGTAAACAGGAAAGACGGCAATGATTACTCAGCAGGAACTGCACGGCAACTGGAACCAACTTAAGGGATGCCTTGTCGAAAAATGGGGCCAGCTTACCGAAGACGATCTGACGACAGCCAAAGGCAGCATCGATCGCCTGGTTGGTAAGATTCAGGAAAAGACCGGCGAAACCAAAGCCAACATCGAATCGTTTTTTGATTCCGCTTTGGAAACCGGAGCGTCGCGACTGAGTGGCGCGGCGGAAGCCGTGCGTTCTTATGCTTCGAGCGTCAGCGATATGACTTCCGAGCAGTACGAACACGCTCAGGAAGCACTGGCCAGCGGCATGGAAAGTGCCACCAACACGGTCCGACGTCACCCGACGGAATCGGTCGCTGTGTGTTTCGGAGCGGGTCTGATCGCCGGTGCGGTGCTGGGCCTGATTCTGCGCAACAAAGCGTAGGTGCAGAAAGAATGTCGCCGTCTTTCTCAGACGGACGGAAGGTTCACGCGTCGAGGGTGTGTGGCGACAATAAGACCGCACGTTCGAACTTCCCCGCACAGGCCTTCAACCGACGACCGCAGCAAACTACAGCGTATTACGCTGACTGGTGCCCGCGGCGAACGTTTTTTGGTCTATGTGGGCTGATTCCCACGAGCCAGTACCGTTCACGACAACAGGTAAACCGCTCTATGGCCACCAGCACAACAACCGGAGATGAAACTGCCAATCAGTTTCGCCGGGAAATGGCGTTGGTTCGCCGGGAACTTGATGCCGACATCAAGGACGTGACGGCTCAGGCCAAAGAACTGACCGACTGGCGACAGTACGTAAAACGTGCCCCCTGGATCAGCATCGGCATTGCTGCGGCGGCTGGCTTTATGATGGTTCCGCGAAAGCTGGACCTCGAAATCGTCGATCCGAGCACCATCGCGAAACTGCTGAAACAGCACCGCATTGTGGTGGAGAGTCCACTGAAGGCCGCCGCAAAGGCGGGGCTCGGCTCCACGCTGTTCGGTCTGATTTCCACGACCGTGCTGCGTGCTGCGATTGGAGTCGGTTCGCAGAGAATCACGGAACTGATGTCGTCACAGCAGAGTGACCAGACGGGCAGTCCAAAACTTAAACGAGAAAGAGCGCGATGATTAATCGTGTGCAACAATTCGCTGGATCTGCGCCCGCAGCGACGCCTCGGCCGGACCAGGAGGATACGAAATCTTCGTGGGCGGAAACATTGAAGCTATCTCAGATCGAACGCTTCGCTCAGAAACATCCGAGTGCCGTGATCACTGTTGGCCTGGCTGCCGGACTGGCTCTGGGATGGTGGGTGAAGCGAAAATGATCACACAAGAACCACCGAAAACTGAAACCAACGGCAAGGCAGACACAGCCAATGCTCGGCCCGGAATGGGATCTCTGATTCACGACCTGATCGCTTTGCTTGAACTACAGGGGAAGCTGTTCGTTCACGACCTGCATCAGCTTCGCACGAGTTCCGGCCCGGCGCTGCTGATGCTGGCGTTTGGACTTGTTCTGGCATTCTCTGCTGTTCAGGTGTTGTTGCTCGGACTGGGCTGGATGCTGGCGGCGTACGTTGACTGGCCCGTGTGGGCGGCGACCATCGCGGTGGCGTTCGTCGGCGGAGTCGGCCCGGCTTTGCTGCTGTTACTGCTGGGCTGGAGGTTGATTCAGAAAAAGGCGAGCGTGATGTCACGTTCGACCACAGAACTCAGACGCAACACCGACTGGCTGAAACGCAGACTCAAGTCGGCAACCTAAATGTCACCAGCCATCGGCAACGCCGGGCGACAACGAGTCTCTCGACAGCCAAACCCCTATACAATCCCACTTAATCGTAAAGGAACCCTCATGTCCGCGACGACAACTCAAACGCCATCCCATGCAGATTCCGCTATACAGAAACGACTGTCGGCGGAGCGGAATCGTTCTCTGAAACCAACTCAGGACATCGTCGACTACGTCCGCGACTATGCCCGACAGAAGCCCGATGTCGCCGCCCTGTGGTGCTTTGGGCTGGGCATCGTCGTCGGGTGGAAAATCAAGCCGTGGTAGACGTTGTCGACCACGATCTGCAGCGACACTCGCAGAGAGTTGCGGCAACCCTGAACTTCGAACATCTCTGCGACTACCGCTATTGGAAGCTGGCAGTGGGCAAGTAACGATGATGACGGCGAATGAATCAAACCCAACAAACGAACCGCCGAATCGTGTTGAATTCACGACCGGATGGCGCCCCGGTGTCGAAGAACTTTCGGCTCGAGAACGCCGAGGTTCCTGGGACGAACGCAGGCGAAGTCTTGCTGCGAACGGCTTATCAAACCGTCCATGACGCGTGCCGTCGATGCACGTGAGAGGTGCAAAGCCCCAACGAATCAACTTCACCAAGAGCAGGTGGTGAAAAGGCAGAATCGTTACTACGCCGGAAGGTCTGAAGAATTCGTCTCCGCATCATCGTGTGGGGATGGGCAAGCGAGCCCCACACAATGGCGCTTCGCCGAAAGCAGACTCCGCAATCGTGGTTTGTTTTTTCCACGTGAGCCGGCAGCGAGTCAGCGGTAGTGCGACGTCAGAATGCGAATGCCGACCAATGTTCCGATAATGTAGACCGTCACATTCGGATAGAACACCCTCGGCTCGCCAACCGTCAGCTGGAGTTCGCCTACGCCTGAATTCTGCCCAAATTGTCATTCGTTAACGCTCTGCGGAAATCAACGTTCAAGATTCATCGAAGCCAGTTCAGATGCTGGGCCACCGAATGCTCGAAAAAGCCGGAAACGATGCGATTCGTTGCAGCGGGCAAAAGCTGTGCTCGATCAATTCGGCGTCTAAATCAAACCCAGCCGAGTTCCACCATGGCAGTCTGAACAGTCTTCAATGCCCGTGGGCCAAAATCGCCAATAAGTGTTGTTTCGTGCAGCTTCCTGACTTCACGAAGTGCCTCAGAAATGCAGCCAAATTCGCGAGTGGGGTTCCCGTGCTTGACGTAGTAACCGCTGGCAAACGTGAGGTAGGCCGCATCAATTCACAGACGGTGATGTCGGTCCCAATTTCAGGCGTCTGATGATGCCTGCGGAGCCACTCGACAATGAGTCGCTCGTACTTCGTCTTCGACTCAGGCGACTTGTATTCGCCCAGATAGACGTCTTTGCCGTCAATGCGAACGACGGCCAGATTGCGTGCCTTTTGATGACGATACACCGGGATTTTGCGAGACGGCATGGCAGTGATCTCCGTGTTGTACTCGCGAAAAGTAGTATGACGGTAGTACACGGATACCACTGCCGGATTTGGCAGGTTGCCTGCGGGAGGCATTTGGGCAATAAAAAACCTCACGGATGACTCCGTGAGGCAAGTGGTGTGAACGTAACCGTCTTCGAACGAGAGACAGAGACACGGATGATTTCGGCAAACCTGAGCGGTCCAGACGGTAACGGTCGGGACCGGAATAGCGGCCTGAACCGGTGCTGCAGAGACCGCTTTTTCACTCGCACCCATGGCTGGCGGAATTGAGAACCTGGGCGTCGATCGGCCTCGAGACGATCGGGTGTTTGGACATTCATCCATTCACCCTTTATCAAGGAGGCCCGACCCATGAACAGGGAACGCCGAAAAGAAGAAATCTCCGCATCTCTCAAACTCCTCGCTGTCACGTACGTGCAGACCGTTCGACAGCTCGAGCGGCAAATGGAAGAAACGCTCACAACGCTCTGCCGGGAACTCGAACTCGAAGACGCCGGTTGGCTTGATTCCATGCTCGTGATCGACGCCGATGTCGCACCTCCCTCGTCGGCGTTTCGCCCCGTCGCCGATCGCACGACGTTGTCCGTCGTTTTTCAGGGGAAGTCGTGCTTCCTCGGCAACACGCTGCTCTTTCGATTCTTTGAGACCATCGCCCGACGTCCCAACCGGTACTTCGCACACAGCGAACTTCTGAACGAGGTCTGGGGTGGTCAACGGTCCGAATCGTCGATTCGCAATGTGGCCAAGCGTCTTCGTGATCGCCTCGTGCTCACCGGAATGACCGAGGTCGCCAGCGCGATCGATGGCAGCACACCAGGTTATTACGTGCTGCGATCGCCAGTGCGCGAGTAGAGAAATCCAACAGAGATCAAACAGCAACTGCGCGCCGAATCAAACGGCCGCATGACAGACTCCTTACGTCAGCGGGATTCAGCACATGTGTAAGGTGCCCCAGTTCAATCACGATTCGGCAGGGAGGCTGCAGAACATGTGGAAGTGAGACAGCATGGACAACTCAACAAACGATCTTGTGGAGACGCCGCCCGTCCGGGCGGCGCAGTACATCCGAATGTCGACTGAGCACCAACAGTACTCAACGGCCAACCAGGAGGACATCGTTCGCGATTATGCGGCACGCCGCGGGTTCGAGATTGTCAGAACGTACGCGGATGAAGGGAAAAGCGGACTTCGGGTCGAGGGCCGCGAATCGCTCAAGCGGCTGATTGAGGATGTCGAGAGCGGCAACGCGGATTACTCGGTGATTCTTGTCTACGACGTAAGTCGTTGGGGGCGGTTTCAGGATGCCGACGAAAGTGCGTACTACGAGTACCTCTGCAAGCGGGCCGGGATCGACGTCCACTACTGCGCGGAACAGTTCGAGAACGACGGCCGTCCCACATCGACGATCATCAAGAGCGTCAAGCGGGCAATGGCTGGCGAATACAGCCGAGAACTCTCGACAAAGGTCTTTCAGGGTCAGTGCCGTCTCATCGAACTTGGTTATCGCCAGGGCGGGACGGCAGGCTTCGGTCTCCGCAGGATGCTGATCGACCATTCCGGCCAGCCAAAGTCGGCTCTGAATCGCGGCGAGTGCAAAAGCATTCAGACCGATCGCGTCGTTCTGGTCCCTGGCCCGCCGGAGGAAGTGGAAACCGTTTGCTGGATGTACCGGCTTTTCACCCAGGATGGGAAACAGGAATCTCAGATTGCCGAGTTGCTCAATGCCCGGGGGATTTCGACCGACCTCGGCCGTCCCTGGACGCGCGGCACCGTGCGTGAAGTTTTGAGCAACGAAAAGTACATCGGCAACAACGTCTACAATCGCACGTCGTTCAAGCTGAAAAAGAAGCATGTCCAGAATTCCCCGGACATGTGGGTCCGGAAGGACGGGGCCTTCGACCCGATCGTGCCGCCGGACCTGTTCTACATGGCACGTGGGATCTTTCTCGAACGCACCCGACGATTCTCCAACGAAGAAATGCTGGCACGCCTTCGGTCCCTGATCGAGCAAAACGCCACCATCTCCGCTTCCCTGATCGACTCCTCCGATGGCCTTCCATCGAGTGCGGCCTATCGAACTCGGTTTGGAAGTCTCGTCGAAGCCTACCGTCTCGCCGGGCATTCGCCGAACCGGGATTACAGTTACGTCGAGATCAACCGACAAATTCGCTCTCTGCGCCCGCGTTATCTCGATGACTTGGTGGACCGGCTGGGAACGGTGGGAGCGACCGTCAGCCACGATCTCGGATCGGGCTTCCTGATGATCAACGGCGAATACAGCGCTTCTGTCGTTTTGTCCCGCTGCCGTGAGACTGCGGCCGGGTCGCTCCGCTGGTACGTCAGAATTGATCAGCGTCTCGCCCCCGACATCACAATTCTCGTTCGCATGGACCCATCCAATCAGGAGACATCGGACTTTTACTTCTTCCCGATCATGGACATCGAGTCGCCAACGTTGCTGCTGTGCGAATCAAACGGAGCGTTTCTCGACACGTACCGTTTCGAATCGCTCGACTACTTCACACAACTTGCCGCCCGGGACGAGCTGGAGGTGGCGGCATGATCGACCGTGAAGACCAGAACATCCACATGATCCCCGTTGATCAAATCACCGTTCTGAACCCGCGTGTACGCGGAAAGCAGAAGTTCAAACAGATCGTGGACAACATCGCCAAACTGGGATTGAAGCGCCCCATTACAGTCGCCCGAAACGAAAACGGTATTGTGGAGACTGATTACCTGCTGGTGTGCGGACAGGGACGGTTGGAGGCCTTCATGGCGCTCGGCGAAAAGGAGATCCCCGCCGTCGTTATTAACGGGACACGTGAGGACTTTCTGTTGATGAGTCTGGCGGAGAATCTCGCCCGCCGGCAGCACTCGCCTGTGGAACTCGTCGGCGAGATTCGGAATCTCAGCGAGCGGGGTTACAGTTTCTCGCAGATCGCCGAGAAGACGGATCTCACGGCGCGGTACGTCCAAGGCATTCTCCAGCTGCTGAAGAAGGGGGAAGAACGGCTGGTGGCGGCTGTTGAGTCCGGGCAGATTCCCATCACGATCGCCATCACGATCTCCCGCTCCGATGACAAAGCTATCCAGAAGGCTTTGGCGGAAGCCTATGAAAGCAATGACCTCAGGGGGAAACAGCTGATCTCCGCTCGAAGGCTGATCGAAAAACGCCGGCTCGATGGCAAATCCGGTCACTCCCAGGCGTCCCATGCAGAGAAAAAGGTGTCTTCCGACGATCTGCTCCGGACTTATCAGCAAGAGACGATGCGGCAGCGGATGGTCATCCAGAAAGCCAAGATCGGCGAGACCCGCCTGCTGTTCGCAGTGTCCGCTCTCAAGCAGCTCCTGAGTGACGAAAACTTCGTCAACCTGCTGCGGGCAGAGTCACTCGACACGCTGCCACATTACCTTGCCTTGCAAGTCAACGATGCAGGGGGTGCCCCGTGAGCCGAAACATTTCACTCGCTTGCCAGCCGGGCATTGAATCGCTGACCGTCGAATCAATCCTGCCCCTGAAGCATCTCGGCCCGACAATCCGGAAGTCGCCCAAGTACCAGTGCATCGCGGCTTCGATCAGGGAAATTGGGATAATTGAACCGTTGGTGGTCTACCCGCAGCAGGGACAACGCGGCGTCTACATGTTGCTCGATGGCCACATTCGGTTTCAGATCGTTCGGGATGCCGGAGCGCAGACGGTCGAATGCCTCGTCGCCACAGACGACGAAGCGTTCACGTACAACCACAAAGTCAACCGGCTTTCGGCGATCCAGGAGCATTTCATGATCACCCGCGCGATTAAGAAGGGAGCCTCCGAACAGCGGATTGCCACAAGCCTCAACGTCGATGTTGCCAGCATCCGCAAGAAACGCGACCTACTGGAAGGGATCTGCCCGGAAGCTGTGGAACTGTTGAAGACCAAGAAAATCGGCGGCGGTGCGATCCGCGAGATGCGGAAGGTCAAACCGCTGCGGCAAATCGAAATGGCTGAGCTGATGATCGCGTCGTGGAATTTCTCAGTGGCCTATGCGAAGTGCCTGCTGGCAGCGACGCCACAGGCCCAGCTGGTGGACGACGAGCAGAAGAAGGAAATCCGCGGGCTCTCTTCAGAGGACATCGCCCGGATCGAGCATGAGATGGAGGGGCTCGAGCGAGACTTCAAGACAATTGAGGAATCCCACGGCAAGAACGTGCTCAACCTGGTGATCGTCGTGGGCTACCTGAAAAAGCTGCTCGACAATGCTCGCGTGCTGCGATTCCTGTCGCGCAACCATCCGGAAATCCTGACCGAGTTTCAGAAACTGGTCGAGGCCCGTCATCTTGCGGAGGATACTCCGGAAGAAACTCCAGACAACGGACGAAAGCGTGATTAAACCGTAACTCTACTCCGCATCCACTTCCACTTCCGCTTCTGACTCCAGCTCAGCTTGCAGTTCTTCGACCGCGACTCGCAAATCATCGTAAATTGGGATCTCTCGGCCAATGACTTCAAAGCTCACGGCAAGCGAATACCTCGCCTCTGAATCGGGATCCTTGCTCCAGCCCTGATGTCCCATGACGGCAATACAGAAGCTCTCCGGTAGTTGAAACGACTTGACGACGGCCCAGTCCTTCTGAACGGTACCTGAACTGCGCTTTGCTCCTTCGACATCTCCATGATCCGATCGAGTCGCGAGCGTCCAACGCAACGTGTCACCAGCCGCAGCGTTCTCTTTGGCTTCCTCTTGCTTCAGCACCCGCGCGCGAAATGAAGATAGCGACTCACCAAGTTTGCTGCTTTTCCAGTCGACCCAAGTTGACAGGTACCTC
Organism: Fuerstiella sp.; assembly: GCA_040222735.1. GTDB lineage: Bacteria > Planctomycetota > Planctomycetia > Planctomycetales > Planctomycetaceae > Fuerstiella. Next base: position 19,236 of record JAVKCM010000170.1, on the reverse strand, counting down.
CGCAGATTCCGTCGAGTTCTGCGAGGCTCTGCGACGTAAGACAATGTCACTTCAATCAGAACGTCGAATTCATCGGCTTGTCGACGCATCGATTCGGGAATCGGAACCTGATACAGGTCGCAGTCCCCGGCTTTGAGGCCGGCTTCACCCGATGTAACCAGTGTCGTGCGGTAATCTGTATTGGTTGTCGCCCGCTCCAGATTCGGAATGCCGTATCCGATGGTTCGGATCACCAGATTGGCGTCAACGCCGTTCACTCGTGTCCATTCCGGCCAGCGAGCTGACTGCACGATCAACGCTCGATAAAGAAGGCATGGTTCGTTCGGCAGCACTCGCTGAAGGTGCGCTGCGATGTGCGTGACTTTGGGGGCAGCGAAAGAGGTGCCTATTTCATCTCGATCGAACGCTGGTCCTGGAGGATACATCGTTGATCGGACAAGTTCCGGGTAGCATTCACGTCCTTCGGTGGGCGTGCCCAGCAATGTCGGAGAACCGGGGGACCTGAGATCGTCACCGCCAAACTCGACAACTTCTGGTTTAATAACATCCCAGATGCCAAGGCCTGATCGACTGAAGCTTGAAGGATGACCAGGCTGGGATGCGAAACTCCGCCAGCCGGCGGACTCATACATTCGGTACGCGACGGACCCCACCGTCAGAGCCTGTAAACTTTGCCCCGGATTTGCGACTCGTGAAGAACTCTCCGTCAGATAGTCCGGATACGGGCGACCCGCATCCAGGTGATCGAGAATCCCGGAACTTGGAACAGTCGCGCGCTCACGCAGGTTGCCCACAGTCTGTACGACAAGGACGTCGAGTTCGTTCGACAGCATATCGATCTCGGCTGCCCACGCCGACATATGCCGCAGTCGACAATGACTATCGGCGTTGATGGAGTGATTGAAAATGCGTGTGTTGCGTGGGCCATTGTAATATCGATGCACGACTTCTCGGATCAAGGCGGCCGGTAGCATGGATTTCGGCATGTAAGCGGCGGCATCCAGAACTCGCGCGTTTTGAATCCAGAATGGCAGCTGACAAGGATCGTCGCGCTGAACACTCTCTCCATAGAGGACGGCGCCGGCGACGCGAGTTCCATGTCCTGCAGGGCGCACGCGATCCGAAATGTCGGTCGGTGACTCCGGAGGCGGCAGAAAACAGAATGACGAGGCTTTGTCGATGGCTGGCTCAAGAAGCACATGCTCTTCCTGAATTCCGCTGTCAATCACACAGACGGCCGGAGCATCATCATCGGGCGGAGTTGGGGGAATAAGCCGTTCTTCCGGCCCCGGGGTCGGCTTGCTCTCTGGAATGAAGACGTCGTCCGGTTCGACCACTTCGAACAGGTACGGGTAGTTGAGAACAAAGTCTTTCAGGCCTTTGCCGCTGACTTGCACTCGCATGGTAAAACTGTCGGGTAGCGAGACCGCTGGTTCATCATGTGTGATGCTGTCGATTGAGCCGCCGTAACCTTCCACGATGATTCGGCGCACTTCTCCAATCCGTTCATCCTGCAGGTCGTACCAGGCGTCGTAGACCTCTATGCGCGCATTCGCCCACTCGCTGTTTCGTCGTGCAAAGTCGACGTCTGATTCGCGTTTCCGACGTTTTGGTTCGTTTGGAATCTGCCCTGTGCCTAAGCAGGTGACCCCGATATCGACCTGAAAAGTCGAGTTGTCGTCAATGTTTGGCCACGAATCGAATAGGGCTTCCGAAAGAATCAGTTGAAGCCGCTGAGTTTGGTCGGGGTCGTCGTCGAGACGATGAACGCTGGCGACGACTCCGGTACCGTGGGTTGAACTGGCAAAGCCGCTGACTGCGTTCGTGAATTTCGTAAGGTCGACATCCTCGCTCGCCACGATGACGTATCCGTCTTCTTCCTCGGCAACAATTTCAAAGTCGAAGTGGTGGCGGAGCTTATCCAGTTCGAGGCTCGTGTCGATCTGAAGTAAAAGTGGAATCCCAGCAGGCAAAGCCGGAAGCGATTCCGCTGCCCTGCTCGTTTCGGCTAACTTGCGATGGCTCACGACCGTGGACGAACTGCCACTCAGGCCGCTGCTGTGGGCCGTCCGATTGGCCCGATTGGCTTGCGTCACCTGCGACGCATGTGGGGGGCGTCCCAATTGGGCTGGCCCACGTTCTCGACGAAGTAACGGAAGGTGCTGAAAATTGTGTTCGTTCGGCATCGATTCCTACTTCGTCAGACGTTCCCATCCGGCGGCGTCACTTCCCGAATCGCGGCCTCAAAGTGTTGTTGCTCGACAACACGTTTTCCGCAAAGGACCGCTGTCTTAGCGGCTGCCTGTGCGACGCGCACAACATAGGCAGCAGACACGCCTTCAAGTTCGGCGATGATCTTGTCCCAGTTAATCGAATTAGACTGTTCTACACTTGAAAGCGTCAATGTAAGAAGCTTTCCGATCTCTTCTTTCCCGGGTAGCGGCACTTGAAAAACGTCGTCAAACCGTCGGAAAAGAGCCTCATCGAGCGACGACTCGATATTCGTCGTCGCCACAAGCAGGCCTGGTGCATCGTACTCTTCCATCAACTGGAGCAACGTGTTGACGATACGCGCCACTTCGCCAATGTCTTTTGATGCGACTCGCGAGCGGGCAATAAAGTCACACTCGTCCAGGAGTAGTACGCACGGTTGCTCTCGTGCAGCGTTGAAGACCGCTCGCAGGTTCGAGGCTGACTCTCCAAAGTAGGACGAGACCAGTGCGTCAAACCGGACCTTCATCAAAGGCAGCCCGGTGTTCCATGCGATTCGTTTGGCACCCAGTGTTTTTCCGCACCCGGGAGGGCCATACAGAAGAACCTTCTTTCGAGGATTCAGCCCGTAGGCCGAAAGCCGTTCTCTTGCAGCGAACTCCTTTTCGATTCGCTCGAAACGATCCTCCACGTCACGGCGCAGCACGATGTGGTGCTCCAGAGCATCATGTGGGATGAAGCTCACAAGCATTTCGTGATGTCGCCGACTGATCGGCAGCTCACGAATGGCACGATCGGAATCGATCCCGGTTCGACCGGAACGCTTCCCATTCGGCTTGTCCTCGAGGATAGACTCCAGTTCGCGTGCGAGACGGGAATGACCGCTCTTTCGCTCGGTCTCGACGATCAAACCTGCCAGCCGATCCAAGTCATCCTGCGACCCCGCCGCGATGGCCCGAACCAGTCTTTTCAGGATTTCAGCTTTCATATCACCACCTATGAACCGGGAGCCGCCAGCTCCAGGTCCAGCGTATTCCGTCGGATTGCACCATTTTTGTTTCTTTGGTTATCGGCTCGCCGGGCATGTCATCGCCCGCAAATCCACCTCAGCCATTATATCCTCCCTGGAGTCACATCTCACGCGGGACGGCATTGGAAGTCGAAGGATGTGGTACGCCTGGTGAGATTCCGTCGAAATGGCCAGTCGTTCTCTCATTTCGGTCCACAATCGCTCGATCCACGGCCCCAACGTCAATCGCCCTCCGCCCCCGCTGCCGGGCCGCCTCGCAGATCACCGCCGACAATGATCCCGCCGAGCACAACAGCAAGTCCCACTCCGCGGCAAACAACTCGTCCCGCACGCGGGACCAGAACTCCCGCTTGGCCACCGTCTTGTCCGGGCAGGTAATTTTTGTCGCGATCGACCAGGTGACGTCGCCGCCACCGGTCGCTTTCACGAACTCCGCATCAACCAGCCTGGCGGCAAACTCGTCCCCATGCCCGCTGACGATGGCAAGTTGCTTGCCTTCGAGCAGTTTCCACCAGAGTCCGTGGTCCAGCAGGCGATAGACCGCGTTGCAGTCGATCTTCCGTTTGATCCCGCCGGCATACCGGAGCCCGTCGCGTTCCATTCCAACGCCGTGCGCCGTGAACGCTGCGTGCGTGAATCGCTCTGCGATGTCCCAGTTGGACTGACACAGCCACGCCGGCGCGTTGCGGCAGGCTTCGTCGAACAGCGGCCAGAGTTCGTCCCGGTCTTCGGGATGCAGGCCACTAGTTGCCGCAAGTTTGTCGAGCCAATGCCGATCCACATCCCGCAGCTTGGCCAGCGCGTCGTAGCACCACCAGGCCACATCGCCGTCCGAGAGGCCCCAGATCGCGGCGGGCTCTGGACCATTGAGCGTTTCGACGATCCACTTGCAGGCTTCCCGGCCGGTGAGGAACCCGGCCCGGTAATCAGACAGGTCGGCCGTCTCCCACGACTCCGGCCAGTGGTCCCACGTCATGATCGGTCGCGTGTCGTTTTCGAGATGATCGCATTCGGCCTCCCAGCAGAGTTTCACCTTGAGGTTCGTTGCTTTCAGTCGCTCATAGAACGCCGGATCAAAATCCACGAACGGCGGTTGCCGACAGGTGAACAGAGCGTCCCGCAGCACGTCCGTCCGGAACAGCGTGCAGCCGAATCCGTTTCCTTCGATCGTCTCTACGCCGTCGCCGCGTTCACGGATGATGTCTCGGCCAGAGCGCCATGCCACGTAGCCATCGTGGAACCGTGAACGGTAAGGACCTGCGACCGTGGCGGTGTGTTCGTCGAATCCGCGAAGCATGAGTTCGGCCGCGTTGTTCGGCGGGATCACATCATCCTCGATCACCCACACGAACTCGCCGGTCGCTTCGCGGGCCAGCCGGTTGTAGATCCGAGCGGCCGCCAGTCGGACCTTATCACCGACGCCTTCCGCCCGGCGGTCCTGATCGGCCAGTCCCGGTTCCGACACAGATTCGGTGAAGTAGCGGACGTCGCGATAGTCGCATTCAGCGATCCAGCGCCGCACGCGGCGTCCGAACCGGGCGTCCTGGCTCGTATCCATCAGCACCAGTCGCACTTGGTCGTGAGGCCACGCCTGCTGCTCAAGAAACTGTCGGAACCGAGGCCAGACGGCTGTGCGCCCGGAGAGCGGAATAAACAGAGTGATCGTCTCGTGACGCAGTCCGCGACGTTCAAAGTAGGTGTTGCCGGCCCACGCCTTTGCCAGCGATCGTCCTTCTTCATGGCGACGGTAGTGATAAACGGCCGGCTGCTTCTTCGCTTTCCAGCCCTGACGCAGGACCGCCAACCAGAGGCGCCAGTCTTCGTGTTCGGTCTTCGGATCAGCCGGGATGGAAAACGCCTGCGATAAATCGAGGGCTTCCCGCCGTACCAGCGAGGCACAGTGGATCACGTTGCGTTTGGTCATCTCAGGCAGCGACACATCGACCGGCATATCGGAGGTGACGTTCTCCCGACCAAACCGGTCCATGTCGGAATACACGATGCCGATGTCGTAGCGATCGAAACACTGCATCCCGGATCGCAAATAGTCCGGACTCAGGAAATCGTCCAAATCGAGGAAGCAGAGGACTTCCGCGCGTGTGGCCTCGAGCCCCGCCTGCCGCGCCAAGCGGACATTGTGATGATCGACGCGCAGATACCGGACACCGGCAGGTTGCCAGCGTTCTGCGATCTCAGCGGTGTCATCGTTGGACGCATCGTCCACGATCACGATCTCATCGGGCCGGCGGCTCTGGTGGAGCACGCTGCGGATGCACTCGTCGAGATAACGCCCATAATTGTGGCAGGTGATGATCACAGCGAGACTCATTGTCCCAGTCGGCATCCGCGTCGGGGCATCGCCGGCGTCTTTCCGACACCAGAGCGCCACAGCAGTATTCTCTTCCCGGATCAATTCCACATTCCGCCAGCCGGCGTCGGTGAGCATCCGCATCAGTTCGGAGCGTGTGGGACGGAACGAACGTGATCGGACGCCACCGATCTGGTCGGCCGGGTTCTCGCGGGTGAACCGGCCTTCGTATCCATTCAGTTCCGCATCGCCGTCATCGACCACGTAGGTCCAGAGCAGCATCTCCGGCGCAGCGGCTGCACACTGCTGGAGCACGCGGAACGGATCGGCCACGTGGTACAGCAGGCCGACGTTGTAAACGGCATCGAACCGCCCCAGCGTCTGGAGATCGCACGTTTCCAGATCGGCTTCGAAGAACGTCACGTTGCTGAGACCGAGCTGGCGCTGCATGAACCGGGCGCGTTCGAGGTGCTCGCGGCGAACGTCAATCGCCAGCACCTGCCCGCAGCGTCGTGCCAGCGGAAACGTCCGTCCGCCTTCCGCAAGAATGGCTGCGAGGTTGCGGATGCGTTGTTCGGGCGAGAGATCGTCGGCCCACGTCGAAGTTTCTGGCATGGTGGCACAGGCAGTCAGAGAAACTCGAATGGCGACGGCCACATGCCATCGCGTCTCTCGTTACCTATGCCAACGAAGCCTCTGATGTCCGCAGTTCTGATAACCCGGCAGGATGGTTTTTCTAACCTTTCTTCGAAAACCGGAAACTGCCCGAGCGAAGCCAACCACCACTTAACCCGAACTCGTTGTCTCTGCACGGAACGAGAGACTTTGGGGGTGGAGCGGGCCAATCCGGCGCGGATTGGCGGACCGGGATTGTCTCTGTGGAGGTGCGCGGGCGGCCGAAGAAATGGTGGCGAGTGTCGCAACACGTGGCGGACGCTTGGGATACTGCGACGTGTCTCTGGCAGAGCGCAAAAGAAAACCCCACGGTCGCGAAATTCGCTACCGTGGGGTTCAAGTGGCGGGGGCCGGATTTGAACCGACGACCTCGAGGTTATGAGCCTCGCGAGCTACCAGGCTGCTCCACCCCGCGACAATGTACTGATGACGTTGCTAAGAACGTGTTTGTCGCTGATTTGTCAGGTGTTGAGTCGCACGGGTCGTTCCCGTGCGAGGGTGAGGAAGTGTATCGGCATATGGCGTGAATTCCAGTCAGTTTTTTGCCGGATTTTTTATTTCCGAAATCAGAAACACCTCGCGGTCAGTATTCCTCTGGCCCTGATGCTTCCGAAACGCTGAAATTTGCGGTCCGGACGTCGCGGGTTCGGGACAGACGTGCCAGAGAGGGCGGCCTGATGCCTGAAATCAGCCTGCGAAAGAGCTGCGAACCCGACAGTGGAGCGGGTGTCGAACTGCTGTGATCGCTTTCCCGTCCCCCGACACGTCCCAAAGTTTTATGACGACTGAATTTTTGACCACTGACGGCTCCCGCGGTGAAGGCGGCGGGCAGGTGATCCGGTCGTCGATGGCGCTGGCCGTCCTGACCGGCCGGGCAGTGCACATTCAGAACGTTCGCGCCGGCCGGGCCAGACCGGGACTCAAACGGCAGCAGGAGTCTTCGGACCAATCCCCGAGGGGGAGGCTCGCAGTCGGTTGCACGTTTGGCGAAGACGGTCAGAATCCGGCTGCGGTCGGGTGAAGCCGGCCCCGACAGGAAAAACCAGAGGTTTTTTACTCGGAACATCGGCGGGGCGGCAACAGCTTTTCGCGCACGGGAACCGTTTTTCTGATCCTCAGTACATAAAGCAATGCACGCAGACATCCAACAGGTTAAAGAAAAGGTCGGCGAAAAATCCGACATGGTTCGTCGGCTGAACGCGGAACTGGGCAAGGTCGTCGTCGGCCAGGAACTGATGGTTTCTCGCCTGATGGTCGGTTTGCTGACGGAAGGCCATGTGTTGCTGGAGGGTGTTCCGGGCCTGGCCAAGACCACGGTGATCAACGCTCTGGCGCAGGCCATGTCGGTCGGGTTCAGTCGTATTCAGTTTACTCCGGACCTGCTGCCGGCGGACCTGCTGGGCACGATGATCTACATGCCGGCGGATGGTTCATTCACCACCAGGAAAGGGCCCATCTTCAGCAATCTGATTCTGGCGGATGAAATCAACCGGGCCCCTTCCAAGGTGCAGTCGGCCCTGCTGGAAGCCATGCAGGAACGGCAGGTGACGATCGGGGACGACACCTACCCGCTGGAACGTCCGTTTCTGGTCATGGCGACTCAGAACCCGATTGAACAGGAGGGCACGTATCCGCTGCCGGAAGCGCAGGTGGACCGGTTCATGCTGAAGGTGGCCATCACCTATCCCAGTCCGGAAGAAGAGCGCAAAGTGCTGGACATGGCGCTGGATGAGATCACTCGGCCGATCGACGCGGTGCTGCATCCGGAAGACATCTTCAGTATGCAGGAAGTTGTCCGGATGATCTACGTGGACGACCAGGTCAAGGATTACATCATCAATATTGTGCGTGCCACGCGTGATCCGGCGGCGTTCCGTCTGAAAGAGGTGGCTCCGCTGATTGATTATGGCGCGTCTCCACGGGCCAGCATTTATCTGGGGCGAGGAGCTCGGGCGATCGCGTTCCTGAACGGGCGTGGATACGTGACACCGCAGGACGTGAAGGACATTGCCTATGACGTGCTGCGGCATCGGGTGATTCTGACCTTTGAAGCGGAAGCCGAGGAAAAGACATCTGACGACGTCATCCGGGAAATCCTGAACGCTGTGCCCGTGCCGTAGTCTGCCGAATACCCATGTCTCAATCCGTCGCTGACATTCTCCGCAAGGTGCAACGCATTCAGATTGTGGCCAATCGTTCGGTCAACGATCTGCTGGCGGGACAGTACCGCAGCGTCTTCCGTGGCCGGGGAATGGAATTTGATGAAGTTCGCGAATACCAGCCGGGTGACGAGATCCGCACCATCGACTGGAACGTGACCGCGCGCGCCGGTGCTCCGTTCATCAAGCGGTACTGCGAAGAACGGGAACTGACCGTGCTGTTTCTGGTGGATATCTCGGCCTCCGGCCTGTTCGGATCGGGGCCGCAGTCAAAGCTGGACGTGATGACGGAAATGGCGGCCCTGCTGATGTTTTCCGCACTGAAAAACAACGACAAGGTCGGGTTGCTGATGTTTGCCGATCAGGTACATGCTTATTACCCGCCACGCAAGGGCAAGTCGAATGTGCTGCGGCTGATCAGGGAACTGCTGGCCATCGATGCCGTACGGCAGGAAACGAATCTGGAAGCAGCACTGCAGTACCTGAATCGGGTCCAGAAACGGCGGGCGGTCGTTTTTCTGATCAGTGATTTTCAGACCGACACGTCACGCCGAGCGCTGGCCATTTCCAACGGCCGACACGACCTGGTGGCCATCACGGTCGGTGATCCTCGGGAAGAAACACTTCCGGACGTCGGCTTTCTGACACTGGAAGACGCTGAAACCGGCGAGATCGTGGAAGTCGACACGCGACATCCGCAGGTTCGTCAGTTGTTCGCTCAGCAGGCAGCTGAACGCCGCGCCGCCCTGACTTCAGAGCTGCGGAAAGCCGGGGTTGATCAGCTGACGATCAACACCACCGAACCGTACACCACCAGTCTGCGCCGGTTTTTCGAATCGCGTGAAAGGAGGCTGCGGTGAACCTCAGGTTCCATCGTCCAATCGCTGCAGGCCACCGCCTTCGCGTTCCGGCAACGTCCGCACCGTCGCGTCGACCGGTGACGGTCGTCACCGCCGGTCTGATGTTCTGGGTGGCGGTTGTCGGGTGCGGCACCACAGACCGGTCACCGGAAACCATGACCGCTGAAGCTGATGCGCTGCACAGCGAAGTCGAACGTGGTCCGGTGAAGCTGTCCGTGGATATCACACCGAAGGAACCTCGGCTGTCGGATGAACCAACGCTGACGCTGACCATTTCCGCGGCGGACGGGATCGACGTCAATGCCCCGCCGTTCGGCGAAGCCGTCGGTGATTTTATTATTCGGGACTTTTATGAACCGGTTCCGGTCACGGACAACGGACGTCAGATTCTGCAGCAGATCTATACGCTCGAACCGACCCGTGCGGGAGCAATCACGATTGATCCGATTACTGTGCGGTTTACCGACAGCCGTCGAGGTGGCGACGGTCAGCCGCATGAGATTCAGACCGAGGCGATCCGGCTGCAGATTGCCACCATGATTGATGCGGAAGCGCCCTCGCTGACCGATCTGCGTCCGGCAGCTCCACCGGTTGACGTGGGTCGTGAATCCGGCATGGCCGTGTTGTGGCTTCTGGCGGGCGGCGTGCTCGGACTGCTGCTGATTGTGTTTCTGCTGTCACGTCTCAGGAATCGAAAAACACCTGCCGAACCTCAGCTGACACCTCAGCAGCTGGCGCGGCGTGAACTGGACGAGCTGATCGCGAGCCGACTGAGTCAGACTGATGTCAAACAGTTCTTCGTGGAACTCACAGGTGTCGTGCGTCGGTACATCGAACGCAGCACGGGCGTACGAGCTCCGGAACAGACGACGGAAGAATTTCTGAGAGAAATGAATGGTCAGAGTCTGTTTTCGGACGAGGAGAACCGCCGGCTGGCAGCGTTTCTGGAATCCGCCGACCTGGTAAAATTTGCGGGCTTCCAGCCAGAGCCCGAGGCGATCACACAAAGCACGCAGCTGGCCAGGCAGTTTATTGAACTGCAGTCCGATCTGGCCGACCGGGTCGCCGTGGATGAAACCGGCGCCGCGCCCACGGCAGAGCCGTCGGAGGTCGAGCATACCGGCCGTGAACGCCCGGTGGAGGTGGTGGAATGAGCACGTTCCGATTCGAGACACCGCTGATGCTGCTGCTGCTGGTTCCGGTATGTGCCGTCGCCGGGTTTTCTCTGTTCCGGCGTCGTCGTACCATCATCTATTCAAGCGTGGAAACGCTGAAACAGCTGCCGATCACGCTGCGACAGCGACTGCGGCGGTTGCTGCCGTGGCTGCAGCTGGCCGGGCTGACACTGATTGTGATTGCTCTGGCGCGGCCACAGTTCGGTCGGGAAGAAACGCGGATCCGGACCGAAGGCATCGCGATTCAGATGTGTATCGACCGATCCGGATCGATGCAGGCACTGGATTTTCCCGTCGACGGAGAACAGGTAGATCGGCTCACGGCCGTGAAGAAGGTGTTTCGTGACTTCGTGGCGGGAGACGGCGGGTTCTCTGGACGACCGGATGACCTGATCGGGCTGGTTGCGTTTGGCGGATTCGCCAGCGCCCTGTGTCCTCCGACGCTGGACCACGGCGCGTTGCTGGAAATTCTGTCCACGGTGAAGATTCCGGAACCGATCAGGGACGACCGTGGGCGAGTTCTGAATGCGGAACTGCTGCGAGAAGAACAGGCGACGGCCATCGGTGACGCTTTGGCGCTGGCGGTGGACCGACTAAAGAATGTCAAGTCGAGCTCGAAGGTGATCGTCCTGCTTTCGGACGGGGAAAACACGGCCGGCGTGGTGGCTCCGGAAGACGCTGCCGCTGCCGCTGCCGAGTTCGGTATTCGAGTGTACAGTATCGGCGTGGGATCCAACGGGATGGCACCCTATCGGGTGGAGGACGCGTTCGGTCGTGAGTTCCTGCAGTCCCAGCCGGTACGACTGGACGAAGCCACTCTGAAGTCCATTGCCGATATCACGGGCGGTGCCTACTTCAATGCAAAGGATGTGGATGCACTGGAACAGGTCTATGCCGAGATTGATGCGCTTGAAAAAACAGAAATTGAAGGCCGACTTTATACAGAATACCGGGAGGTGTTCGGCTATCCGATGGGCGCCGGACTGTGCTGCGTGCTGATGACCGTGTTTCTGGGGAGCACCTGGCTGCGAGGACTGCCATGACGCGACGTGTCGACAATCCGGGTGATACAGGACCATGAACTGGGGACTTCCAACCGCTCTGTTCGCTCTCTGGCTGGTACCGCTGGCCGGATTTCTGACCGTGCGCGCTCAGTTGAAACGCCGGCAGACTGCCGGGCGTTTTGTGGATGTGGCCATGGTGCGTCGACTGATGCCGGCATTTCATCTGAGTCGCACATGGATCCGGGCGACACTGCTGATGATGGCCGTGGGGTTGCTGATTGTGGCCATGGCGCGTCCGAGATTCGGGGTGTACTTTGAAGAAATTTCGGGCCGCGGTGTGGACCTGTTTGTGGTTCTGGACGTATCACGGTCGATGCTGGCCGAAGACGTGAAGCCGAACCGCCTGGAACGGGCGAAATCAGACATTCTGGATCTGCTGCGAAAGCTGGAAGGAGATCGTGTCGGGCTGATCGTGTTTGCCGGAGCTCCGGTGATCCAGGTTCCGCTGACCACCGACCATGATTTTCTGAGATTGATGCTGGAAGACGTGGATACAGAAAGTGCGCCACGCGGCGGAACCATGATCGGAGACGCCATTCGCAAGGCCATGGAGTCCATGGAGGCGCGGGCGGATCGCGATCAGGCCATTGTATTGATCACGGATGGGGGCGATCAGGATTCCTTTCCGCAGGAAGCGGCCACCCAGGCTTCAGAACGCAATGTGCGGATCATCACGGTGGGACTCGGTAACGTCAGCGAAGGGGCCCGCATTCCCAGACGCACGGAGGATGGTGGTCTGAGCTTCGTCCAGCATGAAGGACAGGAAGTCTGGTCGAAGATGGATGAAAAACTGTTGCAGGACATCGCCACCACCACGCAGGGGGCCTATGTGCCGGCTCAGACGTTAAGCTACGACCTGGGACAGATTTACGACGATGTTCTTGTGCGCCTGACGCAGGGTGAAATTGATTCTGAAAAGCGGAAACGGTTTCGCGAACAGTTTCAGTGGTTTGGCGGACTGGGACTGATTCTGCTGCTTGCAGAAATGCTGGTGCCGGGCTGTCGACGCGAAAATCGTCCCGCGGTGGAGGCGCCATCATGAACCGGAACAAGGTCCGATCGGCAATGTCGTGGCGAGGTAACGGCACTGATGTCAACCGATTCAGTAGCCGGAACCAATACAATTGGCACAGCAGCGTCCGGCGATGGTCGCTGTTGACTGTGGGCGTGACAACGCTGTTTCTGGCAGGGGCAGACACCCCGGACTCGGCCGTTCAGAAAGTGCGGCAGGGCATCCGGCATTTCCACAGCAACGAATTTGCCGAAGCGGAAACGGCCTTCGCCGAAGCGGGCGAACTGGCTCCGGATAATCCCACCATCACCTTTGATGAAGGCTGTGCGGCACAGGCGGTTGGCGACGTCGAACAGGCGCGCGGGCTGTTTCGTAAAGTCACGGTGGCCAAAGATTCACAGCTGTCAGTCAAAGCTCATTATAATCTGGGCTGTCTGGAAGCCGATCAGGCGCGAGTGAAACTGGGAGAAGACCCGGTCGCCGCCGTGGGTGAGGTGCGGGAAGAGGCGATCGATCTGCTGCTGGCGTCGGCCCGCCATTACCGTGACGTACTGCGGATCGCTCCGCAGCACCAGGAAGCTCGACACAATCTGGAGCTGATTCGTCTGTACATCAAACACATTCAGTCTGAATGGGCCGAACGGGACAAACAGCGAGCCCGGGATGAAAAGAACCTGCTGCAGTTTCTGAAAATGATTCAGGACCAACAGACGCAGCTGCGTTCGGGCGCCCGGTTGCTGCAGGACGAACCTGATTCTGTGCAGAAGCGTCAGGCGCAGACCGAAACAGTTGAAGCTCAACGGTCCCTGCAGGAAGAAATTGAACCACTGCAGCAGAAGATTCGGCAGGAACTTCAGCCGGCACAGGCTGGTGTGGCTGGGACAGGTTCGGGCACGAGTTCGGCAGCCGCAGGCAGCCCGGACGCGGCGGACAGCCAGCGTCAGCAGGCCGAGCAGTTATTGCTGCAGCTGGCTGACGATGCGGGCAAACAGATGCTGACCGCGGCAGATGAACTGCAGGCTGGCAATACGGAACTTGCGCTGTCTGCTCAGACAGAGACGCTGAACCTGCTGAACCAGCTGTACATGGCAGTGGCTCCTTATCAGGACCTGCTGCAGCAGGCGATCGAACAACAGCAGTCAGTCCTGCCGAACGAAGAACACGAAGAAATGGCTGACGCGACAGAATCGAAAGAATCGAAAGATTCGGAAGACACTCCGCCCCCCACGGCGAACGGCGACGGGAATGACGACGGGAACGACGAAGCGAACGACGAGGCAGTGGCGGCCACGGAACCGGCTACAGCCGCCGATACGTTGTCAGAACGCGATCTGGAAACGCTTATCGAACAGCAGTCAAGGATCACGGAATGGAGTCAGATTCTGCCTCTGAAAGCAGAACAGGCATTACCTGAGATGCGCCAGCAGTTGGAAGCGCTGCGGCAATCCGCAGAACCGGCATCGTCGTCTGATGAACCGTCCGAAACCGCTGTGACCCAGGCTGATCCGGACGCAAATGCGGACCAGCCCCAAACGGACTCCGACTCCGACTCCGACTCCGATTCCGACTCCGATTCCGATGCGAATAAGAACACGAAGCCGCCGGTTCTGACTGAGCAGGAACAGGCCGCCGCAGAGCAGCAGAAACAGTTGCAGCAGCAACTGTCGCAAATAGAAGGTCTGGTCAGGTCGATGGAATTGTCGCTGGAACTCGCACCGGAAGCCGAAGACCATTCGCGAGCGGCTGTTCAGCAGCTCAGATCATCCGTCCGCGACAGCGCCGTCGCAGAGCAGCGGGAAACGCTTCAAATTCTGCAGGAGATCGCGGAGCCACTTCGACAGAATTCTTCAGACCCGAACCAACAGCAGGACGGCGATCAGCCGAACGGCCAGCAGCAGAACGAGGATCAGAATTCGAACGGGGACGACCAGGATTCTGAGGATGGTCAGCAACCACAACCAGACCCGTCGTCACAGGATCAGAAGCAGGATCAGCCGTCGGACGATCAGCAGTCGGCGGATGAACAGCAGCAGCAACAACAGCAACAGGCGTCGAAGCAGCAGGCGGAATCAGTGCTGCGACAGGCGCGCGAACGAGAGCGTGCTCACCGTGAGCTTCAGAAACAACTGCGGGCATTGCTGGGGCAGCGATTCAAAGTGGAAAAGGACTGGTAACGTGAGCAGGTCCGGACAATCTTTGATGTTTCGCGCGAAGCTGCTGCTGATTCTGCTGATGCTGTCGGCGCGCGCGGTGGCTCAGGAACCTGAACTGATTGTGGAGGTGGATCGTCAGGAGATATACCAGGGCGAATCCCTGATTTACGACCTCACACTGAATCACGTCAGTGATCCTCAGCCGCCGTCGCTGGAAGCGTTGACGGATTTCCAGGTCGAGTCGCTTGGCCAGCAGTCTCAGAATTCACGGCAGATCACCATCATCAACGGTCGTCAGTCAGAAGTCATTCGTTCGGGCATGTTGTACCGTTTTCGGCTGACTCCGCTGAAATCCGGTCGCCAGGTGATTCCGGCACCGGCCGTCATGGTCAACGGCACTGAGCTTACCGGGCGGGAAGTGCCGATCAACGTGATCGCTCCGGAACAGCAGGACATCGTCATACTGGAAATGACGACCGACCGGAAGTCTGTCTATCCGATGCAGCCGTTCACGGTCACGCTGGTCGTTGCGGTCCGTGAATTGCCGGACGAGTTGTCGTCCAGAAGTCCGCTCAGTGTGCAGTCTCGTGAGCCGGTGCGATTAAGTGTGCCGTGGCTGGACGATGAACAGCTTCCGGACGGGTTGAAGCCTGAGTCGTCATGGCGCGAGATTCTGGAGCCGCTGGTCAGTTCGTCGCGACGAAATGTCGACGGCATGCAGATCAACAACATCGGTACTCAGTCTGTGTTCAGCATGTTCGGACGCAGTAATGCGACTGTCTTTCTGCCACCCTCGACACGGGCCGAGCGGGAAACGTCTGGCGGTGAGACCAGCGCGTATGTGGAGTACCGCCTGCAGCGGACCTTTGTCCCGGAACGCGTGGGCGAATACTCGCTGGCCGCGGCCCGCATGAAGGGAACCTTCGGCACAGAGATGACCGATGACAGGCTGCAGGGGCGGGATATCTACGCGGTGTCTGACAGTCTGAAGATTGAAGTCAGGGATGCCCCGCTGGCGGGACGACCGGAATCCTTTATCGGAGGCATTGGTCGTTTTGCAGCGAACGTGGATATAGCACCGCACGAAGCCAGTGTGGGTGACCCGATGACGCTGACACTGACGATCCACGGCCAGGGCACCGTCTCTGATCTGCGTCCTCCGGTTCTGGAGCAGGTACCGGAGATTGCAGACCACTTCCGCACCTATGAAGCCACCGAACAGACGGTCGGCAATGGCCGAGTGTTTACGTACAGCCTGAGGCCGCTGGACGCGGCCATTGATGAATTTCCGTCGATTCCGGTGACTTATTTCGACGTTGAGAAGGAAGAATATATTTCGCTGCAGACCGCCACGATTCCTCTGACAATCAGTCCGGCCAGGCAGCTGGCGACATCGGATGTGGTGGCCCCGCGGCAGTCCGCCCGGGCGTCCGGTTCACTGGAACTGAACGACGCCGGTTTGTTTGCCAATCACACCGGCCTGCAGCAGCTTAGAGCCGTTCGTCTGACGGGTTCAGCCTGGGCGGGGCTGTGGTGTGGAATGATTGTCGTTTACGGATTTGTCAGTTTCGGACTTCGACGGCACCAGCGGCTGCACAGCGACCCGGCCGTGAGACGTCGCCGGCAGGCGCGCAGCCGGGCCGTGGAATCGCTGCAGATGGTCACCACCGCAGCAGGTGCGGAATCTGCCGTGTCGGCGGATGCATTAAGCAGGATCGTGGCGGGGCTGATTGCCGACTTCACCGGTCGACCGGCTGCTGGTCTGACGTCCCACGACGTTGACCAGGTGCTGACGACAGCAGACATCAATCAGGAACTCAGGATCCGCACGGTGAAGTTCATGGATCGGTGTGATGCGGCACGCTACGGAGCCGGGACCGGCAGCGAGGACGCGACAGAAATGGTCAACGACTGCCGCCGGCTGGTCAATGACCTCAGCAGGGAGCTGAGCCAGCGATGTTGAGCATCAGCAGTCAGAATTTGGCCGGACAGCGTCTGCATTGTGTTTGGTCAGCGGGCGTCGCAGCGGTCTGGTGTCTGACCTTCGCGGCGGGTTGTACGTCTGCGCCGGATCTGGAAACGTCACGGCAGTTTCAGGCGGCCGAAGAGCAGTTTGCCAGTGCCTCAGAACCCGCCGACTTTGTCAAAGCTGCATCGATGTATCAGGAAATCCTGGACGACGGATTTCGTTCGGGCGTCGTGCTTTATAATCAGGGCAACGCCTGGATGCAGGCGGGGCGGCCGGGCCGCGCGATTGCCGCCTATCGTCAGGCCCGGTATTACCTGCCGCGCGACCCCTATCTGCAGGCCAATCTGAACCAGGCGCTGCCGCGGGAATCTGATCAGGCCGGGAAGCCGCTGCTGGATTATCTGTTCTTCTGGCAGCAGATGATCAGTTATTACGAAAAAGGGGTGCTTTGCACAGTGCTGCTGGGCCTGGCTCTGGTGCTGACTCTGGCGTCACAGCTGGGCTGGCAGCCGACGCTGACGCGGCGAGCGGGATTTGTCACGTTGGCGGTAACCTTGCTGGTCGGCCTTTCGTTTGCCCGGGACTGGGTGAAGATTGAGCAGACGCGGCACGGTGTTGTCATCGCGGAAACGATGGCTCGCAAGGGCGGTGCCGACAGCTATGACCCGGCGTTCAATCAGGCGCTGGCAGAAGGAACGGAGTTTGTGGTGCAGGCAGAGCAGAATGACTGGCTGCACATTCAGATTCCGGATTCGGGCGAGGGCTGGATTCCTCGACGAGCTGCCGTCACGTGGTGAGATCGCCGGTTGAAACCGGAGCGGGGCCTGACCATACTGACGTCTATGACCAGTCTGCGAAGATTCGTCACTCATGGCTCACCGGCTGCCGAAGAGCAGTTCCGCGTTGATGACGGCCATGGCAGGCAGAACTTTTTCACCGTCCGTCGGCCGAGGCATCATGTCTTCTGCCGTTTCGTTCATTGACAGGATAGATGACTGATGACGCACACGTCTCGAAGACAGTTCATGGCCTCCGCTGCGGCCGCCGGCGCAGCTTTCTCGTTCCCTTCGGCGCTGCGTGCCGGCATGGCCATCGATGACGTCGGCGTGGGTTTTATTTCGTGCGGCGGACGTGCCAACGGACATATGGGCGTGTTTTCAGGGATCGACGGAGTCAACGTCGCAGCCGTGTGTGACCCGGACGAAAACCGGATGGGAAAAGCTCAGACACGTTTTCCGAAAGCTGCCGGCTACGCCGATCTGAGAAAACTGATCGACGATGACAGCATCGACGCGGTCATCGTGGCGACCACCAATCACTGGCATTGTCTGGCATCGATCTGGGCGATGCAGGCCGGCAAAGACGTGTACGTCGAAAAGCCGCTGTCTCACAGCCAGTGGGAAGGCCGGCAGACGGTCGCGGCCGCCCGCAAGTACAACCGAATCTGCCAGGTGGGAACTCAGCAGCGTTCGGACCCCATGCAGGCCGAGATCAAGAAATTTCTGCATGAAGATAAGGCTCTGGGCGAGATCAAAACCGCGCGTGTGAACCGGTACGGCGTGCGTGGTCCGATCGGCAAACGAGATACGCCTCTGGAAATCGACGCCAGCGTCAATTACGACCTGTGGCTGGGCCCCGCTCAGGACAAACCGATCTTCCGCAACAAGCTGCAGTATGACTGGCACTGGGATTTCAATACCGGTTCCGGCGAGATGGGGAACTGGGGCGTGCATGTTCTTGATGATCTGCGGAACGTGGTGTTTCAGGACTCTGTACGGCTGCCGCGTCAGGTCTTTGGTGCCGGTGGTCGAGTCGCCTGGAACGATGCCGGCGACACGCCGAACGTCCATTTCGTTTATTTTGACACCGGCCGGATTCCCGTGGTGATCGGCCTGACCAATCTGACGGCAGGGCCTGGTCAGAAAGGTTCGCCGAAACATCCGGGGCCGGGCAGCGGTTATATTGCGTACTGCGAAGGCGGTCGCTTTGAAGGTCAGCGCGGCAGAGGAGCCGCGTTCGACGGAAATGGCAAGCTGATTCGTGAATTCAGAGGCAACAGCGGCGGCACTCTGCATCAGGAAAACTTCATCAACGCTGTCCGAAGCCGCAATGTCAGCAGCCTGAACACGGATGTCGAAGTGGGGCACCTGTCCACCGGCTGGTGTAATCTGGCCAATATTGCTTTCCGCACCGGCCAGCCGTTCACCAAAGCGGACGCCGCTGCCGTGACGGGAGATCAGGGCATCTGGCAGGCGCTGGTGGCCGACATGGAACAGCACCTGGCGGCTCATTCGGTGAAGCTCGAAAGCGACCAGATCAGACTCAGTCCGATGCTGACCGTCGATGCCCGGAATGAGGTTTTTGTGGGCGACCATGCGGCGGGCGCCAACGCGTATCTGAAACGCGAGTATCGTGCTCCGTATCTGGTGCCTGAAATCGAAGCCTGAACCGGGCGGGGCGACGATCGGTACAGACAGTATCGGAAGCCGCGCAGGCTTTCGGTCGCGGTCACGGTCTCTTCCTTCGTTGTGGGACGGTCTCTTCGTTGTGGGGCGGTCTCCTGACCGCCCCACACATTGGCGTGATACGCACCGGGAGCACTTCGGCCGATCTCGTGGTC